>DASXEU010000071.1:0-9511 GCA_036489935.1 Acidimicrobiales bacterium
GAGACAATGACGTCAGGTTGGAAGTCGAAGCTGCCGAGCGCGCCCAAGATCGCGCACAGTGCGGGCGGGGCTTCTAAGCCGTACGTCGGAATTGACTCCGCACCCGCGAGGTGGTGGCGGCGATAGTGGACGGTCGGGCGCTCGAAAATGTCTCCGACGGCCGACGACATGCCCGAGTAGTTCCGATTCGGGGCGACAATAATTGCCTCTCGGACTTCATTCGTCGGGCCCTTTTCGATCCATTCCGCAACCCCGCGGGCGAGGACGGCCATGCCCGGCGCGAGCACGCCATCGTCATTCGTGAGTAGCAGTCGCATGCTCAGACGCTAACTGTCGTAAGTTACGTACCAGTGAAAAACGTGAAAGATCCCCGCTGATGCTGCCCTCTGGAGAACAGATCGCGATCGCCCACGGCGATCAGCGTGCCGTCGTGACCGAAGTCGGCGCGACGCTTCGCACCTACGTGAAGGGCGGGGTCAGCGTCATCGAAGGCTTCGCTGGAGAAGAGGTGCCGACCGCCGCCCGAGGTCAGGTGCTCTATCCCTGGCCGAATCGAATCGGCGAGGGGGAGTGGTCGTTCTCGGGCCGCCCTGCCCGTCCACGCATCGACGACGTCGTGCACAAGACGGCCATCCACGGTCTCGTTCGCTGGCGTCCTTTCCGCATCGAGGCCGTCAATCAGAACCGCTGCGTGCTCTCGCTCCTGCTCCACCCGACACCCGAATATCCGTTCTTGAGCGAGATCAGTCTCGCGTACCACCTCGGATCGCTCGGACTGACGGTGACGACGACTGTCACGAACTGTGACAGCGTGCCCATTCCCTTCGGCGTCGGCTTTCACCCTTATTTGTCGGTCACGACGCCGACGATCGAGGGCGCGATGCTCGAAGTGCCCGCGCGTGCGTACATCGCGGTCAGTGACCGCCAGCTGCCCACCGGCGAGATCTTGCCGCTCGCGGGAAGTCCGCTCGATTTCGCCAAGCGCAAGTCGCTGAGCGGTCACGAGCTCGACATAACCTTCACCGAACTCGTGCGTGACGATTCAGGGCTAGCCGTCGCGACGCTGGAAGACGCGAACGGCGCCCAGATCCAGTTGAGTGCAGACCGAAACTTTCCCTACCTCCAGGTGTACACGGGAGATCACAACGAAAAGGGACGCCGGCGCACCTCGGTCGCCATCGAACCAATGACGTGTCCGCCCGACGCGCTGCGCAGCGGCAAGGACGTGGTGGTGCTCGAGCCCGGTCAGCACTGGGCGGGCTCGTGGCGACTTCGCCGATGCGACCCGTGAGCAACATCGTCCTCATCACCGGTTCGACGAGTGGCATCGGGCTCGCGACGGCGCGACGCTTCGCAGAACGTGGCGACACCGTTGTCTTCAATTCGGCGCACAGCGTGGAAGCAGGGGAGCATCTTGCTTCCACCACCTACGAATCTCTCTACGTGCAGGGCGACATCGCCGTCGCGGCCGACTGCGAGCGACTCGTCGCGACCGTGCTCGAAAAATACGGCCGGCTTGACATCCTCGTCAACAACGCCGGCACGACCAAAGTGATTCCACACCGCGACCTCGACGCGGCGAGCGTCGACGTGTGGCGTGAGATCTTCGAGGTGAACGTCTTTGGCACGTGGCAGCTCAGCGTCGCGGCGATGCCCTCGCTCCGTGAACATCGAGGCTCCATTGTCAACGTGTCCTCGGCAGCGGGACTGCGACCAACTGGTTCGTCGATTCCGTACGCGGCGTCAAAGGCGGCGCTCAACCACCTGACGGCACTGCTCGCGAAAGCGGTCGGACCCGAAGTGCGCGTGAACGCCGTCGCGCCAGGCCTGATCGACACTCCCTGGACACAGGACTGGAACACCGTTCGCAGCTATGTCGAGGGTCTCGCGCCACTGCGGCGAAGCGGCACGCCCGCCGACGTCGCCGACGTGATCGTCGCTCTTGCGACGACGTCCTACGTGACCGGTCAGGTGCTCGCGGTCGACGGCGGACTGACGATCGCGACCTGACTCGGCCCCGGTACCGCGAGGCGCATCACGGTGCACATCAGCGATGTCGCGGGGCGGATCACGAAATCGTCGAACAGTGAGCTTCGACGGACTCCAAGTGTTTCTTGCGCGTAGCGGGGGAGCAGGGACCACGCGCCGAGCACCATCAACCGGTAGACGGCACGCTGCGTGCGACTCTCCATCAACCCGTAGGCAATGAAATCTCGAGCCTCCACGCCGGCAGTACTCAAGCGAAGCTCACCTCGAAACGACAGCAGCGTCGCCTCAAGCTCGCGCACCGTCTTCGGGGCGCGCTCGACGCCGAACGCTTCGGCGAGCGGCGCCATCTCTGCGACGTAGCGGTCCGCTTCGTCGTCGCTCAATCGGCGAGAGCCGAACCGGCGAAATGCGTTTAAGAACATGTAGATCTCCGCGCAGTGGACCCACAGCAAGAGGTGCGGGTCGTTCGCGTCGTAGGGCTGGCCGTCGTCGGCAACGCCGTGGACGAACTGGTGGACGCTGATCACTCGATCAATGGCCGCTTGTGCCGAGTCGCGTGAACCGAAGGTGGTCGCACTGATGAAGTTCGCCGTCGAGAGCAGCCGGCCCAGCGGGTCTTCTTGGTAGAGCGAATGATCAGCCACGCCCGCCATTGCGAGAGGGTGGAGCATCTGGAAGAACAGCGACCCCAGCCCGCCAACCAGCATCGAAGGAAGTTCACGGTGCACGACGCGCGCAATGCCGTTGACGTCGCAGAAGGATTCTTGTGGATCGTCGCAGCGAGGGGGTGGGGCACCGTCGAGTCCAACGGAGCGTCGAATGGCGATGCCCGCCTGCAGTTGACGACGTTGCAGCGCTTCGTGATACGAAGCAAGTGAGAAGAGGTTGCGCGACACGTCGCTGTTCACTCTACGGGTGCTTCCCTTTCACCGAGGTCGGTCGTCTGCGATGCTGGTGGAATGCCTGCATTCGCGCCCGCCCGCAACGCGGCGACCAAGAGCGAGCTCGATCGTGACCTCGAGACCGACGTCTCGACCGTCACCGAGCGCCCGTGGAACGTCATCGTGTGGAACGATCCCGTGACGCCAATGCCGGTCGTCGTTGCCGTGTTCAAGCGGATTTTCGGCTATCCGAACAACAAGTGCACGCACCTGATGCTCACCGTTCACCATGAGGGCCGGGCCATTGTCTGGTCGGGCCAGCGAGAGCGCGCAGAGTCCTACTGCGTGAAACTCCAGGTCGCTGGGCTGCAGTCGACAGTGGAGCAGGACGCCTGATGCTCGGCAAGCTGTTCGTTCGTCGCCGAGATGGCCGCATCGAAGTCCGTCTCAATGACGCCGGTCGAGAGATCATTCGAGAAGTGTTCGCTCATGTGCTCGCGGCCGAACGGGATCCCGATCACGAGTGGCATCTTTCGCTCAATGCCCCGATCAATCCGAGCAGTGATGACGACGATCCACTTTCGGTGCTCGCGCGCGACAAGGACATCGCCTCGAACGCGGAACTGTCCGTAATGACGCTGCGCGAGCAGTTTCTTACTGACGCGGAGGCCTGGGCCTGGCTCAGCACGATACAGGTGGCCCTTCGCGCGACCGCTGTCGCGAACGGGATCTTGAGCGATGAAAAGCTTGAGTCGTGCCCGAACGAGCTCCTTGAGGACATCCGCACCATGCAGCACTTTCTCTTCGATCTCTCAACCTGCTTCTAGCGTTCAGCCTGATGAGTCACGTTACGAACCCGTGACGGTTGGCGGCGCGCGGATAAACAGGTCTCTCAGCCCCCCTAGGCTGGTGCCATGAATATCCTTCGACGTCGGTCCCTGCAACTTTCGGCACTCGCCATGATCGCGACAACCGTCGCGGGCGGGTTCTCGCTCTCCGCGCAGGCGGCCACGACCCCCACCGCCGCGACGGTCATCACCGCGGCCACGAAATCCCTCGCCAAGCAGACTGGCGTGCACATCGCCGTCTCAACCGAGGACGACAAGGCGCTCAGCACTGTCGTCGCTGACATTGGCAAGAGTAGCGGTTACGAAACGTATAAAAAGGGTGGCGAGACGTTCACCATCAGCGTGACGCCGACCTACGCCTACTTGAGCGGTAGCAAGACTGGACTCGTCTCGCTGATGGGTCTCACGGCGACCGAGGCGAAGAAGGTCGGCACGAAGTCCATCGCCATCAAGAAGGGTTCGAGCCAGTACACGACGTTCAAGACGAACTTGACCTCGGCCGCGTTCTCTCAGCTTTTGCCCGCCGTGAAGGGCACGACGTTGCTCTCTTCTCGCGACAAGTCAACCGGTGGCTACCAGCTCACCTGGACGACCGCCGCGACGAGCACGTCACCGAAGACGACGAGTCTCCTCGTGATCTCCTCTGGCTCCTCGACCGTGCCGCTCAAGGAATCGGTGTCGACGACGTCAGGTAAGAGCAGCACGACGTTTACGAAGTGGGACAAGTCATTCACCGTGAAGATCCCGAGCTCGACGATCGCCTACTCAAAGGTCTTCTAAACCGCACGGGGCGCTTCACCCCGGTCCGTTTCTACGGGCTCTACTCACCAAATCGACGGGCTGTACTCACCAGACCGTCGCCCCACTCACTTCGGAGCCCCTCGGGCCGTAGTTCTCCCTGACCATGGCGAGCGTCGAGACGAGACGGTGCCGTTCCGGAACTATCCGGTACCGTATCCCGCATGGCATTGGATGTAGAGCTTGGCAACGAAGCAGCAGCAAGCGAGCGCAACCTCGGCGGGCGGCACCTTGACGCGTCGCGCGACGACGCGCTACGCGTTGCGGCACTCACGCTGCTCGCAGAGATTGGCTACGACCGACTGACGGTCGACAAGATCGCCGCGAGCGCGGGAGCGGGCAAGGCGACGATCTACCGACGCTGGTCGGGCAAGGCCGAACTCGTGGTCGATGCGCTGATGTCGCAGAAGGAAGACTTTGTTGTCGCCGACACCGGGGACCTGCGTGGTGACCTCACCTCACTCGCGTTGCAGGCGAGCGCGGCGAAGGAACACCCGCTCGATTCCCAAGTGATGATCGGGCTCGTGAGCGCGTTGCCGCGCGACCCGGAGCTGCGTGACGTCTTCTACGAGCGATTGGTGAATCCACACCTCGCCACGCTAAAAATCATCTTCGAGCGAGCGGTTGCTCGTGGGGAGATTGCGCCGGTGAAGAACCTCGACACCGTGGTCTCGATTCTGCCGGCGCTCGTCTTGCATCGCGTCATCGTCATGGGCGCAGTCCCTGACGAGCAGTTCTTCGTATCCATCATCGATCAGGTCATACTTCCGCTGGTGCAGGCAGCGGCGATCACGCCCGATCCCCTCACGTAGAAAGGCCCCCTCATGGCCATGAAGGAAGAAACGGAACTCTCGGGTGGCGAACTCGAAGGGCGCCACCTCGGTCTCGCACTCGCCGTGATCTCGTGTGCGCAGCTGATGATCGTCCTCGACGCGACGGTCGTGAACGTTGCCATACCGACGATCCACCACGCCTTGCACTTCTCGGCGGCGAACCTTGAGTGGCTCGTCACCGCGTACTCACTCACCTTCGGTGGACTTCTCCTCTTCGGTGGTCGCACCGGCGACCTCTACGGCAAGCGTCGGATGTTCATGCTCGGTATTGCCGTCTTTGCAATCTCGTCGCTGCTCGGGGGCTTCGCCGTGAACGACGTCTGGCTCATCTTTACTCGCGGCCTACAGGGGATTGGCGCGGCCATCGCGGCCCCGACCGCACTGGCGCTCATCGCAACCAACTTCCCCGAGGGTCGCGCGCGCAACCGGGCGATGGGTGTCTACGCCGCGATGTCCGGTGGCGGCGGTGCCGTTGGCCTGCTGCTCGGGGGACTCCTCACGAGCTACGTCTCGTGGCGCTGGATCTTCTTCGTCAACGTGCCGATTGCCGCGGTTGTGCTCTTTCTCGCACCGCGGGCGCTCAGCGAATCAGAGTCAAGCTCGGGTCACCTCGACGTGCCCGGTGCCGTGACCGCAACCGGCGGCATGCTCGCGCTCGTCTACGGACTCTCGAACGCGTCGAGCCACAGCTGGTCAAGTCTGTCCACGCTGATTTCGTTGGCGGTGGCGGTCGTGCTGCTCGTCACGTTTGCGTTGATCGAGCGGCGAAGCAAGGAGCCGCTGATGCCGCTCAGCATCTTCAGCAACCGAAATCGCTCGGCGAGCTTTGCCGTGATGCTCTGCATCGGCATCGCCCTGTTCTCGCTCTTTTACTTCTTGACCCTTTACCTGCAGAACATTTTGGGGTGGAGCGCGATCCGCACCGGCGTGGGCTTCTTGCCAATGACGATCGGCATCATCATCGCGGCGGGACTCACGTCACAGCTGGTGTCAAAAATCGGCGTTCGCGTACCACTCGTCGTGGGCTCGGCCGCGGCCGTCGTGGGCATGCTCTGGATCACGCGCATCACAGTGACGAGCAGCTACCTCGACATTCTCGGTCCGCTCATTTTGATCGCGCTGGGTCTCGGTTTCGTCTTCGTCCCCTTGACGCTGACGGCCGTCTCGGGCGTGAAGGCCGAAGAAGCGGGTCTCGCATCGGCGCTGCTCAACACCATGCAGCAGGTGGGCGGTGCGATCGGACTCGCGGTGCTCGCGACTGTTGCCATCGACGCGACGAACTCCCAAGAGCACGGCGCGCACCATCTGTCGACGACGGCCAGCAACATCGCGACGACGCACGGCTACACAACGGCGTTCTTCGTTTCCGCGGGCATTACCTTTATTGCCTTTATCATCTCGGTCGCGGCGATCAGAGTGCCGAAAGAGGAGCTCGGCGAGACTTCGGCGATTGTCGCCTAGCTGCGCTGCAGGATGGGCGTAGCTAGAACGAAATGCCGCCGGTGACGAAGACCGCTACCGCAGCGCCCCCCATGAGCAGGACGGTCAGCCAGCCGAGCATCGTGGCGAGTTTGCCATTGACGTAACGACCCATGAGGGCCGCGCTCGACGATATTCGCATGACGATAATCAGAAACGGCGCCGCGGTGACGCCGTTGATCACTGCGACGAACACCAGCAACTTGATCGGGTTCACGTGCAAGAGACTTAAGAGCGTTCCTCCTACCGTGCCGAGCGCGACGAGCGAGTAGAAGAACGGAGCGCGTCGAACACTTCGAGAGAATCCCCATTCGAACCCGAAGAGGTCGGCGAAGCCAATCGATGCGGACGCCGCGAGGACGGGTATAGCGAGCAGCCCGCTGCCGATGAAACCGAGCGCGAAGACGACGGTCGCGAGGTGCCCGGCGAGTGGTTGCAGCGCTTTTGCTGCTTGAGCCGCGCTCTGGATATTGGTCTGATGATGGACATGTAGCGTTTCGCCCGCCGATGCGATGATGGCGAACATCACGAGGTTGGAGAACGCCATCCCGGAAAACACGTCAACTCTGCTCGTGCGTATCTTGAGGTCAGCGCGTGCGCGCGGTACTCGCTTGAGTGGGCGCGGATCAGATCCACCCTCGGGCTCTTCGCGCATCTCTTCAAGGCGGTGAGCACTTTGCCAGAAAAAAAGATACGGCGAAATGGTCGTACCGAGGATCGCGACGAACAGGGCGATGTAGCTCTTCGTGAACTTGATGTGCGGGACCACGGTGTGCTCGACGAGGCTTACCCACTGGTGAGTGACAATGATCGCAACGACGACGTAGGTCAGCAATGATGCGCACAGCACCTTGAAGACGACGGCTAAACGATCAAAACTGTCGAGGGCGAGCAGGATGGTGATCAAGGTGCCGGCGATCAATGCCCAAATCCACGTCGGTCCGGCATGGAGCAGCGTCATTCCCGAACCGACAGCAATGAGGTCGGCCGAAATGTTGAGCGTGTTGGCGACCACGAGCACGGCGAGCAAGAAAGCGATGACCGTTCGACCGGTGCGCCCAAAGCGCTTCGTCGCCAATTCGCCGAGACCGCATCCACTCGCCAATGCCGTGCGATCGCATATCTCTTGCACGGCGGCCATGAGCGGAAATGTCAGGAGCGCAGTCCACAAGAACGAAAGGCCGCCGCGAGCACCGGCTTGTGCGTAGGTGGCGATACCGGAGGGATCATCATCGGATGCGCCCGTGACGAGTCCTGGTCCCAGCGCGTGCAAATACCTCAGCCACGGGGCTGAGGTATTTGCACGCCGTCGGCCCGGGGATGTGGCCCGCGGCGTTCGTGCGGAGCCCGAGCGAGTGCGGCGTCTCTTGCCGGAACTGCTGGCAACTACCAAGTGTCGCTCACTCGTCGGCTCCGTGCTGGTTGCGCGATGGCGTTCGCCACCACTGCGTTACTTCTCCAGCGTGTCTTTCACTCGCTGACCGGCTTGCTTCGCCCGTCCCTTGATCTCTTCAATCTTTCCTTCGGCCTGCACGCGACGGTTGCCCGTCGTTTTGCCGGCGGTCGCCTTGACGCGACCCTTCGCCACTTCCGCGGCGTTCTTCGCGTGCGCCGTCGCCTTCGCTACCGAACGCTTCGCGCTTGTCGACTTCTCTACCATCCGCTTCTCCTCTCTTGCTGACCTTCAACCTGGTGCAACTGCGAGCAGTCGCTTAGTAGTAATGACGTCGTCCGCCAATCTCGTGCCCTACGGCGCCCATGAGCCACAACACAGCTCCGATGACGAGCAAGATAACTCCGAGCGTCCAGAGAATAGGAACTCCCAAAAGGAATCCAAGGACAAGGAACACTACGCCGAGAGTAACCATGATGCCTCCGTCGTTTTCGCTTGCTGCATCAGCGGATCTCGCCGTGCAACTTTTCAAACCTTACGTGAGTGAGTTACGAATTCCAATTACAACAATCTGAGAAACACGTAAAAGAATCATCACCACATTTAGCGCGAGATCGATCGCGCGGGACGCCAGTGCGTATCAAGTTCGAGTGATCGAATGCGACGAGTGATGCGTCGGAGAGGAAGCATAGGAATGGGTAAGTGTCACACCAGCGTGTCATCGTTGCTCTGTCGTTAACTCTTCTCGCGAATCACGGTGCAGCGTCGTGAGATGGCCAGAATCTGCGCCTCAATCAGGAATATTGAAGGCACTACGCACGACTTGCGAGGTGTCGAAAAGTTGTCGCTGATCTTCATGATGACGAATACCGTTTTGATTTCACAACCGTCGCGATCGCCTCACGTCGCTTACAAATTTCTGAGAGTTGGAGAATGCAGTGCACGGTGTAAACAGCACCGAAAAACGCATCGTTGGTGGTTCGTTTCGTCGAGAAAAACGAATCACTATGTCGCACAAAGAGATCCGACGGCGGGTCGTTGACACACTGCGCCGAATTCTCATTTTGAACTCATGTATTCCTCGTGAGCAAGTGTTCGACTGATACCAAAAGAGGCTTGACAGCGTGGCGCACGCAACGGATACTGAGCCAGGTGATTCGTTTGGTCGACCCGCGGCCAACGCACTTCAATGAGAGGGGCATCATGGAAGAGACAGCGGTGCGCGACAACCTAGAAGTGACGCGCGAGTCTGACGACAACGATGTCGTCGACGACACGGACCTGTTTGAC
>DASXEU010000117.1:0-3133 GCA_036489935.1 Acidimicrobiales bacterium
CGCCTCGGGACACTGTTGAGCGCCGCCACGTTCCGGTACCCCGGCGTGCTCGCCATCTCCGTCGCCGAAGTCGATGCCATGAGCGGTGGTCGCGTCGAGCTCGGCCTCGGGGCCGGTTGGTTTGACGAGGAGCACACCGCCTATGGTCTTCCGTTCCCTGCGCTCGGGGAGCGTTTCGAGAGGCTGGAAGAGCAGTTCGAGATCATCAACGGTCTCTGGACGACCGACGCCAATTCGACGTATAACTTCTCCGGGAAGCACTACACCCTCACTAACAGTCCCGCGCTGCCTAAGCCCGTCCAGTCGCCTCGTCCTCCGCTCATCGTGGGTGGACACGGGGCCAAGCGCACACCGCGACTCGCGGCAAAGTACGCCGACGAATTCAATGTTGCCTTCTCGTCGTATGAGGTGTCGAAGAAGCAGTTCGACCTCGTTGACGACGCCTGCCGGGCGATCGGTCGTGATCCGAAGTCGTTACTCCGATCCGTTGCCCAGGTGGTGTGCTGCGGCGCCACCGACGCCGACGTCGCCCGGCGGGCAGCCAACATCGGCCGCGAGGTCGACGAGCTGAAGGCGAACGGTATCGCGGGAACGCCTGGCGAAGTGATCGAAAAAATCCACATGTGGGGCGAACTCGGACTCTCTCGCCTCTACTTACAGGTGCTCGACATGAAGGATCTTGACCACGTCCACCTCATCGCGAGTGACGTCATGCCCGCCGTCAGGTAAGTCGAGCATGAAGAAGATGTCCGAAGCGACAACGACGGCGATTTTCGGGGCCTCCGATGGACTCGTCGCGACCATGGCGCTCATCCTCGCGACCATGGGACACGGCAGAAAAGTTGTCCTTGCCGCCGCAATCGGGTTGCTGATCGCCGAAGGCTTTGGCATGGCCGCCAGCCAATACCTCTCTGACCCCAAGCGCGATCTACGCCTGGCCTTCATCATGGGCGTCGCCACGTCCGTCGCGATCATCGTGCCGGCCCTTCCGTGGACATTCACCGCAGGTGCGGCGGCGGTGGCGGCGTCGTGTGTTATTGGACTCGTCTTCGCAAGCTTGATCGCTTACGCACGACCGGGGGGACTACGGTCCTGGATTCAGACCTACGGCGTGCTCATATCCGTCGGCGCCGTCGCGACGATTGCCGGCCGTTTGACGTAACGTCCCTCGCTTCGGGTATCGATACGAAACGACGCGACGCGACGCGACGCAGGCGTGTCGCAATTCACAGATGAACGGATGGAGTAACGGCCGCATTGTTAAGACGTGTCACACAGTTTTATCAACTCTTGTTCTCACGTGACACTCCCGTTATCGCGCACTCGTCATCTCACTATTGACACACCACGCCTTAGCGATTGCCACGGACGACGTGCCGCTAGGAAACTGGAAATTTGCAGCGTCACAACACCAAGTTCGACGCCCCACAAGGACGCACGAATGTGACGAGCGCGTTAAATGCCGATCACGAAATTGTCACCAAATGAACGATTTTTTATACACCCACGATGGCCGAATCTGACCGGTCTGACCAGCGAAAAGTAGTCGCTTTGTCATATTGATTTCTTGACTTGTGAAATGTAATACTTAACCAGAGTAACTGTCACGACGTAGCCGTCCCGCTGCCGAAACGAGGGGATACACAGTGTTAATTCAGGGTGAGTCACTCGGCTCTGACGCCCGCAACGGGGAAGCGATCGGAGCGAACACGCTATGGGCTCGTTACTACGAAACGCGTTCCATTGACGATCGCAATCGACTCGTTCTCTTCTACGCACCGCTCGTACGTTTAGTCGCAAGTCGAGTCGCGAATCGTATGCACGCAATGCAAAGCGTCGAAGAGCTGTGCTCGTGCGGACAGTTTGGACTTTTCGACGCCATTGAACGCTACGACGACTCACAGGGCTTTCAGTTCGCTACCTACGCAACGACCCGTATTCAGGGTGCGATCATTGACGAACTCCGCCGTGATGACTTTTTGCCAAAGCGCATGCGCGCGCGCGTGCGCACGTACCAGGTCGCTCGCGAGACGCTCGAATCTGAACTGCGCCGCACACCGTCGGCCAACGAGATAGCGGAGTATCTTGGCACGACTCTCTCCGAGGTCGTAGAACTCGCCGACCTCGCGACCACGTCGAGCTACCTCGTGCCGCTCTCGATCGCGGGTGAAGGTTCCGTGCGCCTGCTCGCGAGCTCGCGGCCAGAACCCAGCGAAGGCGCCGAATCGTCAATGCTGCGCGAAGAAGTGAAAGCGGCGCTGCTTCGACTCACGGAGCGTCAACGACAGGTGCTCGTATTGCACTACCTGGAAGGTTTCCAGAAGAGCGAGGTAGCGGACATCCTCGGCGTCGACCGTTCACGTGTCACGCAGCTCATCCACCAAGGTCTCTACAACCTTGGCGTCGAACTCCGCGACTTGCAACTCTAGGAATCAGCTGTCGGGAGATTTCGCTCGCGCGTTCGCGCGCCGGGCGCCGTAGGAAGCCCACGCGGCCGTGTCGACCGTGACGTCGGGAGCGTTCGCCGACTCGAGGTTTTCCTGTCGGACCCGCTCGAGGACTTCTTCTCGATCGATGCGAACCTGCTTCGGTGCCTCGATGCCGAGACGCACGCGCCCGTTGGCCGAGACCGACACGACGGTGATGATGACGTCGTCACCGATGACGATCTTCTGTCCAACTTCTCTCGTCAGGGTGAGCACGTCAGTCCTCCCGGTCGAGAGGAAGCGGCGTCACGACGCTCCAGCCGACTTCCTGCTCGCTTCCCGCCGGCACGAACTGGTCGGCCTTGCCGGTGCGACGGTTCACAACGATCGGCGAAAAGAGATTTGCGGTGGAAGCGGAGAGCGGTTGGCGCGGATGGATGATCACGAGCATCATCACGTCGTCAGCGCTATCGAGTTCTAGGTCGGCAACGATCCCTTCGTCGAGCTCGACTTCGTAGTCGCGCCAGAGAATGCCCGGCGACGTCACGAGCAGTCGCAAATCATCGAACGGCGTTGCCCCGGCGACGAGCACGGTGTCGGTGCAACGAAGGCGCGCAAAGACGCCCTCGTCGTCCTCGCCAAGTGGCTCGACGACGAAGTGGCGCGCGCCCTTAAAGCCCGGCAGATCGCGCAGGAACGTGAGCTCC
>DASXEU010000109.1:0-6399 GCA_036489935.1 Acidimicrobiales bacterium
ACGCCGTGACCCCGCGGATCGCCGCCGACACATCGTCTCAATGACCGAGGCGGGCAGCAAGGCACTCGAACATGCCGAAGCCGCACAACAGACGCTTGAAGACGAGATGCTCGGAGCGCTCAAACCGGAGCAACGCGCGGCACTCGCACAGCTCTTGCGGATGGCAATTGACGGCCAGGCGGCGAACTCTTCGCCGAGCGTTCCTTAGCCGCGCGACTTTCTCAAGTGACGCTCCTTGGTGAGCGCCCTCCAGAGTGCGCCTTGTGGCGCCACTGGTGCGTTGACAGACGTTGCGCTTGCATTCTCGCCCGGCGTTGTTGCGATCGCTCTTGGCGCTGGCGCTGCGCGCGAGACGACATTGAGCGAGCGCGCTGCTCGCCAGTCGGTTGATTGAGGTTTCAACGCAGACGAACTGGTCCCGCCGCGTGCGGGATCGAGTGTCCCTTGCCGGTCGTAGATGGCACAGAGCACGGCGAGCGAATACCCAAGTCCAGCGAACATGAGGGACGCGCTCACGCCCGCCGCGAGGATGATCCAGGGCGCCGGATCATGCGTCGCCGTCAGACCGAGAAGTTGCTGACCTTGTTGAGCAATGACCATCGCGACGATGAAGGTAGCGACCAATGTCACCACTGAAAGGCACTGGAGGAGTACCCCAACGACTCGCGCATTGCCTCGTACGGTGGCACTCGTTGCATCGCTCATCACGTGAGTGAAGTTAGTGAAGCGCGGGGTGAGTCACGTTGATAGGTACGTCCAGTTCTGGGAGATCAGTGTCGATGACGCCGGGACGTCGCTTGAGAGGACGCAACCACGCGCAGCACGCCCACGGCGGCGAGCGCGATCAACGTGACGTTGACCGCGGGCATCCAGCGAACGCGTTCCCCATTCACGACATAGACGCCAACGGGTAGCACGACGCCGCCAAAACCTCCACCTGACCCCGTAACGGATGCATCGTGGTTTTTCGAGGAGTCGCCAGTGAGCGAAGCGTCGAACTCGGGTGCGTGACTCCCCCCGCCGCCTCCCCCTCCCGCGACGAGCGCGACGGGGATAATGAGGCTGCCATCCTTCTCATACGCGGGACCGAAGGCACGACCCACAGAGATGTGATCGGCAACTTTTCCTAGGAGATCCTTCACGTCCATGACTGCCTCTTTTCTTACGGCGATCGACTGCGTTCTACTTTCCTTCGGGCACGTAGTGACGTTCGCCAACAGGGTCCAGCCACACCCTCATGACGCGGTTGGTTGAGGGATCATTGAACACCTCTTCCGTGCGTTTCCAGTCGGGGCGAGGTCGATCGGACTCGCCGTGGCGTCGGATGAAGATGCTGACGAAAAAGCAAACGATGACCACGACGATGATGATCCCGATGACTGCACCCATGAACTACGAGTGGTCAGCCAGTTTGACCGCTGTGCCGTAGGCGACGATCTCGGTCAGGGACTGACCCATTTCGGAGGAGTCGAAGCGCATCGAGATGATGCCATCGGCTCCAAGAAGCTTCGCGTTGTCGATCATCCGGTCGAGAGCGTGGCGCCGGCTGTCTTCGACGAGGCGCGTGTACTGCTTGACTTCGCCGCCAGCGAGCGCCTTGATGCTGGCGCCAATTCCTCTCGCAAGGCCCATTGAACGCACGACCACGCCGAAGACCATGCCGAGGCTTTTGTCGACTGATCGATCGGGAAACTGGAGGGCAGTCGTGATGGGAAATTGCGTACCACCGGGCTCGCCGTAGCGGGGCTGTTCGTCGGACACGATTGCCACCTTTCGCAGGCCCAACGCGGGCTCACTCGGACGTTACATGATCTCTTCGATCAAAGGTATGGCGTTTTGTGCACTCACAACGCCAGCGGTAACCTCGAAATCAGCATTCGAAAGGCCGAAAACACGATGAGCATCCCCAGCGCGTCCTATTCCATCACGATGCGAGTTGCGCTGACGAGCGCGTCGGACATTCCCATGATCGCGACTGCGGTGAGCGAAGCGGGCGGTCTCGTGACCGCCCTCGACGTCGTCGAGCCGATCGACGGGCGCATGGTCATTGACGTGACGTGCAACGCGATCGACGAGCAACACGCCGAGCTCATTGGTTCGGCGGCCAACTCCGTTCGTGGCGCACACGTGCACGCCATCAGTGACCGAACCTTTCTCATGCACCTGGGCGGCACGATCGCTGTGGAGCCAAAAGTTCCGCTGAAGACGCGCGATGACCTCTCGATGGCTTACACACCCGGCGTCGCGCGCATCTGCAGCGCGATCGCGAAGGACCACTCGCTGGCGCGAAAGCTGACGATCAAGCGCAACACGGTGGCCGTTGTCACCGACGGATCGGCGGTGCTCGGACTCGGCAACATTGGGCCGGAAGCGGCGCTCCCGGTGATGGAAGGCAAGGCGCTCTTGTTCAAGCGATTCGCCAACATCGACGCGTGGCCTGTCTGCCTCGACACGCAAGACACCGACGAGATCGTACGCATCGTCCAGTGCCTCGCACCCGTCTATGGCGGGATCAACCTCGAAGACATCGCGGCGCCGCGCTGCTTCGAGATCGAAGCGCGTCTTCGTGAATTGCTCGATATTCCCGTCTTCCACGACGATCAACATGGCACGGCGACGGTCGTTTACGCCGCGCTGCTGAATGCGCTGCGCGTGGTGAAAAAAGAGATGAGCGATATTCGCGTGGTCGTGCTCGGCGTTGGCGCCGCCGGTGTTGCGATCAGCAAGCTGCTGTTGAAAGTGGGCGTGGGTGACGTCATCGGGGTCAATCGCGAGGGCATCCTCGACGAGCACGACGTGGACCTCGATGAAGAACGCCGCTGGCTCGCCGGGCACACCAACAAAGAAAAGCGCACGGGATCGTTGAGTGACGCCTTGATGGGCGCCGACGTCTTTATCGGCGTTTCTGGACCGAATGTTGTCGAAGAAGATCAGATCAAGCTGATGGCGGAGGATTCGATCATTTTCGCCCTCGCGAACCCGGATCCCGAGATCGATCCAGTTATTGCCCGTCGACACGCGGCGATCGTCGCGACAGGACGCAGCGATGAGCCCAACCAGATCAATAACGTGCTCGCGTTTCCGGGAATCTTCCGGGGCTTGCTCGACGTCGGCGCTTCCAAGGTCACCGAGGAGATTGAGATCGCTGCGGGAAAGGCAATCGCTGGCGTCGTAAAGGACAGCGAACTTTCCGCCGATTACATCGTGCCGACCGTCTTTAACCCGAGCGTCGTGAGCGCGGTGGCCGAAGCCGTTGGAGAAGTCGCGCGCGCGTCTCTTCACGTCTAACGCCTCCCAGCCGCAACGGGTCGCCGACCTCGCTTACGCTCAGTAAAGCGAATGAGGAGGGGCATGAGCGGATTTCCCTACGAAGACAAGTTCAAGATACATCGGGCGCTTCCCGAAGAGGGCACTGACAAGGAGACGGTCCTCGCCATGCTCGCGACCATGTCGTCTGAGGAGAATCCGGCGTGGGAAACGGGCCAGGTCTCGGGCACGATGTACTGCGGCGATCACGAACACTACGACTTCTTGAACGAAGCATTCTCGTACTTCTCCTACGTTAATTCGCTGCAGCGCGATCTCTGTCCGAGCAACACCAAATTCGAAGCCGAGGTCGTCGCCATGACGCTCGATCTGCTCGGTGCGAAGGCGCTCTCCGAGACGACGCCCGTGGGTCTTCTGACGTCGGGTGGATCGGGTTCGATCGCACACGCCGTTCTCGCGTACCGTGAACACCACCCCACGCGCGGTCGCCCGAACATCATCAAACCAGAGACCGCGCACCCGGCGTTCTCTAAAGCGGGTCATCTCTTTGGCGTCGAAGTGCGTATCGCACCGGTTGACCCCGTGACGACGCAAGTCGATCTCAATTGGGTGAGAGCGAACATCGATGAGAACACGGTGGCGCTGGTCGGCTCCGCCTGCAACTACGGGTACGGCACGATCGATCCCATCGTCGAACTCGGCGAGATCGCTCTCGATCGAGGTGTCGGTCTCCACGTCGACGGCTGCCTCGGTGGGTTCATTCTGCCCTTCGGACGGGAGTTGGGCTACGACATCGACCCCTTCGACTTCTCGGTCCCCGGCGTCACAACCATCTCTGCCGATACCCACAAATACGGATACGCGCTCAAGGGCACGAGCGTCTTGTGCTTCGCCGACCAGTCACTGCGCAACGATCAGTACTTCTATCTGACGGACTGGTCGGGCGGAAAGTACTGCTCGCCGGGCATGGACGGCTCTCGCTCCGGTGGTCTGCTCGCCGCGACGTGGGCCGCAATGGTGCACCTCGGTCGCTCGGGTTATCGGAAATACGCGGAGCAGATCTTCGCGACATCGATGTCGATGCAGGCGGCGGTGCGCGAGCATTCTTCGCTGCGCCTTATGGGTAAGCCCACGTTTCTCTTTTCATTCACCTCAGATGAATTCGATATCTATCTCGTCAACGACTTCTTGCGTCTACGGGGGTGGCGCATGAACGGTCAGCAGTACCCAAATGCGCTGCACATGGCTGTCACTCGTCCCCAGACCCAACCGGGGGTTGTTGAACGATGGAGGGACGATCTCGCAGAGGCGGTCGCGTACGCGCAGGATCATCGGGACGAATCTGCGAAGTCCGGCGCCATCTACGGCGGGGTCGCCGGCGGAATGACCGAAGAGGCCGACAGTTTCATCAAGTTCTTCATGGCCGAGATGATGGATAAGCAGTCCGCCGTTCCGTCCTGATGGATGAAGCCGAGCTCTGTCTCAGCATCGACCTCGGCAGCGGGGGCCCGAAGATCGCGCTCGTCACATTTGAGGGCGAGATCCTCTCCCACGAGGTCCATCACGTCGAGACGTGCTTTACCGAGGACGGTGCTGCGACCCAGGACCCTGAGGAGTGGTGGACGATCATCGCTTCCTCCTCGAGGCGGCTGATTGCCTCTCTCAACTCGGCCGCCCGTGTCAGGGCGGTTGCGGTGACAGGCATGTACGCCTGCACCGTGCCCGTCGACGCGAATGGACATCCTTGCGGGCCGTGCCTGACCTGGCTCGACACGCGAGGGACGAGCTATGCGCGCCGAGCCGTGGGCGGTTGGCTTCAGGGCTATAACCCGCGAAAGGTCCTGCCGCTCATCCGAAAGACGGGAGGTGCGCCCTCAACGGCTGGCGACGACCCGGTCGGCCACATCTTGTACCTGGAGCACGAATGTCCCGACGTTGTTGCGAAGACGCGCTGGTACATGGAACCGATTGATTATCTGACGATGCGTATGACCGGGGTCGCCACGGCAACGCACGCGTCGCGACTCGCGTGGTGGCTCACCGACAACCGGCGCCTCGATGACTACCGGTACGACGAAGGTTTGGTCGCGATGATGGGCCTCGACGGGGCGAAGCTACCGCCGCTCATCCCGTTCGGTTCGATCGTGGGTACCGTGGCCACCGACGCCGCCGCAGCGTTGGGTCTCTCAAGCGACGTCGTGGTCGTTACTGGCATTCCCGATCTCCATGCGGCCGCGCTCGGCTCGGGCGCGACGAACATCTATGACACGCATCTTGCGCTCTCGACGACGTCGTGGATCAGCTGTCCGGTTGCGAAGAAAAAGACGGACATAAGCCACTCCATCGCGTCCGTGCCCGGACTCTCCAATGATGCCTACATTGTCATCAACAGCCAAAACACGGGAGCGAGAGCACTCGAGTGGCTTCGTGACGTGCTTACCGCGACGGGAACGGGCATGACCTTTGACGAGATGACCGCGCTTGCGGCGAGCTCACCGCCGGGAGCTCGTGGAGCGCTCTTCACGCCCTGGCTCGCGGGGGAGCGTTCGCCTATCGATAACAAGAAGATTCGCGCGGGGTTCACCAAACTGTCGGTGACGACGACGACCGCAGATCTCGTGCGCGCCGTGATGGAGGGCGTCGCGGCAAACAGCGCGTGGCTCTTTGGCTTCGTGGAAAAGTTCGCGGGACGGACACTTACGCCCGTTCGCCTCCTCGGCGGCGGTGCGCAGTCGGCGTTCTGGTGCCAGATGTACGCTGATGTCCTCGACCGACCCGTTGAACAGGTACGCGACCCGCTGCTCGCCCAACTTCGTGGCGCAGCGTTGCTCGCCGCTGCCGCAGTGGCGGGTCGTAGCGTCGGCGAGTCAGTAGTACCACACGGAACCACGTATCAGCCCTCGAGCGCTGCGGAGTTCTACCGCGCAAAGTCCGGCGAACTTGAGAGCCTCTACCGACGCGACCGAACGTGGTCGCGCGCGAGCGCACGAACTCCGACGTCTCGCTAATAGAGCAGCTCGTTCACGCACCAACGTGCATGATGAACTCTCTCGTGCTCCGTTGGGTACCATCGATTGTTCCCCCAGCAGAAGGATGGTCAACGATGACCTACGACGTAGACGCTCTCCGACG
>DASXEU010000056.1:0-72373 GCA_036489935.1 Acidimicrobiales bacterium
GCGGTCTCGTCGGGCATCTGCTCGGCAGCGTTGCCTCTGCCGTCATCTCGCACGCGGCGTGCTCAGTGCTCGTCGTGCACCAGGAGTCCTAAACAAAAACCCTCGCGAGTGCCGCTGTCCCGCGGGCCGTGCGAGATCGTGAAAGACGCTCACCGAGCAGAATTTGAATACAACTCCGTCGCTCCCGCAAGTGCCGGTGACCAATCACTGGCACGTCATGCTGCACTCGCAACGTGCGTTTGAAACCAATGAATGCCGCAACTCCGTGCGGCGCCAACGGAGCACCCGCGACGTGTCCGGCGACTGGGTATCCAGCGGACTACCTCGCGACGATGAACGCAAGACTGGGGAGATCACGCCGGTGACGGTGACGATGACGGGTGCCGCTTACGCCCCCAGGGCCGACTCGACTTTGTAGCGAGAAGCAAAATGGCGCCGACTTGAGACACACGTCTCGAGTCGGCGCCATCACAGCCCTGATGCTGTTAGTCCTCGCGAGGAGCGAGGGTCTCAGCCAGGAGAAGGTACATCTGACGGCGTAGCTCTTTGAGCAACGCGTCGGCGCGTTCCTTTTGCTCGGGCGTACCGGCTTCTGACACTTGGTGAACCGCGACGGCCACGTGGTGCAGCGCGGAACGCAGCGCCATGTCGCCCTTGTCGGCATCGTGCACCATGGACTCCCATGGGGCTGACGATCGGCCGCGCTCCGTCAAATGGGCGCGACCTTCGTCGGTCAGGGTGAACTGGCGTCGACCTTCGGCACTCTCTGAGCGCACGAAGCCCTGGTCTTCCAGAAGCTGCAAGGCGGGGTACAGCGAGCCGGGGCTCGGTCGCCACAGACCCTGAGTCCGTTCGGCGAGCTCCTGCATCATCTCGTATCCGTGCATCGGACGCTCTTGTAACAACGCGAGGATCGCGTAGCGAACGTCGCCTCGACGGCCACGTCCACGGCGCCCGCGGACACCTTCGTGATCGCGGCCTTCTTCGCCCCGTCCGCCGCCGTGGCGGGGGCCGTGACGGTGATGGTCGTGCGAATGCGCCTCGTAGGGGCTTCTGTCGCTGTGATCAGCGTGTCGGGCTCGTCGGCTTGATGAGTCCTGGAAATCTCTGTCTCTCATGACTATCCTTTCTCGATAGTTGACGTGCTATAACGATATATCGTTATCAGTCGCTTGTCAAGTGTCGTGGTATGAAGATGCTGAATACCCTGATGCGTGGCGTTTTAGGAATGCGGGGAAACGGACCTTGAGGCCTAGATCACGTGACGGATTTGCGCACGCTGAAGGCGGTCTCGGCATAGGCCTTCGTATTCATCACGTCGAGGAGTATGTCGACCGCGTCAAAGACGTCAACGAAGCGCACATAGAGCGGAGTGAATCCAAAGCGCGCAACGTCGGGTGCACGAAAATCACCTGTTACCCCCCGGGCAATGAGCGCCTGGATGATGCCGTAGGCGTCGGGGTGGCTCATTGAAACTTGGCTCCCGCGACGGGCGTGATCGCGCGGGGTGACGATCTCGAACACGTCAGGCAGGGCCGCCTCCACAAGCTCGATGAAGAGGTCAGTGAGTGCAAGGCTCTTGCGTCGAATCTGGTCCATGGAGGCGCGGTCGAAGACGTCGAGCGCGCCATCGAGCGCGGCCAACGCCACGATCGAGGGTGATGACGTAACAAAAGCCCTCATGCCCGAGGCCGGTTCGTAGCTCGGCTCGAAGTTGAAGGGTCGCGAGTGCCCAAGCCACCCCGGCAGCGGATTCTTGAGCTGTCCCTGCCACGACGTTCTCACGTAGCAAAAGGCGGGTGCCCCCGGACCGCCGTTCAGGTACTTGTAACCGCAGCCCGCGGCGAAGTCCACGTCCGCGCCTTCGACGTCAAGCGGTACCGCTCCCGTTGAGTGCGCGAAGTCCCAGAGCATGAGTGCTCCGGCATCGTGAACTGATTTCGTGATGGAGTGCAGGTCAAGCATTTCGCCGCTACGAAAGTCGACGTGGGTCAACATCACGAGCGCCACGTCCTCGTTGAGCGCGCCGAGGATCTCGTCGCGAGCCATCGGCTTCACGATCACCGATCGTCCGGCGCGTGCAGCCATCGCTTCAACGATGTACAGGTCCGAATGAAAGTTGTCGCGATCGGTGAGAACCACATGGCGTTCGGGTCGCAGATCGAGCGCTCCCCCGATGAGCTTGGCGAGCATGAATGTGAGCGTGTCAGCGACGAGGACTTCGCCGGACTTAGCCCCGATAAGCGGTGCAACCCGGTCGCCGAGACGCAGCGGCATGTCCATCCAACCCGCGTCGTTCCAGCTGCGCACGAGTCCCTTGGCCCACTCGTCACCCACGACTTCGTTCACGCGGACGGACACATTGCGCGATACCGGCCCAAGCGAGTTGCCGTCGAGGTAGATCTCTCCATCCGCGAGCGTGAACTCGTCGCGCACGCCCGCGAGCTCGTCCGACGCGTCCATTGCTGCACAGTCGTCACGGGTAATCACAGCACTGACCTCACTTCCCAGAGAATTGGATAGAAACGCTGCTCGAGTGTCGTGTCGAGGTACGCCATGCCGGCGCTTCCGCCGGTGCCGGGGCGGCGCCCAATCTGACGGGCCGCCATCATCTTGTGTTGGTAACGCCAGAGCGCCAGGTTCCCGTCATGGTCGATCAAGAGCTCGGCGACCGTGTGCAACGCGCTGAGTTCTGCGCGGTCGTGGTGATGGTAGAGCTCGCGCACCAGATCGAGGAGATTGTCTTGCCCTGACGCGCCCATGCTCTGGCGCAACGCGCGTTCAAACCCGTCGCGGAGATTCGGCGCTTCGCTCATCTCGCGCAGCCAGCGACGCTGCTCCTCGTCGAAGATGTCGTAGGTCAAGACCGCGGGTGAACCTCCGCCGCTCAGGAATTCGATCGCTCGGAACTGGAAGGACTGAAAGCCCGACGCGGGATCGAGCGGATCGCGAAAAGCGAGGAAACCTTCCGGTGACATGGTGTCGAGGAGACGAAGGTGCGTGAGCAGGAGCTCTTCAATCTCGACGGTCCTGCGCAGATGGGGAATCGCGCGCCACGGCTCGAGCTCGTGAAGGAATGCGATCGACCGCTGCAGCTCATCGATAATTACCTTGAACCACAGCTCGTAGGACTGGTGCACGACAATAAACAAGAGTTCGTCGCTCGCGTCGTCGGTGAGGGGAACCTGCAACTTCAATAGGTCGTTGATGTGCAGGTACGTCGAGTAATCAGTTCCCTTGGCCACGCCGAAACCTTATGTCGCGAGGCGCGTGCAGTTAGCGCGTAATCGGCTTGTAGCGCAAGCGATGTGGCTGATCGGCGTCCGTGCCGAGTCGCTTGTGGCGCTCGACCTCATAGTCCGAGAAGTTCCCTTCGAACCAACGCACCACGGCGTCACCCTCGAAGGCGAGCACGTGTGTCGCGATGCGGTCGAGGAACCAGCGATCGTGGCTGATGACGACCGCACAGCCTGGAAATGACAGCAATCCATCTTCGAGGGCACGCAGCGTGTCGACGTCGAGGTCGTTCGTCGGTTCGTCGAGGAGCAGCACGTTCCCCGCACTACGAAGCACTTTTGCCAGTTGCACGCGATTGCGTTCGCCGCCGGAGATTTCGCCCACCTTTTTCTGCTGGTCGCTCCCCTTAAAACCGAAGCTCGCGACGTAGGCGCGCGCGTGGATCTCACGCGAACCAACCACCATGTGCTCTTGCCCGCCGCTGATCTCGTCGAAGACGGTGTTGTCGGCGACGAGCGTGTCGCGCGACTGGTCCACATACGCGAACTGCACCGTCGAACCGATTTCGATGGAGCCCGAGTCCGGCTTCTCCTGTTCGACCATCATGCGAAACAGCGTGGTCTTACCCGCGCCGTTCGCTCCAATGACACCCACGATGCCACCGGGAGGAAGCAGGAATGTGAGGTCCTCAATGAGGAGGCGATCGTCGTAACCCTTCGTGAGATCATTTGCATTGACGACGGTGTCGCCGAGCCGCGGGCCCGGAGGAATGACGATCTCGAGGCGCTCCGCGCGTCGCTCGGCTGATTCGGACTCGGCAACGAGTTGATTGAACGTGTTGAGTCGGGCCTTGCCCTTACTCTGGCGGGCTCGCGGAGACAGTCGAATCCACTCGAGCTCTCGTTCCAGGGAGGCCTGGCGAACCTTGTCAGCTTTTTCTTCGGCCGCGAGTCGCGCCTGCTTCTGCTCGAGCCATGAGGAGTAGTTGCCTTCCCACGGAATGCCGTGCCCGCGGTCGAGCTCAAGAATCCATTGGGCGGCGTTGTCGAGGAAGTAGCGATCGTGCGTGATCGCGACGACCGTGCCGCTGTATTCCTGCAGCGTGCGCTCGAGCCACGCCACCGACTCTGCGTCCAAGTGGTTCGTCGGTTCGTCCAGCAGCAAGAGGTCGGGCTTCGACAGCAGCAGACGACAGAGCGCAACGCGGCGACGCTCACCACCCGACAGCGTGGACACGTCGGCGTCGGGCGGCGGCAGACGCAATGCGTCCATCGCGATGTCGAGCGTGCGCTCTAAGTCCCACGCATTGGCGGCGTCAATCTTTGTCTGCAGATCAGCCTGCTCGGTGAGCAGCACGTCGAAGTCTGCGTCTGGCTCGCCCATCGCGGCACAGACCTCGTTGAAGCGAATGAGCAAGTCACGCTGCTCGGCGACCCCGTCGGCGACGTTTCCGACCACGTCTTTCGACGGATCGAGTTCGGGCTCCTGGGAGAGATAGCCGACGCTAAAACCGGGCGTGAGGCGGGCTTCGCCGGTAAAGCCGTCGTCGAGACCCGCCATGATCCGAAGCAGCGACGATTTGCCGGAACCGTTGGCGCCGATGACGCCGATCTTCGCACCCGGATAGAAGGAGAGATTGATGCCACGGAGGACTTCGCGATCCGGCGGATAGAAACGTCGAAGGTCTCGCATCGTGAATATGTACTGAGCAACCATGCCTTCCAGTGTGGCCGATCTTCGACCCGCTTGTCACACTCAGCGTGAATGGATGTCACATAGCTCCCGTACACTCGGACGATGTCCGAGAACACGTTGACAATCGAGACGGTCAAGCGGCACGCGCCCGACTGGCTAATTCTGTTCATTGCCTGCATCGCACAGTTCATGGTGGTGCTCGACGTCTCGATCGTGAACGTGGCGCTGCCGCGCATGGGACACGATCTTCACTTCTCGGTTTCGAGCGCGCAGTGGGTCGTCAATGCGTACGTCCTCACGTTCGCTGGCTTCCTCTTGCTCGGCGGGCGCGCCGCTGACTTCTTCGGTCGTCGCCACGTCTATTTGACCGGCATCGTGCTCTTTACACTCGCGAGCATCGGCGCCGGGTTCGCACAAACGGGCACTCAGATGGTCACGATTCGCGCCATCCAGGGCATTGGCGGGGCGATTCTTTCTCCCGCCACGCTCACCATTATCGTCACCACGTTCCACGGCGCGCGACTGCCCAAGGCCATCGGCGCGTGGAGTGCGGTCGCGGGAGCGGGCGGTGCGGTCGGAGGACTGCTCGGTGGAATTCTCACCGGCTGGGTGTCGTGGCGTTGGGTCTTTTTCATCAACGTCCCCCTCGGTCTCGCTGCGGGCATCATTGCGGCGTTCTACCTCCAGGAGATGCGCAACCACGACGCCACCTCCAAGCTCGACGTCACCGGCTCCGTGCTTGTCACTGCGGGTCTCGCCTCGGTGATCTACGGCGTGGTGAATACGACGACCCACGCCTGGGGATCGGCGACGACCCTTGGTTGGATCTTCGGCGGCCTCGTCGTGCTCGTCGCCTTCTTCTGCTGGGAAGCCAAAGTCGCCTCCCATCCCCTCGTTCCCTTCCGCATGTTCCAGTCGCGCTCGCTATCGACCGCCAACATCATCATGTTCCTCATCGGAGGCACGTTCTTTGCGATGTGGTACTTCCTCACCTATTACTTCCAGTTCGTCCTGAAGTACGGACCCGTCAAGGCGGGCTTTGCGTTCTTTCCAATGGCGTTGGGCATCATCATTGGCGCACAGATCTCCTCGCGGCTCATTGCGCGCGTCGGCGTTCGTCCGCTTCTTCAGGTCGGAGCCACGTTCGCGACGCTCGGATTCATCTGGCTCTCGTTCATCACGAGCAACAGCTCGTACTGGACCCACATCCTCGCGCCGTCGTTCGTCTGCTCGTTCTCGATGGGCATCCTGTTCTCACCGCTCGCGGTGTCAGCGACATCGGGCGTCAATCGATCCGAATCGGGGTTGGCATCGGGCGTGCTCAATACGTCGCGCCAGGTCGGTGGATCACTCGCCCTCGCCATTCTCGCGACAGTCGCGACCGATGTGACGAACACCGCGCTGCACCATGCGTCAATGGCGTCCGCACTCACTTCTGGTTACCAGCGAGTCTTTGAGATTTCTGGCGCCGTCACCCTGATCGCCCTACTCGTCTCGTTCGCGTTGCCGCGAAACACCGGCCGCGCCGCACGGGCGTAATCGCCTTCTATTTCAAGAGAATTAATCCCTCGCCCACTCACCGAATCAGACCGTTTCTCGCGGAACATCGGGGCTAGTGTCGCGATTGACAAAACATCCAAAGGGTGATGATGCCACGTCGGGAGCTCATCGAGTCTGAGGACAACCCGTTAAGGGTTGACAACGAATAAAGGGGAGATTTATGGGGAGTATTCGTCGCCTCGCGACCGTGCTGGGATCGGGAGTCTTGATTCTCGGCACGCTGACGCTGAGTGTGGCCTCAACGACGGTGACGGCCTCGGCCGCATCGAAGTTCAAGGCCTGCGTAGTCACCGACACGGGTGGTATCAACGACAAGTCGTTCAACGAATCAGCGTGGGACGGCCTGAAGGCCGCGGCGGCCCAGGACAGCAGCATTGCCGTCCAGTACTTATCATCCACGTCGTCGTCCGACTACGCGCCAAACATCAGCAGCTTCATCTCTAAGGGCTGCGGCATCATCGTCACCGTCGGATTCTTGATGGACGCTGCAACCGCCGCCGCGGCGAACGCGCACCCGACGCAGAAGTTCGCAATCGTTGACGACGCACCAGTCGTCAAGGCTGGCACGCACGTGTTGGCGCTCCAGTACGAGACGGACCAAGCGGGGTTCCTCGGCGGCATTCTCGCTGCGGGCATGAGCAAGACAAGCACGGTCGCTACGTACGGTGGCGAGAACTTCCCGGCCGTCACCTTGTATATGAACGGCTTCGTCGCGGGAGTTCGCTACTTCGACAAGACCTACAGCAAGAAGGTCAAGGTTCTTGGCTGGACCCCGGGCAAGGGAGTGTGCTCACTCGCAAAATGTGCGGGTTCGGGCACCTTCATTGGTAACTTCACCGACCAGACCGCTGGCAAGACTGACACGACGACGTTCTTCTCCGAAGGTGCGGACATTGTCTTTCCCGTCGCCGGATCCGTGGGACTCGGTTCGGTCGCCGCCGTGCAAGCAGCGGGCACTGGGAAATCCGTGATGTGGGTCGACAGCAACGGCTGCGTCTCGGACGCGTCTGACTGCAAGTACTTCGTGGGCACGGTCGCCAAGGGCGTCGAGCCGTCGGTCGAAGCAGCAGTGCTCTCGGCCGCGAAGGGCACCTTCAAGGCTGGCTCCTACATCGGCACGCTTGCCAACCAAGGCACCCAGCTGGAGTACGGCGGCGTGATGGTTCCTTCGTCGCTGAAGGCGAAGATCGCGACCGCGAAGTCGGGCATCATCGCTGGCAAGATCTCGGTCAACCCGAACAGCTACCCGGCCACGCCGAAATAGCGTCGTAGCGCGTTTGCGCTGTATCACGACAAAGACCCGGGGCAATCCCGGGTCTTTGTCGTGACATACGATGAGACCTCATGCAACTTGAATTGCGCGGAATAACCAAGCGTTTTGGATCGTTGACGGCCAACGATCACATCAGCTTGAAGGTCGAGCCCGGCCAGATTCACTCGCTACTCGGAGAGAACGGCGCCGGTAAGTCGACGCTCATGAACGTTCTCTTCGGCTTGCTGCATCCCGATGAGGGCGAGATCCTCATGAACGGCGAGGTGGTGCGGATCTCGGACTCGGGTGACGCCGTTCGTCGCGGCATCGGCATGGTCCACCAGCACTTCATGTTGGTCCCGGTCTTTACGGTCGCAGAAAATGTCGTCCTTGGGTTCGAGCCGACAAAATCATTCGACCGAGTTGACTACAAACGCGCCACCGAAGAGATCCGTGAGCTCTCGCGCCAGTTCAAACTCGATGTCGACCCCGACGCGGTCGTCGAGAACCTTCCCGTTGGACTCCAACAGCGAGTGGAAATCCTGAAGGCCCTCAGCCACGACGCCGAGCTCCTCATTCTCGACGAACCGACTGCTGTTCTCACCCCTCAAGAGATCGACGCGCTCATGGAGATCATGCGCTCACTCGCCGCCGCGGGCAAGTCGATCCTGTTCATCACCCACAAATTGAAAGAAGTCAAGGCGATCGCCGACGTGATCACGGTCATCCGCCAAGGTCGCGTCGTTGGTTCGGCCGATCCGAGCGCGAGCGAAGCGGAGCTGGCCTCAATGATGGTGGGACGAGAGGTCCTCCTCACCGTTGAGAAGACAGCGTACGACCCCGGCGACAACGTGCTCGAAGCGCGTGATCTCGTGGTACGTGATGATCGCGGCCTCGTTGCAGTGAAGGGCGTTTCGCTTGACGTACGCGCGGGAGAGGTCTTGGCGCTGGCGGGCGTGCAAGGTAATGGTCAGACCGAACTGGTCGAAGCGCTCGTGGGGATGCGCCCGGTCGAGTCGGGAACCATCACGCTGCACGGACGCGACATCACCAACCTCACGCCGCGTCAGTCGCTCGACGCCGGACTCGGTCACATCCCCGAAGACCGACAACGCGACGGGCTCGTACTCACGATGTCGGTCGCCGACAACCTCGTACTCAACACCCCGCGACGACCACCCTTCGCCCGCCGCGGCACGAGAAATCTTGCTGCCGTCAAAGAAAACGCGAAGCGACTCGTGCACGACTTCGACATTCGAACGACGTCGATTGAGGCGCCCGTGAGCTCGTTGTCCGGCGGCAACCAGCAAAAGGTGATCGTCGCGCGCGAGCTCTCTCGATCGCTCGAGTTTCTCGTCGCCTCGCAACCCACCCGCGGGCTCGACGTCGGCTCAATCGAATACGTGCACCGCCAGATCGTTGACTACCGCAACCGGGGCAACGGCTCGCTCATCGTGAGCTCCGAGCTCGATGAGGTCTACGCACTCGGCGATCGCATCGCCGTCATGTTCGAAGGCGAGATCGTGGGCGTCGTCGAACCCACGATGAGTCGCGAATCCATCGGACTCTTGATGGCAGGCACGTCACTGAAGGGGGCCAGTGTCTGACCCCGTGCTCGACGCCGAACTCAATCCCAAACCCACGCTCTGGGCGCGTTACAGCTCGACCAGCCCCATCGTCGTGGCGGGACTCGCCATCATCCTCGGACTCGTCTTTGGTGCGATCGTCATCGCAACCACGACGCCTGTCGTGCTGGACGCCTGGCGCGGCATCTTTCACAGTTGGGACGGCATCCCTCACGCGCTCAATATCACCTTCGACAACGTTGGCGCGGCGTACCGAGCGATCTTCACCGGATCGATCGTCGACCCTCAGGGCTTTTGGCATTCGCTGACGACCGGCAAGGGCTGGCCGAACACGCTCACGCCGATCTCAGAGACCTTCACGTACGCGACGCCACTGGTCATCATCAGCATCGGGGTCGGCATCGCCTTTCAAACCGGCTTGTTCAACATCGGCGCGAACGGACAGGCCGTCATCGGTGGCATTGGGGGCACGGTCGTTGGCTCCATGATCAACATGCCCACGGTCATCCACGTGCCGCTGGCCCTCCTCGGAGGCATTGTGGGCGGGATGCTCTGCGGGGCCGTTCCCGGCCTCTTAAAGGCCTTCACCGGTGCTCACGAAGTGATCGTGACGCTGATGTTTAACTACGTCACCTACGCGTTCTTGCTCTTCGCGGTGCTGTCGACGCCCTTTCAACAGCCGGGCCAGCAGAATGACATCAGTCGAACGCTCTATCCCTCAGCGATTCTCGCGCCACTCTTTGGCACCAAGTCGGGACTTCGCGTCAGCTACGGCGTCTTCGTCGCCGCCCTCGTCGTCGTCTTTGCGTGGTGGCTCCTCAACCGTTCGTCACTCGGCTTTGATTTTCGCGTCACGGGGGCGAACCCGGCAGCGGCGCACGCCTCGGGCATCAGCGCGCGCTTCGTCATCGTTACCGTCTTTCTCATCTCGGGTGGCCTCGCCGGACTCGCGGGATTCGTGCAGGTGGCGAGCACCACCCACTACATCGATGGCGGGTTCCTCATCGGCAACGCCGGCATCGGCTTCACCGCGATCACGGTGGCCCTTCTCGGGCGCAACCGACCCATGGGCATTGTCTGGGCATCGCTCCTCTTCGCTGCCCTCAGCGTCGGCGGGCGCAACATGCAAGCCTCAACCGGCATCCCCTTGGATCTCGCCACCGTCATTCAATCCGCGATCGTCCTCTTCGTCGCCACCCCGGTGTTGGTGAAGGAGATCTTCCGGCTTCGTAAGGCTCCCACCGCGACGATCCAGCTCGCGACGACGGGATGGGGCACGTGAGTCTGACCACCATCTCACCCACGAGCGCTACACCGGCAGCGAAGAATCGCCGCACGCGAGTCATCGCCGTCATCATGGCGGCCCTCGGACTCTTCACTCTCTTCGTCTTCGGCTTTGGGACGGACCTGAAGGGCACGTCCCAGCTCACGTTCACGCCCCTCAATGCAACGAACGCTCCCTGGCATCTCGGCACGTTGACCGTGCCGACGCATTGGACGATCATCGTGGTCGCCATCATCATGATCGCCATCGGTGTCGAGGTTTTCGTTCGAGAACCCAAGCGATTGGTCATGGGTCGCTTTTGCTTCGTCGCGATCCTCTTTCTTTTCGCCCTATTGGTGTGGGCGTCGCGCTCGACGGGGCCCGCGCAGATTGACTACATCAACGTCACGTCGATCTTGGTCGGCGCCTCCGCGACGACGATGGTGCTCGTCTTCGGCTCGCTGTCGGGCATCATGTGCGAACGCGCAGGGGTCGTCAACATCGCGATCGAGGGCCAGTTCATCGCGGGTGCGTTTCTCGGAAGCATGGTCGCATCGACCACGGGCAACTTCTTCTACGCGGCCATCGCCGGGATCGCCGTGGGCGGCCTCATTGGATTGGTGCTGGCGTTCTTCTCGCTGCGCTATCACGCGGACCAGATCATCGTGGGCATCGTCCTTGTCACCATGTTGAGCAGCCTGTCCTCGTATCTCAACCTGCAAGTGCTCACCCCATTCCCAAACTTCAACATCGGAAACACTGCGCCCAACCTTCCCGTCCCACTCCTCTACAAGATTCCGATCATCGGACCGGTGTTCTTCAATCAGTCGGGCTTTTGGTACGCGATGCTGGTTCTCCTTGGTGTCGTGAGCTTCGCCCTCTTTAAGACGCGTTACGGACTGCACGTGCGCGCCGTCGGCGAACACCCGAAGGCTGCCGCCACGGTGGGCATTCGCGTCGTTGGTCTGCGATACACCAACGTCATCCTCGGTGGGGCCATCGCGGGGCTCGGGGGCGTTGCGTTCATGGCGACCCAGGGCCAGTTCCAGGTCGGCTACACCTCAGGCCTCGGTTACATCGCCCTCGCCGCGATGATCTTCGGGCGCTGGCGTCCCTCGGGTGCCGTTGTGGCGTCGATCATCTTTGGACTCTCGGTGTATCTCTCGTACAACCTCGTGACCTACCAGGTGCCGATCTCGATCTACATTCTGCAGATGTTCCCCTACCTCATCACCATCGCGGTCGTGGCGGGACTCATCGGCCGGGTTCGCCCGCCAGCAGCAGACGGCCAGCCCTACATTCCGGGTTAAGCGCCGAATCCCGAGACGACGCGGGCGGACGCAGCCATCGCGCTCGCGAGCGAAGACTGAGGATCCCGGCCAAGCAACCGCGCACCGAGGTACGCGCCCGCAGCGGCGTCACCGGCACCCGTTGTGTCGATCACCGTCGTCGCCAGCGCTTCGGCGTGATAGCGACGCCCTTCAATATCTCCAAGGGCACCTAACGCGCCGCGCGTGACGACGACCTCGCCAAAAATTGCGGCGAGCCGCTCCATGGCGACTTCCACGTCCTCACTCGCAGTCAGATTTAGTGCCTCGTCTTCGTTCGCAAAAAAATGGCCGGCCAGTGCGGCGGATTCGATGAAGGTGGCGCGTGACATCGCTCGAAGCGGGGCCACCGAGCAGACGTCGATCGATGTCGATCGCCCTCGCTCGCGCGCGTCGCGTAGCGCGGCAGTGGCAACTTCCCTCGTCGCGGGATCGAGCACGAGATAGCCCGAGACGTGCACGTGATCGAAAGGCGCAGCGAGTTGATCGAGGACGAACGCGGCGCTGAGCATCGAGTTCGCACCGCGGTCGGTCAGCATCGAACGCTGGCCCGCGTCATCGACAAGCGCGACGACGGTCCCGGTCTCCGCGGCAACGCGCTGGAGGTATGGAGTGACACCGGACGACTCGAGTGCGTCGACGAAGATCTGGCGTGCCACGTCATCACCCGCCGCGCCGAGGAATACTGCCTCGCAACCGCTCGCGACGAGCGCGACGGCCAGGTTGGCACCGGCACCGCCTCGGGCGAGACGCACGTGAGAAGGGGTGTCACTCGCGAGAGAGATCTCCCCGCTCGGTTGGACGATGATGTCGAGCATCACGTCACCGACGACGGCGACGCGCGGCACGCTCACCCGGACAGACTTGCGAGCGACGCGGCGACCTCGCCGGCGAGCGATGCGTTCGAGACGACGAGGTCACGGTTCACCTGCACCGAAAGCCCGTCAGTATGGCGCGCGAACTCGCTGAGTAGTGCGGGCGTTACCGCTTTGCCGCTCACGCCCTCCGCTTGAGCCTTCAAGAGCGCACTCGAGAGGGCGGCCTCGTGCACGCCATGATTGAGCTCCTGGTGGCTGCCAACTGGATTGGCGAGGAGGAGGCCCGTCGTTGAGAAGTCCCGGTGGTAGCGAAATGCGTGCGCGGCCTCTTCGGCACTCGCGACGGACCAATCGAGGGCAAAGCCGCTGTCACGCAAATAGAAGCCAGGAAACTGCCGTGTCTGATAACCAACAACCGGCACGCCGAAGGTATCGAGACGTTCCAGCGTGGCCCCAATATCGAGGATCGACTTGACCCCGGACGCAACGACGAGCACCGACGTGCGAGCGAGCGCCATCAGGTCCGCGGATTCGTCGAAGGTCGAGCGGGCGTCGCGGTGCACGCCGCCGAGTCCACCCGTCGCCATGACGTCAATGCCCGCGCGTTCGGCGATGGCGATCGTGCCGGCGACGGTCGTCGCGCCGTCCGTACCCGTGGCGAGGGCAACGCCGAGGTCGCGAGCCGAGAGCTTTGCTGCCCGCAGGTCGGGATCGGCGAGCCGCTCGAGCTCTGCGATCGTGAGCCCTACGACGATGCGACCGTCCAGCACGCCAATGGTCGCGGGTGTTGCGTTGCTCGAACGCACCGCAGCCTCGCACTCGCGAGCGACGTCGAAGTTGATCGGGGCGGGCAGACCCTGCACGATGATCGTCGTCTCGAGTGCCACGACCCCGCGGCCTTCGCGCAGCGCCGCCGTGACTTCGTCGCTGATGACGACTGGGGAGAATCGAAAGTTGGTCACGCAGCGCAAAGTGTACTGTGAGGGCGTGAATCCGGGCCCTGAGATTGCGTGGGAGCGGCTGCGCGCAGGCGCGCGAGAGGCGGCCACCCGTGCGTACGCTCCGTATTCGCGGGTGTCAGTCGGTGCGTGTGCGCTGACGGACTCCGGTGAGGTGGTCGTCGGTTCCAACGTAGAGAACGCGAGCTACGGACTCACCCTCTGCGCGGAGTGCTCGCTCGTGAGTGACCTCGTCCGCGTCGGCGGCGGACGACTGATTGCGGCGTCCATTGTCGCGGGAGATGGCGAACCCATCGCGCCGTGCGGACGCTGTCGCCAGCTGCTCTTCGAGCACGGCGGCAACGAGCTCTTGATTGACGCGGGCGAAAACGTCGTGCCGACGAGGCTCGCGGCGCTTCTACCGGCCGCCTTCGGTCCCGACGATCTCGACGTGCGACGCAGTTCGTGAGCTCATTCTCTGCGGTCGACGTCATCACCGCGAAGCGCGACGGTGGTGTACTGAGCGACGAGATGATCACCTGGGTGCTCGACGCGTACGCACGCAACGAGGTTGCCGAAGAGCAGATGTCCGCGCTACTGATGGCAATATTCTTTCGTGGCTTGAGCGATCACGAACTGGACACATGGACAGCGCGGATGATCACGTCGGGCGAACGGCTCGATCTACGTGGACTGTCGCGTCCCACCGTTGACAAGCATTCGACCGGCGGCGTCGGCGACAAGATCTCGCTCATTCTTGCCCCACTCGTCGCGGCGTGCGGCGCGGCGGTGCCCCAGCTCTCGGGGCGTGGACTTGGCCACACCGGCGGCACGCTGGACAAACTCGAATCAATTCCCGGCTGGCGAGCGACGCTGTCCAACGCGCAGATCGTTGAACAGCTCGAGACCGTCGGTGCCGTCATCTGCGCCGCGGGCGCCGGGCTCGCCCCTGTCGATCGCCGGCTCTATTCGCTGCGCGATGTGACCGGCACGGTCGAAGCGATCCCACTCATCTCGTCGTCAATCATGTCGAAAAAGATTGCCGAGGGAACGAGCGCGCTCGTCCTTGACGTCAAGTTCGGCAAGGGTGCCTTCATCAGCGAGCCCGATCGGGCTCGTCTCCTCGCCCGCACCATGGTTCGCCTTGGTGAGGCGCACGGTGTGACCACCGTGGCGAAGCTGACGTCGATGAGCGCCCCACTCGGGTGCGCGATCGGCAACGCGCTCGAAGTGACCGAGTCCGTCGAGGTCTTGCGGGGCGGCGGACCGAGCGACGTGCGAACACTCACGCTCGCGCTCGCCGTGATCATGCTTGAACTCGTCGGGCTCGATGCCGATCCCGCGATCGCACTCGATGACGGTACCGCCTACGAGGTGTATCGCCGCATGATCGCAGCCCAGGGCGGCGACCCCGACGCCGCGCTGCCGACAGCTCGCCTCATCGAAGAGGTTCGAGCACCTCGTTCAGGTTTCGTGCAATCGATCGACGCCCGGAGGGTCGGTGTCGCTGCGTGGCGCCTCGGGGCCGGGAGGGCTCGCAAGGAGGACCCCGTGAGCGCGACCGCGGGCGTCATGTGTCTCGTGCGCGAAGGAGACCACCTCGAAGCAGGCCAACCGCTCTTCGCGCTGCACGCAGACGACGAGGCTCATCTCGAACTCGGACGCGGCGTGATTGCGAACGCCGTCGTCATCGGTGACGAACTGCCGTCTCTCGACGACGCGCAGTTCGACCTGGTGCGCGCATAGCCGCGACGTAGGTCTGGTACTTTCTGCGATGTAGCGAAAGGAGACTCATGGCCAACGTCATACTTTTCCACCACATCCAAGGACTCACCCCTGGTGTGCAGCACTTCGGCGATCAACTGCGAGCGAACGGACACTCGGTCACGACGCCGGACCTCTTCGAAGGGCGCACGTTCACCTCGATCGAATCCGGTCAAGAATATGTAGAAGGCGTCGGCTTTGACACCATCCTCGAGCGTGGACGACTCGTGGGCGACGCAACGCCGAATGATGCTGTCTACGCCGGGTTTTCCCTCGGCGTCCTCTCGGCGCAGTTTCTTGCGCAAACACGTGCCGGGGCAACGGGCGCGTTGCTGTATCACTCATGCATTCCCGTATCGGAGTTCGGTACGTGGCCGGACGGTGTGCCCGTACAGATTCACGCGATGGACGCGGATCCGTTTTTTACGAACGAAGGTGACCTTGAATCTGCGCGCGATCTCGTCGAGTCTGTAGAGGACGCCGAGCTGTTCTTGTACCCGGGTTCAGAGCATCTGTTCGCCGACGACAGCCTTTCCTCCTACGACGCCGCTGCGACAGCGCTCTTGCTCGAACGCACGCTCGCCTTTCTCGAACGCTAACCAGATCTCGGCCGATCGTCGCGAGGCTTTCGCGCATCGCCGTGGCTAGCCTGATGCGATGGAACCACTGACGCGCGAGATCATCCGCAAGGCGCCAAAGGTGCTGCTCCACGAGCACCTCGACGGTGGACTTCGCCCCGAGACGATTATCGAGCTGGCTCGCGAAATCGACTATCAGGGCCTCCCCACGAGCGACCCCGAGGCGCTACGCCGGTGGTTCATTGTCGACGCTCCTGGCAGCGATCTCGTGCGCTACCTCGAAGGTTTCGCGCATACGACCGTCTTGATGCAAACGCGCGAGCAGTTAGAGCGCGTGGCGGCCGAAAGCGCCATCGATCTCGCGAGGGACGGCATTGTCTACGCCGAGGTTCGATTCGCCCCCGAACAGCACCTGAATGCGGGACTGACGTTGCACGAAGTCGTGCGAGCAGTGCTCGACGGCTTTGCGCTCGGCACGAAGGAAGCCGCCAACGAGGGCCGTCGAATTGTCGTGCGAGCCATCCTCTCGGCGATGCGCCAAGCGACCTTGAGCGAGACCATCGCCCAACTCGCTATCGACTTTCGCGAGGAGGGAGTCTGCGCGTTCGATATCGCGGGACCCGAGGACGGCTTCCCACCGACGAAGCACTTGCGGGCGTTTCACCTTATCCAGCGCGAGGACTTCCACCTCACGATTCACGCGGGCGAAGCGTTCGGACTTCCGTCCATCTGGGAGGCGGTCCAGTTCTGCAACGCCGAGCGGCTCGGGCACGGGGTACGCATCGTCGATGACATCACCGAGGTCGACGGAGAGTTCCGTCTGGGACGTCTCGCGAATTACGTGCGCGACCGACGTATTCCACTGGAAGTATGTCCAACGTCAAACGTGCACACCGGGGCCGCCGCGTCCATCGCCGAACATCCGATTGACCTCTTAAAGCGGCTGCGCTTTCGCGTGACCCTCAATACGGACAATCGACTGATGAGTGGGATCACGCTCTCTGGGGAGTTCGCAACCTGCGCGGAGGCCTTTGGCTGGAACCTCAACGACATGGAGTGGCTGACACTCAACGCAGCGAAGAGTTCGTTCTACGATTTCGACCAGCGGCTCTCAATGATCAACACCATCATCAAGCCGGGTTACGCAGCGCTTCGCTCATAACGCCCGTTCACTCGCGAATAACGATCCGAGTTCGCACGGCATTCAGCAACGATTTATTACGCCCTTATCGCGTAGTCAGGTTGCGTGTGCATCGTTCAGAAACGAATTAGTGAGCGCTTATCGCACGGCCAGGCTGTCTCGGTAACTTCGATTTCATGCTCTACATGAGCGGTGCGAACACTCCATCATTTGATGAAATGTTCGTTCTCATCAACGGTGACACGTCACCGAAAACATATATCAAGGAGAAGTACATGAAGTTACGGAATCGAATCTGGAGGCCTGCACTTGCGGCAGTCGCCTCTGCCGCAATGATCACTGGCGGCGCGCTGACGTTGGCTGCACCTTCGCCCGCTGGCGCCACCACCGACGGCATGATCCTCACCATCGACACCTCGGCCCTTGGCAGCACGGGAACGACCGTCTCGTTACCGCTCTACGGAAACGGCCTCGACGCCACCGTCGACTGGGGTGACGGTTCAGCGGCGGTCGTCGACACCACGCCCGGCAACCTTTCGTACACGTACGCGGCTCCTGGGACGTACACCGTCACGGTGACGGGCAACGTTCCTGAGTTCGGTACCCCGGCGGGCTCAACACCCGTTCCCGACTACGCGCTCACTGCGGTAACGAACTGGGATGGCGTTGGACTCACCAATCTCTATAACGCCTTCAGTGGTGACACGAACCTCGTATCCGTGCCGACGGACCTTCCGTCGACCGTCACGGAGACCGGCTACATGTTTAGCTCTGCAACCGGCTTCAACCAAGACCTCAACACGTGGGACACCACGAACGTCACTGACATGAGCGGAATGTTCCAAGGCGACACAACGTTCAATGATGGCGGCGTAGCACTCGTGTCGGATCCAGGTATTGGCTGGGACACGACCAACGTCACGGACATGAACGACATGTTTGAAGGCGACACGGCGTTCAATCAGGACCTTGGCTCGTGGAATATCACCCACGTGAGCAATCTCGCCGATGCACTCGACTACACGTCGCTGTCAACCGCCAACTTTGACTCGACGCTCGCGGGGTGGGCAGATGAGGCAGTACTTCCCGACCTCACACTTGGTGCCACGGATCTGACCTACGACACCTACGGACAGGTCGGGTACGACACGTTGACCTCGTCTCCCGACTACTGGACGATCAACAGCTCCGGCGAAGTCGCGACAGTGACGACGCCACTCACGATCACGACCACGTCGGGAACCGTCGGTACTCCCGTCACGCTCGCGACGAGCGGCGGTTCGGGCAGCGGCACGATTACCTACACCGCTTCCAACGGAACAGCGCTCGGCTGCGTGATTAACGGTGACGAACTCACCGCGACGAGTGCGGGAACCTGCACGGTCACCGCGACCCAGGCGGCAACTGACACCACGTATGCCGTGTCCTCAGCGCCGACGTCGATCGAGTTCGCGTTGGCTAGGACGGCCATCCCGGCTCCGCTGACCCTCGGCTTCGCTCCGAAGAGCCACGCCCTCGGCAGCGGCGAGCGCCGAGCCATCTCGGCCCTCGGCGCCAAGCTTGAGGCAGGAGCAACGGTTACCGTGACCGGTTACGCCCAGCACAACACCACACTCGCTCGCGAGCGCGCCAACGCCGTTGCCGCTATCGTGCGCGCCGACGGTGCCACGGTGCGGGTGGTTGTCTCGGGTCAGGTTTCGAACAAGGTGGTCATCACCACGACTGCACAGTAGAAGCCGTTCGACGCCACCGACATCACTCGCGCTGATGCCGCGCCAATGATGTCGGTGGCTCGACGTACCACGAATCAATCGCAATCGAGGCGGACCGTAAGGTCCGCCTCGATTGCGTTGCTGATGCGCTGCGAGACGTCGCGCTGTTCCTCCAGCGTGCCGTCTCGCGGTGGCGTCAGTTCGAGGTACGCCTTCACTTTGGCTTCCGTGCCCGAAGGTCGCACAATCACGCGCCCGAGCTCGCCGAGCTCGAAGACGAGACCTTCGGTCGATGGCAGCCCGAGCCACCCATCGGCGAGATCGATCACGCCAGTCACGCGAACTCCTCCGAGCGAGTCTGGCGTCGATGATCGTAATGACTCGATTCGCTGAGCGATCTGGTCGCGAGCTGTCGGACCCTCAGCACGAAAGGAAAGCTGAGCGGTTCGATGAACGCCAAAACGAGCCTCGAGCTCGTCGATGCGATCGATGAGGGTCTTTCCATCACGAGCCAGTTCGTGGGCGACGCGCGCCACCGCCAGCGCTGCGGACAGTCCGTCCTTATCCGAGACCGCCGGGTCAACGGCGTACCCGAGGGCCTCTTCATACCCGAAACCGAGCACTCCGGTGCCAGCGGCTCGTGCGATCCACTTAAAGCCCGTGAGCGTTGTCGCACATATCACGCCCGATTCGCGCGCGAGTTTCGCGAGCAGTGTCGAAGAGACGATGCTCGTCGCCATCCGCTGACCTTTCGCCTTCACCTCATCGACGAGCCACGACGCGAGAAGCCACCCAATCTCGTCGCCTCGAAGGACGCGCCACCCAATCCCGTCGTGGACGGCGGCACCTAAGCGATCCGCGTCGGGGTCGTTGGCGAGAATGAGGGATGAGCGTGCAGCGTTGGCCGTTTCCATTGAAAGTTCGAGCGCGCCGGGCTCTTCTGGATTTGGGAATGGCAGCGTCGGAAAGAGCGGATCGGGCGCGAACTGGCGCTCAACTTTCGCCACGCGACGATAGCCCGCGTCGGCGAGCAAGGCCATCGCGAACTCGCCGCCGACCCCGTGCAACGGGGTGTAGGTGATTGCGAGGTCACTCCCTCCCTCAGGCCTAAAGCGAGCCAACATGTGCGAACGGTAGTCGTCGAGCACCTCCGGTGGCACAGACCGGTAGCGCAACGCTGAACGATCTGCGAGTGCAACATTGCCAGCCGCTCGCGCGTAACGCTCGACGATCTCATCATCGGGCGGAATGATCTGGGCGCCGTCGGGAGCGTAGAGCTTGTAGCCATTGTCCTCGCGCGGGTTATGACTCGCAGTGATCATGATGCCCGCGACCGCGCCCAACGCCTTCACGCAGTAGGGCACGAGTGGCGTCGGAAGCGGCGAGGGCATCTCGTAGACAACTGCTCCCCCGCCGAGCAAGACGGAGACCACTTCGTCATTGAAGGCCTCTGAACCGCGACGTGCATCTCTGCCAACGATGACACCGCGCGTGGCGTCGAGACCCTTTTCATTGAGCCACGCGAGCACGCCGACCGTTGCTCGGCGAACCGTCGCCCGGTTCATGCCGGCGGGTCCCGCCATGACGGGACCGCGCAGCCCAGCAGTGCCAAACGTCAGCGGGACGCGAAAGCGTCGCTCGAGCTCGGATTCATCATTCGCGTCGAGCAGCGCCTGCAATTCGGCTCGATCGCGCTCGTCGGGGTCGAGAGCGATCCAGCGGCGAACCTCCTCGACGAGCGAGTCGTTCACATCGCCGGCAGAACGTTCGCCAACAGCACGCCGAGCGAGCCTGCTGCCTTCTGCCCCGTGTCCAGTACCTCGAGATGACTGAGCGGATGTCCCGCGACGCCCGCCGCGAAGTTCGACACCAAGCTGAGTCCCAGCACCTCTGCACCGAGGTGTCGAGCGGCGATCGCCTCGAGCACCGTGGACATTCCGACGAGCGACGCACCGAGGGTGCGGGCCATCACGATCTCTGCCGGCGTCTCATAGTGCGGACCGCGCAAACCGAGGTATACGCCTTCGGTGATGTCCGGCGCGACGGCGTGAACGATTCCACGCGCTCGCTCGCTATAGAGATCAGTGAGATCAACGAATCGCGATCCGTAACCTTCAGGCGGCGGTGGGCCTTCGAGCGGCGACGTACCGGTGAAGTTGAGATGGTCGCGGATCATGACGATGCTGCCAGGCGGTACGAGCGGATCGACCCCGCCGCTCGCATTCGTGAGGATCACCTTCTTCGCGCCGGCGGCGATCACCGTGCGCACCGGGTGGACGACATCGTTCGCGCTGTGTCCCTCATAGAGGTGCACGCGTCCCGAGATGAGCGCAACGATCCTGCCCGCAACCTCGACGGTGAGAATCTCGCCACGGTGACCCGCGACCGTCGGCGTCGCAAAGCCGCTCAACGACGAGGTCTCGATGACGCTCGTCGGGGGTCCGAGCGCGTCGGCGCCCTCCTTCCAACCAGAGCCCAATACGATCGCGAGATCGTAGCGGTCGACGCCGCTACGCTCGCAAAGCTGCGCGGCAGCGCGTTCGGCCAATGTGAATGGGTTCTCCACTATTGACCGATCGTGTGCCACACGGTGGCAGTCTCGATAAAGGCGCGCAGGCGCCGAAGCGACGAACCTGATCCGTCGCGCAACACACGCTTGATGGAGGTCGCGGCGGCGAACGCCAGCTCGTCAGCGAATCCCTCATCAACGCCGGCGAGATCGATGCCGTCAACGTCCTCGTGCGCTGCAAGAATGGGCGCGAGCTCGCCCGTGACGCCGGTGATGATGTTGAGCACCCCGGGCGGAAAGTCCGATGTCGCGGTCATTTCACCAAGCAGCACCGCGGGGGTCGGGCGACGCTCGCTCGCGAGCGCAACGACGGTATTGCCCACGCAGATCGGTGCCAGCACCGCATCAACGAACGCCTCGAGCGACGAGTGCTGATCCGCAAGCACGCCGACGACACCACTCGGCGTCGGGACCGAGAAGTTGAAGAACGGACCCGCAACAGGATTGGACGAACCAATGACTTGGGCCACCTTGTCAGTCCATCCCGCGTACCACACGGTGCGATCGATGGCCCGTGCGACGCTCTCGCGCGCGAGTTTGGGCTTCATGCCCTCCGCCAAGGCAACGTGCTCGGCGAGCTCCTCACGCCGAGACTCCGCCATCTCGGCGAGGCGATAGATGACCTGGCCCCGGTTGTAGGCGGTGGCGGACCACCACTTGGCTTGGGCGCCGCGCGCCGCGACGACGGCATCGCGAATGTCCTTGCGTGATCCCTGTGCGACGTTCGCGAGGAACTCCCCCGTCGAGTCGGTGACCTCGTAGCTCCGACCGGACTCGGAGCGCGGGAACGCTCCGTTCACGAGCAGCTTGTAGGTCTTTAGTACGTCGAGGCGATCAGACATCGAGGTACGCCTCGAGTCCGTGCCGACCGCCCTCTCGACCGAAGCCAGATTCACGCACGCCGCCAAAGGGGCTCGCGGGATCGAATCGGTTATAGGTGTTCGCCCATATGACGCCAGCGCGGAGGCGCTCCGCGACCCAGAGCGTACGACTACCTTTTTCGCTCCAGACCCCGCAGGCGAGTCCGTAACTCGTGTTGTTCGCCTTCGCGACGGCCTCTTCGGGTGTGCGAAACGTGAGCACAGAGAGGACGGGGCCGAAGATCTCCTCGCGGGCAATGCGGTGGGACTGAGAGACGTCAGTAAATATCGTCGGCGCGAACCAGTAGCCACGATCGGGAAGCGCGCACGAGCTCGTGTAGCGCGTCGCGCCCTCGACTTCACCGTACCCACTCAGTTCTTTGATGCGATCCAGTTGCGCCGCGGAGTTAATTGCACCGACGTCGGTGTTCTTGTCGAGCGGATCGCCGACGCGCAGCTGGTCGACTCGACGAATGAGCCGACGCACGACCTCATCGGCGATGGACTCCTGGACGAGAAGGCGCGAGCCCGCGCAGCACACGTGACCCTGGTTGAAGAAGATGCCGTCGATGATGCCTTCGATCATCTCGTCGACCGGCGCATCCTCGAACACGATGTTCGCACCCTTGCCGCCCAGCTCGAGCGTCAGATGCTTGTGACTCGACGCGACGCGTTGCTGGATGAGTCGACCTACGTCCGTCGATCCGGTGAAGGCGATCTTGTCAACACCGGGATGATCAACGAGCGCGGCGCCGGTCGAGCCGTCGCCCGTCACGATATTGACGACGCCCGGGGGAAGCTCCGCCTGCTGGAGGATCTCGGCGAGGATAAGGGCGCTGAGCGGTGTCGTCTCGGCGGGCTTCAGTACGCAGGTGTTGCCCGCGGCGAGCGCAGGGGCGAGTTTCCACGCGGCCATGAGCAGTGGAAAGTTCCACGGGATGATCTGACCTGCGACACCGAGCGGCTGAGGGTTTGGACCAAAGCCCGCGTAGTCGAGCTTGTCGGCCCAGCCGGCGTAGTAAAAGAAGTGGGCCGCCGCGAGCGGGATATCGATGTCGCGCGATTCGCGAATCGCCTTGCCGTTATCCAGTGTCTCGACGACCGCGAGTTCTCGCGAGCGCTCTTGAATCAGGCGCGCGATGCGAAAGAGATACTTGGCGCGCTCGGCGCCGGTCGTCTTCTTCCATACGGCTTCGTACGTTCGCCTTGCCGCGGCAACCGCGCGATCCACGTCGTCACTCGATGCTTGAGCAACGTTCGCGAGCGGCTGTTCGGTGGCCGGATTCAGCGTCACGAACGATTCGTGATGGGCGGGATCCGTGAACTCGCCGTCAATGAAGAGTCCATAGCTCTCGCGCAGCTGTGCGACAGCTATCGATTCGGGTGCCGGATCGTATTCGAGTGAGCCGAGCGGCGAGGAGGTGAGGTCGCTCATCAGTCCGCGCTGAATTCGTCAGGTCGTGGGTACACACCACGGCGCTGCTTCACGCGTTGCATCAACAGATCATTCAAGAGCGACGACGCGCCGATGCGAAAACGATCAGGCGTCAACCACACGGACCCCGTCGTCTCATTGACTAGCACGAGATAGCGCAGTGCGTCCTTTGTCGTTCGGATCCCTCCGGCGACTTTGACGCCCACGAGGGCGCCCGTCATCTCGGCGAAGTCTCGCACTGCTTCGAGCATGACGAGGCACGTCGGCAGCGTTGAGTTCACGCTGACCTTGCCGGTCGAGGTCTTGATGAAGTCGGCACCGCCCAGCATCGCGAGCCAGCTCGCCTTGCGCACGTTGTCGTACGTCACGAGTTCACCGGCTTCGAGGATCACCTTGAGGTGCGCGTCACCACAGGCCTCTTTGACAGCCACGACCTCGTCGTAGACAAGCCCAAGTCGACCCGAGAGAAAGGCGCCGCGGTCAATGACCATATCGATCTCATCGGCACCGGCTGACACCGCGTCACGGACGTCGAGGAGCTTCACTGCAAGGGACGCTCGCCCCGAGGGAAACGCAGTTGCGACGGACGCCACCTTTACCGAGGATCCGCGTAGCGCAGCACGGGCGTGGGCGACGAGATCGGGGTAGACGCAGACTGCAGCTGCGCTCGGGACCGACTCATCGAGCGGATCGGGGCGACGCGCCTTCGCACAGAGTGAGCTCACTTTGCCTGGCGTGTCGGCGCCCTCGAGCGTGGTGAGATCGACCATCGAAATCGCGAGATCAATGGCGATCAACTTGGTCGACTTCTTCAGCGAGCGGGTCGCGAGCTTGGCAGCTCGTGCATCAGCACCAACGGCGTCGACGCCCGAGAGCCCAGACAGCAGTGCACGAAGCTGTGCTTCAGAGTCGACGACCGGCTTGGTGGTAACCGGGGGCAGTCGCACGCCCCGCTCTTCAGTGCTAACCAGTCGTAGCGGCGCCGAACTCACGTGGCCGAGGCTAGCAACAGAGGCTCAACGAATTCGCGTCTCGACGTCGACGTACTTCGGGAGCTCGCCTGAGGCGATCCGGTCGTTGAACGACGGTGCGGCCGCGTCCTTGTCGCTCATGATCGCGGGCTGCTTCAGATCCCACGGGACGTCAAGCGTCTCGTCGAAGGGATTGATCTCGAGCTCCATCTTCGGATTAAACGGAGAGGAGAGCAAGTAGGACAACGCCGCGTGCTCACTGCGGACGCAAAAGCCGTGCGCGGCGCCTGCGGGCAGCAGCACGGAACGCTCCTCGTTTGCGGCGAGGCGGACGATTTCAACGCGACCGAAGGTCGGCGAGCCGAGGCGCACATCGACGATGACGTCGTCGAGTTCGCCGAAGGCGCACGTCACGAGCTTTGCCTGGCCCTCGGGCGCGATCGAATAATGCAGACCACGCAGCACCCCTCGGCGCGACATTGAGAGGTTCGCCTGCTCAATCGCGAAACTGATGCCGAGCGCGTCCAGGTCGGGCCGTTTGAACCACTCGCGGAAGAAACCGCGTTCGTCGCCCCACACGGCGGAGTCGAGGACGTACGCGCCGGAAATAGACAGCTCGGTTACGTTCACGTCCCCTCCTTCAGTGGTCGCCACCACGACTCGTTTTCGCGGTACCACTTGACGGTACGCGCGAGACCCTCGTCGAAGTCAACCTCCGGACGATAGCCCAACTCGTCGTGAATCTTTCCCCAGTCGACGCAGTAGCGCCGATCGTGCCCGAGTCGATCCTCGACGGGTTCGATCATTGAATCGTCGGCCCCACACAGCTCGAGCAACGCACGCGTGATGTCGACATTCGTGAGGCCCATGCCCCCACCGATGTTGTAGATCTCCCCCGAACGGCCGTTTTCTAGGACGAGGAGAATGCCTCGGCAGTGGTCGTCAACGAAGAGCCAGTCGCGTACGTTGAGTCCGTCGCCGTAGAGGGGCACTTTCTTGCCGTCGAACAGATTCGTGACGAACAGCGGTATGAGCTTCTCTGGAAACTGGCGAGGGCCGTAGTTGTTCGAACATCGCGTCACCATCACGTTGAGCCCGAAGGTGCGGTGATACGCCAGAGCCGCGAGATCCGAACCAGCCTTACTCGAGGAGTAGGGGGAATTCGGTTCGAGGAGGTGATCTTCGCGCCACGCACCCGACTCGATGCTGCCGTACACCTCATCGGTAGAGACGTGCACGAAGCGCTCGACGCCGCGGCGCTTCGCACTTTCGAGGAGCTGCTGGGTGCCAAGCACGTTGGTTTCGTAGAAGACTTTCGCCCCGGTGATGGAGCGGTCGACGTGGCTCTCGGCGGCGAGGTGCAGCACGGCGTGCGCACCATCGAGGACTTCGTCCGTCACGACATCGTCGGTGATCGAACCTTTCACGAATCGTGCGCGACGATCGCGCAGCGCGGTCTCTAAGTTCTCGAGTCGACCGGAGTACGTGAGCGCGTCAAGAAGAACGATGTCGTCGTAGCCAAGTCGCTCGGCCTCGCCCAGGATCATCTCGCTCAATCGTGAGCCAATGAACCCCGCCGCTCCAGTTATCACAACGCGCATCAGGAACCTTGGCCCTTAATCAAGAGATTGAAGACTCCTATACTAATGGGGTGAAGGGAATCATTTTGGCTGGCGGTACGGGGACGCGACTGCACCCCATCACCAGGGCAGTGTCAAAACAGTTATTGCCGATCTACGACAAGCCCATGATTCACTACCCCTTGAGCACCCTCATGTTGAGTGGCCTTCGCGAGATTCTTCTCATCACGACGCCCCACGATCAGGAGGCCTTCTTTCGACTCCTGGGCGACGGTAGCCAGTTCGGAATCCGACTTGCCTACATCGTGCAGGATCAACCCAACGGACTCGCCGAAGCGCTCATTCTCGGAGAGAAGTTCTTGGACGGCGACAAGTGCGCGCTCATCCTCGGCGACAACCTCTTTTACGGGCCGGGGCTCGGCACGCACCTCCAGGAGAACACGGACGTCGACGGCGCGCTCATCTTCGCATATCAAGTGTCCGATCCAACGGCCTACGGCGTCGTCGAGTTCGACGACAAGGGCTCGGTCATCTCCATCGAGGAGAAACCGAAATCCCCCAAGAGCAGCTACGCCGTGCCGGGCATCTACTTCTACGACGAGCGGGCTTCTGAGTTCGCGCGCACGCTGTCTCCGAGCGCGCGCGGCGAGCTCGAGATCACGGCGCTCAATAACGCCTATCTTGAGCGTGGCGAACTGCGCGTAGAGGTGCTCTCACGCGCGACGACCTGGCTCGACACCGGCACGCACGAGTCGCTCTACGAGGCGGGCGGACTAATACGTACGCTCCAGCACCGTACCGGCATGCGCATTGGTGACATCGAGCAAATCGCAAACGACCAGGGCTGGATCTAGTCCAGCGCTCGAAGGTCGCTTCTGGCGATTCTCGCCATGACCTAAAGTGACCGTAACCACGTGTCGAGGAGCATCCATGTCCACCATCGCCATTCCCCAGCCGCGTCGCGTACTCGCCGACCTCGTACCCGCGTCGCTGCTCGCAGAGATCGCGCTCGTCGTCGGCGCCGCAGCGCTTGTCGGCGCGCTCGCACAGATCTCGATCCACCTGAGCTTCACGCCGGTGCCGATCACGGGTCAGACCCTGGGCGTCATGTTGGCGGGAACTGCACTCGGCTGGCGTCGAGCGGGACTCGCCATGTCGCTGTATTTGGTGGCCGGTATTGCGGGTGTCCCCTGGTTCGCCGGACACTCAAGCGGTTACGTCGGGGCCAACTTTGGATACCTCATTGGCTTCGTCGTTGCTGGCACGGTGCTTGGCTGGGTCGCCGGACGTGGTGGGGACCGAACCATCGCGAGGGCCTTCGTTGCGATGGCGGTCGGCGACGCAATTGTCTTTCTCATTGGCGTAACGTGGCTCGCCTTCTCCGTGCATGTAGGTCCAGTGAAGGCGATCGAACTCGGATTCACCCCGTTTTACGGCGGCGAGCTTATTAAAGCTGGCATTGCCGGGGTGGCGCTGCCGTCATCGTGGCGTCTTGTTGATCGCGCAACGCGCACCAAGAACTAGTTCAGTCAGCGAAGCCTAAAAACGCCGCTGTCTCGCCGTGAGCGAGACGCTTGTGACGCGCAAGTGTCGGCCGGTGGAGCGTCGAGTGCCGCCCAGCGACTTCAATCGCATGGGGCACGACGTTGTCTTCGATCGCGTTCGCTTCAACGATCCCGGCCGCAAGTGCGTCAGGTCCCCCAAAGCGTCGGGCGGTCGTCGCAGCGACGATGGCGGTCGCCTTCGGGAGACGGTGGTGAATGATCGCCCAGAGCTGCTCGTCAAGTGCGAGACCGATCTCCGCTTCGTTCATGCACCAGTAACCGCGATCCTCGCGCATCACGCGATAGTCGAAGCCGCAGCTCATCAGTGCGCCGCCCGCGAACACGTGCCCGTTGAGAGCCGCCACCGTATAGGCGGGAAAGAGCATCACACGGCCAACGGTGCGCTTCAGTTCCGCGAGCGTCGCCGTGAACTCTTCTGGGTTGTTACCGAAGCGAGCGAGGTCGAGTCCGTTGGAGAAGAACTTCCCGACCCCGGTCACAACGACGGCAAGATCACCCTCGTTTGACTCGAGTTCGTCCAGCACCTGATTGAAGCGCGCGAGGGAGTCAACGTTGATCCGGTTCTCCCCATCGTCCCAGGTGAGAACCGCAACTGAGCCATGCCATTCGCACGAGATGTCCATAGCGAAACTCTACGCACTCGATATACGAGCACGGGTAAGTTGTCTTCGTGAGCGATGAACTTGACTTACCTGAGCCGGATGTCTCCGAGGAGCACCCGGTCTCCGAACACTGGATCTGGGTCGGACCGCACCGCCCGCCGAGTCCGCGGGTGCTGTTTGATCAGATGACGTCGGGGTGGGCCCCCGACGAAACGCCCCGCGACGTCCACCCCGCCGTGCGCCATTCCGCGAGGCGCCGCAACGCGCTGGCGGCTCGTTTTCCTGATCACACGATCGTCGTGCCGACCGGCAATTACAAGGTGCGGGCCAACGACACTGACTACCCCTTCCGCGCAGGGACCGACTTCTTCTACCTGACCGGTTGCGAAGAACCCGACGCTGTACTGGTCATCACACCGGGAGATCCATCGCACTCGACGCTCTTCATCCCGCGCCGTCGCGACGCGAGCACGCACGAGTTCTATACCGATTCGCGCTACGGCGAGCTGTGGGTGGGTGCACGTCGTGGCGTCGCCGAGGCCGCGGTCTACTACGCCATCGAGACCATGGCGCTCGAGGACCTCGAGAAGTATCTGGTCGAGCTCGACGAGAGCACCGTCATCACGTTGCGCGGTTTTGACGCTGCGATCGACGAACTCATTGAGCAGTCCGAGCGCGACGAAGAGCTCGAGGTGGCGCTCAGCGAGATGCGTCTCGTCAAGGATGACTTCGAGATCGAACAGCTCCAGCGCGCCATCGACGCAACAGTGATGGGCTTCGCCGATGTCGTGCGTGCGCTGCCGAGTGCCGTCGGACGGGGCGAACGCGTCATCGAGGGTGTCTTCAATCTGCGCGCTCGCGTCGAGGGAAATAACACGGGGTATGACACCATCGCCGCCAGTGGTCCGCACGCGACCACGTTGCACTGGGTCCGCAACTCCGGTTCCGTGCGTTCCGGTGACATGCTGTTGCTCGACGCCGGGGTCGAGAGCCACGAGCTCTACACCGCTGACGTCACCCGCACGATGCCCATCAACGGCACGTACTCTCCGGCCCAACGTCGCATCTACGACCTCGTCTACGAGGCTCAGAGCGCAGGTATCGCGGCCGTAAAACCGGGGGCGAACTTCACGGATCCGCACGATGCGGCGATGAAGGTTCTGGCCCGGGGCCTCTTCGAACTCGGCATCTTAAAAGTGGAGCCCGAGGAGGCGCTCCGGAAGGATCGTCAGCTCCACCGGCGCTACACGCTGCACGGAACAAGCCACATGCTCGGTATCGACGTGCACGACTGCGCCAATGCCCGCAACGAGTTCTACTGGGGAACCCTGCAAGAGGGGTACGTCCTCACCGTCGAGCCAGGTCTCTATTTCCAGGCGAACGACCTCACCGTTCCCGAGGAGTATCGCGGCATCGGGGTACGCATCGAAGACGACGTGCTCGTGACGGCAACCGGCTCGAGGAATCTGTCTGCGGCACTGCCCCGTTCAGCCGACGAGGTCGAAGCCTGGATGGCAGCCCAATGGGCGCAGAGCCCGACAAACCTCGGGCTCTAATTCCCTACCGCACGGTTGGCGAGTACATCAGCGCTCTTCGCCAGGCAGATGAAGGTCGTATCCACCCGCCGAGGTGGCGGTGTCGTCGTCCAGATCATCGCGCGAACTGATTGAGTGACCAATGTGGTGCGCCATGAATCGCTCGGCGCCTTCGCCGTCGCCGAGCGCCAGAAGATCGAGAAGCTCCTCGTGCTCGGCAGCGGAGCGCAAGATTTCCTCACTGGGATGCTGCTCGGCGAGACCAATCGTTCGGGTTTGACGACGCAGTTCCGCCACCAGCTCAACGAGATGCTGGTTGCCGGTGAGAGCGAGCAATGCGCCGTGGAACGCCGAGTGGGCGGCGAGATACGCCTCACGGTCGGCGAGGGCGGCGCGCTCGGAGACGCGACGCGCCATCTCTCGATACGGTTCGAGAGAGCTCGTGCGAAGTCGTTCCGCGACGAGACGCATTGCGGGCGCTTCGAGCCAGCAGCGGAGTTGGGCGATTTCATGGAGATCTCGGGCGCTGACCTCGGTCACCTTAAAGCCCTTGTTCTTCACCGACTCGACAAAGCCCCGGTCCTCGAGGTTCAACATCGCCTCGCGGACAGGGGTGATCGACACCTCAAATTGGGCGGCCAGCACCGGTACCGACACCATCGTGCCCGGTTCGAGCTCCCCCGAGATGATCGCGGAGGCGAGCGAACTTTCGACGCGGGCGCGCAGACTCGCCGGAGGCAATCCCTTAGTAATTGTTGGATCTTTCACAATGTCCACCACCCGACGTTACCCACCACGAGGCACATTGCACGAAGAGTGTGACACGAAGTCGCTACGAGAGCGCCCGAAGCGGTATCGAGCGCGGCCCGCGCACCTGTCCGGGCGCCCAGGTCACCGCGTCCGGATCGGCGAGTTCGAACCTCGGATAGCGCTCGATGAACTCCTCGATGGCGACCCGCAGCTCCATCCGAGCTAGGTTCGAGCCCGCACAGCGGTGGATTCCGAGCCCAAAGGCCGCGTGGCGGTTGATCGCTCGGTCAATGACGAACTTCTCGGCGTTGACGAAGGCCTCGGGGTCTCGATTCGCTGCGGGAAAGCCGAGGAGCACCCAGTCGTCCTTCTTCATGGGACATCCGTAGAAATCGAAGTCTTCTTTCACGAGGCGGGCCATCGTGACGGGCGCGTAGAAGCGCAAGAACTCTTCAATGGCGATCGGCATCAAGTCGGGCTCGTTCACCAGCCGTGCAAGATCACTTGGGTTCTTCGCGAGATGCCAAATCGACGCGCCGATCGCTGACCACGTCGTGTCGATGCCCGCGACGAGCGTCAGCACCATGGTGCCGCGAACGTGCTCGAGCGGCAGCTTCTCGCCATTCATCTCGACGTTCAAGAGATAGCTCGTAAAGTCCTCTCGCGGATGAGCGAGGTGGTCATCGATCTGCGCGTCGAAGTACTCCGCCATGGGCATGAACAACGGAGCGCGCTCTTCAGGCGTGAGGTCAACGAGGTCGAGCACGACGTGCACGAAGTCGCGAAAGAGGCCTTCGTCCTCTTCAGGAAAGCCGAGCATCCTCGCAATCACGCCGGGTGAGATGTACTGGGCGTAGCGCGCACCCGCATCGAAGACGAGTTCGTCGCCCAGCTCGCCGAGATGCTTTTGGCAGAGCGCGCGGACCTGGGGTTCGAGGGCGTTCACCGGACCAGGTGCGAAGGCGGGCAGCATGAGGCGTCGCGCCAATTGGTGAAAGGGCGGGTCGGACGTGATCGGCGGCGCTCCCCCGATCGGCGCGACGGCGTTCGGAGGAAACTTGTTGTTGCTGATCACGACCGAGCGGCTCGTGAAGTGCTCGGTGTCATTAGCGATCGAGGTCACCATCTCGTGCGTCGTCGGGAACCAGCCGCCCGCGTAACGATCGGTGTGGGCGACGGGACAGCGCTCGCGAAGGTCCTCCCAGATGGGATAGGGGTCATGTACCCAGGCGGGATCGGTGTGGTCCCAGTCCGTCGCGAAGTCCTTAACGGGACGCTTCAGATCGGCCTCGCTCGACACCTCAGGCAAGTACTCGAATGGGCAGCTGGCGAGGCCCGCGAATCTGGCCCTGCGCCCACGTGACGGCGGCGGGGTCGGCGAGTTCGAACGTCGGATAACGCTTGATGAACTCTTCAATGGCGACGCGCAACTCGAGGCGCGCCAGGTTCGATCCGATGCAGCGATGAATGCCGAGTCCGAAGGCGACGTGACGGTTCTCTGCGCGATCGATGATGAACTGATCGGCGTCCTTAAAGGCAACGGGGTCCCGGTTGGCCGCAGGAAAGCCGAGCAGGATCCAGTCGTACTCCTTCATGGGACAGCCCAAGTACTCCATGTCCTCTTTGACGAGGCGGGCCATTGTGACGGGTGCGTAGAAGCGCAGGAACTCTTCGATGGCGACCGGCATCAAGTCAGGCTCATTCACGAGACGAGCGAGGTCGCTCGGGTTCTTCGCGAGATGCCAGAGCGAGGCGCCGATGGCGCCCCACGTCGTGTCGATCCCTGCGACGAGGATGAGCACCATCGTGCCAAAGACGTGTTCGACGGCGAGCTTCTCGCCACCGATCTCTGCGTTCAAAAGAAACGTTGTGAGGTCGTCGCGCGGATTGGCCTGATGGTCTTCGATCTGAGCGACGAAGTACGCCTCAATGGGTTCGAACGCCTCAATGCGCTCTTCTTCAGAGAGGTCGACCGATTCGGTGATCATGTGGACGATGTCGATGAACTTGTCAGTGTCCTCTTCGGGAAAGCCGAGCATCTGACGAATGACCGACGGTGGGATGAGGCGCGCGAAATCCCAGGACGCGTTGACGACCTCATCGTCGCCCAGTCGCTCGATCAGACTGCGGCAGAGCTCACGAATCTGCGGCTCGAGTTCGTTGATGACCCCCGGAGCGAAGGCGGGCAGGATGATCTTTCTCGCCATCTGGTGAAAGGGCGGGTCCGACGTGATGGGCGGCGCCACACCGATCGGTGCGGGCAGCGCCTCTTCACCGGGGCGACCTTCGTCCATGATGACGGCGCGGCTCGTAAAGTGCTCCGTGTCTTTTGCGATCGTGCTCACGCCCGCGTGTGTCGCGGGGAACCACGCGCCGCCGTAGCGATCAGTGTGAGCGACGGGACAGCGTTCGCGCAGGTCCTCCCAAATCGGATACGGGTCATTTACCCACGCGTCATCCGTGTGATCGAAGTCCGTTGCAAAATCTAGAACGGGTGGCCTCTCGGTCATAGCGACTCCTCGATGAAGATGGCGTGCTCGGGACAGTTCGCTTGCGCGAGTCGTGCGAGGTCGAGGGTCTCGGGGGTCAACGTACCGTCGCCGCGAACGACTCCGTTACCGAGCTCGTCAAAATCGAACACACCCGGTGCGATCGAGAAGCAACGACCCTGCCCCTGACAGAGATCGGCGTCAATGACAACCTTCACAGTTCCCCCTACTGTCGAACTACCGCTGACATTACTACCCGGTAAGCGAGACGCCGTCAGCCCCCACGGGTCGAGGCTCGCGCTCAGATGCGACCCTTCCCCCGAGCGCAATGCGGTCACTCCCGACGTTGCTGAAAGCACTCAGGAATGAGCAGTGATGTCGCGAGCGTCGGCTCTCACGAGGCGTCAAGTCCGAGGCCGTCAACGATCGTGGCTCCCCGTACGCGCGACAGCACATGGCCGGGGACCAGCAACTTCGAGCGCCGTACGCCCGAGCCGACAACGACGATCTCTGTGTCGACCACCCTCCGGTCGATCAGGAGTAACCAGCTCTCGGGCAGTCCAATAGGGGTAATGCCCCCGTACTCCATGCCGCTCAGCTCCACGGCGCGCTCCAGAGGAAGGAATGAGGCCTTCCGCACGTCGAGCGACCGCTTGACCACGTTGTTGACGCGACAGGTCGCCAACACCACGCACGCGGCGATTCGCTCCACGCCTTCTCGTTTTCCAGCGACGATGACACAGTTGGCCAGCGTGTCCATGGAGAGTCCGAACTCGTGCTGCGTGCTCGCCGTGTCTGACAAGGCGGGGTCAATCTCAACCACACCGACGGCATCGAGCAAGTCGGCGGCCCCGAGCGCGTCTCGTGTCGGAGCAGCGAGCAGGTCCGTTCGGGTGGACGCCGAAACGGCAACCAATCCGCCAAGGGTGAACATCGACATTGGATCGAAACTACTCGGCAGCCGCAGTACTCGCGACGCTCGCATCCGCGCGAGAAAGGAACGCGGGGTGTCCGACTCGTGATCCCCGCGCTCGTCGCCGCGGCTTGACAAACTAGACAGATCTGTCTAAAGTCGTGTCATCGAACGGACAGACTGGTCTGTTTGAAAGGAGGAACCGTCATGGATCGCAACAAGGAACTCGCGGGACTGATCGCATTGGTCACCGGTGGCACCTCGGGAATTGGTCGGGCAATCGCGCGGCAGCTGGCGGCCGAGGGGGCGAGCGTCATCGTTCACGGTCGTGACATTGCTCGTGGCGAGAGTGTCGTCGCGGAAATCATCGATGAAGGCGGAGACGCTCGGTTTCTCGGAGCGAACCTCTCAGACCCGCTCGATCTTGAGCGGCTCGCACGAGGAGCGGGCGACGTCGACATCCTCATCAACAATGCAGGCACGTCGTGGTTTGGCCCCGCCGATGAGCTCGACATCGACACCTATGACGCGATGTTCGTCGCCAACGTACGAGCCCCTTACTTCTTGGTGGCCGCTCTCGCGCCGAAGATGGCAGCGCGCGGAACCGGCGTGATCGTGAATGTGGGCAGCATGGTGGGCCAGGTCGGTGTCACCAACTCCGCCGCCTACGCCGCGACGAAGGGTGCTCTCACGACCATGACGCGAGCCTGGGCCGCCGAATTTTCTCCACGAGGGGTGCGTGTGAACATCGTCTCGCCCGGCCCCACCTTCACGCCTCTTTCACCCCGCGAGCGCACCTCGTCGCTTGGTGACACCACACTGCTCCAACGCGGATCCAGTGCCGAAGAGGTCGCTGAGGTCGTGAGCTTCCTCGTGTCCCCGCGGGCGAGCTACGTCACCGGTGCCAACTATGCCGTCGACGGCGGCCGCACCGCGATCTAGTTGCGCGGCGTCGTACCGCTTACGGACCGAGCAGACGATCGAGTTCTCTGGCGACCTCTTCGAGTGGCGCGACGTTGCGCTCGGCGCGACAGAGAATGAGCGCACCTTCCATCGCAGCAACGCTCAATGACGCCACCGACAATGAGCGCGCCTCATCGAGGCCGGCGGTGCGAAGACGTTGTGCGAGCGCGCCGATCCACGAGCGAAAGGCGTCTCGAACCGTCGTCATGAGGGGCTCGTCGGTGCCCGTATCGACCGCGACGCCCGCGACCGCGCACCCGGTCGCCCCGTTGGAGGCGACAACCGCGCGACGCCACAGATCAACGAAATGCGCGAGCACCGCTCGTGGAGAATCGACAGGCCCCGTTGCGAGATATCCAAGAATCTGATCGCTCGTCCAGCGGACGGCCTCTTCGGTCAATTGGCGTTTGCCGTCGGGGAAATAGTGATAAATGGAGCCTCGCGGCGCCCCACTCTCCGCGAGCACGTCAGTGAACGAGGCACCCGCCACGCCTCTCGTTCCGATGAGCGTCGCCGCGCATCGGATCATGGTCTCTCGCGTGTCGCTCGTCATCGTGGTCCCTTGACTATGACGCTCGTCATAGGGCATACTGGCGTTCCTATGACGCTCATCATATTCACCGCGAGGAGACCACTATGCCCATGATCGACGTGTACGCCACTGAGGGTACGTTTGCCAACCGCCACCAGCTGGCGGTTGATCTAGCGAATGCCGTCATGCGCTGGGAGAAGGTGCCGGCGCTCAATCTGTTTAAGAACAACACGGCGGCCTTCGTGCACGATCTCGACGGTGACGCCATTGCCAACGCGGCGGGCGACAGCAACTACGTCCGCGTCCAAGTCCTCACGCCCGTCGGCGTCCTCGATCGCGAGAAGCAGCTCGGTGTGGTCGAAGAGCTAACGACGATTGTCGCTGCGGCGGCGAACGATCCGACGCTCGCTGCTAGAACGTGGGTCCTCATCACCGAATCACCGGAGGGCGGATGGGGCATCGGCGGTCACGCGAACACGGGCGCTGATATCGCAGATGCGGCGCGGCGCGAACTGGCCGCGGGCTGATCAACCCCAGACGTCCTGTGCCGTTTCTGCGACGAGGCGAAGCTTCGCGACTTCCTCGTCGAAGGTAATGCTGTTGCCCTCGACAGTGGAAGAAAAGCCGCATTGCGGCGAGAGGCAGAGCTGCTCGAGCGGCACGAAGCGACTCGCCTCGTCGATGCGACGCTTCAGCTGATCTTTCGACTCCAGCTCGCCGCGCTTCGTGGTGACGAGGCCGAGCACCACCATCTTCCCTTTCGGCACGAAACGAAGTGGCTCGAAACCACCCGAGCGAGCGTCGTCGTATTCGAGAAAAAAGCCGTCGACGTTGAGCTCACTGAAGAGTGCTTCGGCAACGAAGTCGTAGCCGCCCTCTGCTGCCCAGTACGACTGGAAGTTTCCCCGGCACGAGTGGGTGGTCACCGCCATGCCTTCGGGGCGCCCCGCGAGCGCAGTGTTGATCTGTTTGATGTAGCGCAGGTGTTGGTGCTCGGCATCGTCACCGCGTTCGGCGATCATCGCCCGTTGGGCCGGATCATTCAGATACGCGAGCGAGGTGTCGTCGAGCTGAAGATACGTGCAACCCAGGGCGCCAAGACGTCGCATCTCTTCGGCGTAGGCCTGGCTCAGATCATCCCAAAACTGTTCGGGGTCAGGGTAGACCCCCGCATCGATGGCCGCCGCCCCTCCGCGATAGTGCACCATGCTCGGCGAAGGAATGGTCAGCTTCGGCACTGCCGTCGTCACGCAGGACGCGAGGAACGTGAACGCGTCGGCGAAGATCGTGTCGTCGATGCCCACTCGGCCGTCGACCTTGAGCGCGGCGGACGTGAAGGACGTCGTGCCTTCAGCGTTCTTAAAGGCGACTTGCAGCTGCTCGTCAGTGCGCGAGACCCCCGCAAGCTGGTAGATGAAGTCCATATGCCACGACGTGCGTCGAAACTCACCGTCCGTCGCCGCTTGAAAGCCGAGCTCCTCTTGTATGGCAACGGCGTCGCGAATGGCAGCGTCCTCGGCGATACGCAGAGCGACCGCGTCGACGATTCCCTCGGCGAAGTCGTGGCGAGCTCGCATCAGGGCGGGCGGACGCAGGAGACTCCCGACGTGATCGGCGCGAAATGGAGGACTCGTCCGTTGACTCATGGGATGACAGTAGCCGTCGGCTTCCGCGCGGGCGAATGGAATGGAGGGTGAGGAGCGTGCACGAAACGCGCTCAGCTCGTCTCGATCTCCTCGCGTGAGATCCCAAGGAAGTAGAGCACGGCGTCGAGATAGGGCACCGACAGGGCGGCGTCGGCGTGCTCCTGCACTACGGGCTTCGCGTTAAAGGCAATACCGAGGCCGGCGACCGACAGCATGTCTATATCGTTCGCGCCGTCACCGACGGCAACCGTCTGCTCCAAGGGCACCCCGACCTCGCGGGCGAAGCGCTCGAGCGCGCGAGCCTTTCCTGCACGATCGATGACCTCGCCGAGGATCTCACCGGTGAGCGCCCCGTCTTTGATCTCCAAGCGATTCGCCGCCACGTGGGTCACGTTCAGCTCCTCGAGGAGCGGTCCGAGTATTTCAATAAACCCTCCAGAGACGACGGCTGGCACGTACCCAAGACGTTGCAGGGTCCGCACCAGGGTTCGCGCTCCGGGTGCGAGTCGTAGCGTTGCGCTCACCTCATCGAGGACGCTGACCGGCAGTCCCGCGAGCAGCGATACCCGTCGACGGAGGGCTTCGGTGAAGTCGATCTCGCCGTTCATCGCGGCGCTCGTGATCGGCGTGATCTCCGCGGCGCGACCAGAGGCTTCCCCGAGCAGGTCGATCACCTCGTCTTGGAGCAGCGTCGAGTCCGCATCCATCACGACGAGGTGCTTCGAACGTCGATGCAGGCCCGCGCGCTGGACGGCGAGGTCGAGTCCGGATGATTCGGCGACCATCGTCAGCGCTTCGCGAAGGCTCGCGTGATCGGGACCGATCACGATCAGTTCGTAACAGTCAACGGGGTAGCTCGCCAAGTGCACGATGCGCTCGCACGTTGCCTTGCTGTCGGCGAACGCGCGGAAGACCCCCTCGAGCTGACCCGCGGAGATGTTCGGCGCAAGTAGGGTAACCAGCAGTCGCCGACCCTCGACGTCATCTCGAGGGGTCACTGCAGCAACGCTGACGCTCATTCCATCGGTGGCGATAGGGCGCTTTGCGAGATTGGCAACCAGTGCGTCGCGCGTGAGGGCGGACTCCGAACTCACTTCCGCGCAGAGCACCAACGTGCCACGAATGGTGATCTGGGCCACGTCCATCAGACGAACGTCGTTGTTCTCCAGGTCGCGTAACGCGTCGAAGAGTTCCGCACCGACGCCCGTGCGATCCGGACCACTGACGGTAACGAGAAACGTGTTGCGGGACATACGTAAATGGTAGAGGGTGGCTCCTGGCCCCTAGTTCGTGTCACCTTCGGCGTCACGAAGCGCGCGCACCTCTCGCACGTGATCGTCACGGCGTGCGTCAAAGCGCCAGAGCGACGGTAGCGCCGCGCCGACGACGCCCACGGATCCCGTGCAGGCGAGGCCCCCGACGGTGAGCGAGAAGCGCAGTGACGTCGCGGCCGCCATCACGCCAGCGCGAAACTGCCCAGCCGTAGGGCCAAGGGAGTACGAGATCATCTCGACACCCGCCATGCGCCCGCGCACGTCGGGCGGAATGGACTGGTTCCACATGGTGTTGCGAAAGATGCCGCTCACCGCGTCCGCCCCGCCGCCAATGGCGAGACCGAGAAACACGAGCCACAGCGAGGACGAGAATCCAAAGACCGCGATACCGAGCCCCCAGAGAGCGGCCGCGAAGACAATCGCTCGACCGTAGTGGTGCACGTGATGGGTCCAACGCGACGTGAGCGTCGACATCAGCGCTCCGGCCGGAAGCCCACAGTAAAGAATGGACAGCGCGTAGCTCTCGTGAAAGCGCGCCGCCACGAAGGGAAGCATGACGACGGGAAAGGCGAGAATCATCGCGAGCAGGTCGATGATGTAGGTGCCAACGATGTCGGGTCGGCTCCTCGCGTAGCGCAAACCGTCGCGCATTGACTCGGACATGCTCTCGCTTGCTCCCGATGGCCTTGGCGTCGCCTTCAGCTGATAGAGCAACGTGAGAGAGAATGTGAACGTCACCACGTTGGCGAAGAACACCGAGGCCGGGCCGAACGCCACCGCGGCGAGGCCGCCGAGTGCGGGACCGATGATCGACGCCGTCGTGCTGCTCACGTTCGAGAGCACCGAAGCCGAGCGCTGTAAGTCTGCCGGCACGAGGATTTGATTGAGTGCCGAGACACTCGGTGTCTGCAGGCTCGACGCGGCGGCGACGATGGCGGCGTCAAAGTAGAGGACCCACGTGAGCGGATGAGTAAGCAGCGCGTTCGCAACGAGCAATGCCGTCGAGATCATCAAGACGAGCTCCATCGAGATGATGAGGCGTCGTCGGTTGAGCCGATCCGCGAGGACGCCACCGTAGAGGCCAAAGATGACGAGTGGTGCGAGCTCGACCAGGCCGATCGATCCGACGGCGAGCGTCGAGTGCGTCAATTGCTTCAGCTGATACGGCACCGCAACGTAAGTTGCCATAGAGCCGAGCATCGAGATGAACCCCGCGACGTAGAGCTTTCGATACTGAGCTGATTGGCGAAGCGGCGTGAGGTCGATGCCAAAGCGCGGTGGGCTCACGCCGGTCCCGCTAACCAGCCGTCGCGTTCGCTGTAGTGGCGGAGCACTTTGGCGGGCACGCCTCCAAGCACCACGTGGTCGGGAAACTCGCCCCGCACGACGGCGCCTGCGGCCACTGTCGTGTTTCGTCCGAGCGTCGTTCCGGGCAAGACGACAACGTTCGCACCGAGCCAGCTGCCCGAGCCGATCTTGACGGCGGCCTCCACCGGTCGCTGCCAGCCGACCGGCTCGTCGGGCGCTTCATAGGTGTGGTTCTGATCCGTGATGTACACGTAGGGACCGGTTTGAATCTCGTCGCCGAGCTCGATCGACCAATGACCAATGATGTGCGAACCGCGACCGATGACGCATCGCTTGCCAATCGATACGGTCGGTGTGGCGAGCATCTCCTGGTCACCGTTGATGCCCGCCGTCAAACAGACGTTCGGACCGATGAGCGTTTCGTCACCAATTGACAAGTAGCGCTCGTTATAGATGACGCCCTGGGGGGCCATCAGAGCGGCGTGATTGCCGAAATAGAAGAAGGAGGTCGCGTAGTCGTCGTCGGGGCCGACCGTTGCCACCTCATTGATGTACCGGCGCCACCGGCGTACACGCGCACCGAGAAAACGCCGGAAGGTCAGTCGCAAAGTCACCTCGGTCACGCTACCGCCGCCACTCGGGTGGACCGTTGAGTAGCGTCAAGTCATGACGCTCGACGTGGCCGTGATCGGCTCGGGTTTCGGGGGACTTGGCGCGGCCATCGCACTTCGAAGGCGCGGTGTCACGAATATTGCCCTCTTCGAGCGCGCCGACGAGTTGGGTGGAACGTGGCGCGACAATCGCTACCCAGGCTGTCGCTGTGACGTCGCGAGCGCGCTCTATTCCTTCTCGTTCGCACCGAACCCGAAGTGGAGCAATACCTACAGCTACCAGGGAGAGATCTGGCAGTACCTGAGCGACGTCGCCGACCGATATCGACTCCGCGAGCTCATCAAGTTCGATCACGACGTATCCGATATTTCGTTTGACCCGACCGCTCGGCGCTGGCGGATCAGCACGAATTACGGCAACTACGAGGCGAAGTGTGTCATTCTCGCGACCGGTGGGCTCGCGGAGCCGCGCCTGCCCGACATTGCCGGACTTTCTACCTTCACAGGGACGATCATGCACACCGCCCGCTGGGACGAAACCGTTGACCTCACAGGTAAGCGAGTCGGTGTCATCGGCACCGGAGCAAGTTCCATCCAGGTCGTGCCTCAACTCGCCCCGACCGTAAAGCGGCTCGACGTCTTCCAGCGAACCCCCTCGTGGGTTCTCCCCCACGTCGGGCGTCCGGTACTGGCGAGAACAAAGCGTCTCTTCTCTCTTCTCCCCTTGTCGCAACAGCTCGTCCGCGCAAAGATCTACTGGCGAAACGAGCTCACCGTGCTCGGGTTCGTGAAGGACCCGCGGCGAATGAATCGGGCAGAAACGATCTCGAGTGAGCACCTCACGCGTCAGATCTCGGATCCAGTACTTCGAGAACGCTTGACCCCCACGTACCGACTCGGGTGCAAGCGGGTGCTCATTAGCAATGACTTCTACCCCGCGTTGAATCGCGACAACGTCCACCTCGTGACGGATTCAATCCAGTGCATCGAGCCGACGGGCGTGCGAACGAGTGACGGCGTGCTCCACGAGCTCGACGTTCTCGTCGCCGCGACGGGTTTCTATGTCACCGACAATCCGATGGTGCGGAAAGTCCGCGGGAGGGGCGACGTGAGGCTCGCAGACGCGTTTGGAAGCGCGCTCGCCAACTACAAGGGAACGGCGTTTCCCGACTTTCCCAATTTCTTTATGCTCGGCGGGCCGAATACTGCGCTCGGGCATTCGTCCATCATCTTCATGCACGAGAGTCAACTCAACTACGCAACTAAGGCCATTCGAGTGGCACTCGACAGCGATGCATTGGTCGAACCTCGCGTGGCGGCAGCGGAGCAATGGACGACGCAGCTACGAGCGAAGTTACCGACGACTGTGTGGGGAACCGGGTGTTCGAGTTGGTACCTAAATGCCGAAGGGACGAATACGACGATCTGGCCCGACTTCACCTTTGCGTTTCAGCGAGCCACGCGTCGATTCGATCCGCGAGACCACCAGATCTCTACGACCACGAATGTGAAAGCAGCTAGTCGAGGCTGATTGGCGAGTCGATGTCGAGTTTTTCGTCGTCAACGCCGGCAACATCGGGCACGAGCGCGTTCGCGAGGTGCGCCCGCACGCGCTCGTCAATCTCGGCCATCGTTTGAGGGTTCTCCCGCAAGAACGTCTTCACGTTCTCGCGACCCTGGCCCATCTGCTCACCCTCGTAGGTGAACCAGGCGCCCGCCTTCTTCACGAAGCCCAGCTCCACCGCAACGTCGAGCACTGAGCCCTCGCGGCTAATGCCTTGGCCGTACATGATGTCGAACTCTGCCTGACGGAAGGGGGCCGCACACTTGTTCTTCACGACTTTTACACGCGTACGGTTTCCCACGACTTCAGCGCCGTCCTTGATGGACTCGATGCGACGTATGTCAAGTCGTACCGACGAATAGAACTTGAGCGCACGGCCACCGGACGTTACCTCAGGGCTTCCATACATGACTCCGATTTTTTCGCGCAATTGGTTAATGAAGATCGCAACCGTGTTGGACTTGGAAAGTCCGCCCGTCAACTTACGAAGTGCTTGGCTCATGAGACGCGCTTGGAGGCCGACGTGACTGTCGCCCATGTCACCCTCTATCTCCGCACGCGGGGTGAGTGCCGCTACAGAGTCGATCACAATGACTTCAAGTGCACCGGAACGAATCAGCATGTCGACGATCTCGAGCGCCTGCTCGCCAGTGTCGGGCTGACTGATCAATAGGTCGTCAACGTTGACACCAATGGCGCGCGCGTAGACCGGGTCCATGGCGTGCTCCGCATCGATGTAGGCGCACACGCCACCGTTGCGTTGCGCTTCGGCCACGACGTGCATCGCAAGCGTCGACTTACCCGATGACTCAGGACCGTAGAGCTCAACTACGCGACCACGCGGAAGTCCGCCGATTCCGAGCGCCATGTCGAGAGCGAGTGCGCCGGTCGGGATCGATTCGATGTTGAAGTTCGTGACCTCACCCATGCGCATGATCGAGCCCTTGCCGAACTGCTTTTCAATCTGGCCCATCGCGGCTTCGAGAGCCTTCGTGCGATCGTCGGACTTTGTGCGATCGTCGGATGCCATTTCCGTCTCCTTGCTTTTCTTCATGAGTGGCACGCTAAGTGCCGTCTGTCACATGGGTCGGTCTCTTCTTACGTTTCAGCGTAGTACGAACAAGTGTTCGTAGTGTGCATTTCGCACTGCGTGCGTAAAAAACACACCTCTCAAAATCACCTGTCACTAATCTGGAGATTATGGAAAAGGAAAACGACACCGACGAGTTGGTTGACCTCGACATGGAGCCAGAACAGGCCATCAAAGCCGTTCTGGACGGCACGGGGACTGAGGACGAAGGGGTCGAGACCGACCCCGAGGAGCCCAAAACCGAGGATTAACTCCTGGCGAAGGTATAGAAGTAACGATGGCCTCGGGTGGTGTACGCCCGCCCTTCGAACAACGGAGCGCGCAAGGTCAGCGTCAGCGATTACGCATGCGTCAAGGTGCCGACCAGGTGCTCGGCAACGAGCCACGCTTGGTGCTCGTGACGGCTCAGCATGTCACTCATCAGTCGCTGAGTAGCGGCCTCGTCGGAATTCTCCGCGTCAGAAATCATGACGCAATGAATCGTCTGGATGATGATCCTGTGAGCCTCGAGGATTCGATACATCATCGTCGGAGAGTCTTCGAACCCGCTCGACGTTGACGGGACGGAGGTCACTTCCGCAACGTGACGCGGATCAGAAATCGGCACACCTCCGAGCGCGTGCACTCGTTGTGCAAGCTGGTCTATGAATTCGACCAGTTCGCGGGCGTGTTGACGAAGTAACTGTCCAAGCTCGGAGCGATACTCGCCCCGAACCAGCCAATACTCCTTGTTGTAGAGGCCGTACAAGACGATGCTGTCCGCGAGGGCGTCGTTAAGAAGTCGGCAACGTTCGGCGGATTGATCAATTGAAAAGAGCCGAAGCGTTTCGCTCGCGCTCGACCCGACCCCAAGTCTCGGCCAGAAGCGTTGTCCGAGCCGTTCCCAGGGGTGTGCCGACGACCAAAAAATGTCGACGTGATATTCGCTCTCCATGAGAACCTCCCTCAACTCTTCGCACGTGTTGTGCGGATCCCGCTCACCTAGGTCAGGCGCCACGGATAGAGCCCGCCGGACTCGTGGGTCCTCTGCTGGGGGGATTGCTGAGGTTCCGAGCCCGGCGGGCGCTGCTTGTCGTTATGCGACGACGACACATAACGCACTTGGATTCACGATCTGGCGATCTGGCGACATCGAAGCCGTCACACCCTAGGGCGACGGTTTGTAGTGCCCGAGGCTGGTAGTGAACGAGAGCCACATCAGCCTCCTTCACCGTTTCGTGTCTTGCCATTTTGTCTAGTTTGATGTCGCTTCGCATTGCTGCTAGCAGCAAACCTGACTTGCGGCTAGAGCGAATCAGCGATGCGCGAATACCTGCTGGCACCCATACAACCGGCTTGTACCACCATGGAATAATCGGTTCCTAACAGTGCGTGTTCTTATCGTTGACGACAACGTCGAGTTCCTCGCCACCGTTCATCGGCTCTTGGAGCAGGGGGGGATGGTGGTCGTGGGAGAAGCGACTTCCGGCGCGGAGGCGGTCCAGCGCGCGCGAGACCACGACCCCGATGTGATCCTCGTGGACGTCGAGCTTGGCGACGAGAGTGGCTTTGAGGTCGTCGAACAGCTGAGTGCCGTTGGAGGGCTGAGGGCTTCACTGGTGCTCGTTTCAGCTCACGAAAGGGGAGACCTCTCGGATCTTCTCGAGACGAGCCCGGCCGTGGGCTTCTTAGCGAAATCAGACCTCACCGCGCGAAGAATTGCTGAACTCCTCGACGACACGAAATGACGTCAGCGAGCTTCAAGGTACCGTAAGACAGCAAGCACTCGACGATGATCCGAAGCACTTTCGGGAAGATCGAGTTTGAACAGAATGCTTCGCACGTGCTTTTCGATGGTGCCCTCTGAGACGAATATCCGATCCGCGATACCGGCGTTCGAAGCACCTTCGGCCATACGACTTAAGACTTCCAGCTCGCGCGGGGAGAGTGCGTCGAGCGGGTCACGTCGTCTCCGGGCGTGCACGAGTTCTTGCACCAACGAAGGGTCAACGACGCAGGCGCCGGCGGATATTCGTCGAACCGTGTCGATGAACTCCGCAACGTCCGTCACCCGACTCTTGAGCAGGTATCCGAGGCGCTCCCCCGTGGCCAAAAGTTCCATCGCCTCGTCAACCTCAACGTGCGCAGAAAGGACCACGATCGCAGTGTCGGGAAGCTCCTCTCGAATGATCCGCGCCACTCGAAGACCCTCGGTGGCAAACGCCGGTGGCATTCGGATGTCAACGATGGCTACGTCCGGTCGCGTCGCGCGTACGAGGGCTAAGACGTCTGCTTCGTCTCCCGCCTGGCCGACGACGTCAAAACCGGAGCGATCGAACAAGCTCGCGATTCCTTCTCGAAGCAAGACATCGTCATCCGCTACGACCAACCGGGTCGCGGCCTCGCCGGTCACCCCCGACACTGCGGACCGGGACACTGGATCATTTTCCATGAACGACGCCGCGACGACCGACGAGAAAAGAGACGTGACACCGTCATGAATCCCGACGCTCGGCCGCCATTACAACACGAGTTTCAATAGGAATCTCGACCATCAACGACGTGCCCTGGTGCGGAACACTCGAAATCAGAAGGCGCCCACCGAGAGCGTCAAGACGATCGGTAAGTCCGAGCAGACCCGAACCCAAGCTCGGGTCTGCCCCGCCGATGCCGTCATCGCGGATGGCGAGCAACAAGACGCCGCGACAGACCTCGAGCTTGATACTGACCGCGCTGGCGTTCGCGTGTTTTACGGCGTTCGTGAGCGCCTCCGAGACGACGTAGTACGCCGCCACTTCGATGGGCGCGGGGAGTCGTTCGTTGGACCGCAGGTCGAACTCAACGGGTACCGCTGCTCGGCGGCCCAGGGCCTTGAGCGCCGAATTCAGCCCCGATTTCGAGAGGAGCGCCGGATGTATTCCTCGCGAAATCTCTCGCAACTCCTCCAGAACGTCGTCCAGACCGAGCGCCATCCGTCCAAGTTGCGCCCGCAGTTCGTCCACCTGAGGGGTTGTTGACTGCGCCGCTCTCAATTCGAGAATGAGTGACACCAACTGTTGTTGTGTTCCGTCGTGCAGATCACGTTCAATTTGACGTCTCGTCTCATCAGCGGCGGCCGCGATGCGCGCGCGCGAAGCGATGAGCTCGGTGCGACTCTCGGTATTAGCGATTGCAGCGGCGACAAGCTCCGTGAAGTCGGCGAGCCTCGCTTCTGTGTCCGCGGGCAGTTGGCGACCTCCGACTGAGCCCGCAACGATCACCCCCCAAAGATGTGATTCGACGACGATCGGGGTTGCTGACGCCGCGCGCGCGTGTATCGACGATGGTAAGAACTCGCCGAACGCGTCGGTCGCGTCCGCGAAATTACTCATGTGAGCGGAGTGTCCGGATTCAAAGACAAGCGTCAAGAGGTTCTTCCCGCCAACAGCCACTCGATCACCCGGTTGCCACGGGATCGCCACCGTACCCCACGTTGCGACGTGCGTCGCCATGCCGACGGGTTCGTACTCCCACAAGGTTGCGTACTCCACGGGCAGAAGCTTCCCCACCTCTTCAGTGACGGCGGCGAAGACTTCTGTCGGTGACACTCCATGAGCCACCAGTGTCGCCACCCGCCGCAGTGCCGCCTGTTCTTCAACTAACTGCGCCAACTCGGCGCGGCTCTCCGCGTTCGCGATGGCACTCGCCGCGAGCTCAGTAAAGGAAACGAGCTGACGTTCGGTTTCGGGAGGCATCACCGAGTCATTCGACGCCGATCCGATGGCTATGGCCCCCCAGAGACGTCCTTCAACAATGATCGGAGCTCCGGCCGTCGAGCGATACCCTCGCTCCCGGCCTTCATCACCAATGTTGCCCGACGCATCGTCGTAGTCGTCGATCCGTACCGGACGGCCCGTACGAAAGACCATGGAGACCGTGTTGTTTCCGTCAAGTGGCCAACGCGTCCCGACGGGAAACGCGTCGCCCGTGGCACTCCAGGAAGCAACGGTGCCGATCATGTCGTCTGGTTCGAAACGGCCCAGGATGGCAAAATCGACCGGAAGGAGTTTTCCCACCTCCTCGGTAACGGAGGAGAACACTTCGTGCTGAGTGGCGCCACGCGCGACCAGCGTCGCCACGCGCCGTAAGGACGCTTGCTCCTCCGCTAGTACGCGGAACTCGTGTGCGTCGAGGGAGGCATCCATATGTTCGTGCAGCGCCCCTAGACGCTTCCTCCGAACCCGGATCGCAGAGCGGTGGTCTCAACAACCGTTGCGGAATATTGGAAACACACCACCTTTGCCCCCACGGAACTAGGGTCAGGCAACCTGGAACTGCTCAGCGCGTCGTCGCCGCCGCCAGGATCCTTAGAGCCGTAATTTTTATTGTAACGAAATTACATATTTTGCACAATGGCCAATTGGCCATTCGTGAGCAATGTATTACTCGACGAGCGCTTGGTAGACCAGTTGCTGGAGATCGCGCTTGATCGGGTAGGTCCCGCTCGGCAGCAGTTGGGTGTAGAAGGCAACCGTGAGGTCTTCGAGAGGATCCACCCAGAAGGTGGTCGACGCGGCGCCTCCCCACGCGAAGGAACCCTCCGTGATGAGCGACTTGTTCTTCCTCGCGTCGGTGGCGACCGACATCGAAAGTCCAAAACCCAAGCCGCGGTACTGATCTTCGCGGTAGGAGTCAACAGCCACATCACTCAAATCAGCGTCCTCGGGCAGCTGGTTCTCGGTCATGAAGTCCATCGTTCGACTCGACAACAGACGAACCCCGTCGAGCTCACCACCGCGCAGCATCATCGTCATGAATCGCTCATAGTCGTACGCCGTTGACAGCAGTCCCCCGCCGCCGCCCAGCAGTCGCGGCGGGTGCAGCACCGCTTTCGCGAGATCCTCGTAGGGCAACGACTCGCCGTGCGCGGGTACGTAGAGCATGGCGAGGCGCTCCTCTTTCTCCGGCGGACACCACCACTCCGTGTCCGCCATGCCGAGGGGATCGAGGACGCGCTCCTTGAGGAACGCATCGAGCGACTGGCCACTCCAAATCTCGATGAGCCGACCGAGCACATCAAACGCGACCGAGTAGTTCCATTGCGTGCCCGGCTCAAACACGAGTGGCATCGACGCGAAGTCCTCAACGGCTTGGACGAGGTCAGCGCCCCGGGCGAAGCTGAAGTCGTACCCTCGACTGCGATAGATCTGGTCGACCGGATGACGACGCTGGAATCCGTAGGTGAGGCCGCTCATGTGAGTGAGTAGGTGATGCACGAGAATTGGGTTCTGCGCGGGAGCGGTCTGTGGAGACTCGGGCGTGCCCCCGACCCACACGCGCGTCTCGTTGAACGACGGGATCCATCGCCCGATGTCGTCGAGCAGGTCGAAGCGCCCCTCTTCGTAGAGCATCATGACGGCGACACCGATCACCGGCTTCGTCATGGAATAGATACGCCAAATCGTGTCGTCCGTCACGTCAAGGTCGCGTTCACGGTCGCGATGCCCGCCCTTGTCGCTCCAGATGAGCTGTCCCCCTCGAGAGACGGTTGCCAGCCAACCGGCGAGTCGCCGGTCTTCGACGTAGGCGTCGAAGTGACTCTTGATGCGGGTGAGGCGCGTCGAAGAGAACCCGTACGCCTCCGGCTCTACGCCAACGACTAGTTTCGACACGCTCGCTCCTCTGCTTCGAGATTAGAAGCGCTGACGGCTCAGCTCGTGCGCTCGAGGGCGCGGCGCAATGCATCGAGGGCGCTGATCGCGGCGTAGGCGCGAACGCGTGGTCGATCCCCCGGCAGGCGCAGCGCGACGTTCGTCGCGCCGTCGCCGAGGTCGAGGCCGACGAACACCGTGCCCGGCGCCTGGTCGTCCTGCTCATCGGGCCCCGCGACGCCGGTCACGCTCAGTCCGATGTCGGATTCAAGGAGCTTGCGTACGCCGCTCGCCATCGCTTCGGCCGCCTCGGCGCTGACGACGGGACCCTCGGGTACCGCGAGCAGATCGAACTTGATTTGGCTCGCGTAGCTGACGAGTCCCCCGCGAAACCAGGTGGATGCACCGGGAACATTGACGAGTCGACTCGCGATCAGACCGCCGGTGAGCGATTCGGCGACCGACAACGTGAGACCCCGCGCGCTCAGCAGTGCCGCGACCACTTCTTCCATCGATTCGTCGTTCAGGCTGAAGATCACGTCGCCGAGATGCTCTTCGATGAGCGCTCGCACGTGCTCCTCTTCCTCCTGGAGGAGTGCCGAGGCGTCGGCATCGTCAACGCCTCGCGCAGTCAGGCGGATCTTGATGCCTTCAATGCCCGACGCGAGAAACGCAATCGTCACCCGTCCACCGTGCTCAAGCGCATCAAAGCGTTCGCCCACGGCTTCGGCGAGACCCGATTCACTTGAACCCCAGGTGCGCAGCACTCGGCTCTTGATGACGGACGTCTCGCCGACCAGTCGCTGCCGCTCGACAAGGTCGGGCAGAATCGCACGTTCGAACATGTCGCTCATCTCGTAGGGCACGCCGGGTACGGCGTAGATGACCTTCTGGCCGAGTTGGCAGATGAGACCGGGGGCCGTCCCGCGGGTCTGGGGAATGATCGTGGCGTCCTTCGGGACGTCCGCCTGGAGGAGGTTGTTGTCGGTCATCGCGCGTCCGCGCGAGGAGAAGAGCTGACGGATGATCTCAACGATCTCCTCGTGTCGTTCGAGGGGGACGTTCAGGACTTCGGCGAGCGCCGCACGCGTGATGTCATCCTGCGTCGGCCCGAGGCCTCCGCAGATGATGAGCGCGTCGCTGCGCGCGAGCGCGGTACGAAAGGCGAGCACCATCCGTTCGTGGTTGTCGCCGACGTGCTGATGGAAGTGCGAGTCGAAACCGTTTGCCGCTAAGTGCTCGCCCAGCCACTGCGAGTTGGTGTCCGCGATCTGGCCAAGCAGCAGCTCCGTGCCGACGGCGACGATCTCAACGCGCACCGGCAACGACCCTGCGACCTGAGTGGTAGTACTGCCAGCCGGTGTACACCGTCAAGACAACGGCGACCCAGATGGTGACGAATGCGAACGTCAAGTGGTGACCCGTGATGGGCAGCACGCAGAAGCCAATTCCCCAGTCCTGTGCGAAGGTCTTCCACTTGGCGAGGCGACTCGCGGGTATCGAGATGCCGTGCTTTGCGGCGCGCGCACGAAAGACACTCATCCAGATCTCGCGCAGCGTGATGATGATTGCAGGAATGACAAAGAAGTGGATGCCGTGCGGACGCGAAATGATGATGGCGTAGAGGCCGCCGAGCACGATCACCTTGTCCGCGAGCGGATCGAGAAACGCGCCCGATGTAGTCGTGCCGTGGCGTCGCGCAACGATGCCGTCGAAGTAGTCCGACGCAGCGACGGCCAGCCCGATGGCTGTGGTCCACCACGAGATACGGTCGAAGATCAGCAGGTAGATAAAAAAGGGTGCGGCGATCAGCCGAAAGCCCGTCATCATGTTGGCGGGCGTCAACAGTGCCGTCGGTCCGTACGTGCGCTCGGTCGTCACACCGCCACCGCCTCCAGGTCCGTGCCGCTGCTCGCCACAATCTCGCCTTCCACCATCGATCCCACCATAAGTGTCTTCGGGACGTGAACGACACCGTCGATCTCAGGACACTCGCGCACACTGCGCGCGATCCCGGGGGCGTCGACGAGCAGCATCTGACGCGCGCCCACGAGCGCGTCGCGCTTCTTCGCGGTGATCGAGTCTTGGAGCTCAGAGACCTCGCGCAGTCGCTCGAGCGCAAGCTCGTGCGCGACGGGACTGTCGAGATCGTTCGCATACGTGCCGGCTTCGGACGAGAAGGTGAAGAATCCCGCCCAATCGAGCTGGGCCGCCTCGATGAAGTCGAGCAACGCCCGCTGGTCGTCTTCCGTCTCGCCCGGGTAGCCCAGGATGAAGGACGACCGAAACGTCGCGTCGGGCTCCATTGCCCGAATCGCCTCGATGCGCTCGAGGAATCGGCTCGCGTCTCCCCAGCGGCGCATCGCGCGCAGCAAGGGACGAGAGGCGTGCTGGAGCGACAGGTCGAAGTACGGCACACCGGTCGCCAGAATCGTTTCGATCAGGCCCGCAGTGAGACCGGAGGGATACAAATAGAGGAGCCGCACGCGATCCACCTCGCTCGCGAGCCGCTTGGTCAGATCAATGAGCGGCTGCGTGCCGCCTTCGTCGAGCACTTCAATCGCCTCGCCCCGTCCCGCGCGGCGTCGATCGTGTCCCCAGCTCGCAAGGTCCTGTGCGATCAAGACCAGCTCGCGCACGCCACCCTCGGCGAGACTGCGCGCCTCGCTCAGAATCTCGTTGTTGGAGCGTGAGCGCTGATCACCGCGAAATGTCGGGATTGCACAGAAACCGCAGCGACGATCGCACCCTTCGGCGATTTTCAGGTACGCCCAGGGGACCTTGGTCTTTGGTCGCGGCAGGTTCAAGAGATCGAACGCGGTCGTTGGCCGTTCGCGCAACGCGACCGGTGTCGATGCGGTCAAGCTCGCGCCGAACCCCGCGACGAGATCGACCTCGGGCAGCGCCGCGGCGAGCTCGTCACCGTATCGCTCGGCCATGCAGCCCGTGACGACGAGTCGCGCGTCGTTGCGCTTGAGGTCGGCGAGGTCGAGGACCGTCTCGATCGACTCTTCGCGTGCGGCTTCGATAAAGGCGCACGTGTTGGCCACCACGAGATCGGCGCTGTCGGGGCTCGTCGCAACGACGTACCCCTGGGACTCAAGGAGTCCCGCCAACTTGTCGGAGTCCACGTGATTCTTGGGACAACCGAGCGTTTCGATCCAGTACTGCATCGCCTATCCCTTCACGTAGCAACACCGAGCGCACTGCGCTCGGTGTTGAATTGGCGGAGAGGGAGGGATTTGAACCCTCGGGCCCGCTTTCGCAGGCCGCATTCTTAGCAGGAATGTGGTTTAAACCGAACTCACCCACCTCTCCCTAACCAGCAAGCCTACTAAAGACCGACGAGAGAGGTCCGAGGCGACATGGCAACGACGCGGGACGGATGAATATTGCGCCAGACGTGAGAGTGCCGCCAGCCGGGCGAAGCTGGCGGCACTCTGGGGGTAAGGAGATTCAGTTAGCTGGTGAAGCCGTGTGCGTTTTCGATCAACGTCACGATGCCCGAGGTGGAAAAGAACTTGGCCGTGACCTTGCCCCATCCGCCGAGTGACGCCACCGTCGCGAGTCGAGTCGGCTGGTAGAAGATGGTCTTCTTCTCGGCCGCCACTGCCTTCAGCGTCGCGCGGAAGCCTTCGTGCACCCAGATGGTCTGGCCAGCCTGGGAGAACATGTAGTCGAAGAACGCGACGGCTGCAGGATTGGAGACGCCGGACGTCGTGAGCGCCGCCGGGTTCTGGATCAGCGTGTTCTGAGCGGGATTCACAATCTGGAGCTTGTCGCCCGCCGCTTGTGCGCCCATGGCGTCCGCTTCGTAGTCGAGCAGCACGTTACCCGTACCGGAAAGGAACGTGGTGAGGGCCTTGCTCCCACTCGAGGGTTCCGAGACGACGTTCGCGATAAGCGAGTTCACGAAGTTCTTTGCCTGCGTCGCAGTCTTCTTCTGCTGGATCTGAGACTCGTACGCGGCGAGCAAATTCCACCGCGCGCTGCCCGAGCTGATGGGGTCAGGCGTCACGACCTGCACGCCGCTCTTCGTGAGGTTGTTCCAGCCGGTGATGCCAAGCGGGTTGCCAGGACGAACGATGAGTGATACCACCGAGTCAGTGACGAAGCCCTTTTCGGCCGCGGCCGCAGGATACGATGCCCATGATTTGCTCACGAGTCCTGCCGCGACGAGCAAGTTGAGGTCGGGCACATCAGAAAAGACCGTCACGTCGGCGGGCTGTCCTGCGACCACGTCTTCGGCTTGTGTGGTCGATGCACCAAAGGAGTTGGTGAAGGACACGCCCTGTCCGGCCGGAGTGGCCTTGAAGGCTGTCTCTAAGGCAGTAAAGGCCGGACCCACAACGGAGTAGCCGACGATACTGACGGACGAGGTGCTCGCGGCGCCCGAGGGGCTGGACAGTGCCGTAGCCATGAGGCTCAGCGGCAACAGTGCGACCGCCACTCCAATTACGCGTGTGGACCTGGACTTTTTCATGTACTTTCCTTTATAAGCATCAATTTCCATTGATTTAGTAGACAATACCATAGCGGACCCGAGCACCAGGATCAATTCACCCCCACGATGACTTCGCGTCGCAAGGCTGACACCCATTCGCCGGGCGATTTCCCAACAGCGCGCCATTCTTCGGTCGATGTGACCGCGCAGAATCTCCAAAGACCCGTTGCTCCCGCGGTCTCGATGTGAGAGATTTTTGCTAACTCCATTCGTTCGAAGGAGCGCGATGGCAGCACGGCTCCCCCTAGAGGTTCGTTGCCCAGGACCCTCTCGCCGAACGCCCGCCAGCAGCACCTCGCGAGTGAGTCTTGAAAAGTGGACGTCCCGTCGGTACGGCACCGAAGTACGACGCGATCGATTCGCTGCTCCCTGCTCCCTGCGACCTTCTCCCCCCAACGCGCGTTGGCTCTTCGAAGCAACCGCGCATCTCGAAAGGATCAGCAATGACGATTTCATCGAATGAGAAGAGCGACGTCGAGAAGCGGATGCTCGGGACCGCAGCGAACGAGGAGGCACTCGGTCGTGGACCGACCCCGACGGGCAAATACTCCCGGCACGATTACGACGATCCGGCAGCGGGCTGGGGCGCTGCACGCAGTGTGGGCCGGGTGCTGGAGCGAGCGGGAGAGCCCATCCACGGGGGTCCACGCGATCTTCATCATGAACCAAGAGAACGGTGGCTTCGACTGTCCTGGCTGCGCCTGGCCGGACGATCCGAGCGGACTTCACCTCGACATCTGCGAGAACGGCATCAAGCACGCCACGTGGGAGCTCTCGCCCGCCACGACTGATCGCGAGTTCTTCGCTGAGCACACGGTGAGCGAGCTCAACGAGTGGAACGACTACGACTTGGAGAAAGCCGGGCGCCTGGCTGAGCCCATGAGTTACAACCCGTCGAGCGACAAATACGAGCCCATCACGTGGGAGAGCGCGTTCGCACTCGTCGGTGACGCGCTACGCGAGCTGGAGAGTCCGAATCAGGCGGCGTTCTACACGTCGGGGCGACTGAGCAACGAAGCGACCTTCCTCTATCAGCTGTGGGTTCGCGAGTTCGGCACGAACAACCTGCCCGACTGCTCCAACATGTGCCACGAGGCATCCGGTCGGGCGATGACCGCCGCGCTCGGTACGGGCAAGGGCACGGTCGATTTGCACGACTGGGAAAACGCGGACGCGATCTGGTTACTGGGCGACAACGCCGCCACAAACGCTCCACGGATGCTGACCTGGCTCGCCGAGGCCGAGCGACGCGGGGCCGAGCTCGTCCATATCAATCCGTTGATCGAAGCAGCCTCGAGGCGAACGATCGTGCCGCACGAGTTCGTCGACATGGCGACCTTCCACGCTACGAAAATCGGGACGATGAACATGCAGGTGCGCATTGGCGGCGACATGGCGCTGATGCGTGGCGTCGCCAAAGCGGTGTTCGAGGCCGCGCAGAATGATCCCGACGTGCTCGACAACGAATTCCTCAAGCTCAGCACGCACGGTGTCGATGACTACCGAGCGCTGGTCGAGTCCACGCCGTGGTCCGATCTCGTCGCGGGATCGGGCATCTCCGAGCCCGACATTCGCAAGCTCGCGAATTCGTACATGAAGTCACAGCGAGTGATCATCGCCTGGTGCCTCGGCGTCACCCAGCACGAGCACGGCGTCGACACGGTCCGCGAGATCGTCAACCTCCTGCTCCTGCGGGGCAACATCGGTCGAGAAGGGGCCGGCCCGTGTCCCGTGCGTGGACACAGCAACGTCCAGGGCAACCGCACCTGCGGCATCGATCACCGTCCGTCGAAGGCGTTCCTCGACCGTCTCGGCGACGTCTGCGGTTTCGAGCCTCCCCGCGAGCAGGGGCTGAGCGCGGTGCCCACCATCGAAGCGATGCATCGCGGTGACATCAAGATCTTCGTCGCGCTCGGCGGTAACTTCGCGTTGGCAGCCCCAGACCTCGCCTATACGTTCGAGGCGCTTCGCAACTGCGAGCTCACGGTACAGGTGAGCACCAAGCTCAATCGCAGCCACCTCGTGCACGGAAAGCGCGCACTGATCCTCCCCTGTCTGGGTCGCACAGACCGAGATCGCCAGGCCAGTGGAGAGCAGGGCATCACTGTCGAAGACGCAATGTCAATGGTGCACATCTCCTTCGGCTTCAAAGATCCCGACTCGATCCACATGCGCTCCGAGTGTGCGATCCTCACTGGGCTCGCCCAGGCCACGTTGCCCGACACCAAGACACCGTGGCAGGACTACGCCGACAATTACGATCGCATCCGCGACACGATGTCCCGCGCACTGCCCGGCTTCGAGGACTTCAATCGCCGCGCTCGCCACCCCCATGGCTTTCGCATTGCGCAACCGGCGCGCGATCGAGTCTTCCAAACCACCTCGGGACGTGCCGAGTTCTCAAGCGCAGCACTGGCGAACGACGTCGACCCGGGCGGCGGACGCCTGATGCTCGCGACCGTGCGCTCGCACGACCAGTTCAACACGACCATCTACTCGAACGACGACCGCTATCGCGGCCTCAAGGGTCTACGTACCGTGATCTACATGAACGAGGACGACATGCGCGATCGCGGCCTGAAAGAGTTCGATCTCATCGACGTGACGAGCTTCTCGAAGGACGGGTCGGAGAGAACCGTCTACGGATACCGCGCCGTCAAGTATGAGGTCCCGCCTGGCAATGCGGCTGGGTACATGCCCGAACTCAACGTGCTCTGCGGCATCGCCGACTTCAGCACGCAAAGCGAGCAACCAGTGACCAAGCACCTCGTGGTGTCGGTGACGTCCTCGGCGACGCGAGCCTCGTGACCGAGCGACGTTGAGAACAGCCGACCGCACGTGTTCGTGACTAGGAAGCGAGTGCTCGCATCTCCGGCATGTCGATGACGAGATCAAACAGCTCTTGATCGCGATCCCAGGTGAGGTGCGATCGAACGTGCTCTAGCGGCAGCCAGACGAGCTCGTCGACTTCATCGTTCGGTTCAAAGACGCCGAAGTCGGCAGTCATGAGGTAGTAGGCCACGATCTTCGGCTTGCCCTTGCGGTGGGTGTAGTTCGTCGTGCCAACAAATCGCACAACGCGACAGTGCAGCCCGATCTCTTCGTACACTTCGCGCAACGCTCCCTGCTCGAAGGTCTCGCCCGACTCGAGCTTGCCCTTCGGAAAGGTCCAGTCGCCTCGCGCTTCGCGGTAGATGCACGCGACTTCGACACGTCCCCCTGGCACAAAACGGGTGACAATGCCTCCCGCCGCGCGGATGAGATCGTCAGGTGCGTCCTTAGGAACAATGAGTTCACCGGTCAAGAGGTACACGTCGCTAACGGTAGATGACGCGAGGGGGTCGTTCGCGGATTCGTCACACAGTTTTCGTAAAAACCCATCGTACGTAGAGTAGTGACAATGTTTGTCGGCGCCCTTCCACCTGTGTGGCGCCTCAGCCTCGTGCTGCTCGCCGGCGTCGGCGCGGGCATTGTGAACGGCGTCGCGGGTGGTGGCACGTTCATCACCTTTCCGACATTGCTCGCCACGGGCGTCCCCGCCCTCCAGGCGAACCTCTCGACAACCGTGGGCGTGGTGCCTAGCTACCTTGGCTCGCTACGCGTCTTTCGCCATCAGCTCAGCGAACATGGCGCGCTCATCAAAAAGTTGCTCCCCGTGTGCGTGCTCGGCACCGCCGCAGGCTGCACGCTCCTCTTTGAAGGCTCCCCCGCGCTCTTTCGCTCCGTCGTTCCATGGCTGATTGGCGCGGGTACCGCACTCTTTGCCCTATCGCCCCTCATCACTCGCCGACTCGCCCACGTCGAAACCGCGCACGCCGCGCGCCGCTGGGGACTCTACGTAGGCATCTTTCTCTCTTCGGTCTACGGCGGTTACTTCGGTGCCGGCATGGGCATCTTGCTGCTCGCGGTCATGGGCCTCTCGCTGCCCCTCGAGATCCACGAGGTCCAAGGACTGCGCAACGCGCTCTCGCTCATCATCAACGCGGTGGCGGCACTCATCTTCATCGTCCACGGACACTTGGAGGTCGCCGACGTCGTGGCGCTCCTCATCGGCACGTTGATCGGCGGGTACTTCGGAGCGCTGTTGATTGTGCGGCTTTCGCCCACGCTCGTGCGAGTCGTCGTCATCGTGGTGGGCGTGATCACGACTATCAAACTGGCACTCTGAACTAATAGTTGACAATTCCCCTAAAGTTTGTGGAGTGAAGAGCTTCTTCTCGTTTCCGAACCCGGTGAACGATGCGGCCGCGCGCAGCGTGGCACTCGGCGTCGTCGCGCTCAGCGTCATCACGTTCGCGACTGGCCAGGCATGGCTCCTCATTCTTCTCACCTACGGCTTCGCCGCTCGAGTCGCGGCGGGCCCCAAGATCTCGCCGCTCGGCTGGTTCGCGGTGCACGTCAGCGGACCGCGGCTGAAGAGTTGGGAAAGATTTGTGCCGGGCCCACCGAAGCGCTTCGCACAAGTCATGGGTCTCACGTTCTCGCTGGCCGCATTGCTCACGTGGCTGAGCGCTGGGTGGCTCGACGCTCGTTGGATTCTCCTACCGCTCATCGCGGCCGCCTCGCTCGAGGGATTCGCGGGCTATTGCTTAGGATGCACCGTCTTTGGCTGGCTCATGCGTAAAGGCGTGATCCCCGAATCAGTCTGTGTTGAGTGTGCGGATCTCTCGGCGCGATACCGTCGCGCAGGTTACGACGTCTCATGAAGAAGACCGCACCCGCGAAATAAGAATTGCCTTATAAGTAGGTCAACGATCTCTGGGCACCGCGGCACTTACCTAGGCTTGTGCCATGCAAATCTCCGTTCACCGGCCGCGGTGGGTCGTGCTCGCTCTCAGTGCCACCCTCATCGGACTGGCACTGCCCGCAGCCGCGCTGCCAGCGAACGCGAGCGAGCCACGAGTGCTGGTCGCGGGGCTTGCGCCGACACCCACGCGCGACGTGGTGGTCAACAAGGCCATCACTACCTCATTTGACCTCGCGCTCACCCAGACTCATGGCAGTGCGCTGACGTCATATATCGCGAGCCTCTCGAACACGGCATCGTCGAACTATCACCGCTTCCTCACGCCCGCGCAGTACGCGTCACGCTTCGGCGCGTCGAGCGCCACCGTGAATGCAGTCAAGCGCTACTTCTCGACGTACGGCATTCGCATCGGCGCCTTGAGCACGGGACGCGACATCTTGCACGTGACCGGCACGACTCGTCAGATCGCGCGCGCCTTTGACGCACCCGTCGAAACCGTTCGCCTGAGCACCGGCGCACTCGACGCACACTTCACGTCAAACGCGTCCCTGCCCTCATCACTCGCGCACGACGTCACCGCGGTCGCCGGCCTCGATTCGGTCGTACCCGAGTCGACGAACGTCGAAACGACGAACACGAACGCCCATGCCGCCACGGCGCCGACGGCGTGTCCGGCAGCGGGGAGCTCAACGGGCACGACACCCAACAGCGTCGGCGGCTACACCGTGCAGCAGCAAGCCGCGCTCTACGGCTTCAGCGGCGCGTGGAGTGCGGGCGACACCGGCGTCGGTCAGACCATCGGGGTCTACGAACTTGCCACGTACGACGCGAGCGACGTGCAGACCTTCTTCAGTTGCTACGGGCTTGCGCCCTCCGTCACGGCCGTCAACGTCGACGGTGGTCCCACCAACTCGGACAACGCAGACAACGCGCCCGATGAAGCGACCCTCGACGTCGAGGAGACGGCGGCACTCGCGCCCGGCGCGACCATTGAGGTTTACCAGGGCACCAACAACAGCTCCGGCCCGACGGACACCTATACCGAGATGGCGAGCAACGACACCGCGACCATCATCACGACCTCGTGGGGCATCTGCGAGGCGCAGACCGACGGCGCGGCACAAGCGGAACAGACAATCTTTCAGGAGATGGCGGCCCAAGGCCAGACCGTCGTCGCGGCGGCCGGTGACGATGGATCCTCAGACTGCGAGGACACGTCAGCGCCCACGAGTGCCGCCGCGGTGGATGACCCCGCCTCTCAGCCCTACGTGACGGGCGTCGGCGGCCTTGACGTTGCCAACATCGATCCTTTGAGCGAATCCGTCTGGAACGACAACTGCACCCAGTCTGATTGCGGCGCAGGCGGCGGTGGCGAGTCGTCCCTCTGGAGTCGGCCGAGCTGGCAAGTCGCTCCCGGCATCAGCACGACGACCGACACCATGCGAATGGTGCCCGATCTCTCCGTGATGGGCGACCCGGCAACCGGATTCATCCAGTACTACACAGGCACCGGCTCGGGCTTCTGTCGACACTCGTGCTCGGGCGGGTGGGGCGCAATCGGTGGCACGTCCATCGGGGCACCGCTCGTGAGCGACCTCATCGCGGTCGCCGCACAGGCCTGTGGCGTGCCGCGACTCGGGTTCGTCAACCCGTCGCTCTACGCCATGGCCTCAACCGGATTCGTCGACGTGACGACCGGCAACAACGACCTCGACAACATCGGTCAGTACAGCGCGGGAGTCGGTTACGACATGGCCTCGGGTCTCGGCACTCCGAACGGCGCGGCGTTCCTCGCAGGACTCTGTCCGCCCGAGTTCTCCGCGGCCAAGAGCACGTTCTCAACGTCCTCGACGACCGGCGTCGCGCTCAGCACCGGACCGACCGTGACGGCAACGTTGCGCAGCGCGACCGGCGTACCGATCCCCAACGCCTCAGTCGAGATCACGGCAACGGCGACGGGCGGGAACCTCAGCATCGACGGCGTTGAGAACACGGGCGCCGCGGGCACCGACTCGAGCACGGTGAGCAGCAATACCGAAGGGGTCGTCAGCTTCGACGTCGAGTCGACGATTCCCCAGAGCGTTGACGTCACGATCACTTACGAGGGACAGTCGATCTACACGACGACGCTCACCTTCACCGCGACGGGCTCTGCCAAAGTCAGCGAGCAGCCGAGCGCCCCTTCGATCTCGACGCTCGTCGCACTGGTGCGCGGTTTCCACCTCATCGTCAAACCACCGACGTCAATCGGTGGCAGTGCGATCACCGACTATCAGTATTCACTCAACGGTGGCGCGTCGTGGGCACGGATGCCGAAGGGCGTGCGATCCATCGACGTGACGAAATTGAGCAAGCATCACGCGTATAGCGTCGTCGCTCGCGCGGTCAATGCCGATGGTCCGTCGGCGGCGTCCGCAGCGAAGAGAGTTGTAACGCGTTCGTAGTAATGCACACCATGTCTGACTCGGTGTGTCGAAACGTCGAACCTAAACTTTAACGGTGAGGGTCCGCATCAAATTGGGCGTGCCGCCCACGTAAGGACGCGAGTGAAGTTTGCACGATTGACGCTGATTGGAGTCGTTCTCCTCGCGAGTGCGCTCGTTGCGACGAACGCGTCGCACGGTGTCACGACGGCGCCCACCGCGACCGGCCTGCCGCTCTATCAGTTCGTCGATTCAGGCCTTCAGCCGCTGCCGTGGAATGCGGTGTCGCTCGAATCGCACCTCGACACCACGACGATGCTCGGCGGGCCGCACAGCGCATCCACCACGACCGAAGGTGTCATTGCGTATCGAACGAATACGGGCGACCTCGCGCGCTATCTCCAGACCTCGACGGGCGCCAGCAGCTGGCTCAACTACACGACCCACAACGATGTGCCGACGGCTGGCGATGACCCTATTCCCTTCTTCGATCCATCGAACAACGTCGACCTGCTCTACGTCGACACGTCGGGACACGTGGAGCTCCTCACACCGAATAACCCCGATACGTCCGTCTGGGCACGGCTTCACTTCGGCACACCCTGGCGTCCCTTCGTGACGACCGACCTCAGCGCGCTCACCGGCGTCAACGCGTCAGTCGGGCTGCCGAGCGTGCAGGTCGTCGGCACGACCGCGACCGTCGCTTATCGCACGGCGAGCAATGCCGTCGAGGTGCTCACGCTCTCCTGGGCGACAGGTCAGCCGGTCCCCATCTACAACCAGGACGCCACGACGGTCAGTTTCTCCAACGCGAGCGTGACCACGTCATCACCCGCAGTGACGTCCGCGTATAGGAGCTCCATCACGGTGAAGCCGGCCGTGACGAAAACGACTGCACCGGCGTCGACGTCTCATCCCGCCGCGACAACCACGACCACCACGACCAAGCCGCCCACGACGACGACGACCAAGCCGGCGACCACGACGACGACCGCCGCACCGACGACCGCGACCGGCTTCGCCAGCGATCCCGTCGTACTGCCGGGGGCGACGCCCACCTTTGCCACGATCCTCAGCAATGGCGAGATCGACGTCTTTACCAACGCGGGCACGTCCATGAGCGCCTGGACGATCAAGAACGTGACGACGACGACCGGTGCGCCCACCGTCGTTGGCACGCTCGCGCTCGGCACGAGTGCGACGTCGATCGACCTCGCCGCACTGTCGGCGAGCGGGAATGTCCAGCTCTTCACCGGCGAGAACCTGTCTGCCGAGCCCGGTGCGCAGCAGCTGTGGAACTACGCCAACATCACCTCCGAGGCGTCCGGTGCGCCACCGCTCAGCGGTGCGCTCACGGTTGAGGTGACGGGGTCGCAGGTGGCGGTCGCGGGGCAGGCCTCTAACTGGGGCGACCTCTTCGTGCTGACGAACCCAACGGGTACGACGTCGTGGACTGCGACGAACGTCTCGGTGACAGCGGGCAGCTCCGCGAGGACGGTCGGCAACATCGTCGCGGGCTTGCAGATCAACGGCCAGCTGACGTTGTACGCGGCGGGTGTCAACTCGCCTCCGCCCGAAGGCGTCGGCGTCTACGCGATTCCTTCGACCGATTGGGCGACCGCCATCAGCAACGGCTGGCCCATCATCTCTGAGACTGGCGGACTCGGCACGCGTACAGCGCCCTGGGTCGGCTTCACCGGCACGACCAACATCCAAGAGTCACCGGACTTTCTCCTCGGCCAGGCGATCTACAACTCTCACAAGCGCGTCACGTGGCTGTCGTTTTGGACCGTGAGCGGACCCCTCGCGGGCCAGCCCGTCACTGCCGCGAACTTCTACACCCATGGCTACGACGCGGGCGTGTGGGTCGCCACCCAGATCGCCTCGTATCGTGCGCTCGGCGTCGGGCTCAGTCCCGACTGGGTCGTGCTCGACCCCGAGGGCTATCCCGACAATCACTCCGGTCTCGACGCGCCGAGCGGCGCCACGAGCACGACACTTGCGACGTACGCCACGTATTGGACTTCGATCTTGAAGGGCTGGCAGGCGGGCATCGACTCGGTTGACCCCGACCTCAACGCCGCCGTCTACGCCTCTCAGTCCGAGTACCGCAACTATCAGCTCTCAACGCAGTCGATGCCCGTCTTCATCGCGCTCGCCTTCGGCGGGGGTGGCCCGGTGCCGGTCACCGGCGCGACGGGCAGCAATGTACGCGGGTTCATCACGTTTGACGCCGTGTGCTCGCCGGTCGCGACCCTCGAGAACGAAGCGACGACGCTCGAGAATCCGCCGTGGGCCGGTCAGTTCAACACCCTGCAGTTCAACGCTGGCGTGTACTGCCCACCACCCTCAACGTAGTCTGGGCCTATGAGCGATCCTTCAGACTCCCACGACAACAAAGCGACCGATCTGAAGGCGCGCATCAAACAGATCACCCAGCCGATCGTGGACTCGCTCGACACCCGTCTGAGTGCCCAGGTCGATAAGCGCGTTGATCAACGTGTCGAAGAGACGATGAAGGACCGACTGGCCATCATCGAACGCGCCGTCGCTGATCTCGACCGAACCGTGCACAATCTCGAAGCGCGCCTGAAGGCACACGACGAGGACGCCAAGGACAGCGACAAGGACTAGTTACTTGCGGCGCGCGCGATCGCGCTGAATAGCCCACCGCACCGTCAGGACGGTCAACACGACCACCGCCGCGACGAAGATGGAAAAGACGGCCGCGAACACGATTTCACGCTACTCGCGGTGTCACAGCGCCAGGCCACACTCGATGTATGACTTCTGTGCTGGATGCGTCTCCCCTCAACGTAATGGACGTGCTCCGCGGCGAGCGCGCACACCGGCCTCCCGCGAACACGAGCGCCGCCGCCGGACTGCGCGCGGCGCTCGAGGATGGCATCTACGAACTCCTCGGACCAGCGCTGCGCGACGATCCGGTCATCGTGCGCGCGTCGTCACTTCGAAACGGCGCGTTTGTCTTCGATCCCGAGGTGGCGCCCCTCGCGCAACTGCGCGGCATCCTCATCAACCAGGCGTTGCGACTCATGAGTGCGGGCGTCGAGATCGATGACGTTTGCGCCGAGCTCGTGGTCGCGTGGCGCGCCGAGGTCGGGCACACGGCACTCACGGAACTGGTGGACCGACTCGACGCTGACGAGCTCGCGCGGCTCTCGACGGACCTGACGGCCCACTGGGTCACCCTCAAGCGCTCCCTCGGGCCGCTGTCCAACCGTTGGCTCCCGCGAACGTCGCTGCGCGCGTACCAGCGACTCGCCGGGGGGAACGTGGTCCTGCGCGACGTTATTGACCTCATGGTCGGAACGACTACCGGTGATGTTGCTTCGGTCGCTCTCCTCGACGTGACGACCTCACCGCTCGACGAGGGCGGTGAACGCGTGATGCGCTATCACGCCCTCGTCCAAACACTGCGAACGTCGACTGTGCCGCTGCGCACGTCGATGTTCTCGACGGCGACAGGCGAACTCTGGAGCTTGGACGTCAATGACGAGCTCCTCCAGCGTTCGGTCCTCGATGTGCTTGCATCACTCGAGCAAATGCGAGCTGCTGCGTGACGACCACGTTGACGCACCGACGTCTCTCGAGGAACGTGTTGAATCGTCTCATCGACGAAACCCCGAGCGAGCCCGCGACCTTGACCGACGATCATCGACGCTCACTCTCCGCACGCTTCCGCGCGGTGCCCGTGAACGATCACCGGCGCCTTGACGCTTGGATGGTCGAGCGGGCGGGCCGACCGTGGGGGCCGTTTCGTTGGTCGCCCGCGACCGCTCGACGGGTCGTCGGGAACGCGGCGCTGCGGCGTACCACGCACGACGCGTCGCTCACCCGCTTTGACGCCGTTGAATCAGAAGTCACCGATCAGCTGTTGCGCTACGCCGCGGGCTACGCGCGCTCCGGCTCGCTCGCGTGGTACTTGGCAACGTGCACGCCCGCCGTGCTCGGTCTCGTGAGCGCCGAGGCGGCCAACTGGGCGACGCAATTGGCCGAAGCGGCGGAGAGTCTCGACCATCCCTGGTCCATCGCGACGAGCGACGCGTACTACGACGTCGCGCGAGCACGCACCACTCTTCGTGGCCGACGTGACCTCGTCGTAACCTCATCGCAACATCGCATACTGATGCGGGTGCGCGCGGGTGCTCCGGGCAAAAGCGCTGGACCGGGTCTTCGCGCAGACCTCACGATCGACGCGCTGGCTGACGTAAATGGCGCGTCGGCCGCCCGGGTCATTGGGCTGTGGCCCGAAGCGGGCGTCGTCTTGAGCGTCGATGGAACGATGATGGACCTTCGTTCAGGCGCCCGCGACCTCGTACGCACCGCCGTCGCGAACCAGCGCCAGCACCTCGCTCCCGCCGCTTGAGAGGCCGGTACCCCTGGTCCGATTAGCGTGGTTCAGTCATGTCGCTACGCACATCCCTTAGAAATATTGCCATCATCGCTCACGTCGACCACGGAAAGACCACGCTCGTCGACAAAATGCTCCGCCAAACGGGCTCGTTTACGGCCCACGAGGAGATGACCGACCGGGTTATGGACTCCGGTGACCTTGAGCGAGAAAAGGGCATCACGATCCTCGCGAAGAACACCGCGGTCAAGTGGAACGGGCTAACGATCAACATCATCGATACCCCTGGCCACGCCGACTTCGGTGGCGAGGTCGAGCGCGGACTCGCCATGGTTGACGCCGTCATCCTGCTGGTGGACGCCGCCGAAGGTCCCCTCCCCCAAACACGATTCGTGCTCCGCAAGACCCTTGAGAAGCGCCTGCCCGTCGTGCTCGTCATCAACAAGGTCGACCGACCCGACGCCCGCGTCGCCGAGGTCGTCGAGGAAGTAGAGAATCTCTTTCTCGACCTCGACGCCGACGAGCACCAGATCTCCTTTCCGATCCTCTACGCGAGCGCCCGCGAAGGCTGGGCCTCGCTCGATCCTGCGGACACCTCAGGTGATCTCACGCCGCTCTTCCAGACAATTGTCGACTACGTGCCCGCGCCCGAGTACGAAGAGGGTCACGGCCTTCAGGCGCTCGTCTGCAACCTCGATGCATCTCCCTACCTCGGCCGACTCGCGCTCTGTCGCGTGGTGAACGGCACGCTCGAGCGGGGCCAGCGCATTGCGTGGTGTCGCATCGACGGCACCATCGAGCACGCGAAGGTCACCGAGCTCTTCATCACCGAAGCCCTGGAGCGGGTCCCCGCGCAGAGCGCCGGTCCCGGCGACATCGTCGCCGTCGCGGGCTTTGAAGACATCACGATCGGCGAGACGCTGGCGGACCCCGACAGCCCGGTCGCCCTTGAGCCGATCCACGTCGACGAGCCGAGCCTCTCGATGACGATCGGCATCAACACCTCCCCACTCGCCGGCACCGAGGGCAAGCTGCTCACGGCGCGCATGGTGAAGGACCGCCTCGACAAGGAGCTCGTCGGCAACGTCTCGCTCCGCGTGCTGCCGACCGACCGCCCCGACGCGTGGGAAGTCCAGGGCCGTGGCGAGCTGCAGCTCGCCATCTTGATCGAGACGATGCGCCGCGAGGGCTTCGAGCTCACGATCGGCAAGCCCCAAGTCGTCACGCGCACCATCAACGGCAAGCTGCACGAGCCAATGGAACACGTCACGATCGACGCGCCCGAGGAGTTTGTCGGCGCGGTCACCACGTTGCTCGCGACACGCAAGGGCACGATGCTCGACCTCGTCAACCACGGCACCGGCTGGGTACGACTCGAGTGGCGCATCCCGGCGCGCGGACTCGTCGGCATCCGTACCGAGTTCATGACCGAAACCCGAGGGTCGGGCATGATGCACTCGACCTCAGACGGCTACGAGCCCTGGTACGGCGACATCCGCCTGCGCCAGAAGGGCACGCTCGTCGCGGACCGTCGCGGCGACACGACCGCCAACGCGCTGCTCGACCTCGAGCTGCGCGGCGTCATGTTCGTCGGCCCCGGCGTTGAAGTGTACGAAGGCATGATCGTCGGCGAGAATTCGCGCTCCGAAGAGATGAACGTGAATCCGACGAAGGAAAAGAAGCTCACCAACATGCGCGCCTCGGGCAGCGACAACACCGAGCGCATCTCACCCCCCACCATCTTCTCTCTCGAGCAGGCGCTCGAATTCATCGCTGACGACGAGGCCGTGGAGGTCACGCCTCGGTCGGTTCGCCTTCGCAAAGTCGTCCTCGACGTGGCGGCGCGCCATCGGGCACACAAGAAGAGTTCGTAGGCCGCTCAAGTAGTGTTGTCCCCGGAGGGATGACAGAGCGGCCGAATGTACCGGTCTTGAAAACCGGCGTGGGCTTGCCCACCGTGGGTTCAAATCCCACTCCCTCCGCCAAATGGGGTAGACCCCGTTAACCGGTCCACTTGGCATTGACTCCAAATAGTGGACTTGGTTTGTGGACTTTGGTGTGACTGAAGATCGTCACACTCCTCTGGCGGTCAGCTTCCAAGCTGAGAACGCCCGACGTCACGTTCAGCGGCGACTCTGGCCTATTTATTAGGCCCTCTTCCTGTTCCGGTCGGGCCCAAGCTTCCTTCGGCAGTGACCGACGGAAACCCATCGGATGCCGAGGCGGGAATCGCTTGGCTTACCGTGCCTTGGGCGGTAGTGACGACAGCAGACAACATGGTGGCATCGCTCGGCCACCAGGCGGTGAAATAGCCGTTACCCACCGTGGTGACAATCTGAGTACCGTCACTGAGACTGAGTGTGACGCCCGTCACCGCGGAACCCACTTGGCCGAGGGCCACTGTGTCGCCGCTTGCGCGGTTCCACGTCGCTGCCTCGTTGGCCACTCCCGACGCCGAGAGCGAACTCGCCGGATCTGTCTCGGCCATAAGGACCTGGGGGCCGACCGGCCAGCTCGAGCCACCGCTCAAACAGGCGGCAACGTCAGTCGTCGATCCCGTAGCCCCTTGGTACGAGACCAGCGTGAACAGACCGCGAACATCCTCTGCCGTGGGCTGCCAACTTTCAACATTTCCGAAAGGTCCTGGGCCTTCTGACACGGGGAGCGGGTGTTGAGCCAACACGTCAACAGAAGTCGAGCAAGTGGTTTCTGCCGCCGTCACCTGGCCGCTCACCGGAGTCGTGGGCGTCGGTGACCAGCTCGCGAACGCGCTCTGCACACCAGGGCCAATCGTGCCGATAGCAATGCCCGCGGCCGTTGCGATCGCCGCTACGCCACTACCGCTGAGCACGAGGCGAGTTCGCGGCGAGCGAGTTTGCGGGTGATAGTCGACGGCGCGTAGTCGCTCGATCGCGTCAGGCGGTACGTCGGCTGCGCGCTGGGCGAGCGCGGAGCGCAGTTCGGTTTCAAGTGGCCTGGTCATGTGATGCTCCTTTTCGTAGCGGAATTTGTTGATGAGGGAATGCGGTGTCGTGAGCGGAAGATTCTTCCAGCAACCGTCGGAGTTGCTCGAGTGCTCTCGACGCGGTGCTCTTCACCGTCCCGACGGGCCACTCGAGCTGTTCGGCGATTTCGCTCTCGGACAAGTCTTCGTAGTAGCGCAGAACCAGCACGACGCGTTGTCGTCGCGGCAGTGAGGAAAGCATCCAGAGGATCTCGGATCGAGTATCGATCGCATGCATCTCTCGTTCGAAACGTTCGTCTGCTGGGGGTGCATCAATCGAATTGAGCTCTACGTCCCCTCTCGTACGCTGGGCGGCGCCTCGAAGGACAAGATTGACGAGAATGCGACGGGCGTACGCCCCGGGGTAGTCCATCTTCTTTACGCTGAGCCAACGTTTGGCAACGCGCAGCAGCGTCTCTTGCACGAGGTCTTCTGACTCCGCGAGGTTCCAAGTGAGAAGGTGGCCCGTACGCATGAGGCCCGGGGTGACGTCGGCGACGAAGCTCTCGAACTCGCGGCGCGCGGACGCACCTTTCAACAGCTCCATTGCTGCCTTCCTACTTCCCGTTGAGGACTCATTACGTGTATAAAGCCTTCCGTGACCGAAAAGGTTCCACTGAGTCGGGAATTTATGATGAAGCGGGAATAGGAGTCGCGTCTAAGCCATGCGAGGGTTGGGATAAGCGTGAGCCCGAGAATTCTCTGTAATGATTCGGCACTCGGGCAACGTATAGGAAGTAATGGAGCGTCCTCGTCGATCGGCCAGCAATGAAGTTCTCGATCGATTCGAGGACTTCTTTCGCGAGAACTATTCACGATTGTTTCAATACGTCGCTCGTCGAGTACCCAGTGCGCAGGTAGACGACCTGGTCGCCGCCAGTTTCATCGTCGCGTGGCGGAAATTCGAGAGGACGGTGCACCCGACACTGCCGTGGCTATTCCGCATCGCGAGCTACGAGATCTCGAACCACCGACGATCTTCGCGCAAGTGGAACAATGTCGTCTCCTTCGAGGTAGTGGGGGATCTCTCGTCGCCCTCCGCCGACAGTGACGTCGACGCTGCAGAGATGGACGCCGTACTCAGTCGACTCTCGCTTGCGGATCAGGAGATCCTTCGACTGATCCATTGGGACGCACTCACGCGCACCGAGGTCGCAGAAGTTCTCCTCCTGACCCTCAACGCCACCAACGTTCGCTATCACCGCGCGCTGCGGCGACTCCACGACCAGATGCCTCCTCCACTCCGAGGCGGCACTGACGGCACACACCGGAATCTGAACTCACCACCCGTCAAAGGAGCTTTGCCGTGAAACTCGATACCGTTATTGAGAGACTTGAAGCCGCAAACCCCTTGGGACCGCCCAGCGAGTCTCGAGTGGACGAGGCCTGGCGATCGTTGCGAGCAAACCTCACTGTTCCCGAGCGTCGCTGTCTCCGTCGTCGCGCTCGGCGAGCGGTCGTGGCGGGCGCTCTCGTCGCTGCGCTGGTAGGCGTCGTGGTGTTCCAGGCGTTGCCAAGTCCTGACACGGCGCCCTCAGCCGCTTCGGCAGCGCCATTCCTACGGCACGCCGCGCGAGCGGTGCTGACCGCGCCCACCTTTGTCGAGCAGAGTGCTGTTGTACCCCAAGCGAACCAGTACGTCTACTCAGAAACTGAAGACCCGAGTGGCGCGCTATATCAGTTATGGCTGTCGGTCGACGGAAATCTTCCCGCGCTTCACCGCTATGTGTCGGGGACTGGCGGGGTGATCGCCCCCGGAATGATCTCGAATGCGGCGTGCACTCTCTCCCAAGCCGAGTCCCCAGGGTGCGTTCCAGAAGCCGGCTACCTTCCGGACTTGCCGACGAGCCCCAGCGCGCTGCTTTCTTACCTGGATCAAATCGGCGTGACGAACGCTGCGGGATCTCCCGCGGCCAACGCGCCGGGTTGGATTGATAACGACCTGGCGAAGGGAGTCATGTACCTCATGCAGACCTGCTACCTGCTTCCAGCGCAGCAGTCGGCACTGTTCACGCTCATGTCGCAGACCCCTGGGTTCACGATTATGCCCAACATGGTCGACGCCATCGGACGCGTGGGCGTGGGAGTTGAGTGGAATTTCGAGGGCGATTCAGGAGCCCTAATCTTCGATCCGACGACCTACGCGCTTCTCGGTACTCGCACCTGGGCGGGACCTCCCGTCCTCAGCGCGCCCTACGACGGCGATGCGCTTCTCGGTATCAGCATTGTCGACTCGATCCCTCCAAGTCAGACTCCACCAGCGTCCTAGCGCCCTCCTGTCATCGACTCAGTTCATTAAGCCGCGCTAGACGACGACTTAATGAACCGGATCGAGCAGGTCGTCGCGCCGTTCGTCACCTTCGTCACTCGGACTCGTCGCAGCGCCGACCACGGGTGGGTCACTGTCTTCGAATGCGAAGTTCGGGAGTATGCGATCGAGCCAACGAGGGAACCACCATGTGGAGCGTCCGAGCAGGGTCAAGACAGCCGGTACGACTGCCATGCGAATGACGATCGCGTCCACCAAGATCCCACCGGCGAGGCCAAGACCGAACTCCTTGATGACGATCTCGCCGCCGAGGATGAAGGATCCGAACACCAAGATCATGATGAGCGCGGCGGCGCTGATGGTCTTACCCGTCGCGGCGAGTCCGTTTCGTACGGCCAGCTTGCTGTCGCCCGTCTTCACCCACTCTTCGTGGATCCGTGTTACCAAGAAGACCTGGTAGTCCATCGAGAGCCCGAACACGATGGCGAACAGCATGACAGGTAAGAAGGACTCGATTGGACCCGTCGCGCCCACTCCAAAGAGCGAGTCGAGCCAGCCCCACTGGAAGACCGCAACGAGAACACCGAACGCGGCGCCGATCGAGAGGATGTTGAGCAGTGCCGAGATGAGCGGTATCACCAAGCTTCGAAACACCATGGCGAGGAGCAGGAACGACAGCAGCACGACGAGGCCAATGAACAGTGGAAGCTTCGCCGAGAGCACGTGCGCAAAGTCAATGTAGATCGCGGTCGAACCTCCGACCAGCACGGTGAGCTTTGATCCGGCCTCCGCGCGCGGCACGACCGTGTTGCGAAGTCGTTCGACGAGATTCGTCGTGGCACTCGCCTGCGGTGAGGTGGTCGGGAACACATTGACGAGTGCGACCTCGTTGCCATTCTTCGCGGGGATGAACGTCGGGCTCGGCACTTCGGCGACGCCGGACTGCTTCGAGACGGCGCTTACGACGCGAGTGAACGCGCTCTTCTCCGCGGGGCTCTTGATCTCCGCGACAAGCTGCAGCGGTCCGTTGAACCCCGGTCCGAAGCCGGCGCTCAACATGTCGTACGCCTGACGAGTCGTGGTGCCGGCCGGGTCGTTGCCCTGGTCGGACGAGCCCAGCTGCAGTGAGAAGAATGGCAGAGCGATCAAGATGATGACCGCAAGAGCGATCAGTGCGGGCACCGTGGGACGGCGATTGACGAAGTCGGCCCAGCGCGACCAGAAGCCGCTACCGCTCGCGCCGACGACGCGGGGACCGCTCGCCTTGAGAGCCTTTCGCTGCCTGCGTGAGAGCACTCGGGGGCCGATGAAGCCGAGCAGAGCGGGCAAGAGTGTCAGCGCAGCGAGCATGGTGAGCAGCACTCCGAGGGACGCCGAGACCGCGAGGCCGTACAGGAAGCTGACGCCGAGCGCGAACATGCCCAGCAGAGCAATGCAGACGATGATGCCCGCAAACAGCACGGCGCGGCCGGACGTGTTCACCGCGTTCACGATCGACTCTTCGTTGTCGTGACCGGCAATCAGTCCCTGGCGATGGCGAGTCACGATGAAGAGGGCGTAGTCGACGCCGACCCCGAGTCCGATGAGGATGGTGAGCTCCGACGCGAACTGTGGCATCTTCATCACGTGGCTCAGCAGTTCGATGAAACCGATGGCGACGCCGAGCGACGCCAACGCCGAGATGAGCGGCAAAGCCATCGCGAGCAGCGAGCCGAACACGAGGAGCAGCACGATGCCAGCGAGGAGCACGCCAATAGGCAGTCCACCGACGGAGACCTTGTTGGCCAGCTCGGCCACTTGACCGCCGACGGCCACCTGGAGATCAGGACTGTCTGCCGACTGTGCCGTCGAGACGAGCTGGTCGGCGACGGAGTTGGAAACATTCTGCGCCAGTTCGTCGAACGTCACGGTCGCAAAGGCGACCGTCTGGCTCTTGTTGACCTGCGCCGCGCCCGCGCTCGAGAGCGGCGACACGATCGTCGTGACGTGATCGATCTTCGAAATCTTCGCCAGCACGGTGTTGATGCGCGACTCAATTGCGGGGTTGGTGATCTTCTCGCCGTGCGACGACCCGAAGACCACCTGCTCGACGTCGCCCGACACCTTGGGCGACACCGCTTGCAGCAAGTGCAGTGCGTCGGTCGACTGCGTCTTTGGCAGCGAGAAGGTGTTCGAGTACGTGCTGCCCGCAGCGATGCCCAGGATCGAAATCAAGATGAGCGCGGCCAGCCACGAAAAGACGACCGTTCGACGATGCCGGACGCACCAGGTTGCTAAAGCTCGCATAACAAAAGACTCCTCGACACAGGGGGACA
>DASXEU010000118.1:0-11022 GCA_036489935.1 Acidimicrobiales bacterium
CGCAAGCTCGGCCTGCCCGTCGTCGCGGTCGTCGACACGAACTGTGACCCCGACGTCATTGACTACGTGATCCCGGGCAACGACGACGCGATTCGCGCCGGCGCCTTGCTCTGTCGTCTCATTGCGGACGCCGTCACCGAAGGACGCTTTATCCGCCAGAACCGCCCGACGGTCACTGCGAACGCTGCCGCGCAAGCGAACGCCGCCGCGCAGGCTGCCGCTGCGGCGACCGCACCCGCTACTGCCTAGACCTAGCCCCACGATTCAAAGAGGAGATCCAAGGTGACTATCACCGCGAAGGACGTACAGAACCTGCGCCAAGCGACCGGCGTCGGCATGATGGACGCGAAAAGGGCGCTCGAAGCCAATAACGGCGACATGGAAGCATCAGTCCAGTGGCTGCGCGTCCAGGGCCTCGCCCAGGCGGCGAAGCGCGCCGATCGTGAAGCGAGCGAAGGGGCCGTCGCCGTTGTTCGTGACGGCAACGTCGCCGCAATCGTCGAGCTGCGCAGTGAGACGGACTTCGTTGCGAAGTCTCAAGAGTTTGTGGCGCTCGCCGACGAGATTGCTGCTCGCGTCGTCGCCGATGGCGACCAGTCGATCGTGCACTTCAAGGACAACATCGAAACGATGCTTACGACCTTGAAGGAGAACATCTCGATTGGGCGCGTCTACCGTCTCGAGGCCGGTCCCGATGAAGTCATCGACACCTACCTGCACGTGCAGGCGGGCCGTGGCGTCAACGCCGCAGCCGTCGTGCTGAAGGGCGCAAGCGAAGAGGTCGCCCACGAGATCTTGCTGCACATTGCGTTCGCGAAGCCCCAGTACTTGACGCGCGAGGACGTGCCCCAAGCCGAGATCGATGCCGAGCGCAAGACGATCGAAGAGATCACGCGCAACGAGGGCAAGCCCGAAGCGGCGATGCCCAAGATCATCGAGGGCCGCCTGAATGGTTGGTTCAAGGATCGAGTTCTTCTCGACCAGCCGTACGTGAAGGACGAAAAAGAAACGGTGCAACAGTTCTTGAAGGGTGCGACGATCAGCGCGTACGCTCAAGTAGTCATCGGGGGATAGGACATCGTTGTGCGTCGAGTCGTCTTAAAACTGTCGGGCGAGGCCCTCGCGTCGGCAGCGAGTGATGAAACCATTGACGCTACGACCGTCGATTTCCTCGCGCGCGAGCTCGCAGCCGCCATGGAACGTGGCGGGCTTGAGCTCGCCGTCGTCGTTGGTGGTGGCAACATCTGGCGTGGTGCAACGGGCGCCATGGCGGGCATGAACCGAGCGAACTCTGACCTCATGGGCATGCTCGGCACGGTCATCAACGCGCTCGCACTGCAGGACGCCATTGAGACCCACGGTCGCGCCACGCGCGTGATGTCGGCCATCAACATGGACCAGGTCGCCGAGCCCTACATCCGTCGCCGTGCCGTTCGTCACCTCGAGAAGAGCCGCGTCGTCATCTTCGCGGCCGGCATGGGCAATCCGTACTTCACGACCGACACGCCAGCGGCGCAGCGCGCCGCCGAGATCGAAGCGGAGATCGTCCTGAAGGGCACCCACAGCGGCGTCGACGGGGTGTACTCAGAAGACCCCCACGTGAACCCGAACGCGGTCAAGTTCGATGAGATCTCCTTTGACGAAGTGATTTCACGCAATCTGCGCGTGATGGACATGACGGCGATCACCTTCTGCAAGGACAACAACTTGCCGCTTCGAGTTTTCGACCTGATGGCCGAAGGGAACCTGGGTCGCGCCCTCGACGGTCAACCTGTCGGTACGCTGGTGAAGTAATGGAGAACGAACTCGTCGATCTGGTGATGGAAGATACGCGCGAGCGCATGCTTCGAGCTATCGAGCACGTCAAGAGCGAATTCGGCGCGGTGCGCACGGGACGGGCTAACTCGACGCTGATCGAAGGCCTCGCCATTGACTACTACGGGACGGACACGCCGCTCAAGCAGCTCGCCAACTTCTCCGTGCCCGAGCCGCGCCTCCTCGTCGTCTCACCCTTCGACAAGGGATCGATCGCGGCGATCGAGAAGGCGATTTCGAACGCCGACCTCGGCCTTACGCCCTCCAATGACGGCAATGTGATCCGTCTTGGTTTTCCTGCCCTCACCGAAGAGCGCCGCAAGTCGTTCGTGAAGATGGTGAAGGTGAAGGCCGAAGAGGGCCGAGTGGCGTTGCGCGGTGTGCGCCGCCACGCTCGTCAAGAACTTGAAACCCTCGAAAAGGAAGAGGGCATCTCGAGTGACGATATTGAGCGTCTGGAAAAGGTGCTCGACAAGATGACCCAGGACGAGGTAGCCGTCGTGGACGCGTTACTCGCGCACAAGGAGCAAGAACTTCTTGAAGTCTGACGACGACGAGACGTCCCTCGACGAACCGACGGGTCAGTTCCCGATCGCCAGTTCAAGCGACTCTCGCGTCACCATCACCGGTGCCGAGATGGCGTCCGACATGGCGGGCGAAGCGCCCGAGGTCGATCCCGACACCTTGCTGCCGCACTGGACGGATGCGCCGACGGGTCAGGTGCCTATCGTCGTGGCGCGCGAAGCAGCCAAGAGCGACGATCCGTGGTCTGCAGTCCCTTCGCCCGCGTGGCGTGAGGGTGAAGCCGACTGGGTCGCGCACGAAGAACAGTTCGACGCTTCGATCCTTGCGGGAACCGAGAAGACGGACGACGCGAGGCCCTGGGAGTTCTTCATCGGGGACAACGAAACGACCGCCAAAGTCGTCGAAGAGGAAGAGGACGACGATCCGGTCGTCGAGGCGCCGCGCCCGGAGCCCCTGCGCGGTCAACGCACCCGCCAGCGCATCTCCTCCAATCCGCTCGCCGGACGAGCCGTTCGCCAAGGTACGACGAGCAGCGTTTCGCGTGCGACCGCAACCGGCATCTTGCTCGCGGTCGTCGTCTTTGGGATTTTCCTCGCGGGTCCGGTGCCGCTCACGGTCCTCATCCTCGTGGCGCTCGGACTCGCCTGCGCCGAGGCGTTCGCGGGCTTTCGCTCGGTAGGCGCCCACCCCGCAACGATTCTCGGCATCGTCGCCGTGCTCACCTTGGGGGTCGCGGTCTATAACAAGGGGCTGGTCGTCGACGGCGCCGTCACGGTGCTGCTCGTCATCTTCGGCTTCATCTGGTACATGAACGCGGAGCAGAAGATCGACGTGCTCGACGGACTCGGGGCGACGATCTTCGTCTACGCGTGGGTGGGCGTCCTTGGTTCCTACGGGATACTCATGCTCTCGCCGCACACGTACCCGAATCGCAACGGTGTCGCCTTCGTCTTCGGGGCGGTCGTGCTCACGATCTGCAACGACGTCGGCGCGCTGTTCACGGGACGCTGGTTCGGTAATCGACCGCTCAATCCCGCGCTCTCTCCCAACAAGACGATCGCGGGTACGGTCGGCGGCACGATCATCACGCTGCTTGGCGGCGCGATCATCCTGCCTCTCGTCTCTCCCTGGACGGTCACGCACGGCCTCGAGGCTGCGGTCGCGCTCTCCGTCGTCGTGCCACTCGGTGACCTGTTCGAGTCGATGGTGAAGCGCACGCTCGGCATGAAGGACTTCGGACGAATTCTCCCTGGACACGGCGGACTGCTCGACCGGATTGACGGTCTGCTCTTCGCGCTCCCGACGATGTACTACCTGCTGCACGTACTCAAACTGAGCTAGCGATGTCCGACACACGCACCAGCGTGGCGCTGCTCGGTGCCACGGGTTCTATTGGTGTCCAAACACTCGACGTGCTGCGTCGCGAGCCTGATCGCTTCCAGCTGATCTCCCTCGCGGGCGGTGAGCAACTGAGCGAGCTCGCAGCGACTGCACGCGAATTCAACGTGCGCGAGATCGCGGTGAAGAGCGAGCGGCATCGCGATGAACTGGCGGACCTTCTCGGGAGCGGCGTCGACATCCTCGTTGGCGATGAAGGACTCGACGCGTTGGCGCGCGAAGCCGACATTGTGGTGAACGCGGTCCTCGGATTTGCGGGCTTGCCCGTGACCCTCGGTGCGCTGGCGGCGGGCAAGCGCCTCGCGCTCGCGAACAAAGAGTCGCTCATTGCGGCGTCCCCACTCGTGGCGAAGGTGCGCGACACGCCGGGTGCCGAGCTCGTGCCAATCGACTCCGAGCACTGCGCGATTCACCAGTGCCTCGCGGGCTCGCCCGCGGTGGCGGGCCATCCCGATGTGAAGCGACTGCTGCTCACCGCATCAGGCGGACCCTTCCGCGGCTGGAACGTCGATGCCCTGAAAGACGCACGCAAGGAGGACGCGCTGCGTCATCCCACGTGGTCCATGGGGCAGAAGATCACCATTGACTCCTCGACGCTCATGAATAAGGGACTCGAGGTCTTGGAGGCGGCGGCGCTCTTCGGCATCAACGTGGACCGCGTCGATGTCGTCGTGCACCCGCAGTCCATTGTCCACTCGATGGTCGAATACGTGGACGGCTCTGTGCTCGCGCAGCTCTCACGCCCCGACATGCGTCTGCCCATTGCGTACTGCCTCGGTTTGCCGGATCGTCTTCCGCACGGCTACGGCGCGATCGACTTCACGTCATCGATGGAGCTCACGTTTGAGCCACCGGACCACGAGGCCTTTCCCGCGATCACCCTCGCCTACGAAGCGGCGCGACTCGGGGGCGCGGCGCCCGCGTGGTTGAGCGCCGCGAACGAAGTCGCCGTTGACGCGTTTCTTAGCGACCGCATCAACTGGTGCGACATCATCCCGGTGGTCCAAGCGACGATGGCGCACTACGACGGCCAACAACTCGAATCCTTATCGTCACTTTATGAAAATGACGGGGAAGCTCGTAGGTGTGCTCGCGCTAGCCTCAAAAGGTAGTTATGAGCCGCCCCGCATCACTCAGTCAGTCGCCTCTGGCGTTGCTCGCGGGCATCGTCGCGGTCGTCGCACTCCTCACCTGGATCGGTGGGTGGGCGCTTCCGCTCGTCATTTTTCTGATCATCACGATGGTCATGGGTCACGAGTTTGGACACTTCATCACCGCCAAGCGCGCGGGGATGCTCGTGACCGATTTCTTCGTGGGCTTCGGTCCGGTCGTGTGGTCGACGCAACGTGGAGAGACTCGCTATGGCGTTCGCGCGCTGCTGCTCGGTGGGTACGTGAAGGTTCCCGGCATGACGTGGGGCATCCCCGTCGATCCGGAAATTGAACCACGCACGTATCGCGAAGCCTCGTATCCGAAGAAGGTCATCTTCGCGTCGGCCGGATCGATCATGCACGGGATCATGGCGCTCCTGCTCGCCTGGGCCGCTCTCACCTTCATCGGAGCACCGTCGGCGAGTCACGTCGGCGTGCTCTCGTTCTCGCCCTGGCAGGGTCACCAGGAGAACGCGGCGCAGCTCGCCGGCCTCAAGGTCGGTGACCAGATCGTGTCGATCGATGGCACCAAGATCACGAACGCCACGCAGCTCGCGAATCTCGTCCACCGCTCGACCGGCAAGCGTCTGACGCTGCTCGTTGATCGTAACGGGAAGGATCTGACGCTACACGCGACGCCCGTTAATGGGACGACGATCAAAGAAGACGGCGTGCAGCTGGCAAAGGGCGGCTACATCGGCATCGACGTGGGGGAGCTGACTGTGCACGAGGCGGCCCTCGCCGCTATTCCAAGCGCGTTCCATCAGGTCGGTTCGATCATTGCTGACGCCTACCACGGCATCATTCACGTGTTCTCACCTGGTGAGTTCACGAGCCTCTTTCACCAGGTCGCCAACTCGAAGGCCGCCACCAGTGTGAAGAATCAGGATGCGAGACCGGTCTCCATCGTAGGGGTCGTGCGCGTCGCAACCCAGGCGGCCAACGCCGGGGCCACCCAATTGATCGACATCTTGATCGCGGTCAACATCTTCGTGGGCGTGCTCAATATGCTCCCGATGCTGCCCCTCGACGGCGGTTACGTGGCAGTTGCCACCTACGAGCGAATCCGCTCGCGTCGAGGGAGCCGCTACCACGCCGACATCAACAAGCTCGCGCCCGTCATCTACGCCTTTATGACGGTGTTGCTGGTGCTGTTCGCCTGCACGCTCTATCTCGACATCGCCCACCCGATCTCCAATCCTTTCGGGTAGTTGCGCTGAATCCCTCAGAACACGGCAGACTGGTGACATGGACGTAGCCGCTACCCCCCTTACCCCGCGTCGACCCACCCGCCAGATCTCGATCGGCTCGGTCAAGGTCGGCGGCGACGCACCGATCTCGGTGCAGTCGATGACGACGACCAAAACCGCTGATGTCGAGGGGACACTGCAGCAGATCTACGCGCTCGCCGCCAACGGAGCGGACATCGTTCGCTGCACGTGCAACGACCGCGCCGCCGCCGAGGGCCTCGCCCAGATTGTGCCGCGCTCGCCGGTTCCGATCGTCGCCGACATCCACTTCCACGTTGAGATGGCCCTCGCCGCCCTTGAAGCCGGCGTGAACGGACTGCGTCTCAACCCGGGGAACCTGCGCAAGCCTGAAGAGATCAAGCTCGTTGCGAGCGAAGCGCGCGATCGCGGCGTGCCGATTCGTATTGGCGTGAACGCTGGTTCGCTGCACCCCGACATCTACGAACGCTTCGGCGGCGCGACGCCTGAAGCGCTCGTCGAATCCGCGCGCATCGAGCTCGCGTACTTCCAAGAGGTCGACTTCTCCGACGTCAAGATCTCGGTGAAGGCGTCGTCCGTTGCAACGATGATCGCTGCCTACCGCTTGGCTTCAGCGACGTTCGATCACCCGCTGCACCTCGGGGTGACCGAAGCGGGTCCGCTTCCGTGGGGACTGCTGAAGGGGACAGCCGGTATTGGCACCCTGCTCGCAGAAGGCATTGGCGACACGCTGCGCTACTCGCTAACGGCTGACCCCGTCGAGGAAGCGCGCGCCGGACGCACGTTGCTCGAGTCGCTCGGCCTGCGCGAGCGAAAAGGTCTTGACCTCATTGCGTGTCCGAGCTGTGGTCGCGCCGAAGTCGACGTCATCAAAGTCGCCAACGAGGCGCAAGAGGCGCTCAGGGCACTCGACGTCCCGCTCCAAGTCGCCGTCATGGGTTGTGTCGTGAACGGTCCCGGTGAGGCGCGTCACGCCGACCTCGGGATCGCCGCCGGCAAGCACCGCGGACACCTCTTCATCCAGGGTCAGATCATTCGCGTCGTGCCCGAAGACGAGATGGTCGAAGCACTCGTCGACGAGGCGAAAAAGATCATCGCCGAGGGTGTCGAAGCCCGACTGCTCGCGCGCGACGCGAATGCCGAAAAAGAAGCCGAGGCCGACCGGGCCGAGCTCTTGGACGATCGCGGGACCGACGCCAACAACGCCGAAGCCCGCATTGAGAAGATTCGCCGGCGCGTCGAGCAGTAAGGCGCTGAGTAGGCTTATCCGAATTCCCAAGGAGCATCGTGGCCTCGCAGAGCGTTCTCACCCCCCAATCCCAAGACTTTCCCCGCTGGTACCAGGACGTCGTCGCGAAGGCCGAGATGGCCGACAACGGACCCGTGCGCGGCACGATGGTGATTCGTCCCTACGGCTACGCCATCTGGGAGCTCATGCAGCAAGAGATGGACCGGCGCATCAAGGACACGGGCGCGAAGAACGCGTACTTCCCATTGTTCATCCCCGAGAGCTACTTCTCGAAGGAGGCCGAGCACGTCGAGGGCTTCAGCCCCGAGCTCGCCGTCGTCACCCACGCGGGTGGTGAAGATCTGACCGAGCCGATTGTCGTTCGCCCTACGTCCGAAACGGTCATCGGCGAATTCATGGCGAAGTGGATCCAGAGCTACCGCGACTTGCCGCTCCTCCTCAACCAGTGGGTGAACGTCGTGCGCTGGGAGATGCGTCCGCGCCTCTTCCTTCGTAGTTCCGAGTTCCTCTGGCAGGAAGGCCACACGGCCCACGCCAGCTACGACGACGCGTCCGCGTACGCGCGGCGCATCCACAACGAGGTGTACAACGACTTCATGTTGAACGTGCTCGCGTGTCCCTGTTACCTCGGGATCAAGCCGCCGAGTGAGCGCTTTCCTGGGGCTATCAATTCGATGACCGGTGAAGCCGTGATGCGCGACGGCAAGGCGCTCCAGATGATGACGACTCACGAGCTCGGACGAAACTTCGCGCGAGCCTTCGACATCTTTTACCAGAGCGAAGAGGGCCAGGCGGAACTCTGCTACACGACGTCCTGGGGCGCCTCCACGCGAATGGTCGGGGGACTGATCATGGTCCACGGCGACGACAACGGCTTGAAGGTGCCGCCCGCCGTGGCGCCCATCCAGGCGGTCGTGATTCCCGTGCGTGACGAGAGCGACGTGCTCGAAGCCGCCGACCGAGTGGCGGCGGATCTGCGTAGCGCCGGTGTGCGCGTCGAGGTCGACCGCGGACGCGGCAGCTTCGGGCGCCGCGTGACCGACTGGGAGATCAAGGGCGTCCCGGTCCGCGTCGAAGTCGGCCCGCGCGATCTCGCCCAAGGACTCGTCACCATTGTTCGCCGCGACACGGGCGAGAAGGCAACCGTCGGACTTGGCGCACTGACGAAGGACGTGCCGCTCCTGCTCGAACGCATTCAGACCGACCTCTTGGCGTCCGCAGTCGCGCACCGTGATGAGCGCACTCAGGACGTCACCTCGGTCGCCGAGGCGCTCGATGCCGCGAAAGATGGCTTCGCGCGCCTCGCCTGGGACCTTGTCGCGGGCGAAGGTGAGGCTGAGCTCAATACGCAGGCGGTGACGGTTCGCTGCCTGCAGCGCCAGGACGGTTCGATGCCCGAGAGCGAGGACGAAGGCGGGCTCATCTGTCTCGTTGCCAAGTCGTATTAGTTAGACCGCAGTAAACTAAGCAGAGAGAATTTTTTTCCACAGCATTGGTGTTTTGTGCGCCCCAACACCGTTGTGGACACAGTGTCAGACTGCTACAATTGATGTTCACAGTCCGCTCAGGACGTTTGGACTCGTTTAAGCGCGGGCCTCGGGCCCGCGCTTTTTCATTGTCCGTACGGCCTCGCGACAACGAAAGGAGACGGTCATGGAATGGGACACCACACTGCGACCGCTCGTTGAATCGTTGGGACTTGAACTGTACGACGTGGAATTTTCCACAGGCACCCTCAACGTGGTCGTCAACCGTCCCGGCGGGGTCGACGTCGAGGCGCTTACCAAGGTCAACCGGACAATTTCTGAGTGGCTGGACGCGAACGACCCGATTCCGGGGCGTTTCACCCTCGACGTTTCGAGCCCCGGCCTCGAGCGACGCCTGCGTACCGTGACGCACTTTAAAAGCGCCGTCGGCGAAGTCGTGACACTGCGTGAACTGCGCGGCAAAGAACCGACACGCCGCCTCGAAGGCACGTTGACCGCTGCGACGGAGACCTCGGTCACGCTCGACGAGCGCGAGCTCGGCGAGCTGACGATTCCCATCAACGCCATCGAACGCGCACGCACCGTCTTTGCGTGGGGCGCGACCAAGCCCGAGAAGCCAGCGGGCGCGAAAACTCCATCGACGAGCAAGAAAGGCTAACTATGGCTAACTTCGAATTTCTCGAGGCTCTCGGTCAGATCGCGCGCGACCAGAACATTGACGAAGGCGAGCTGTTGATCGCGCTCGCCAACGCGTTGCTCGCTGCCTACAAGCGTCGTCCCGACTCGGCCGAAGACGCCGAAGTCGAGATCAATCCCGAAACGGGCGAGATCAAGGTGTGGGGCCTCGAGCTCGACATCGAAGGCAACGTCACACGAGAGTGGGACGCAACGCCGGAGGACTTCGGTCGCATCGCAGCCCAGACCGCGAAGCAAGTCCTTATGCAGCTCATCCGCGACATCCAGCGCCGCCAGATGTACGAAGAGTTCGCCAACCGCGAAGGCGACATCGTCTCGGGCACCGTCCAGCAGAACGACAACCGCTACACGCTGCTCGACCTCGGACGCGTCGAAGCCCTGCTGCCCCAAGCCGAGCAGATCGCCTTCGAGCGCTACGAGCACGGTGCGCGCATCAAGGTGTACATCGTCGAAGTGCGAAAGACCAATAAAGGTCCCCAGATCGTCGTCTCGCGTACCCACCCCGCACTTGTCGCAAAGCTCTTCGAGATCGAAGTGCCCGAGATTGCGAATGGCATTGTCGAGATCAAGGCACTCGCGCGCGAGCCCGGCCACCGCTCGAAGATCGCCGTCGCGTCAAACGATCAGATGATCGACCCCGTCGGTGCCTGCGTTGGGGCGCGCGGATCACGCGTGCGCAACATCACCAACGAACTTCGCTCCGAGCGCATCGACGTCGTGCCCTACAGCGACGACCCGATCGAGTTCATCCAGTCGGCGCTCCAGCCCGCGCGCGTGCGTGAGGTGCGTCTCGACGAGGAAGAGGGCATCGCGACCGTCATTGTGCACGATCAGCAGCTCTCCCTCGCCATTGGCAAAGAGGGTCAGAACGCCCGACTCGCCGCCCGACTCACGGGGTGGCGCATCGACATCCGCTCGGAGAACGAGGGGAACGACGAAGTCGTCGAAGAGGTCTGGACCGAGGGCGACGCGGTCGTTGATGAGACGGTGACCGTGGTCGAAGGTGACGAGGGCGTCGAAGCGGTTGTGGTCGACGACGTCATCACCGACGCCGCGGGCGACGTGGAAGAAGTGGCCGTCGTAGACATGGTTACGGAGGACGAGGCATAGCACCCGTACGAACGTGTGTTGTCTGTCGGACCCGACGTGATGACGCCGAAATGGTCCGCGCGGGCCGCGATGCCACGGGTTCGTGGCACCTCGGACGGGGCGCGGGTCGCGGTGTGTGGTGGTGCCAGGACGGGGCCTGCGCGAGTGGGCTGTGCGTGGGTCACGTCGCTCGGGCGCTAAGGTCCGGCGTCCGAGAGGCGGAGCTTGCGACCATTCGCGGCCTCACGTCCGAGAAAAGGCCGTAGTTGTGAAAGAATAGGAAACTGTGCCCGTCGAATGTGCGGGTACGCGAAGTAAGGGAACGTTTTGGCGCCAAAGAAAATTCGAGTGCACGAGCTCTCTAAAGAGCTCGGGCTGACGAG
>DASXEU010000156.1:0-6811 GCA_036489935.1 Acidimicrobiales bacterium
CGAATAGCCCGAGAGGATCAGTGCGGCGCTCGACTCCGCGAAGCACGTCCCGAAGTTCGCCTTCGACATCTCTGCCCGGTCTTTGTTGACCATGGTCGTCGTCTGGTAGTACTGCGTCGTCGAGGCGACTTCGATGCCGTCCAGTGAATTCGTGACGAAGATCGGCGACGACACCTGGTAGTTCGGCTGCTGTCCGGCCGCGCCGTAAACGCGGTCACGCGCGTTCGGCACGCCGACGCAGGTTTGGAAAAGCTTCGCGGCGGCCTCAAAACCCGTGTTCGGCTTCGTTGGGGCGGTCGTGGTCGTTGACGTGAAAACCTGGTTCGAGGGCGGGACCAGATAGCTCAGCGCAGTCTCGCTGGTCTTCGTCCAACCTTCGGGCAGATCCTTTACGGTGAGGTTCACCGCTCTCGCGTCCGCGAGCTGCTGGGATCCGCCGCTCCCCCGGTTGAACCAGGCGGCGATGCCGCCCGCGAAGCTCGCGATGACGACGACCGCCACCACGGCGAAGATGCCCGCGCGGCGGCGGCGCTGGGAAATGACGCCACCGTGTTCGAGGACGACCGTCCGCATTGCATCAAAGTCAGTGATCTCGCGATTGCGCCAGCAGTAGCGCACGTCACCAATCGTGGCAAAGAGCGCCATCTGGTGATGCAGTCGAACGAGCTCCATGTTGGTGATCTCGCTCCAGGGCGTCTGCCACGCGACGGCGGGTATGCCCGCGAGCTGCGTGAGACCCGTGTCGTCGGTGAGGAGCACCACCGGTGACGTCGGACCATTGGGCACGAAGGACGGACGAACCGCCCAGTCTTCGCTTCGAATATTTGTCACTTCTGCACTTCCTTCGCGGCATCGGCCGCGATCGATACCGTGCGTTCCAGGTCGTCATCCGTGTGCGACATGGACGTAAAGCAAATCTCGTACGCACCGGGGGCGAGCGCGACCCCGCGGTCCAACATGGCGTGAAAGAACTTGGCGTAGAGCCCGTTCTCGTTCAGCACTTTCGCCTCGGTGAAGTTCGTGGGCGCGCTGACTTCGTCGTGAGCGAGGTAGAGGCCCATCAGTGGACCGACGTTCGGCGTCAGGGCAAAGAGCCCCGCGTCGCGGATGGCCGTTTCGAGGTCGGTGGCGAAGTTGCGCACTCGACCAGCGAGCAGCGCGAACTCGTCGATCGTGACGTGGTTGAGGACGGCAACGCCGGCTGCGGTCGCCAGTGGATTACCCGACAGCGTGCCCGCTTGATACACCGGACCGAGCGGCGCCAATGACGAGAGAATCCACTTCGATCCCCCGAACGCGCCGACGGGAAGTCCCCCGCCGATCACCTTGCCAAAGCACCACAGGTCGGGCGTCACCGAAAAGAACTCTTCCGCACCACCTTGGCTCAAGCGAAACCCGGTGATGACCTCGTCGAAGATGAGGAGCGCTCCGACGCGGTCGCACTCTGCGCGCAGTCCCTCGAGGAAACCTGGACTAGACGCGACGAGGTTCATGTTCGCCGCGACCGGTTCGACGAGCACGGCGGCAATCGATTCGTCCAGCGTCGGAACCTCGTTGTACGGCGCGACGATGGTGTCGGAAACGGCCCCTTCGGTGACGCCCGCGGATCCAGGGAGTCCCATCTGGGCGACGCCGCTCCCGCCCGCGACAAGCAACGCATCGGAGTGTCCGTGGTAGCAGCCGTCGAATTTGACGATCTTGTCGCGCTTCGTATATCCGCGCGCCAGACGTACGGCGCTCATGACCGCCTCAGTGCCAGAGGACACGAGTCGCACCTGCTCAAGACCCTTTACCCGTTCGACCATGGCTTCGGCGAGGAGGACCTCACCGGGCGTCGGCGCACCGAACGTCGAGCCTTTTCCCGCTGCGTCACGAATCGCTTCGACGATGAGGGGATGGGCGTGACCGAGCAGCGATGCACCGTAGGACTGGACGTAGTCGAGGTACGTAGTGCCATCGACGTCAGTGACGTACGCGCCTTGTCCACTCGCCACGGTGTACGGCACACCACCAACCGAGCGAAATGAGCGCACCGGTGAGTCGACTCCGCCGGGAATGACCGCCTGGGCTCGAGTGAACCAGGCGTCGTTCTCGCTCAACGACCCAGCTCCTCGGCGAGCTCGCGCGCGAAGTAGGTGAGCACGAAGTCGGCACCCGCACGCCGAACCGCCGTCAGCTGTTCGATCGCGACGGCAGTGCCGTCGATCCAACCGTTCGCGTCGGCCGCCTTGATCATCGCGTATTCGCCGCTCACGTGATACGCGGCGAGAGGCACGTCGAGTTCACGACGCAATTCACCGACGATGTCGAGGTACGTCATGGCGGGCTTCACCATGATGATGTCGGCACCCTCGTCGACGTCGAAGCGCGCTTCGAGCAGCGCTTCACGCGCGTTGCGCGAGTCTTGCTGGTAGCTCTTTCGGTCGCCGCCACCCGCGATCTCAACACCAACGGCTTCGCGGAAGGGACCGTAAAGCCCGCTCGCGTACTTGGCGGCGTAGGCGAGGATGATCGTCTCGTGGTAGCTCGCGTCTTCGAGGGCACTGCGAATTGCTGCCACCTGACCGTCCATCATGCCGCTCGGCGCAACAACGGCGGCGCCCGCTTCGACTTGAGCGAGGGCGACCCGGGCATAGAGCTCGAGGGTGGCGTCGTTATCGACGGTGCCGTCCGTGCGCAGGACACCACAGTGTCCGTGGCTCGTGTACTCGTCGAGACAAAGGTCCGCCATGAGCACGATCTCGTCACCGAAGGCGTCGCGCAGACTGCGCAGCGCCACCTGGGCAATGCCGTCGCGGTCCCACGCGGCACTGCCGAACTCGTCTTTGGCCGAGGGGACGCCAAAGAGTATGACGCTCGTGACCCCGGCGCCGACGAGCGCCTTCACCTCATCGTGAAGCGAGGAGATCGTGTGCTGGAAGTGACCGGGCAGCGAAAGGATGGGATTCGGTTCGCTCAAACCCTCCGCGACGAAGAGCGGCGCGACGAAATCACTCGGCGCGAGCATCGTCTCGGCGACGAGGCGACGGATGGCGGGTGTTCGGCGAAGACGACGTGGGCGCTGGGCGGGAAACACGGGTCCAGCCTAGATGCGCGATTATGGAGCGTTTCTGGGGTGGTGCTAAAGGCTCCGTAAGACTTCTCGAACCTGCGGACCCCATCCTTCGAAGACGCGCGGATGGCTATGGCGCACCGCGGCAGCCGTCGTCGACCCCGGTACGACCACGAGCGCCCGCTCGCTCACGAAGTCTTCGGCGACCGACCACGCCGACGGTGCGCCGATAAAGACGACGTCGGCGTCGCGCAATGCTGCCTGCGCTACTCCGCTGAGATCAGCCGGCACGGTCTCGTAGCACGGGAGTGTTTCCACAATCAGACCCCTAGCGAGCAGTACGTTTTGGAGTTCGTCGCGCATTGACGCAGCCCCGAGCAGCAGCACCGGACCTTCGTTGATCGCGGCAGCGAGGTCCGCCGCGCCGCCTTCGCCAATGAGTCCGACGTCAACGCTTTCGTCTTCAAGGGCGTGGGCAGTGGCGGTTCCCACCACGAGCACCGAGCCATGAAGGCCCAGCGCCTCCTTCGCGAGTGACGCATAGAGCGCGCTGCGCGCGCTCGTCACCACGAGGTAGCGAAATTGTCCGAAGTAGTGGCTTTCGCGAAGGACACCCATCACTTCGTCGGAGTCGTGGAACCGAGTCGTCGTGAGCGGGACCTCGTGCATCGTCGCATTGTCGGGGAGCCACGCGGCCAGTGAATCGTTGTGACCACGTTCTCGGGTCACGACGACGTCCATCTATCCCGCCAGGTCGACGAAGTTGCCCCCGCCGAGTCCGTCTCGCAAGAATCGCGCAAGGTTCCGTCCGAGGACTTCCGCGTCAGTTCCGTAGAGCTCGCTGCGCGCACTCTTGGTTCCATCGGGCGAGAGCATGACGCCACGAAGGGTGACCGTGTCGCCGTCGAGCACGCCGTGCGCGCCGACCGGAATGGAGCATCCTGCGCCGAGCTCGGCCAAGAAGGCGCGCTCTGCGGATAGGACAATCGACAAGGCTTCGTCATTGAGCACGCCGATCGCCGCTCGGGTATCGACATCATCGACTCGGGCTTCAAGCGCGAGTGCGCCCTGGCCGACTTGCGGGACGAACCACGAGGGATCGAGTGGTTCGCTCACGACGTCGAGCTGGTCGAGTCGCTGTAATCCCGCCATCGCTGCAACGATCGCGTCGACGCCGCCGTGGCCGACCGCACCGAGTCGGCGCGTCATGTTGCCGCGGAGCTGCACGATGTTGAGGTCCGGGCGACGCTCGAGAAGAAGCGCTCGACGGCGAGGCGAACCGGTCGCGACCGTCGCCCCTGGTCCGAGACCAGCGAGTGATCGCCCGACCAGCGCATCGCGGGCGTCGAGTCGTTCGGGCACGCTCGCGAGGATGAGTCCTTCGGGCGTCAGGCTCGGTAGATCTTTGGCACTATGCACCGCGACATCCGCGTCGCCATTTAATACAGCGCGCTGAATCTCGACGGTGAACACACCTTGACCCCCAATCGTGGCGAGATCCGCTTCAGATTCTCGGTCACCGCGAGTGTCGACAAGGACGAGCTCGCTTTCGTGTCCGGCTTCCGCGAGTCGTGCTCGTACGTACTCGGCTTGGTGGACGGCGAGCGGCGAGCGCCGAGTGGCCAAACGAAGCGTCATAGATCAAACAGGTTGCGCGTTGCCTCATTAAGTCGAGTGCCCTGGTCGGTGCCGGCTGCTTCCTTGAGGGCGACGGTCGGACGGTGTGCGATCTTCGCCACCACCGAGCGGATCAGAGAAATCGCGGTTTCGCGCTGCTCTGCGCTCAGACCGTCCAGTTCGTGACCGCGGCGTTCGATCTCGTTGGCGACGACGTCGTCAAAGTGCTCGCGCAGCTCCCTCACGATGGCCGACGCCCCACGGGCGCGCTGGTCGTTGAGGAACTTCTCGACCTCGGTCTCGACGATGGCCTGCGCCTCTTCGATTGCCTCACGGCGATCGCCGAGCGCGCGCTCGACACGCTCGTGCAAGTCGCTGATGTCAATGCGACGCACGTGCGCGAGATCGTTCACGTCAATCGCGACGGCGCGCGGGACCCCGAGGTCGACAATGACGACGTCGTGGTCCAGGTGGACGAAGTGCTCGCGGGAGAGAATCGGCGCGGGAATTTCGAGCGCACCGACGATGAGCCGAGTTCCCGGAAGATGTGTCTCGAGTGTGTCGAGCGTGTCAATCGCGACGCGCTGGTCGTCGAGGTCGCGACGAAGTATCTCCGCGCGGTCGAACGTCCGGTTGAGAATGGTGAGTGACGCAATTCGAGGAGTCGCCTCGAGCAGGCTCTTGGCGACGCCACTCGCCATCTGGCCAGCACCCAGGATGACGACCTGCGCGTCGTCGAGCTCCTGGCCGAGTTCGGCGATGGCGGCGGTCGCGGCTGCTTGGGCGAAGCTCGTCGTGCCGCGCGAGATTGCGGTCTCGGTGCGCACGCGACGACCCGAGGCGATCGCGCGTTGGAAGATCTCGGTGACTTCGCTGCCCGCACTCTGCTCTTCGGTGGCGAGCTCGAGTGCGCGGCGAAGTTGGCCCAATATCTCGAACTCCCCCGGTACGACCGAACGCAGACCGGCCGCCACTTGGAAAAGATGTGTTGCGACATCGTGTTCGAAGTTGACCGTCAGACGATCGTCGAACTCGCCCTTGGGCAGCTTCGTCGCCTCAGAGAGCGTCTCGGTGATCTCTTCGATGGCGCCGTGGAAGCGGTCGATAACGGCGACGACTTCGGTGCGAAGACACGTCGAGAGAAATACCGCCTCGTGGATGTTGCGATGACTGACGAGTGCGCGCAGCATCTTCGCCCACTCATGCTCGGGGACGGTCACTCGCTCTAAGAGATCGAGGGAGGCGTGCTCGTGATCAATCCCCACGGAAATCAGTGCCACATCGCCTCCAACATCAGGGCCATGTTATGAGCCGCGCAGTGGATTGGTGCTGGCGATGCCGAGAGAGTGGAGCAGTCCCCCACCGAGCGGACCGGTCCCGTTGTTGAGGTGGTACATGAGGATCTGCAGCTCGATCGAGAAGTCCACGTAGTGCACGGCCGTGCCGAGCGGCACCGTGACCACCTGGGGAGCGAAGTTGAGGATGGCGTGAATGTCCGCTTCCACCAAGCGATCGGCGACGTCTTGGGCAGCGCTACCAGGGGTGCAGATGACCCCGACCGTGGCTTTGGGAATCGGATTGCTCAGTGGTTGGACAACGAGGCCGGCGATTTCGTGACCCACGACCTCGGGGTCGACATCGTAGAGGGCGACAAGCCGAGCCCCTCTGATCAGAAAGTTCGAGGAGTTGACGAGCGCTCGACCGAGGTTGCCGATTCCCACCACGACCACGTCATAGAGGCGATCGTGACCGAGGGCGTCGGCGATGCGCTCGATGAGGACCCCGACGTCGTAGCCCGCCCCCCGAGTGCCGAATGACCCGAGTCCCGCGAGGTCACGACGCACGGTCGTCGCGGTGACACCCGCGAGTTCGCCGATCTGCTTGGAGTCAATCTTTCGTTCGCCGCGCTGGTACCAGCCCTCGGCGATGCGCTGATAGACGGGCAAGCGCGCGATGGTCGGCTCCGAGAGCTTCTTCGATCGAAGACGCGGCGTCGCCATCACCACACGTTACTGGAGCGCCATTCACTCAGACAGGAGCGGTCTAGCGACCGAGTTGGCGACTGCGTTCCGCCGCGGCAGCGACCGCGTCGATAAAGGCCGCTCGTACCGCGTGCTGCTCGAGCGCGCGCAAGCCCGCGGC
>DASXEU010000060.1:0-6465 GCA_036489935.1 Acidimicrobiales bacterium
GTGTGTCTTCGTCGACACCGGTCTCATGCGCAGGGACGAAGGCGAACAGATCGAGGCGACCTTCACCCGCCAGTTCGGCGTGGAACTGATTCACGTGAAGGCTCAGGACCGCTTCTTTGACGCCCTCGCGGGCGTGACGGATCCCGAAGCCAAGCGCAAGATCATTGGCGAGCTTTTCATTCGCGAATTCGAAGCGGTGGCGCGCGATCTCGCGGAAGGGGGCGAAGGTCCAAAATTCCTCGTCCAGGGCACGCTCTATCCCGACGTCATCGAGTCCGGCTCGGGGCACGCCGCCAACATCAAGAGCCACCACAACGTTGGCGGCCTTCCGAAGGATCTGTCGTTCAAGCTCGTCGAACCGTTGCGGCTGCTCTTTAAGGACGAGGTCCGTCACGTTGGCGAAGAACTCGGCCTGCCTCCCGAAATCGTCTGGCGTCAGCCATTTCCCGGTCCCGGTCTCGGCGTGCGCATCATCGGCGAAGTCACGCGTGAACGAGCGGAGATCTTGCGCAATGCGGATCACGTTGTGGTCGATGAGATCAAAAAAGCCGGTCTCTACCGCGAGCTCTGGCAGAGCTTTGCCGTGTTACCTGCCGTGCGTACTGTGGGCGTCATGGGAGACGGCCGCACGTACGCGTACCCGATCATCATTCGCGCCGTGACGAGTGATGACGCCATGACCGCTGACTGGGCGCGCCTGCCCTATGACGTGATCGAGAGCATCGCCAATCGTTTGATTCGCGAGGTCGAGGGCGTCAATCGGGTCGCGCTCGATGTCACGAGCAAACCACCGGGCACCATTGAGTGGGAGTGAGTCGCGGCTCGTTCTCCGATGAGTCGCTGTGGGATCTTCACGCTGGTGATTCGCGAGCGGGACTCGACCCGTCGTCTCTCCTCGAGGGGCTGACCGGACCCCAACGCGACGCCGTGACGCAGCGTGGGGGACCGCTGCTCGTCATTGCTGGAGCGGGATCGGGAAAGACGCGCGTCCTCACTCGCCGCATTGCGCACCTTTTGGCGACGGGTGATGCGCGACCCTTCGAGATCATGGCGATCACGTTCACGAACAAGGCGGCTGACGAGATGCGACGTCGCGTCGTCGAACTCGTCGGTCCCGACGCCGACCGGATGTGGGTGTCGACCTTTCACTCCGCGTGCCTGCGCATGCTGCGCGCTCACGCGGACGTGCTCGGCTACGAGCGCGGGTTCACGATCTACGACGCGGGTGACGCCGAAACGGCCGTTGAGCGGATCATGAAGGAGCTCAACCTCGACCTCAAGCGACTCCCGCCGCGCAGTGTGTCAGCGGCCATCTCCGCCGCGAAGAACGAGATGATCTCACCCGATCGCTACTTCGACCTCTACGGCGACGATCCACAGCGGCGGCGCATTGCGGAAATCTTTCAGCTCTACGAGAAGCGACTGCGCACCGCAAACGCCATGGACTTTGATGACCTTCTCGTGAACGCGGTGTCGATGATGCGAGCCGACGAGCGCGTACTGCGCTCCTATCAAGAGCGATTTCACTACCTGCTCGTTGACGAGTTTCAAGACACGAACGGCGTGCAGAACGAACTCGTCATGATGCTCGCGGCCGAACACCGGAACCTCTGCGTGGTGGGTGACTCGGACCAGTCGATCTATCGATTCCGCGCGGCGGACGTGCGCAACATCTTGCAGTTCGAACAGCGATTTCCCGATGCCACGGTGATACTCCTCGAGCAGAACTTCCGCTCGACCCAGACGATCCTCGACGCCGCGAACGCCGTCATTGCAAAGAACGCGAGTCGACACGCGAAGAACCTCTTCACCGACGGCGCCCAGGGCGAAAAGCTGCGCTTCTATCGAGCGGGCGACGAGTACGACGAGGGTCGTTGGGTGGCGAGCGAACTACGCCGAGTGCGCAGCGAACACGGCATTGGCTGGAGCGAGATGGCCGTCTTCTATCGCACCAATGCGCAAAGTCGAGTCCTCGAAGAAGAGATGCTGCGCGCCAACATCCCCTACCGAGTCATCTCGGGCATGCGGTTCTACGACCGCAAAGAGATCAAGAACGCACTCGCGTTCGCCCGTCTCATCGTGAACCCGCGCGACGAAGCCTCGGCTCGGCGCGTGATCAATGAACCCAAACGCGGCGTCGGCGGATCGGCGCAGGCGAAGCTCGGCGTCTACGCCGCCGAGCACGGACTTTCCTTCGCCGAAGCGGCGCACCACGGCGCGGCTGCGGGCCTGACGGGACGCGCGCTGGCGGGCGTGGACACGTTCTCTTTCATGCTCGACGAGCTGCGTGCGCTCGCGAACGATCTGAGCCCGCGCGAGATGATTGACGCCATCGTGCGCGAATCGGGCATGGGCGAGGCGCTACGCGCTGAAGACAGTGACGAGGCGTACTCCAGGCTCGAGAACTTGGGCGAGCTCGCTTCCGCTGCGGCGCAGTACGACACGCTGATGGAGTTCGTCGAGCGAATGGCGCTCGTCGCCGACTCCGACCAGCTGGGCAGCGGGGACGGCGCCATCTCGCTGATGACGTTGCACGTCGCGAAGGGTCTTGAGTTTCCTGCGGTCGTCGTGACCGGGCTCGAAGAGACCGTGTTTCCTCATCGTCGCGCCCTCGCCGATGATGCCGAGCTCGAAGAAGAGCGACGCCTGTTCTACGTCGGGGTCACTCGCGCCATGCGCCATCTCGTGCTCACGCACGCGTGGAGCCGCACGATGTGGGGCCAGCGCGTCGAGGCGATTCCAAGTCGATTCCTCCAAGAGGTGCCGAGCGAACTGATCACTGACCTCACTTCGACGAAGCCGACGAGGCGATCCAGCTTCTCGCTCGACGACGATGGCTTCGTTGGGCGATCGACGTCCTTTACCGAAGGACGGGCTTTCGGGACAGGCGCCGCGCCGCCCGTGCGCTCGACGGGCGCCGAGCTACTCGGTCTCAACATTGGCGACCGGGTCATCCACGATCGCTTTGGTCCGGGTGTTGTCACTCGCGTTGAGGGTGAAGGGCCGCACTCGAGAGCCACGGTCAACTTTCAAGAGCACGGCACCAAGCATCTGGTTCTCGCCATGACGCCGCTCAAGCGCGCCTAACTCAGCGATTGGCGAGCCGCCGCCACAACGCCGGTGGCATCAGTCGCACGAGAACGAAGACGTAGCGCAGGACCGGTGGACTCCAGATGACGTCATCCTCGCTCGCGAGACCTCGCATGATGTTGCCCGCGACCTCGTTGGCCCCCGTCGTGAACGGCGTGGGCGCCAAACCGAGGCTCATTCTCGTGCGCACCGCAGCCGGCCGGACCACTTGCAGCCGAACGCCGGTGCCGGCGAGGGATTCGGCCATTCCGAGACACAGTCGATCGAGTCCCGCCTTCGCCCCGGAGTAGAGATAGCTCACCCTGCGAACCCGAACGGACGCGGCCGACGTCAGAACGAGAATCCGACCGGTGCCTTGAGCGACGAGCTGTCGGCGCACTTCGGCGAGGGCGGTGACGGGCCAGGTGACGTTCACGGTCATCATCCGCGCGGACTCCAACGAGTCGTTTTCATCCTCGAGCTGACGACCGACCATCCCGACCGCCACGACGACCAGGTCGACAGGGTCTCCCGCCTTCTCAAACGCCTCGATCACGGTGCTCGCGGCGTTCGAAGGATCTTCCGCGTCAAAGAGCACGATGTCAGTTTTCGCGGCGCCATACTCCTGGGCTTCGATCGCCGCCGCGTCCAGGAGCACCTGGTTGCGACCCGCCAAGATCACGGTGTGGGTATTGGCGAGGCAGAGCTTCTTCGTAAGTGCGCGCGCGATGTCCGAACTGCCGCCGAGCACCACGATGTTTTGGAGCTCGCCACCGTTTCCCATGGCTCTTTCCTACTATGCGGGCCCGCAATATCTCGACGCGCGACCCGTCACGGGACGCGGGCGTTCTGCATAATTGAACGAAAGTTAAGGAACTATCGGGGGAATTTAGCCTCTTGCCGGTACATCTATGCTGAGGAGTTGATGAAGCGCACGTATCGAGTCGTCGTTGCGAAACCCGGCCTCGATGGCCATGACCGTGGCGCCAAAGTCATTGCGCGCACCTTGCGAGATGCTGGCTTTGAAGTGGTGTACACGGGACTCCACCAAACCCCCGAACAGATCGTCCAAGCCGTCATCCAAGAAGACGCCGACGCGCTCGGACTCTCGCTCCTTTCCGGTGCGCATTTGGTCCTCGTGCCTCGAATCGTTGATCTGTTGAGAAGCGAGGGCCGAGAAGACGTGCTTCTCATCGTCGGAGGCATCATTCCCGACGATGACGTGCCCGAGCTCGAACGCGGCGGTGTTGCCCGCGTCTTTACTCCCGGCGCCTCGCTGGACGAGATTGGCTCATGGCTCGAGGCGACCCTCGACGAGCGCGAAACGATCAGCTGACCGACCACACCCGAGACAATCGAACGAAGGAAGAAGTACATGGACCTTTTTGAGTATCAGGGCAAGCAGTACTTTGCCCACTACGGCATTCCCGCATCGCCCGGCGGCGTCGCCGACACGGTCGACGAAGCGATCGCCGTTGCCGAGCGCGTTGGCTATCCCGCGGTCGTGAAGGCCCAGGTCAAGGTCGGGGGTCGAGGCAAGGCGGGCGGCGTCAAGCTCGCGAACAACGTCGACGAGGTGCGAGAGCACGCGAGCAACATCCTCGGCCTCGACATCAAGGGCCACGTGGTCAAGCGCCTCTGGATCGAGCGCTCGAGCGATATCCAAAAGGAGTACTACGCCTCCTTCACGCTGGACCGTCAGAACAAGACGCACCTCGGGATGTTGAGCGCCCAGGGTGGCGTCGAGATCGAAGTGGTCGCGGAGGAGAACCCCGACGCGATCGCGATGCTCCAGGTCGATCCCGTTCGCGGACTTGACGTTGAGACGGCTCGTCGATGGGTCGCCGAAGCGGAACTCGATGAAGTGGCGCGCGAACAAGCCGCCGAACTGCTCGTGAAGCTGTATGACTGCTACACGCGCGGTGACTGCGACCTCGCGGAGATCAATCCCTTGATCCTCACCCAGGACAACAAGGTGCACGCGCTCGACGCGAAGGTGACGCTAGATGAGAACGCCTCGTTCCGTCACCCGGAGTGGGAAGAGTATCGCGCTGACGAGTTCGAAGATCCTCGCGAAAAGATGGCGAAGGAGAAGGGCCTCAACTACATCGGGCTCGATGGCACGGTTGGCATCATCGCCAACGGGGCGGGGCTTGCGATGTCAACGCTCGACGTTGTCAATCAGGTCGGCGGCACCGCAGCGAACTTCCTCGACATCGGCGGAGGCGCTAACGCCGATGTGATGGCGGCCGCGCTCGAGGTCATCAACGCCGATCCGAAAGTGAAGTCGATCTTCGTCAACATCTTCGGCGGCATCACCCGCGTTGACGAAGTCGCCAACGGTGTGCTCGAGGCGCTCAAACGCGTCAACATCACCTCGCCGATTGTGCTGCGACTCGACGGCACGAATGCGGTTGAGGGGCGAGCGATTCTCGCGCCGCACCTCAACGAGCAGCTAGTCACCGAACCAACGATGTTGGACGCCGCGCGCCGCGCGGTCGCTCTGGCGAAGTAAGGAAAAAAGATGAGCATCTTTGTAGACGAAAACACCAAGGTCATCGTCCAAGGCCTCACGGGCGGTCAGGGACGGTTCCACGGGCTGCGCAATCGCGACTATGGCACGAAGATCGTGGGCGGTGTGACGCCAGGTAAGGGCGGAACCGACGTCGACGGCGTTCCCGTCTTTGATTCGGTGAAAGAAGCCGTCGCCGCCACCGGGGCTACCGCCTCGTTCGTGGTTGTGCCGCCCAAGTTTGCGGCGAACGCAATCATCGAAGCGGCCGAAGGCGGCATCACCTTCATTGTCTGCATCACCGAAGGCATTCCCGCTCACGACGAGGCCGTGACTTACAACCGCCTCGTTGAGGAGTTTCCAGGCGTGCGCCTGCTCGGGCCGAACTGCCCGGGCATCATCAGCCCCGGCAAGTGCAACATCGGCATCACGTCGGGCGACATTGCCTTGGCGGGTGGGCCCGTCGGCATCGTGTCGCGTTCGGGCACGTTGACGTACCAGGCGCTGCACGAGCTCAGCCAGCAGGGCATTGGCCAGACCACCTGCGTCGGCATCGGCGGCGATCCCGTGCCCGGCACCAACTTCATTGACTGTCTCGCCGCGTTCCAAGCGGACCCCGAGACCAAGGCCGTCATGATGATCGGCGAGATCGGCGGCTCGGAAGAAGAGCGCGCGGCCGAGTGGATCAAGCTCAACATGACGAAACCCGTCGTCGCGTACATCGCGGGCGTGACGGCGCCCGCGGGCCGCAAGATGGGTCACGCGGGCGCGATCATCTCGGGTTCGAAGGGCACCGCCCAGGCGAAGATGGACGCCCTGTCCGCAGCGGGCGTGCACGTGTGCGCGAACCCCACCGAGGCGGGCGAAAAGATGGTCGACATCGT
>DASXEU010000068.1:0-2530 GCA_036489935.1 Acidimicrobiales bacterium
CAGATGCGAGAGGCCGACGCGCTGCTGCTCGGGCGAAAGACCTACGAGATGTTCTCCGCGGTGTGGCCCTCGCGTCACGATGACAGTGGACTCGCCGATCGGATGAACGAGATGCCGAAATATGTCGCCTCAACGACGCTGCGCGAGGTGACCTGGAACGCCTCGCTCCTCTCCGGCGACGTGGCGCATGCGGTCGCGACGTTGAAGGACCAACCTGGACGAGGGCTCGTCCTCGTCGGCAGTCGCAGCTTGGCTCATTTTCTGCACCAGCGCGACCTCGTCGACGAATATCGCTTGTGGTTTCATCCCGTGATACTCGGGTCTGGGCTACGCCTCTTCGATGAGGGCTTGAACGCTGATGTGTGGAACCTCTTCGACGTCACCTCCACCGGCGAAGGGGTGGTCGTTGCCACCTATCGTCGCCGCCCTCGCTAGAGTCCGACGTAACGCCGGTCGAGGGTCGCGAGACTGTTTTTCACCGACTCGGCAGAAGGAGCAACGATGGACGTCAACCCCGACGTGATCACTGTGATCGGGGCCAGTTGGTGCCCGGACTGTCGACGCGCGAAAGCGTTTTTCGCCGCTCAGCGCGTTGCCTACGACTGGGTCGATCTCGAAGCGCATCCTGAGGTCATCGACATCGTCGAACGTGTGAACAACGGTGCCCGTGCGATTCCGACCATCATTTTTCCTGACGGCTCTCATCTCACTGAACCGGGCAACGACGAGCTCGCGGACAAGCTCGGTCTCAGTCGCTCGGCGAAGATGTCGATCTACGACCTCATCATCGTGGGCGGCGGACCAACCGGACTCACGGCCGCGATTTACGCGGCGCGCGAGAATCAAAAAGTCCTCATCATCGAAAAGTCGGCGCCCGGCGGTCAAGCCGGCATCACCGAGTGCCTCGACAACTATCCGGGTTTTCCTGACGGTGTCGAAGGTCATGAGCTCGCCGATCGCATGCAGCGCCAGGCCGAACGATACGGCGTTGAGATACTTCAGGCGGTCGCCGTCTCCTCCATTACGCCCACCGATCGTGGCACCGATGTGACGACCGCGACCGGTGAGACCTACGAAGCGCACGCGGTTCTCGTCGCGACCGGCTCGGTGTATCGCCGCACCGGCGCGGAGGGGGAAGGCGACCTCATCGGCGCGGGCATCCACTTCTGCGCGACGTGCGACGGCCCGTTTTATCGCGGCGCTGACGAAGTGCTCGTGATCGGAGGCGGCAACAGCGGACTGGAGGAGGGTCTCTTTCTCACTCAGTTCGCGAAGCACGTGACTGTCGTCGAATTCAATGAGCACTTGAAGGCCAGTCGCCTTCTCCAGGATAAGGTTCGAGCGCACTCCCAGATGACCGTCGAAACGAATACGAAGGTGGTCAGCTTTCATAGCGGCGAGAACGGAAAGCTCGCGTACGTGGAATTGGAGGATCGAACGAGCGGCGAACGTCGGCGCCACGACGCATCAGCCGCCTTCGTGTTTATTGGACTGGATCCCAACACTCAGTTTCTCCACGGGGCACTCGCGCTCGATGACCAGGGGTTCATCGTGAGCGATGAGCAGTTCCGAACCAGTGTCCCCGGCGTCTTCGTCGCCGGCGACGTGCGTCACGGTTCCACCAAGCAGCTGGCGTCCGCGGTGGGCGAGGGCGCGGCCGCGTCGATCCAGATTCGCTACCATCTCGACAAGGTGGCGGCCGAGCCGACGAGTTAGCCGCGCGTCGTCACTGAATCGCCGACGCCGTACTCTTCGCGACCCTTTGAGGAGAGCCGCCACACGCTCGAGCGTCCCTGTACCGTCCACTCTTTGGGGCCGCCGACCAGCGCGGTCTCTTCGTCTATGCCAAATACGTTGATCACCGCTTCGTCAGGCAGGACGAAGCGAGTGAGCAGGTCGGGCACTCGCTGTGCGAAGGCGTCGAAGTGGGGGATCAGACCCATGGTCTCGAGGAGTCCGAGCCCGGGCGAGCTACCGCGACGTGGGTGACGGAGCGACGGAATCCAGGATCCAATCGCCATGGCGCCCGCGCTGCAGCCAGCGAGCGCGGCACCCCCTCGCCAGGTCTCTTCGATCGCGGCCCACACCTTGGTGCCGCGAAGAGCTTCTGCCAGGTAGTGAGGATCTCCTCCGGAGAGGTAGATCAGTCCCGCGCCCGGAATCATGTCGGCAAACGCTTGGTTGTCCGCGTCGGCGTGATCGTTGACGGGAACGATCACAGCCTCGACACCGATGCGGGCTGCTTGATCGATGCCGAGTTGGTGCCAGTGCTCGACAACGGACGGGCCGTCTTGCACTGCGGCGGTTGCGAGTTGCACGTAACGCGGCGCGCGGCCCTCGATGAGGGCAGCTTCGATGGATGCCATCTGGGGCAGGTACTCGCCCGAACCAACAAGAGCGATCGGCCCCGGACCTTCGTCAGTGCTCACTGTCCTCCTCGGTCCCGCGGTCGAACGCCAATCTATTCGGCTGCGCGAGTCCTGAAGCGTCTCTCTCCGCGCGATGGTTTGCAGGACGTGACCCCCGATAC
>DASXEU010000085.1:0-6796 GCA_036489935.1 Acidimicrobiales bacterium
GGTATCGGAGGTTCCCCCTTTACGAAGGATTCAGCGGGAAACCTCGCCACAGAGGAGCTCTTATACCTCTGTGATTCGATGGGCATCGAGACTGGCATCGACTTCGATCGTGCAATCGAGGCTTACAACTTCTTGGCGGACGTACTGAAGAGGTCACTCCCGAGCCGAGTAGGAAGACTTTATCGAACAGAGAGTGAATCGACCAATGCCTGAGGACAGCACTAATAACGCGCCAGAATCAGATGATCGATTGCTCTCTGGCATTCGGGTCCTCGACCTCTGCCGAGACCTGTCGGGTCCGTATACATCAATGATGCTCGCCGAACTAGGGGCCGATGTAATTGAGGTCGAGCATCCCCTGAAGGGTGATGAAACGCGCTCGTGGCCACCGTTTATCGACGGGGTGAGTGGTTACTTTTCGACGATCAATCGAAGCAAGCGTGGAATTGCCGTCGATCTGAAAGACAAAGATGGCCTTAGCGTTATTCATGAACTGGCCGCGCGTGCGGACGTCGTGATGCAAAGCTTCACGCCCGGCGTGGCCGACCGCCTCGGCGTGGGGTACGACGCCATTCGCGCGTTGAAGCCCGACATTGTCTACTACTCCATCTCCGGCTACGGTCAGGACGGACCTTGGCGCGAGAAGCGCGGGTACGACCCGATCCTTCAGGCTGCCAGTGGGTTCATGAGCTTGACCGGTGAAGCGGGGCGAGGCCCGGTGAAGACAATCGTGCCGATCGCGGACGTGTCAACCGCAATCTATGGCTCGTCGGCCATTCTGGGCGCTCTGTTTTATCGCGAGCGCACGAAGAAGGGTCAGTACATCGACATGTCCATGATGGACGTCATGGTGTCGCTGCTGAGTGTGGTCGGGACCAGGTATCTCCTCACGGACGTCGTTCCGCAAAGAAACGGAACGGAAAATCCGCAACGAGTCCCGTCGTCGGCATACGAATGCAGCGACGGAAAACTAATTCAAACTGTCCCGAATCAACGTCAGTGGCCAGCGTTCTGCAAAGTGCTTGGTCATCCCGAATGGATTGATGATGAGCGGTACAAGGACCCCGCCGTTCGAGTGACCAACCAAGATTCTCTCTACCCTCTTATTCGTGAGGCGTTCAAGACGCGCACGTCAGAGGTGTGGTCAACAATTCTCGACGACGCCACCATTGCCTGTTCGCCGATCTACTCAATTGACGAGGTCTTCAACCTTCCACAGGTGAAGGCGCGCAATATGGTTCAGAGTTATGACGTTGCCGGGTACGGCGACGTTCCGGCAATTGGCTCGCCCGTCAAGTACTCCGAGACGCCGCCGCGCATCTCATCGCCTCCGCCCCGCCTCGGACAGCACACGGTAGAGGTTCTAAAGGAGCTTGGTCACTCGGAGGGCGAGATCAAAGCGCTCATTGACCAAAAAAGTGTGTTCGCAGAGAAAGGAGTGACGTCGTGAGTTCGATTGTCCTATCGGAAAGACGAGGAAGAGTAGCGGTCATCACGCTCAACCGTCCCGAAGCACGAAACGCGCTGAGTACCGAGTTGTTGAGCGAACTGCAGCGGTCTTTCGACGAGATAGAGAACGACAACGGCGTGGGTGCCGTGGTTCTCACAGGCAACGGACCCGCGTTTTGCGCTGGCGCTGACCTCAAGGAGACGTCGCGAAACGTGACCGGCGGCGACTTCTGGACCGGCTACTCCCGTACAAATCAGTCACTTCATTTGCACCAGATGCTACCGAAGTACCCGAAGCCCGTCATTGCTGCGGTAAATGGATTCGCCGTTGCGGGGGGCTGCGGCGTTGCGATGTCGTGCGATCTCGTCGTTGCAGGAACCGGAGCGCAGTTTGGCTATCCCGAAGTGAAGCGAGGGCTTGTCGCTGCCATGGTGATGGTGCGCCTCGGTCGCATCGTCGGACAGCGTCAGGCGCTGGAGCTTTTGTTGTCAGGTCGTTTGGTCAGCGCTGAAGAGGCGTTGGCACTCGGAATGATCAACCGCGTCGTGGACGACAGCGACACGTTGACAGTCGCGATTGAACTCGGTGAAGAACTTGCATCACGGCCCGCGTCGGCCCTTCGCTTTACCAAAGAACTCTTCCGTCAGGTCCAAGAGATGAACTACGACTTGGCACTCGAGCACGCTCGCGACGTGAATCAGATGATTCACCGAGTTGGTGACGCCGAGAAGGGTGTATCCGCGTTTCTCAACTCTACGAAAGGCAGTAACAATGAGCAGTAGCGATCCATCGAATGAAGAACTCGTTCTGTTTTCAGTGGAAGGTCGCATCGCGACCGTGACTCTGAATCGACCGGACATGCTGAATGCTGTGAGTACGCCGGTCCTGCGTCGGCTCTTCGAGGTTTTTGACGAGGTGAACAACTCCGAGGATATCTGGTGCGTCATTTTCAAGGGAAACGGACGCGCCTTCTGCACAGGCGCCGACCAAAAGGAACGGGCCACCATGACGGAGGACGACATTCGTTATCGCCGACGCGTCAGCCCACAGTCGTTCGCCGCGATGCGCAACTGTCGTCGGCCGGTGATTGCCCAGATTCACGGCTACGCCCTCGGTGGGGGATTGGAACTCGCGTTGGGCTGCGACCTCATCGTTGCTGCGAAAGGTACGACCATGGGACTGATCGAGACGTCCAAGGGTTCGATTCCCGCGGGCGGAGGCACACAGATTCTTCCCCGATTGGTGGGCCTGCAGCGCGCAAAGGAGATCATCTTCACATCCATGAAATTCACGGCGGAAGACGCGTTGAGTTGGGGGATGCTCAACTATGTGGTTCCTGCGGAGGAGTTGGATGCGAAGGTGTCCGAACTGGCAAACGCCATCGTCTCCGTCGCGCCGATCTCAAACATTCAGGCAAAGAAGGCGATCAACTGCTCGACTGACTTGGACATCGCGAGCGGTGTTCAAATGGAGACTGCCCTCTATGAGCGAACCCTCACTACAAGTGATCGTCGTGAGGCGCTGACCGCCGCTCGCGAAAAGCGCAAGCCCGAATTCAAGGGAGCGTAGCCATGTCCCTAACCGATGAACAGCCCGCCAGGGAGGACGCTAGCCGACTGCTCTCCGAGATCGCGGTGGAGACCAAGCTGGCGGACATTCCCGACCACACGCTCCAAGCCGCACGATTGGATCTGCTCGACACGTTGGGCTGTGCTCTCGCAGGCTGGAGCGCCATGGGTGTTCGCGAGATCCGCGAGTTGATGATCGAGCAAGGAGGAAGAACCCAGGCCACGGTGTGGGGGACATCGGCAAAGATTCCCGCTTCGCAGGCCGCATTCACAAACGCGATCGCATCGCACGCATTGGACTTTGACGACAACCACCCCGGAGTGTTGCACACCGGTGCGTCGGTAATCCCGGCTGCCTTGGCGAGCGCCGAGGCTCAGTCAGTGAGCAATCTCGAAGAGATCTTGGCCGCCATCGTCGTTGGGACGGAAGTGGCCGACCGACTGGCGACGGCAACCATTGACGGGCCTGGCGTTTCGGGTTGGCTGCTGACTCCGCTCTGCGGGTACTTCGGCGCTGCGGCCGCGTCAGCCCGGATCTTTCAACTGGACACCGATGCCGCACAATCATCCATCGGCTTCGCGTACGTGCAGGCGAGTGGCAATGGACAGTCGACCCTCGACGGCGCGCTCGGAAAACGAATGCAGCCCGGATTTGCCGCCCGCGGTGGCGTGTTTGCCACGGAACTTGCCCGCGAGGGTCTTACTGGTCCGACGAACTCCCTCGAGGGACTACGCGGGTACTTCAACGTCTACCACCAAGGTCGCTATCTTCCAGAAGCCCTCCGTCGGACAGATGCGACCACGTGGTTCATGGACGATGCAATGTACAAGCCCTATCCGTGTTGCGGTTGGACGCACAGTGCGCTCGAGTGCGCGGTAGCGATCGCCAAGGAAGGATATCGAGCGGAAGAAGTAGAGGGCATTGAAGTCGGAGTCAACGCTCAGTCGTACAAGAGCACGGGAACACCGCTGCCTCGCCGCTACACGCCGAAAACGCCGGTCGATGCGCAGTTCAGCATTCCCTTCGTCTTCGCTACTGCGTTTTTGAATGGTGGGATCACGCTTTCGGACTTTGCGGATGACGCTCTTTCACGACCTGACACTCTCAGTCTCGCTCGACTGGTTTCGGTTTCAGTCGACCCCGAACTCGACGCCACGTACGGACGAACCGTGAGTCCTGCGCGCGTGGTGGTGACGTTTCGTGACGGAACAAAGCGCGAACACACTGTGTTTGAGCCGCTGGGTTGGGGACGCCGACGGATTGGTCGAGAGTTCCTGGAAGAGAAGTTTCTCATGTGCTGCCGCGAAGGAGGAGTCGCGCAAGACGTGGCAGCGGAACTGAGCACAACTATCTTGAAGGGTTCGGGCAGTGGATCCGCCGAGCATCTGACGACTCTGTTGAGCGTGTCGCGATGAATCATCCCAAGAACCCCGTGTCTCTTCGATCATTCTTTGAGCCCCACGGTATTGCGGTGGTCGGCGCTTCGGAAGGTGACGAACGAGCTGGTAGTCGTGCACTCGACATTCTCCTCCGGTTCAACTATCCCGGCGAGGTCTATCCGATTTCCCGCAGCAAAGAGGTGCTGCAGGGGCTCAAGTGTTACTCGTCGGTCGCCGATGTTCCCGACCCCGTCGATCTCGCGGTCATTTGCGTGGGGACCCAGCACGTACCGGAGGCGCTGCTTGAATGTGGCAAGCGAGGAATACCAGCGGCGGTGATCTTTGCAGCTGGGTTCAGTGGCGAAGACGAGACCACGCAGAAGTACTTGGCCGCTCTCATTGCGGCTCAACGTGAGTCGGGCGTGCGTGTCATCGGTCCCAACACGATTGGAATCCGCTCGGTAGAGCAACAAACGTGGGTGACGTTCGCCCACGACATCGAAAGCGGTGTGACACCGGGTGAAGTAGCCGTCATCGCTCAAAGCGGCGGTCTCGGCGTCTTCTATGGCTCCGCCTATCTTCGCAGTCGCGGCGTGGGGACCCGTTACCTCATTGATACGGGTAATGAATTGGATGTCGACGCTGCCGAGGTCCTTGAGTACCTCGCCGACGATCCCAAGATTTCTTGCTTTGCGTTAATTCTCGAAGGAAGCCGAGACGGGCGACGGCTGATGAGGGCGGTTGAGCGGGCGCAGTCGTTTGGAAAGCCCGTTGTTTTTCTCAAGTCGGGTCAGTCGGCGTCAGCGTCATCTCAGGTCTCCTCGCATACCGGAGCGATCGCGAGTGACGCGCGCCTATTCGAAACAGCAATGACGGCGGCCGGGGCGATTGTCGTGCGCAACGAGACCGAATTCGTGGACACCCTCGACGTACTCGATGCCAAACGAGTACCGCGTGGGCGCCGCCTTGGCGTGGTTACGCCGTCTGGCGGCTTCGGAATACTTGCGATCGATGCGTCGGAAGAGTTTGGAATGAGCCTCCCGCAACCCGTTGATCCCCCCACCGCGGAAGAGGCCGAAGCACTCGCCTCTGGAACGCTGACGAATCCCTTCGACTACACCTCATTGTCAGCGGCACGAGTCGATACTCTTCCGACCGCCGTTGGATGGATGGTTCGACAATCGAACGTTGATGCGCTCGTCATATGGACCGCCTACGCACGCATGCTCAAAGAACAGTGCGACCAATTTGAGACAATCATCGTTGATCTGCTATCTAAAACAGAGAAGCCGGTCTACGTCTGCGGCATGACGTCGCCAGAGTTCAAGGCGAGGCTACGCGAGCTCGGCGTCATCCTCTTCGAAGAACCGTCCCGTTTGATTCGAGTCTTGAGCTTGGTCTCTCCGGCGGCCGAGTCCGCGCCGTTAACTCCCGACCGTCACGATTCAACGGAAGAAAGCGAACCATCCAGGGTGGTCGTCGGCGTGAACGCCCAGGGCCTGTTGCCGGGAATCGAGCACGTCGAGACAGTTGAGGTGGAAGACGCCAACGCGGCCGTACGTCTTTGTGAGGAGTGGGGCGAAGCGATCTTCAAAGTCGAGAGCCCACTCGTTGCGCACAAAAGCGAGGCGGGTTTGGTGTCGGACTTCGTGGGAGCACAAGACGCGGTCGCGACCTTTGACGATCTTCTCGAATCGAGGGCGCGCAATGGGGCCGGCGAAACTCCGGTGACCGCTCAACGTCGTGAGGTCGGCGTGGAGTTGGCGATCGGCGGATATGTCGACCCCTCGTTTGGGCCGGCCGTAATGGTGGCGATGGGAGGCATTTACGTCGAGATCATGAACGACGCGGCCGTTGCCTTGGCACCACTCGAGCTGACCGCGGCCAAGCGACTCATTCTCTCGCTGCGGGGGGCATCACTCTTGACCGGAGCACGGGGGCGGACGACCAATGACGTCGACGCCGCGGCACGAGCACTAGTGGAACTCTCGAAGTTCATGGCCGAGCACCAGTCCGACTGGGACTCGGTCGAAATCAATCCTCTTATTGTTCGCGAAGCGGGTAGAGGTGCAGTAGCGGTCGACACGCTCTTCGTGCCGGCGAGACAACGAAAGGAACTCTGATGGACGAAGTGAAAGTATCGAGTTTGGAAGCAGGGATCGCCGTCGTCGAACTCAATCGGCCCGAAAAGCGAAACGCGGTCTCTTCAGTTATGCGAGAGATGTTGATCGAGGCGCTCGAAGGACCAGTCGTCGCGGACGCTCAGGCCGTGATACTTCGAGGAAACGGTGCGGCGTTCTGTGCTGGCGTCGACCTGAAGGAAGTAGGCGGCGTCGAAGACGAGAAGGGCGTCGAAATTCGTACTCAACTGTTCACGTCCTTCCGCGCGTGTCCCGCG
>DASXEU010000103.1:0-41534 GCA_036489935.1 Acidimicrobiales bacterium
GCCGTCGTGAATAACGACGGACCCGCGCCGCTTCGACTGACGTCGATCGCCGTTCTGTATGGTGAGGGCGCGAGTGCTCACCAGGCGAACGCGACCTTCGAGCTCATTTCGCTTCGCCGCGGCACGAGCGAGGGGCAACTCGGGGCAACGTTTGATCTCTCGAAGGTCGACGGCGATGTCAACATGGGCAACGCTGTTGGCAGCCTCGTCGAACCGATTTCGACGAGCGGACGGTCTTATGACATCGTGGCCAAGGTGCTTGTTACCGCAGATCATTCGAAGTCGTGGAAAATTGCAGGCTTACGAGTCACGTACACGGTGGGCTCACGCTCGTACGCGACGGTACTCGCGCAGTCGATCGCGCTCTCTGCGACACCAGACTGTTAGCGCACCCAGCGTGACTCGGACAATTTTCTTACCGTATTTTTCGCGAGTATTGATCCATCGCTGCTTGGCGCCGCGGTCCACCGACTAGAAACAATGTGTGATGCGATACCCAGACATGGACGTTGCGGCGAGTCCGCTTGAGCTGATTGGCCATACACCCATGGTGCGCCTCGGCCAGATCGGGCGCGGTCTACGGTGCGATCTCATCGCAAAACTCGAGACCACAAATCCTGGCGGTAGCTCGAAGGACCGACCCGCGCTGACGATGGTGCTCGCCGCCGAAGAAGAGGGTTTGCTGAAGCCCGGCTCGACCATTATCGAGCCGACGAGTGGCAACACCGGGGTGGGACTCGCGATCGTCGCCGCGCAGCGCGGCTACAAGTGCATCTTCGTCATGAGCGACAAGATGGCGCCGGAGAAGATCGACGTCCTGCGCGCGTACGGGGCACAAGTGGTCGTCTGTCCGACTGCCGTCCCGCCGGAGCACCCCGATTCGTACTATTCGACGGCGGAGCGCCTGACCAAGGAGACGCCGGACTCGTTTCGGCCCGACCAGTACTCGAACCCGAATAATCCTCGAGCGCACTACGAGACCACCGGGCCGGAGATATGGGCGCAGACGAAGGGTCGCGTGACGCACTTTGTCGCCGGCGCGGGCACCGGCGGCACCATTTCGGGCGTGGGCAAGTATTTGAAGGAGCAGAATCCGGCCATCAGAGTGATTGCCGCCGATCCGCAAGGCTCGGTGTACTCGGGCGGCGCAGGTCGACCGTACCTGACCGAGGGAGTGGGCGAGGACTTCTGGCCCGAGAACTATGACCCGTCACTGGTCGATGAGGTCGTCGCCGTCTCTGACGCGGACGCCTTCGCAATGGCGCGCGAGATGACTCAACGCGAGGGACTCCTCATCGGCGGATCTGGCGGCACGGCCGTCGCTGCGGCGCTCCGCGTGGCGCGCGAGCTGCCCGAAGACGCAGTTGTCGTCGTGCTGATTCCCGATTCTGGTCGAGGGTATCTCTCCAAGATCTTCAATGACGAGTGGATGACCGATTTTGGGTTTCTGCGGCCCCACGTCGACATGGACGTGGGCGACGTGCTCGAAGCGAAGATCGACCGACAGGCGAGCACGCTCGCTGACCTCGTGCTCGTGACCGAGGACGCCTTGGTGCGTGACGCCATTTCCCTCATGCGCGAAAAGGACGTCTCGCAGCTTCTGGTCACGGTCACCGCCGATCTCCCGCTGGCGGCGAAGGAGGTCTCGGGTTCCTTGAGTGAGCTCGGGGTCCTCGAGGCAACGACGCGCGATCCCTCGGTGCTCGGCCTCACCGTCAAAGACATTGCCGACCCAGCGATGCCGATGGTCGGCGTTGGCGTGAGCGTGAGCGACCTGACGCGACGTCTCAGTACGACCGCAGGCGTGCTCGTGCTCGACGGGGGACACCCCGTTGGCGTACTCACGCGCAGCGACCTGCTCAGCTTCCTTGAACGAAAGAGTGATCGATGACCGGATTCAATACGCGAGCGGTGCACGTCGGGTCCGAACCTGACGCAACGACCGGCGCCGTCAACCCTCCGGTCTTTCTCACCTCGACCTACGCCCAAGACGCCGTCGGCGTCGTGCGGTTCTCCGACTACGCGCGTGGTGATAACCCCACGCGCTCGGCGCTCGAAGCGTGCCTCGCAGACCTCGAGCAGGCGACACACGGTATTGCGTTCGCGTCAGGGCTTGCCGGTGAAGACGCGCTGCTGCGCACACTCGCACCGGGCGACCACGTCATCTTGGGCGACGACGCCTACGGCGGCACCTATCGGCTACTCACGAGAATCTTTGGCGCGTGGGGCGTCACCGTCACCACGGTCGATCTCAGCGACGGCGAAGCGCTCGACGCAGCCTTTACTGAGTCAACGAGGATGCTCTGGGTGGAGACGCCGAGCAACCCGATGCTGAGCGTCGTGTCCATCCCTGCGCTCGCAGACGCCGCCCACGAACACTCCGCGCTGCTGGTGGTCGACAACACCTTCGCGACGCCCTTTCTGCAGCGTCCGCTCACCCTCGGTGCCGACGTCGTGGTGCATTCGACCACGAAGTACGTCGGTGGTCATTCCGACGTCATTGGCGGCTTCGTGGCGACGAACAATGAGGAGCTGGCGGCTCAGGTCCGTTTCCATCAGTACGCGATCGGCGCCGTGCCGGGACCGCTCGATTGCTATCTGCTGCTACGCGGCCTCAAAACACTGGGCATCCGCATGGAGCGTCACTGTGAAAACGCGCGTGCCGTGGCAGCGTTTCTCGTGAATCACTCGGCGGTGCGCGATGTGTACTACCCGGGTCTCGTGGGTCACGCGGGCCACGAAGTCGCCCGTACGCAGATGAGCGACTTTGGTGGCATGGTCAGTTTCACCGTGAACGGTGGCGCCGACGTCGCGCGCAAGGTCTGCGAGTCAACGTCGATCTTCATACTCGCCGAATCACTCGGTGGCGTCGAGAGCTTGATCGAGCTGCCATCAGCGATGACGCACCTCTCGACGTCGGGTTCCACCCTCGAGACGCCGGCCGACCTCATTCGTCTGAGCGTGGGCATCGAGGACATAGATGACTTGCTCGCCGACCTCGAGCGCGCGCTTTCGATCTAAAGCGCCACCGCATCGAGCATGAGGAGCGAGAGCTCCCAGAGCTTCTCCGCGCTGTCGGGATCGAGCGCCCACGGGTTGACGCCGCCGCCGTAGGGCTCTGGCGACTCCGTCTCCTCGGCCTCCTGGCAGTCCTCGAAGTATCGACCACCGACGCCGTCGAGCAGTGGCGACGCTGCGAGGAGGACAGAGGTCGAGGCGCCCTGCTCGGGGGACTTGCGGAGTTCAACGGGCGTCTGCATCCCGCCGACGTGGCGCTGCAAATTCGTCGGAATTGCTCCGGGGTGCATCGCGTTCGCCACAATGCCTTCGTCATTCCAGCGCCGCGTGATCTCGACGGCGTGAAGGATGTTCGCGGTCTTCGACTGACCGTACGCGGACCAGGGGTCGTAGGTTCGTCGTTCGTAATCGACGTCTTTGAAGACAACCGGAGAGAACTGGTGAGCGTTCGAGCTCACGGAGACCACGCGAGCGCCCTCGGCTGCCGCGAGTGAGTGATGCAACCACGCGGTCAAGGCGAAGTGTCCGAGGTGATTCGTCGCAAACTGGATCTCGTGGCCGTCAAAGGAGAGCTCGAGCTCGGGAACTGCCATCACGCCCGCGTTGTTGATGAGCATGTGCACGGGCCCCAGCCACGCATTCGTGAAGCTGCGAATGGAAGCGAAGTCGGTGAGGTCGAGTGGGGCGACGGCGATCGCCGTGTTGCCGCTGGACGCGAGGATGTCACGCGCCGCGCGAGCTCCCGCATCGACGTCACGCACCGCGATGGTGACCTCGGCGTTCGCGTGCGAGAGCGCTCGTGCGGTCTCGAACCCGATGCCCGAAGCCCCACCGGTAACAATGGCCTTACGACCGGAAAGATCGAGCCCCTCGAGCACTTCCATGGCAGTTGAGTCGCGAGTGAACGGGGTGGTGATCAGGTCCATAGTGATCGAAGTGTACGCACCGCGTCGGCGGCCGGGGCGGAAATTATGTAAGTGAACAGTTCATTCTCATTGGTACTTAGCAACGTCCCGAATCACTGCAGCGCAAAGATCTCCGCGAGAACGATCTCGTTGCCATCGGGGTCGCGAGGTCGCGAGGTTCGATCCCTCTGCACGCCAGCACGTCCAGCGCGTCGTTGAGATCATCGGCCGCGAGCACCACGTTGGTAGACTGCGCGATCGATTCGTCCGCGACGATGAAGAGCCACGACTGTTCGTTCAGCTGCCACATCACCTCGTCGGCGCTCACCAGAACGTCGGGGGCGCGGCCGAAGAAGAGCCCGTACCAGCGCTCGGACGCCGTGATCTCGCTCACCGAGATGCCGACCAAGACTGATGGAACGCGCACATCAACATCGTGCACCATGCGTGCGCCAACCATGGCGCGAAGGAGGGTCGCTGGATATGGTGGGATCGAGAAAGCAGAGGTGACCGTGACGAAGGTTTGCGTGGACTCGTTTTCAATATCGACCGATGGATTCGGGGCTGGACTCGAGCAGAGTGAGGAACAACCGCTCGGCATCGGTGGTCGGGCCCTGCACGAGTGGATCTTCGCCACCAAGGCCGGTCGATCGATGATCGGCGAACTCGGCGGAAGTGAGGGCGTCGACGACGCGGTGTTTCGACGGAACCGGGAGGGTAACGGTTCGGTCCTCATGGGTCGAAACATGTTTGGCCCGGTTCGCGGACCCTGGGGCGCGAGTGAGTGGCGCGGCTGGTGGGGCGACGATCCGCCTTTTCACCGCCCCGTCTTCGTCCTTACGCACTTCGAACGACCAGATCTCATCATGGGTGAGACGACATTCCACTTTGTCACGGGCGGCCTGGATGAGGCGCTGCGACAGGCTCGTGACGCGGCGGGTGACGGCGACGTACACGTTGGGGGTGGGGTCGCTACCATTCGTCAACTTCTCGACGCGCGAGTCATCGACGAGCTACGTCTTGCGGTGGTGTCAATCCGATTGGGGTCGGGCGAGCGCCTCATCGAATCGGCGGGAACCTGGCCCGAGGGCTATGAGGTGCGCAATGAAGTGACCGGCGAGGGCGCGACGCACATCGAGCTCGTACGTCGCGATGAGCGACGCGACTGATCATCTGACGCTTACGGGCCAAAGTACGCGGTGTCGCTGATCGTGAAATCACTTGCTGTCGACGCCCGGGTGTCACTGCGTCAGACCGGGTGCTCGAACGTTGATTTGGTTAGCGGTCGCTCTTGTCTTCGATTTCCCAGGCGTGATCGACGACGTGCCAGGCACAGCGTCGTATTGCATAGGCGGTCGGCCATTTCGCGTTGGGCACGGCGGAGCGAAGCGTGGTGAGCACCACGTCGCGTTGCTCATCCCATGGCGTGCGCGGGGCGACGCGAAATCCCATTCGCGAGCAGTAAGCGCGCTCGGCTTCGCGAACGTGATCGACGATGTGATCGCGGTCTCGTCCGCCCCCGCGAGGTCCTCGCTGCAGCGCGAGGGGGGCGTGTTCGACAACCGTGTCGAAGTAGTTCCAGCAATCTTGGAGGACGCCCAGCTGGCGAGTGAGTTCGCTCGCGCTGAGTTCGATCTCGTCCCACGGACCGTGTGCATCGGGTGCGCCGAAGTCGGTGGTGGCGTTGCCGTGGGCCGTGCCAACGACGTCGAACGCGCCAGGCCAAAACGAAGTGGTGATGATGCTCGCGTAACGGTCTCGATACTCGTCGAGCGCCGCCATCGCGAGGTCCGAGGTTTTTGCTGGTCGGCACCAGCCGGGCCAGTCGAGAGAGACGGCGAAAACGCTCTTCGCGCCCTCTTCTAGATATACGCGCGACGTAGCCACGTAACCCCCTTGACCAGAAGTTACTCGCCGATGTGTGTACGGGTAATTTTTTAGGCTACGCACGTTGTCCGCTGCGTGAAACGCGGCACGTGAAGTCGGCGGACCAAGGGTTCCGCTTCGGGTGATGCCCGAATTGTGAACCTTTTGGTGCACGCAACGAGCGCGAATGACCCGCACAATGTGGCAGTGTGATGAAAACATTTCTGGCGTATGGAACCGCTGGCTCGCATTGCTCGAATGAGGCGGTGACGTTAACGTAGGAAGTGTGACGCTTTCGGTTGATCGTTACGCCGACTCCATTGAGGAACATAGTGAGGGCGTTGCATTGGCCGCGCCCAAAGTCTTCGATCGCCCGGTTGAGTGCTGTCCCGGTTGGAATGTTGACGATGTCATCCAGCATCTCATCGAGACTCACTGGTTCTGGGCGACGATCGTTCAGCAGCGCCTCGGTACGCCCCCCGAAGAGGGACGCCCGGTCAATGTGGCGCGCGATGATCTCATCGATCGATTTCTTGAAGGATCTCGCCATCTTGTCGACGTATTGCGAGCGGCCAAACAGAGTGATCCCGTCTGGACGTGGGCGCCGTTGCAAAAGGACGTTGCGTTCGTCACTCGCCACCAAGCTCAAGAAACTGCCATCCACCACTGGGACATCGCCCGAGCGGCGGGCGACATGCTCGCAATCGACGGTGACATTGCGAGCGATGCAATCGCGGAGTTCTTAACGGTGTCGGTGTCCAGCTGGTCTGATCCGGCAGACCCTCCGCGCGCGCCGCTCGACGGACGGCTTGGACTGTGGTGCACTGACCTTGAAGAGGGATGGACCGTCCACGACGGTCATACCCGCGGCACCATCACGTACGAAACCGGGATCAAGGATGGTACGCCGACACTCAGTGCCTCGAGCAGTGACCTGCTGCTCTGGCTGTACTCGCGCGTTGACGTTGGTGGCGATGCGCGCGCCGTGGCGCTCGGAAAGCGACTGCACGCCTTGAGCTTCACCAACTAACGCACCGATGTCGAGAGGCGCGTGGCGTTTTCTAGGGCGCGTCGCCCCACCTTCAAGTAGCGCGGTCGACTCGCCTGGCCGAGGCTGACCATCATGGTGCCAAAGATGATGGCCCAGCCGATCGCGCGAGCAAGCGTCGCGTCGGTGACGTCGTAGACGGCGAAGAATGCTTCGAGCGCGTCGTAGGGAAGCGTGAGGAGCGCTCCTGCGATATCAGTTGCGGGATCTCCGGCACAGAGATCGCCGAAGTCGACGACGCCGACGAGGCGCCCGTCTCGAAAGACGAGATTGCCGGGATGGAGATCACCGTGGAGCCACATGGCAGGCCCCTCCCACTGCGGCGCGGCGCAGGCTCGCTCAAAAAGTATCGATGCATTCTCCGTATCAACGTCACTGCGCAGGTCGCCAAGGCGCGCCTCAAGATCGTGCGCACGCTCAGTGAGCGCGACACTGCGCCAAGGGTTTCTCGGTGCGATGTCGGGCGCCGTCACGTGTAGCTCGCGCATAAAGGCGGCGAGTGCTTCAGCCGAACCGAACAGCGTTTCATCGTCAACCTCGTCGCCAGCGACACCGTCGATGAACGACGCGACCATCCAGGGCCACGGGTACGTCGAGTTGGGCACGCCCGGACGTAGTGGAAGCGGCGTCGCGAGCGTGACGTCGTTCGCCACGACTGCAAGCCAGCGCAGTTCATTCTCGAGCGGTTCGACGCCTCGGTATCGACGTGGCAGGCGTGCGACCAGACGATCGCCGAGCTGGAAGAGATTGTTGTCAAAGCCCTCGCCAACTCGCCGAATCGGAAGGCTGGCCAACTCGGGATACTGCTGCGTCAGCATCTCGCGGATTAACGCCCCATCGACGACAACTTCCGCATCGGGCCACGTCACGAAACGACGATATCGACACCGGCTTGCGGTTGCTCAAGATGAGGTCTGGCGTAGAGGGCGTGTGGCTGAGAAGATGGGGCGATGGCAGTCAGCGAGACGCCCGAGCCCGATGTGCCAGGGATCCTTCTCACTGAGTCGCGCGCGACCAATGTCGGGCAAGCGAACGTACGCCGCGCTCTTCCGACACGTGGACGGCGAACCGTGGGCGCGTGGTGCTTCGTTGATCACATTGGTCCAGCGTCGTTCAGTTCCGAGAATCGATACGACGTGGCACCGCATCCGCATATTGGATTGCAGACCGTGACGTGGCTCTTCGATGGGGCCATTGTCCATCGAGACAGTCTCGGCAGCGAGCAACTCGTATCGTCCGGCCAACTCAACCTCATGACCTCAGGTGAGGGCATCGCGCATTCCGAAGAGAATCCGGGCATTACCTCGGGCGAGTTGCATGGCGTGCAGCTCTGGGTCGCGCTCCCGAATGAGACCCGTCACGGCGGCTCGGCCTTCGAGCATCACGAGGTGCTCCCCACGTTTGGCATCGGTCACGGCGAGGGTACCGTCCTCATGGGGCAGCACAGAGATCAGTCGTCGCCCGCTCGGCGCGACAGTGACGTGGTCGGGCTCGAGCTTCGACTCGCCTCCGGCGACAGCACGATAGAACTACGACCCGACTTCGAATACGCCCTCGTCGTGACGAGCGGCGCGCTCGAGGCCAGTGGCACCTTCGTCGAGCCACGCCACCTCGCGTATCTCGGTCGACACCGCGACTCGATCACCTTGACGGCAGGAGACGACGCGGTCGCGCTGTTATTGGGCGGCACACCGTTCGACGAGACCGTCATGATGTGGTGGAATTTCGTCGCGCGAACGCAAGATGAGATCAGCGACGCATATGAGAGCTGGCTCAAGCACGATGAGCGATTCGGTCCCGTGAATTCGGTCCTTCCGCGTATCGAGGTCGGACCGCCGCCGTGGCACGTGCGACGCTGATCGATTAGCCCGTCATCCCCATCCCCGACGCCGTAGGGTGACGTGATGCATGTTGTGGTCGAGACGCTGGCGGCCACCTGGTCGCCCTTTGTGTTGGTCGCCGGACTGCTGTTGATTGGTCACGTCGCCTCGGGCGAGGGCCTCTTTCGACTCGTAGGCGCATGGTGCGCCCGTGCCCCCGGCGGCGGCGTCGGACTCTTCGCTCTGACCATGCTCGCGGTGGCCGTCGTCACGGCAGTACTGAACCTCGACACGTCAGTCGTGTTTATGACACCAATCGCGATCAATGCCGCTCGTACCAAGGGGACCGACGAGACGGCATTTCTCTACGGAACAATATTCATGTCGAACTCGGCGTCACTGCTGCTCGTCGGTTCGAACCTCACCAACTTGCTGGTCTTCGCGCGGCGCAACGAGCTCGGCCTGACCTTCGCGCGACACATGGCGCTCCCGTGGCTCGCGTCGGTTGCCGTGACTACGTTGGTTGTCGGCGCGTGGCGCTGGCGAGACCTTCGCCATCGCGGTCAGCGCGCGCCCATACCGGAAGAAGGGCATGTGCTCGGCCCCGGCGTCGCTGCCGTCGGGTTTGCCATCGTTGCCATGCTCCTGATCGCACATCCCGCGATCTGGGTATTCATTGTGGGGGTCGTCGTGGAAGTGATCGCGAGCGTGCGGCGTCGAGGATCGTGGCGCGATGCGGTGGCGGCGGCGAATCCGGGGACGCTCGCTGCACTCTTCGTGCTGGCCGCTGCGGTGGGATGGTTCGCACGATGGTCCAGTCTCACGAAGCATCTTTTGGCGCACGCGAATCCTGCAACGACTGCCGTCGCGTCAGCGTTGAGCTCCCTCGTCATCAACAATCTTCCCGCGGCGTCGCTGTTTGCGGCTCACGGGGTGCGTCATCCCTTCGCGCTGCTGCTCGGGCTTGATCTCGGCCCCAACTGTGCGGTAACCGGTGCGCTGTCGTCGTTACTGTGGCTGCGCATTGCTCGCCGTCATGACCTTCGACCGTCAATTGCGACGTTCTCGGCGGTCGGCACTGTTATCGCGGTCGTGTCTATCTCGATCGCGTTGACGCTGATCTAGTGATGGTCTTTGTTCCTCACGTCGAGGGGCCACACGCTGCAGTTGCCAACGGTGTACCACGAAGAACCTTCGACCGGTTCGCCCGTGACGCTGGCGCGCAGCGCACGGATAGTGCCACCGTGACTCACGACGAGGACGCGCTGCTGCGGCCGCTCATCGAGCAGCCGCTTGACAAAGAGCTGTGCGCGCGCCACCACATCGCGGAACGACTCACCGTCCGGCGCACTCGCGTCGGGGTTGATCATGACGCGGTGATCAATCCCTGTGATCGATGGCGTGAGCTCGCTCAGCGGATGCCCTTCGAGGACGCCAAAGCCGCGCTCACGCAGGAGCGGCTCGGTCGTCGCGTGGAGACCGAGGACGCCACCAATGATCTCTGCGGTCTCTCGTGCACGATCAAGGTCACTCGCAATGATGGCTTGAAAACCCAGTCCTCGCAAGGATTCCGCCGCCCACCGGGCCTGGTCGCGACCTTGAGGGGTGAGCTGAGCGGTGTTGTCATGGCCCTGGATGAGCCCCAGTTCGTTCCACGTGCTCTCGCCGTGACGCACGAGGGTGATGAGGAGTCCGCCGTTCGTTGTCACGTCAAACAGATTAGTGAGATGACGTCAGAATGAGGTTGCGGCGCAATGACATCATCACGCTGGACAAGAGGAAGTTGTTGGTTAGTCGCGTGATTGTCGCCGTGTCAAGGACTCGATGTACGCGAAGTGTCTAAAAAGTGCGTGTTTATGCCGCGCTTACGATGCGTCAATGATTCACAGCATTTTCCAAAGTGGCCCAAAACGAGTGCCCAGCAAATCAACGGAAACGCAATTCGTTCGACCAGATCAGCGGCGGAGTGACTCTGCTTGTCGAAACTACTATTGATTCATGTCACTTTTGCTTCCACCGCGAGCTCAGAAGCCGCGGGCGCGCGGTTTAACAATGGTCATTGATCACGGCGAGCCGCTTGGGCACTTCACTGATCTCGTCGAGAGCCATGGCGACCACTTCGACTTCGTCAAGTTTGGCTGGGGCACGTCGGTCGTGACAAAAAACTTTGCGGCGAAGCTCGATGTGCTTCGCGACGCGAACATCGATTTCTATCTCGGGGGCACGCTCTTTGAGAAGTACGTCGTCCAAGACCGCTTTGATGAGTTTCGTGACCTCTGCGGGCAGTACGGCTGTCGCTACATCGAAGTGTCCAATGGAACGATCGACATTTCGAATGATGAGAAGGCTGACTACGTGAAGCGTCTGTCCGACGACTTCAAGGTGATCTCCGAGGTCGGGTCCAAGGACCAGACTGCGTCGGACCTGATGTCGCCCGCCAAGTGGATTAGCTACATTCAGGCGGACATCGACGCTGGCGCCGTGCTCGTGACGCTCGAGACCCGCGAGGGCGGACGCGGTGGAATCTGCCGGTCCAATGGCGAACTGCGATATGGCCTGATCGAAGAGATTCTCGAGTCGAAAATCGACCACAATCACCTGCTCTTCGAGGCTCCGTCAACGACGTTGCAGACCTACTTCGTCCAGCGCGTCGGACCCGACGCGAATCTGGGCAACATCGCGGTGACCGATATCGTCCCCCTGGAGACCATTCGCATGGGCCTGCGTAGCGATACTTTGCTTGATTTCGAGCCGGGTTACCGCGACCGCGATACGTTTTAGTCATGCGAGAGAGCCGTGACGTTTTTCACCTCGCGATACCGTCCTACGACCTCGACGTGACGGTGGAGTTCTACGTCACGAAGCTCGGCTGCAAGCTCGCGAGGCGCTACGACGACCGCGTGACACTTGACTTTTTTGGCGACCAACTGGTGTGTCACTTGAGCGATGCGCCCGAAGCGGTGACGCCGATGAACGAGTTGCCGATGTACCCCCGTCACTTCGGGGTGACCTTTCGAGAACAGCGCGACTTTGACGCGCTTTATCAGCTTTGCAAGCAGCGCTCGATACCGCTCTACAGCGATGTGAGCTTGCGCTTCGAGGGCAAGGTGGAAGTCCACCAAACGTTTGTGGCGTGCGATCCTGCGTCAAACCTTATTGAATTCAAGCATTACGTTGATCATCGAATGATGTACTAATCATCGATGGAACCCTCATTACCTGGGCCCGATGTTGACTCACTCGCTTCGCTGATTCGAGATAGAGCAGCTTCTCGCGCCGACGCCCCCTATGTGCTTGATGCAAGAAGCTCGCGCGTTATTACCTACGCCTCGCTCGAGGGTCACGTCGCCGTACGTGAGCATCAGTTTCGTCGCTGGGGACTCGAACGAGGAGAACGCGTCGGACTTTCGGTCGGCGATCCCTTGACGTTCACGGCCTGGTTTCTCGCTGCCATGTGCGCGGGGCTCTGGGTTGCGCCGCTCGACCCGAGCGGCGATGCACACGTCGCCACGGTGCTCGAACGTGGACGCGCGCTCCGCCTCAGCGCCATCGTGAGCGAACACGAGGCCCCCGCGTCGCCGTCCTCGTTTCGCTGGCACCACATTGAGGCAGACGACTTCGACGCTGACGAATCCGGTGAGCTCGCGAATGGCGTCAGCGGAGGCGGCGTGGTGCTGTCATCGTCGGGCACGACGGGCGCGCCAAAAGTCATACCGCTCTCGACCATTCAGGTGCTCGCGACCGCGAAGCTGATTGCGGACCATCACCACCTCGACGAATCAGATCGGGGATTCAATCCGCTGCCGCTCTGGCACATCAACGCCGAGGTTGTTGGACTCCTCGCGACGCTCGTCGCGGGAGCGTCGCTCGTCCTGGACGAGCGGTTTCATCGCACCGAGTTCTGGCGCCTCATTGAAGAGCAGAAGGTGACGTGGATCAACGCGGTGCCTGCGGTTATCTCGCGTCTTGCGGTACCGACCGAAGGTGAGGTCGCCCCACGGCGCGTACGTTTCATACGCTCGGCATCGGCTCCACTTGCGCCTGCGCTCTTCGAGCAGTTCGAGGCCACCTGGGAGTTGCCGATCCTTCAGACGTACGGCATGACCGAGGCGGCGAGCCAAATTTGTGCCACGCCCGTCGACGGCGAGCGAAAGGCGGGATCGGTGGGTGTCGCTGTGGGGGTCGAGGTTCGTGTTATCGCACACGGCGAGCTCGTTGCGCCGGGCGTCGTTGGCGATGTCGAGATTAAGGGGCCAACGGTCATCACGAGCTACGACAGCGCCGACTACGACGATCGATTCAGCCGCGACGGATGGCTAAAGACGGGCGACCTCGGCTACCTCGACAATGATGCGTATCTCTTTCTCGTGGGACGCGACGACGACGTCATCAATCGCGGGGGAGAGAAGATCCATCCCCTCGAGGTTGAGCTTCTTCTGGCAGAAGTCGCCGGTGTGCAATCGATCGCCGTCGTTGCGGCGCCGGACGAGGTGTTCGGCCAGGTGCCGGTGGCCTTCGTCCAACCGGAGGACGAATCGATACTGTTCTCCATGATCGAACTCGCAGAACTCGTTGAACGGGTGCGCAGTCGCTCACTCGGCGCTCTCGCCAAAGCGCAGCGGCCGTCGCTCGTGAAGGTTGTGCGAGCGCTCCCCGTACACGCGACGGGAAAGATCCGCAGATCGCTGCTGCGCCAAGGCGACGTTACCGTCGTCTACGAAGAGCGCCTGTAACACTCACCGCAGTTTCAGAGGAAAACCATGAATTCAGTCTCCGAGGTGCAACCGAGCGGAACGCGCCAGCGCCTCGATCACGTGGACGCGATGCGCCCCATCAAGCAGACGGCTGTCATCTCGACGCACGCGCTCATCTACTTCGCGCCACTGTCGACGAGCCTCGTGGCGTCGGGGATGCTCACGCTCACGCACTTCTCACGTGACGCGTTTCTCTTCGTGTCCGCGTGCATGCTCGCCTACAGCTACCGCGACAGCAACAAGATCGACTTCGCTCGCTACTGGAAGCGCCGGTTCATGGCGGTCGGACTCGTGTACCTCGTGTGGTCGGTCATCTATTTCCCCGTCGCGGGCTTAAAGGACTCAACGTCCTTTCCTTACTACCGCCTGCCGATGTCGGCGATCTTCAGCATGTCGGGACTCCACAACTTCTTGTTTGCGATCGCGACTGGCTACTACCACCTCTACTTCCTCCTGGTGCTCCTCGAGTTCTACGTGCTCTTTCCCTGGATCTTCATGTTCCTTCGCCGCCACGCCAACTTGCGCATCCCGATACTGATCGCGTCGCTCGCGTGGCAGGTCGTCTTTCCCATGGTCATCCGTCGGGGATGGCTGGGCTTTGTCGTCACGTCAAAGGTGGAGACGCGCCTCGTCTTCTCCTACCCGCTGTACCTGATCGGCGGCGTGATCGCGGCGTTCTACCTCGAACGCTTTCACGACTGGGTGGTCAGGCATCAAAAGGCACTGCTCATTGCGACCGTGCTGCTCGGCGCGGTGCCGCTCGTGCTCGATTACTTCGCGAAGCACGGCGTCCATATGCCACTCCTGCTCGTGCCCGGAGGTAACCCGTTCGCTGCTGCCGTCATCCCCTACGACGTCGGTGCGATCATCCTCGTCTATCTCTTCGGGGTTTATCTCGTGAGTCCGAAGCGCAGCGCACGCACGCGCGCCGTCGTCGCCTCGGGATCCGAGGCCGCCTACGGCATCTACGTGTCCCAGGTTCTGTGGATCCTCTGGTTCCAGCGTTGGGGACAGCAGTTCAATCTGTTGCACTCGGTGCCATGGATCGTCACCACACTGTGCGCGGTGGTCTTCACTTATTTGATCGGCTGGCTCTTCAGCGCACTTGTTGCTCGTACGCCGCTCGCACGCGCGGTGGTCGGACGCGGCCAACTACCCTGGCACACGCTGTTCTGGTGGCGCCACCACGTCGATCCCGAACAGCACCGCGACTTTGGCGAAGGGCCGCTCAACCTCACGAACGGATAGCGAGGACCACTTCTTCTAGTGACAATGTCGCGATTGGCTTCGTTGAAAACGTGCGAGGCTCGTCAGTACGATGAAGCGTCGAACAGCGAGCGAACGTGTCGAGACCCAAGCGCGAAAGTGAGCGTCAGCGGGTACCTGCGCCGCTGATCAAGAGGAGAATCGCGTCGGGGCGCGGCGCCATGGAACAGCCCAACGTCACCCACGACGGCGATGCGCGCCTCACGCCAAAGTTCTGGCTTGCGGTCGTGCTGACGGGTGTCGCGGCGGGCCTCTTTGGCGACTTTCTCATGTGGATCCTGGCGCTCATCGAGCGGCTCGCATTCAACTATCGCTCGGGGAGCTACCAAGCGGCCGTGGCGGCCGCCTCGGGGGAGCGCCGCATACTCTCGCTCGTCGTTGCCGGATGCTTTGGCGCTGTCTCGTGGTACCTCATCCGCCGATACTTGAAGCGAGAGCGCTCCGAGATCGATGAAGCCATCTGGAGCGGCGACGGAGAGCTCTCAGTACGACGGAGCCTCCTCACCTCGCTTGTCTCAGAGGTCGTCGTCGGCGCCGGCGCCTCGATCGGACGCGAGGCCGCGCCCAAGCTCATGGGTGGCGTGTCGGGATCGGTCATTGCGAAGTGGTTCTCCTTGACGCCGGCCCAGAAGCGACTACTCGTCGCGTGCGGCGGCGGGGCCGGACTCGCCGCCGTGTACAACGTGCCGCTCGGTGGGGCACTCTTTACCGCGGAAGTGCTCTACGGCAGCTTCGCGCTGCCGGTCGTCTTCCCCGCACTCGCCACGTCGCTCGTTGCGACCTGCGTGTCGTGGATCTATCTACCGTCCGGCCCGACCTACCCCGATATTCCGACGTATCGCTTCAGTGCGTCGCTCATGATCTGGTCGCTCCTCGCGGGAACTGTCATCGGTCTGCTCGCCGTCGGGTACGTTCGACTCATCGGCTGGGTGTCCTACCACCAGGCGAAGGGCGCCCACATCATGTGGATGATGCCGATCGCGTTTCTCGTGGTGGGTGTACTCGGCCTCTGGTATCCCCAGATCTTCGGCAACGGCAAAGATCTGGCGCACCAGGCGTTCCTCGGCGTTGGCAGCCTGGGACTCCTGTTCGCGCTCTTCGCCCTGAAACCACTCGTGACCTCGCTCACCCTCGGCAGCGGGGCGGCAGGTGGGCTGTTTACGCCTTTTCTTTCGACGGGCGCAATGCTCGGCGCGTTCCTCGGCGCGCTCTGGGTTCACCTGTGGCCCGGCACGCCGGTCGGGGCGTTCGCCATCGTGGGAGCGGCCGCGATGATTGGTGCGTCGATGCAAGCACCCCTCGCGGGCCTCGTGCTCGTCCTCGAGCTGACCCACAGCGGTTTTGACATCATGGTCCCGATGATGGCGGCAACAGTGATCGCAACCGTCCTCGTGCGCCAGATCGACGGCTACTCGATCTACTCGGCGCGCCTGCCGCACCGCGAGTCGGCGGCCGAGACCTGAGCGCTGAATCTAAAGAGATGCCGGCTGCAAGAATAGAGAGGTGTGGTGGCTCTTTCCCTGGGGTTGCGATGACTGACGTCGCGCTCATCGTGCGCTCCGCGGAGAGTGGCGACTGGCCAAAGTTGCGCGCCATTCGCTTGGAAGCGCTGACTGATGCGCCTGAGGCGTTCGGGTCGACCTACGCGGTCGCGGCCAAGCTCTCGAACTACCAGTGGCGCTCAATGATCGAGCGATCGTTCTATTTTCTTGCTGAACGCGACGGCGACGTCGTCGGAATGGTCTCGGGCGGCCTCAACGATCGGCACCCGGGCACGCACTGGCTGTATGGAATGTACGTCACGCCCTCCGCCCGGGGCACACAGACCGCGTCACTGCTGGTCGACGCCGTCGCGGCCTGGGCGAGAAGCGAAGGTGCGACCGAGTTGTACTTGCACGTCACCTCGATTGCCGAACGAGCCCGAGCGTTCTACGCGCGGATGGGATTCGTGGCGACCGGCGTGAATTTCGGGATGGATCGAGACCCGCGACTGATCATGATGACGCTGAGGAAGTCCCTCGTCGATGAGTGATTTACGTGTCGAGAACGTCGACGCCCGTGTGCTCTACGACCTGCGCCGACGGGTCCTGCGCGCGAACAACCCCGACAGCGCTGTCGACTTCGTCGATGACGACGCGCCGACTGCGCTTCATTTCGCGGGACTGCTCGACGACCGCATCGTTGCCAGCGCCTCCTTCTTTCCGGGTGTCGCACCGATACGGCCCGAGCTCGTGAGCTACCAGCTGCGCTTTATGGCGGTTGACTTCGACGTGCAGGGCAGGGGCTTCGGCTCGGTCGTGCTCGACGCCGCTGAGGATCATCTTCGCGGCCTCGGAGCGGAGCAACTGTGGGCAAATGCGAGGGACGTGGCGCTCGGCTTCTACATGGCGACCGGGTGGACACCTATCGAGGGGAGTGAGAATGTGAGCCCCCTTTCGAACCTGCCACACACCCAGATCGTCAAAGTGCTCACCCGCGGATGAATTGAACGAAACCCCCTGCTCACATTTATTAGGTTTGACGAATGCGCAAGTACGTGATTCTGCTCGTGGTCGTCGTCATAGCGGGCGCGGTTGCCATTGCGTACCCGCACCTTCACAAGTCACCGAAGTTGGCGTCGGGAGCGGTAACGACAACGTCGACCACTACGACGACGGCGCCGAACTATCCCATTGCACCCCTCACCGGTTTGCCTGACCCCGGCGGCGCGGCACTTGACCGCTCTGCACTGACGGTCAAGATCGAGAACACGCCGGATGCGCTGCCCCAGTGGGGAGTCGCCCAAGCTGACATCGTCTACGAGGAGATCGTGAATGGCGGCATCACTCGACTCGCCGCCATCTTCAACTCCCAGGCGCCGGGGAAGATTGGACCAGTTCGCTCGGTGCGTCCGACCGATACGCAGGTCGTCTTCCCCCTTGGAGGCATCTTCGCCTATTCGGGCGGTGCCCAGTACGCCATCAACAGTATTTCGACCGCTCCGGTCAAGCAGATCGATGAAAGCTCGGCCGGCAACGCCATGTTCCGCGACTCTGATCTCGAGGCTCCGCACAACTTGTTTGCTCGGGCTCCTCAGCTCTTCGCGTTCAAGGGCACGCCCACGCCTCCGCCCGCACTCTTCAGCTACCGGCCATCCACCACGGCGCCTGCCGGCGCACCAGTCACGAGTTTCGTGGTGCCCTTTCCGAGCATCTACCCCGAGACCTGGACCTGGGACAGCGCGACGACCTCTTGGGATCGAACGATCTTTGGTCAATCCAGCGTCACGGGCACCGGTCAGCGCGAGTCCCCAAAGAACGTGATCGTGATGTACGTGAACTACGTGAACGGCATCGGGACGATGAACTCCTACGCGAACCTTCAGGGCTCGGGCCAGGCGATGGTCTTTAGCGGTGGTCGTGAGGTCGTGGGCACCTGGTCGAGGGGATCGTCGATGTCCGACGTCATTCAGTACAAAACGTCGTCGGGGGCGGCCATTCGCTTGACCCCAGGACAGACCTGGGTCGATCTCTTGAACGTCGGAGCGGCACTCAGCATCAAGCGCTAGCGATTTCGCGCGCGGACGTAGGGTACGAGAGGCTGATCGAGAGGAGTGCTGTGACGTACCGCGAAGAACTGATTGATTTACCCGACGGACGCACACTCGAGGTGGCGACGCTCGGTACTCCGACGGGCTCGACCATCTTCTTTCACCACGGCACTCCCGGCACGACGAGGACGCTCAAGATGCTCGAGCCGCTGCTTGATCTGGGCGACTTCTATCTTGTGACGGCGTCGCGTCCCGCCTACGGACGATCCTCTCGAGACGAAGGACACCGCGTCGCATCCGCCGTCGATGACGCGAAGGCGGCTCTCGCACGTGTTGGGCGTAAGCGTTATGTCGCGCTCGGTTGGTCGGGTGGTGGGCCTCGGTCGCTCGCGAGCGCCGCGCTCGATGACGACTGCATTGGCGCCGTCGCCGTCGCGAGCATCGCACCTGCGGACGTTGACTTCGATTGGACCGATGGGATGGGTCCGGAAAACGTGGTGGAGTTCGAGCTTTCGAAGGAGGGCGGCGCACCGTACGAGGAGTACATGGCCGCAGCAGGGATGGAGATGGCAAAGCTCAACGTCGAGAGTCTCTATGAAGTGCTCGGTGGCCTCTTTCCCGACGTCGACCGAGCGGCGCTCGCAGACGACACCGATCGTCAGACATTTGTTGACTCCGTGACGTACGGTTTCGCGAACGGGTGGCACGGATACTTCGACGATAACGTCGCCATGATCTCGCCGTGGGGGTTTGACGTTTCGAACATCGACAAGCGCGTGCACCTCTTTTACGGCGACGCCGACCTCATGGTCCCACCCGCCCATGGCGCGTGGCTCACCAGCAACATTCCAAGAGTTGTTGCGCATCACCGACCCGACGAGGGACATATGTCGATTATCTCGCAACACTTCGACGAGCTCGCCGAAGTCCTCGCTGACTTGTCGGCCTGATCCGTGACTCGCATCGGCAACCTCTATGGTGCTGACGCGACATTCCTTGGAGTGCCCCCCGCCGATCCTGATGTCTTGGAGGAGTGGATAAACGCGAAGGCGGTCGTTGTGGGCGCGCCCTTTGACGGAGGGACCTCGCACCGCCCCGGCGCGCGATTTGGACCCCAGGCCATTCGCACGACTGACTACTTGCCTCACGACGGCATGCGGCCCTCTCTCGCGCTCGGACTCGATCCCTTGACGGAACTCGGTGTCGTCGATCTCGGAGATGTCGAGATGCCCTCGGGGGAGACCGAACGCTCTCTCGCACTGTTGGAAGACCGCGTCGCCATGGTGGCGCGTCAGAGCGTCATTCCGATCATTCTTGGCGGAGATCATACGATTGCCCTGCCCGACGTGACGGGCGTCGCGCACCACGTGGGCTTCGGGCGAGTCTCGATCATCCACTTCGACGCGCACGCTGACACTGGCAACACCCAGCTCGGCTCCCTGTACGGGCATGGCACGCCGATGCGCAGGCTCATTGAATCGAGGGCATGTCGAGCCGATCGATTCCTCCAGATCGGGCTGCGCGGTTACTGGCCTGAACCAGAGACCCTCGACTGGATGGCGGCGGGCGGCATGCGCTCCTTCGAGATGTCAGAGATCGTCGCGCGCGGGCTCGACTCCGTGCTCGACGAATCTCTCGAGATCGCCATGGATGACTGCGATGCCGTGTTTCTCTCGGTCGACGTCGATGTGGTGGATCCTGGCTCCGCGCCCGGTACAGGCACGCCCGAACCGGGGGGACTGTCAAGTCGACAGTTGCTCGACGCGGTGCGACGCATCACGATGAGCGTGCCCATTGCCGGGATGGACGTCGTCGAAGTTGCCCCGCCCTACGATCACGCGGAGATTACGGCCTATCTCGCGAACCGCGTTGTCTTAGAGGCGCTCGGCGGGATTGCCTGGCGCTTTCGTGAAACTCGCGGCGAGTCGAATCGACAGCCGAGCGATCCGTTGCTACAGCGTTAGCAGAGCTCGTCGCGCATCGACGCGAGGATCTCTTCGACCATCTCGTCGCTGGTGTTCGGGTGCAGGAACGCCATTCGAGCGACCGTCTCGCCCTCCCATTTGGTGGGCGTGACGAAGGCGATTTGGCGACTGAGGAGCGATTGGCTCCACTCGTTGTAACGCTCGGCGTCCCATCCCTTTCGTCGAAAGAGGACGATGGAGAGACTCGTTGGTCGCACCATCTCGAGGTCCTCGCTCGCCTCGATTAAGCGCTCGGTGCGTTGTGCGAGGTCGATCGCCGTCTGCACTGCTGACTGGTACGCAGCTGTGCCATTCGTGACGAGTGAGAACCAAAACGGCAGGCCCCTCGCGCGGCGCGAGAGGTGGATGCCAAAGTCCGAGGGGTTCCAGTCGTAGTTCTCGTCGCTGCCTTCGTGCAAAACGTCGAGGTAGCTCGCCTGCTGGGCGAGGACCTTGCGCGCGACGGTCGGGTTGCGATAAATCAAGGCGCAGCAGTCGAGCGGAGCGAAGAGCCATTTATGCGGGTCGACGATGAAGCTGTCCGCGTGACGGATGCCGCTCAGGAGTTGACGATGCGACTCGGAGAAGATGGCTGCCCCGCCGTATGCGCCATCGATGTGATACCAGAGGTCGTGCTCGCGCGCGTAGGTGCCGAGTCCCTCGAGGTCATCGATGATGCCCGCGTTGGTCGTCCCCGCCGTCGCGACCACGCCGACCACGGTTTCGGGGTGAGGGTCAGCGGCGAGCGCTGCTTCGAGCGCACTGCGAGTAAAGCGGTGGTCGTCAGTCTCGACGACAAGCGTCTTCACGTCCAGGACGTGGAGAGCCTTGCCGATGCTCGAGTGCGCGTCGCTCGAGATGGCGAAACGAAGATCGTGGGGGTTGAGGTGGGAGTTCTTGGCGCGCGCCACATCGCGCCCGACCGTAAGGCTTGAGAGGTTGCCAATTGATCCGCCCGCCACGAAGGCGCCTCCCGAGCCGGAAGGGAGTCCTGCGACGTCGGCGATGTAGCCGAGCGCTTGGTTTTCGGCGACGACAACACCGCTTGACTCGAGCCAGCTCGTGCCATTCAGACCCGAGCAGGCGACGACCATGTCAAACAGAAGCGAGTTCTTCGTGGGCGCGTTCGGAATGAAGGCGAGAAAACCGGGGGAGTCGATCGAGACGACGGCCGGTGCGAGCGTCGTTTTGAAGAACTCGAGTATCTCTTCGGGGTTGCGACCTTCCGTGGTGATGAGCGTGTCGAGCTCTTTCATGTGAATTTCCATCTGGCTGCCGTAGTCGAGCGGCACCGGATCGAGTGACAATCGCTCGCGGCAGTAGTCGAACACGGCGTTCGCGAGCTCCGGGTCGTATTCAAACATCGAGTGCCCCATTGCACATCCTTTCCCATTGGCCCCTCGCTATCGTACGGGGTCAAACGACGTCTCACGGTCGAGCCAATATTGACCGCTCTATGCCTCAACTATCATCCCGTCATGGAATTGGAGCGCGTTGGCTATCTCGGACCAGAAGGCTCATTTTCCCACCAGGCGGTGAATAGCCTGGCCAGCGTCGAGCCTGTTGCCTACCCCTCGATCGAGGATCTGCTCGGAGCAGTCGCCGCGGGCGAGCTCGATCAGGCACTGGTGCCGATCGAGAACTCGCTTGAGGGCACGGTGTCGGCGACGATCGACGCGCTGGTCTTCGACTACGACTTCGTCATCCTTCAAGAGATCGTGCTGCCGATACATCTCCATCTACTCGCGCGTCCTGACGTGGCGATAGAGGAGGTGAAGAGCGTGCGCAGTTACGTGCACGCTCTCGCACAAGTGCGAAGCTTCGTCCACGAGCGTGGGCTCGAAACCGTCCAGACGACTTCCACCTCCCAGGCGGCCCGCGACGTCTCCGAGTCGAGCGAGCCATGGGGAGCGGTCGGCAGCGCACTCGCGGGCGAGCTGTTTGGACTTAAGGTCATCGCTGCCGACATCGAGGACCATCCCGACAACGTGACACGCTTCGTCTTGGTCGGACGCGCTGATGTTGCAGCGCCCACTGGACACGATCGCACGACCATCGTCTGCTTCCAAGACTCCGACCGACCGGGCAGCCTCTACGCAATGCTCGGACGGTTCGCCGCGCGCGACGTGAACCTCACGAAGCTCGAAAGTCGTCCGACGAAGCAAGCGCTCGGCGACTACTGCTTCGTCATCGAGTTCGAGGGCCACGTCGCGGACGACGTTGTCGCCGACTGCCTGGCCGACCTGCAAGCGCATCTTGCCCGCGTGAAGTTCCTCGGCTCCTATCCCGTGACCGGCGAGGGAGCGAGCGACCGTCGCGAAGAGGTCGCCGACGCTCGCCGTTCCGCGGCCGCGTGGATCGAATCGATTCGCGCGAGAGTGCGTACAACGTAGCTCTCGCGCGCCTTTGGAAAAGCGCTCCTCGTTTGTTTAGGATGGCGTCGATTGCAACAGTGAGTGCTGGAGGTGGGCATTGTGACGTACGACTTTGAGGTTTCTGACCGCGTGCCAGCGCCGCCGGACGTGGTCTATGCAGCGTGGCTGTCCGCGGCCGAGCACTCCGCAATGACGGGAAGCGTCGCTCACGTCGACGCGCGCGAAGGCGGTGACTTTGACGCCTGGGACGGCTACATCCATGGCATCACGCTGACGCTCCAGCCCTTCACCCGCATCGTCCAAACCTGGCGCACGCAGAACTTCACCGAAGCGCACGTTGACTCTCAGATCGAGGTGCTCTTCGAAGGAGATGACACCGAGACGCTTGTGCGAGTGCGCCATTCGAACGTGCCGGACGATCAGCTTGGCTACGAGAACGGTGGGTGGCAGAAGAGCTACTTCGACCCGATGAAGGCGTACTTCGCGGCGCAGTAAGTCAATGTCGTCGTTACGAGACGTCGTCGGTGACGCGTACGAGCGACGTCACGGCCTCGTAGTTCTTCTCTGGCCCTTCGACTCGCCAGCGCTCTTCGAGGAGATCATTGCTCTTCACCGTCGTCGAGATCTCGTACCGGTCTCGGTCGCATTGGTGCTCATCGCGTGACTCACCGCTCGCGAGATTGAGATCGATGAAGTGATGACCGTCAAGGAACGTGATCGCGATGCGCGACTCACTCTCTGCGACGTATTCCAAGGAGCGGCGCGCCTCGCCGTGATAGTCGCCCACGCGGTAGTCGCCGACCTCGTCGAAGCGCACGTGGCCGCTGCGGTGCGCGTTTTCTGCGTCGCTTCGTCGAGTGAACGTTGCGGTGCCTCGAAAGTGGCCTTGCTCGCCCCGCCGGTGATCGGTCACCGTGCGCTCGACGCGCCACGTGCCTAGAAGAAAGTCGAGTGTCTCGTTCTCTCCCACGAATTCAAGTATTGCATCGGGGCTTTCGCGTGCTTCGAGCGACCGTCGCCGACACGACGTGGTTGATCGTTCTACTCGCTCGGGGCCGTGAGTCCCTTGAGGAGCGTCTCGGTCGCGACCGCGCTCACGCGCTCCACGCCGTTCTCGAGGAACGGGAGCGAGCGGAACGCACCGATGATGAGTCCACCGCAGAGGTTAGAGACGACGTCGAGCGGCAGATCGGAGCGAAGTGTTCCGTCTTCCATCCCGCGCCGGAGCACCGCGCGGATCGGCTCGCCAATGCGACGATCGACATCCTCCTTATCCAAGTGCAGATGCTCGTGCTCGGTGCGGATGAACTCGAATTTGGCGCCACAGGCCAAGATGGCTCGAAAGATACGCGCGAGCGCTTCGGTGACTGGAACGTGCTCGAGGTCGGCTGCTTCGAGCCGGGCGCTGGCGTCATCGATGGCGGCTTGGGAGAGGGCGCTCATTAGCTCTTCTCGGGTCGAAAAGTAGCGATAGAGCGTGGCGCGTCCGATACCCGCCGCATTGGCCAGATCCGCCATGATCGCTGAATCCCCGCGAGTGAGGAGGAGGTCGGCCGCGGCGTCGAGGATCGATTGACGGATGTGGTCCTTCACCAGCTGTCGTTGTGCCACGCCCTCACTGTATCATCACCATCTCAAGAAATGACATGAGTGACCTTTCAATGAGATGATAGAGTCTCACTAGTGCCCCCGGGCGTCCCCTGTGTCGAGGAGTCTTCTGTCATGCGAGCTTTAGCAACCTGGTGCGTTCAACACCGTCGAACAGTTGTATTTTCCTGGCTCGCCGCGCTCATCTTGATATCGATCCTGGGCATCGCTGCGGGCAGCACCTACTCAAACACTTTCTCACTGCCGAAGACGCAATCGACCGACGCGCTGCACTTGCTGCAGGCGGTATCGCCCAAAGTCTCCGGTGACGTCGAACAGGTGGTCTTTGGCACCACGCACGGTGAGAAGATCACGAACCCCGCAGTCGAGGCGCGCATCAACACCGTGCTGGCGAAGATTTCGAAGATCGATCACGTCACGACCGTCGTGTCACCTCTCTCCGCCGCGGGCTCGGCGCAGATCAACAATAATCAGACGGTCGCGTTTGCGAGCGTGACGTTTGACGAGTTGGCTCAAAATATCTCGAACTCTGTCGCGGATCAGCTTGTGACGACGGCGCAGTCGGGGGACAGCCACGATCTACAGGTGGCCGTTGGCGGTCAGGTGGCCGAACTGGCCAACAAGGTCTCGGTCGGCGGACTGCCGATTGGTGTGCTCCTCGCCGGCATCGTGTTGCTGCTCGTGTTTGGTTCACTCCTCGCGATGGCGTTGCCGCTCATCTCGGCACTAGCGTCGCTCGGCGTCGCGATCGGACTCATTGAACTGCTCAGTCACGTGATGAAAATGCCCCAGTTTGCTTCTGAACTCACCATCCTGATTGGGCTCGGGGTCGGCGTCGACTACGCCCTGTTCATCGTTACCCGTCACCGCCAAGGGCTAATTGCGGGCCACGACAACGAAGAGTCGATCGTGAACGCGGTCAACACGTCGGGTCGAGCGGTGCTGTTTGCGGGAATCATTGTCTGCATCGCCCTGCTCGGCATGTTCGCCCTCGGCGTGAGCTTTCTCTACGGGCTTGCGGTCTCGGCGTCCCTCGGAGTGCTGCTCACCATGCTCGCGGCGCTGACGCTGCTCCCGGCCCTGCTCGGCTTCATTGGTCCACGGGTGCTGTCGAGGCGTCAACGCAAGAGTCTGAGCGCCAACGGACCACGCGTCGTCGGCGCGAGCGGCACCGGTTTCTGGTCGCGCTGGGCCGACTTCGTTAATCGCCGTCCGACCGCGCCCGCGCTGATCGCCCTCGCGGTCATCATCGTGATCGCACTGCCGTTCTTCTCGCTCCAGCTGGGTTCGTCCGACCAGGGCAACGATCCCGCGGGCACAACGACACGCCAGGCCTACGACATGCTGAGCAGCGGCTTCGGTCCGGGATTTAACGGACCACTGCAGCTGGTCGCCGAGATCAAGAGTCCGGCGGAGAAGAGCGCGTTCACTCGCGTCGTCAGCGCCGTGTCGAAGCAGTCCGGCGTCGCTGAAGTGCCAAGCCCCACGTTCATTCCGGCGAAGAACGGCGACGAGGTCGCCCTCGTCGACGTCTTCCCCACGACCTCACCGCAGGCGAGTGCCACGACGAATCTCGTGGAACGACTTCGCAATACGGTGGTGCCGCGCGCGGAAGCCGGCTCGAAGCTCACCGTGCTCGTTGGAGGATCGACCGCCATCTACATTGACTTCGCACACGTGCTCTCGGCGAAGCTTCCCCTGTTCATTGGGCTCGTCGTGCTGTTGTCGTTCCTGCTGCTCGCCATGGTCTTTCGAAGCTTGGTCATCCCACTCATCTCGGCCCTGCTCAACATCCTCTCGATCGGTGCCGCATTCGGCGTTCTCGTTGCGGTCTTCCAATGGGGTTGGCTCGACTCGCTCTTTGGGGTGGGCGCGACGGGTCCGATCGAGTCCTTCTTACCCGTCATGCTGTTCGCCATCGTGTTCGGGCTTTCGATGGACTATCAAGTCTTCTTGGTGACAAGAATCCACGAAGAGTGGGTGAAGACGGGTGACAGCAAGCTGGCAGTTCGAAACGGACTCGCCGCCACCGGCAAGACCATTAGCGCCGCTGCCCTCATCATGATTCTGGTCTTCGGGTCATTCATCCTCGGCGGCGAGATCGTCATCAAGGAGTTTGGTCTCGGCCTCGCCGGTGGAATCTTGGTGGACGCCATCGTGATTCGCATGGCCGTCGTTCCGGCCTTCTTGACCCTGCTCGGGCGCTCTACTTGGTGGTTCCCGCACTGGCTCGACCGCATCCTCCCGAACTTCGCATTCGAAGACAACGATCCACCCGTCGTCGCCGTTGAGACGAAGCCGAGTGACGGCGACGAGCGTACGGACGAACTGCTCGATCCGGTCCACTAGGTCGCACGTCTGAAGGGCACGGCGTCGCTGCGGGCGCCGTGCCCTTACGGGCGAGACCTAGGACGATTAGGGCTCATCGGATTTCAACGGGTTGCGCTGCGGGCGGACCTGAACATCCGATGCTGAAGGGCGCGGAGTGGGACACCAGATCCGACGGGGCACAGCCATTTCAGTGGAGGCTCCTCAGCGATGCCGCTCCCGGTGCGCGTGGCGAGCCGACTTTACGCGCGGTAACTGCCACGAGAACGGACGAGGTCAGATCGTCCGAGGAGTCCAATTGGCGGAGGGAGTGGGATTTGAACCCACGGTGGGCAAGCCCACGCCGGTTTTCAAGACCGGTACATTCGGCCGCTCTGTCATCCCTCCGGGGACCACACTACTTGAGCGGTCTACGAACCCTTTTTGTGCGCCCGGTGGCGCGCTGCAACGTCGAGGACGACTTTGCGTAGACGCACGGACTTCGGCGTGACCTCGACGGCCTCATCTTCGGCGATGAATTCAAGCGCCTGCTCGAGGGAGAAGATGGTCGGCGGCGAGATGCGCTCGGTGTTGTCGCTGCCCGAAGCACGCATGTTGGTGAGCTTCTTTTCCTTCGTCGGATTCACGTTCATCTCTTCGGAGCGCGCATTCTCACCGACGATCATGCCTTCGTACACTTCGACACCGGGGCCGACGAACAGCACGCCGCGCAACTCGAGGTCGAGCAGTGCGTTGGCGGTCGTGTCACCGCGACGGTCGGCGACGAGCGTGCCCTTCTGGCGCAGGCGGATGTCGCCGTACCACGGCTCGTAGCCGTCTGAAGTTGAGTGCATCATGCCGGACCCGCGGGTCTCGGTCATGAACTCCGTACGGATGCCCACGAGTCCGCGCGCGGGGATGCGCCACTCGAGTCGTACCCAGCCGGTGCCGTGGTTGACGAGGTCGAGCATGGTGCCCTTGCGCGTCGCGAGCAGCGTCGTGACCGCGCCGACGAACTCTTCGGGCGCGTCAATCGTGACGTGCTCCATGGGCTCGTGCAGCTTGCCGTTGATGGTGCGCGTGACGACCTGCGGCTTTCCGATCGTGAGCTCGAAGCCTTCGCGGCGCATCGTCTCGATCAAGATGGCGAGCTGGAGCTCACCGCGGCCCTGGACCTCCCAGGCGTCGGGGCGGTCGGTCGGCAGCACTCGGAGCGAGACGTTGCCGACGAGCTCCTTGTCGAGGCGGTCCTTCACCATGCGGGCCGTGAGCAGCTTGCCCTCGGTGCCCGCGAGTGGGGAGGTGTTGATGCCGATGGTCATCGACAGGCTCGGCTCGTCAACGTGGATGGGCTCAAGCGGGACCGGGTTGTCCGGGTCCGCCAAAGTCTCGCCGATCGTGATGTCTTCAAATCCCGCCACGGCGACGATGTCACCGGGGCCAGCACTCTGGGCGGGAACGCGTTCGAGCGCCTCAGTAATGAAGAGCTCCGTGACCTTCGCGTGCTCGACCGTCCCGTCAATGCGGCACCAAGCAATGCGCTGGCCGCGCTCGAGGGTGCCGTTCACGACGCGACAGAGCGCGAGTCGCCCGAGGTAGGGCGAGGCATCGAGGTTGCAGACGAGGGCCTGAAGGCCGTGACCGTCTTCGTATTCGGGCGCGGGCACATAGTCGACAATCGTCTGGAAGAGCGGCGTGAGGTCGCCAGAGGTGTCCGCAGGATCGAGCGACGCCCAGCCTTCGCGGGCGCTCGCGTAGAGAATTGGGAAGGAGATCTGGTGCTCGTCGGCGTCGAGGTCGAGGAAGAGGTTCTCCACTTCCCCGACGACCTCCGCGACGCGAGCGTCGGGCCGGTCGACCTTGTTGATCACGAGCACGACGGGCAGGCGCTTCTCCAAGGTCTTGCGCAGCACGAATCTCGTCTGGGGAAGGGGGCCTTCGGCGGCGTCGACCAGAAGAATGACGGCGTCCACCATGGCGAGCCCTCGCTCGACCTCGCCACCGAAGTCGGCGTGGCCGGGGGTGTCGATGATGTTGATCGTGAGCCCGTTCCACTTGACCGCAGTGTTCTTCGCGAGGATGGTGATCCCCTTTTCGCGCTCGAGGTCACCCGAGTCCATGACTCGGTCGGTGATCTCCTCGTGGGCCGTAAACGAGCCCGTTTGGCGAAGCATTTTGTCGACCAGCGTGGTCTTTCCGTGGTCGACGTGAGCGATGATGGCAATATTTCTAAGGGATGTGCGTAGCGACATGACTGAACCACGCTAATCGGATCAGGAGTATCGATCTCTCAAGCCGCTCGAGCGAGGTGCTGACGCTGGTTCGCGACCGCGGTGCGAACGAGGTCGCGGGCGCCAGAACGAAGGTCCGTCATTGTCCCATCCACACTCAAGACGACGCCTGCTTCGGGCCAGAGACCAATGATCCGGGCCGCCGACGCGCCGTTCACGTCGGCCAACGCGTCAATCGTGAGGTCCGCGCGAAGGCCTGGTCCGGCGCTCTTGCCCGGAGCGCCTGCGCGCACGCGCATCAGAATGCGATGTTGCGATGAGGTTACGACGAGGTCACGTCGCCCACGCAACGTGGTGCGCGCTCGTGCGATGTCGTAGTACGCATCGCTCGTGGCGATCGACCAAGGATGGTCCAGGCTCTCTGCTGCTTCTGCCAGCTGCGTCGCCCAGTTGGCCGCCTCCGCGCTCACGAGACCGAGCACGGCGGGCGAGCAGGTGGCGAGGTACCAGGCGAGCGAACCGGCGCGTGCGTAGCCCGAGGCGTAGCGCAAGAGCTGATCGGTGACTTCGGAGTCGACGGCGTCAAAGCGCGTCAGTGACGCATCGAGCGTCGTGCGTCGAAGCGCGGCGTTACCGACCACCCGTCGCGCGGTGGCGGGTGACCAGCGAAATGCTCCCCACGGTCGGCCCGCGCGCTCGACCATCCACGCGTCGATGCGTCGGTGGTCATTCGCCGGCACCGCGCGGAATCGCGCGGAGAGTGAACGGCGATGATCGTCGGTCAGCATCGCGGGCTCGCTCGGCGCTTCATCGATGAGGCGATTCAAGATGTGGCTCGAAAGGCGGCGGTGCGTCAACGTCGTCACGCAGCTGCTCGCAATTGCTCGAGCGATCTAAGTACGTCAATGACCGAGCGCTGGAGGAGCTCGTCGTCGACGTCCGTGCTCCACAGCTCGCCCGTCGCCGTTGAGAACATTGACGTACGAAGCGGCACCGTGGAGGTCCGCAGTGTCTGGACGAGGGCGTGATAGCGCATGACGCGTTCGGCGCCTTCGCCGAGTGGGGACGTCGTGATGTCGAGGAGTGCGACCGAGGCAACATCACCGGTGGTCGTGCCGACCATGAGATCGACGACGTCGCGCAGCACGACATTTCCGCCTGCGAGCCGCTGGTACGCCCGAAGTGACGTACGCGGAAGCCAACGGCTCGAGAGCGGCCCGAGGGAGCGTTTGAGCGTGATCCAGTGGGAGGTCAGATCGGTCGAGAGGCGCGCGAGCTCGTCGGCGTCCAGGCGATCAACGAGCTCGGTGAGCGGGGTGCGACCGACCTCGGCGCGCCACGCGACCACGAGCTCGGTGCAGACATCATCGATCTCGACACCGGCGCTCAAGAGTCGAAGCGCCTGGTTGATGAGAATGCCGCGAAGCTGCGCGAGCGGCGCCCCGTCGGGATCGAAGACGAGCGCACCGTGTCGAAGCGCCGACGCGCGAACGTTGATCGGCTCACTGCGCAGTTCCGGTCCGAGGAGTTCGTAGATGCCGTCTTCGAGTGCGGCGCGCAGTCCCGCAGCAGCGCTCGTGTTCGCGAGCGGTCGGTGCTCACGTTCGCCGCGCAGTACGTCCATAACGTTGAGGGGGGAAGCATCCAGCACAGAAGTCATGTATCGAGTGTGACTCGGCGTTGTGACACCGCGGCTAGCGTAACTTCGTGTTCGCTGCCGTCTTTTCCATCTTCGTGGCGGCCGTGATCGTGCTCTGCGTCTTAACCGTGCGGTGGGCTATTCAGCGCGACCGCGCGCGTCGCAAATAACTAGTCGAAGTCGCTGTCCTTCGCGTCCTCGCCGCGTTCCTTCAGGCGGGCTTCGAGCCCGTGCACGGTCCGATCAAGATCGGCGACGGCGCGTTCGATGACCGCGAGGCGGTCCTTCATGGTCTCTTCCACTCGTTGATCAACGCGCTTGTCAACTTGTGCGCTCAAGCGTGAGTCGAGCGAGTCCACAATGGGCTGGGTGATCTGTTTGATGCGGGCCTTCAGATCGGTCGCTTTGTTGTCGTAGGAGTCTGAAGAATCGCTCATGGGCCAAGACTACGTTGAGGGTGGTGGGCAGTACACGCCAGCGTTGAACTGCAAGGTATTGAACTGGCCCGCCCAGGGTGGATTCTCCAGCGTCGTGGCTTCGTTCTCGAGGGTGGCGACGGGCGAGCACACCGCGTCGAACGTGATGAATCCACGTACGTTGCTCCCCGTTGCTCCCGTGACCGGCACCGGTCCGCCCCCGCCGAAGGCGAGCGCGATGAAGACTGGCATCGACTGCGTCGAGAGCTGGTAGTTGCGGTATTCGGACTGAGAGGCGTAGACGGCGGCGTTGAGGTCGGGGTCGACAGAGTCGATCCCGGTCTGCCACCCCTTCAGGATCGAGGTCCAATATGTGGCGTAGGTCGCGAGCGTCGCCGCCGAGGCGCCGCCGGGTGCGTCGAGTCCCGAGTGGTTGTCGGGGTAGCCCTCGGGATCGAGGACCACCCAGTCGGGACTGAGCCCCACGCCGAGGGCACGGTAGGAGGCGATCTGTGTGGCAACCCACACGCCCGCGTCGTATCCGTGGGTGTAGAAGTTGGCCGCCGTGAGAGGCTGGCCCGCGAGAGGTCCGCTCACCGTCCAAAACGACAGCCAGGTGACGCGCTTGTGCGAGTTGTAGATCGCCTGGCCGAGGAGAAAGTCCGGTGACTTTTGGATGTTCGTCGTCCCGGTGAAGCCAACCCACGGTGCCGTGCGCGTGCCGAGCCCGCCGGTCTCAGAGATGATCGGCCAGCCGTTGCTGATGGCGGTCGACCAATCGGTGGAAGGAATCGCGTAGACGCCGACCCCTTCGGGGGGTGGCGAGCTGACGCCCGCCGCGTACAACGTGAGCTCGCCATTTATCTGCAAGCCCGCGACAATGTTGCCGACGGTTCTCGCCGAGCTGCCCGCCGTCACCGAGACGTTCGTCGCCGTCCACGTCGTGGTATCTGCCGCGTTCGACAGGACGAACAGGTCACCCCAGTTGGAGGCCTGGCCGGCGACCGCCACCTCTGAGGGTGTCACCTCGACCGTCAGGGCGCCACTTAACGGTGGCGCGCCCGACGCCTGGGCGGTGACGTTGGCGTAGTTCCACAGTGGCTGCGCGCCGGCATCGGCGGAGAGATTTTCAGTGGTGAAGAGCTCGACGTTCCCGCTCGCCGTCAGTGCCGCAAGATCAATCGAGGAGAGGCTCGTGCCGAGCGCGAGCGTACCAACGACAGTCGGCGCGCCCGTCGTGGTCGTCAAGTTCTTCGTCGTCCAGGCGCTCAGCGTCGTGCCGGCGTTGGTGAAAACGTCGACCTCACCGTTGTTGAGGATCGTCGCAAACGTGGGCGTCGCGCCCGGCAGCACAACGGGGTCGCTCGCGAAGCCCGTGGCGGCAGTCGGCGGAGCCGTCGTGGTGGTCGTCGGGACTTTGGTCGTTGTCGTCGTTGGTGGCTTCGTCGTTGTTGTCGTCGTCGGTGTGGCAGCGGGACGAGACGGCGTCGCGGCCCCGGTCGTCGTGGTGACAGCGGGCTTCACCGTCACTGCACTCCGGAATGCGCTCGTCGTCGCGGGCGTTGATGCCGTCACGCCCGCGTTGGAGAAGCTGACCGTCGTCGCGTTTTGGTTGTAGACCGGCAGGGGCTGACCGGTCTCCCAGGAGAGCGTCAGCACCTCAACGGCGTTGTTCGGCGTGCGATAAGCGACCGTCGCGGTCGTGCCCACCACTTGCACGCTCGGCAGGCCGATCGACGCGGCGATACCGGTGAGCGCGCTGAGGTCAGTCGTCACGAAGGGACGCCACTGTGTGCCGAAGTGAAGGCGCGCCCACACAGAGGTGTCGGGGTTGTTGGGCGTGAGGAGTTCCACGTGCCCCGAAGTATCAACGTAAAGCAGGTCAACATTGTTTGACGGATCGAAGAATGGAATGGGGTCGGCGCCGGCCGTGGGGACGTCATTGTGTGTCGTGTAGTCGAGCCAGCTGGACGCTCCCGTCGAGGTCTGGAGGTAGCGCGCGAGGTCGCCCGTGTTCGTGCGATACGCAAGGACACCCTCGGTGTTGGTGGACGCGCTGTGTGGTCCGCCGAGCATGGTCGTCGTGTCGAGGTGTGACTCGAGCGACACTGCGTTCCAGGGCAACGGTTGAACGCCCGTATCGACGAACTGATACAGCGGGAGGCCGGTCGCGGTCGGAGCCGTCGTAACGCCGCGCGACGCGTTCGTCGCAACAAGCCCACTCGCGACGAGAACGACTCCAATCAGCGTCAATCGTGCAAACTTCACTTGCGTCCTTACGTGGGCGACACGCCCAATTTGATGCCGACCCTCACCGTCAAAGTTTAGGTTCGGCGTTTCGACACACCGAGTCAGACATGGTGTGCATTGCTACGAACGCGTTACAACTCTCTTCGCTGAGGACGCCGTCGATCGACCGTCGACGTTGACCGCGCGAGCGATGACCTTATACGCGTGATCTTTGCTCAATCTCGTCACGTCGATGGACCGAACGCCCTTTGGCATTGCGGCCCACGACACGCCACCGTTAATTGAGTACTGATAATCGGTAATCGCACTACCACCGCTTGAGGTTGGCGGTTTGACGATGAGATGGAAGCCGCGCACGAGCGCGACGAGCGTTGAGATCGTGGGCGCCCCGGGAACCAAGCTCACCTTGGCTGTTCCTGGCGCCTTGAAGGTGATAGTCGTTGTAAAGATCGGTTGTCCCTCGTACGTGATCGTGACGTCAACGTTCTGAGGAATCGTGGACTCGACGTCGAAACTCACCACGCCGTCCGCATTGCTGCTCACGGTGCTTGCTGCGGCGCCGGTCGCTGCAGTGTTCTCGATGCCATCGATGCTGAGATTTCCACTCGGCGCCGTCGCCGTGATCTCGACCGAGGCGTTGGCGATGGGGACGTTACTCGCGCTGCGCAGCGTCGCTGTGACCGTGGGCCCCGTACTGAGGGCGACACCCGTCGTTGAGGACGCGGCGAAGGTGCTCTCCGCGGCAGAGAACTTGGGCGGACAGAGACCGGAGAGGAACGCGGCGCCGTTGGGGGTGCCGAGACCCGAGGCCATGTCGTACCCAGCTCCGGCGCTGTACTCGCCGACGTTGTAGAGGTCGTTGTTACCGGTTGTCACGTCAACGAAACCCGTCGTCGCCATGGCGTAGAGCGAAGGATTGACGAATCCGAGTCGCGGCACGCCGCACGCTTGCGCGGCGACGGCGATGAGGTCGCTCACGAGCGGTGCTCCGATGGAGGTGCCGCCGATCGCGCCCCATCCGCCCGAGCACGAGTGGCGACAGAAGCCCGAACCGGTGCCCGTGTAGTACTGGATGAACCCGGTCGCGGGATCGCCCATCACGGAGAGATCGGGCACCATGCGCATGGTGCCCGTCGACGTGCTGATGCCGGGGGCCACTTGCCAGCTCGGTCGACTCCAGAGAGACGACGCGCCGCCGCCGCCCGCGCCGCAGTCGGATTGGGTGCAGTTGTCATTCCAGACCGACTCGGTCAGTGGCTCGATGTTTGCGACGTCGAGGCCGCCGACGCCCGTGACGTAAGGCTGAGAGGCGGGATCGTCCACCGCGACCGCACTCGTGGGCTCGGACGTGTCTGCGCAGTCTGAGGATCCGTCATCACCCGCCGCAGCGACCACCGTCTGGCCTTGGGCCGCCATCTCTTGGAAGATCGTCTGCTCGGCCTGTGCGGCACCGTCGGTCTGCGCCTCGCATACGCCCCACGATGTCGTGATGATTGTCGCCGTGTCGTTGCTCGCCATCTGGGTGTAGGTATCCGTCGGGCCGGAGTTGTTGTTGGTGCCCTGATACACCTCGATGGTTGCGCCGGGCGCAAGAGCGGCCGTCTCTTCGACGTCGAGCGTCGCTTCATCAGGCGCGTTGCCCGCGTTGTCCGAGTTCGTCGGTCCGCCATCGACATTGACGGCGCTGACTGTCGACGCGAGCCCGTAGCAGTTGAAGAACGTCTGTACGTCGCTGGCGTCAAAGGTGGCGAGCTCGTAGACGCCAATGGTCTGACCGACACCGGTGTCGCCAGCAGTCCACGCTCCGCTGAATCCGTAGAGCGCGGCTTGCTGTTGCACCGTGTAGCCGCCGACACTGTTTGGTGTTGTTCCTGTCGAGCTTCCTGCCGCGGGGCACGCTGTAGGCGCGGTGACCGCGCTCGCGCTCGCGTGCGTCGTCGCAAGGTTCGTGGACTCGGGCACCACGGAATCGAGCCCAGCGACGGCAGTGACGTCGTGGGCGAGTGTCGAGGGCAACGAAGCACTCGACGTGAAGTGTGCGTCGAGTGCGCCCGTGCTCAGGCGAACCGTCTCGACGGGCGCGTCAAAGGCGCGCGCGATATCTCCAGTGGTACCGGTCACGTGCAAGATGTCGTGTCCCGCGCTCAATGCCCCGATGCGAAAGCCGTAGGTCGAGAAGTAGTGCTCGACCGCGTGCACGGTTGCGCTCGACGCGCCGAAGCGCGTCGCGTACTGCGCGGGCGTAAGAAAATGGCCGTAGTTCGGCGATGCTGTATTGGAAAGGCTCGCGATGAATGAGGTCAGCGCACTCGAGTGAGTCTGTGCGAGTGCAAGGTCGAACGACGTGGTGATGGCCTTGTTGACGACAACGTCGCGCGTGGGCGTCGGCGCAAGTCCCGCGACCAACAGCCGTGGTTCACTGGCGTTCGCCGGCAGCGCGGCCGCGGGGAGCGCCAGTCCAACGAGGGTGGCACTGAGAGCGAGCACGACCCATCGCGGCCGGTCAACGGAGAATTGCATGCCATCAGCCTAGGTAAGCGCTGTGGTGCGAAGAGTTCGTTGATCTACTTATAAGGCAATTCTTATTTCGCGGGTGTCGTCTTCTTCATGAGACGTCATAGCCTGCGCGACGGTATCGAGCAGAGAGATCTGCGCACTCAACGCATATCGATTCGGGTACGACGCCCGCGCGGATGAGCCAGCCAAAGACGGTGCATCCCAAGCAATAACCAGCGAATCCTTCGAGCGACGCGGCGGCGAACAGCGGCAGGAGGATCCAGCGAGCGTCGAGCCATCCGGCACTCAGCCACGTGAGTAACGTCGCCAACGAGAACGCGAGACCCATGCACTGTGCGAAGCGCTTCGGCGGACCCGGCACAAATTTTTCCCAACTCTTGAGTCGCGGTCCACTGACGTGCACCGCGAACCAGCCGAGCGGTGAGATCTTGGGGCCGGCCGCGACGCGTGCGGCGAAACCGTAGGTGAGAAGAATCAAGAGCCACGCTTGGCCGGTCGCGAACGTGATGACGCTCAGCGCAAGAACGCCGAGCGCCACGCTGCGCGCGGAGGCGTCGTTCACCGGGTTGGGGAACGAGAAGAAGTTCTTCACCCCACAAACTTTAGGGGAATTGTCATCAATTGGTTCAAAGTGCCAGTTTGATGGTCGTAACCACGCCAACGATGATGACCACGACGCGCACGAGCGTCGGCGAGAGCCGCACGATCAAGAGTGCCCCCAGGTACCCGCCGATCAAGGTGCCGATGAGCAGCGCCACGACGTCGCTGACCGCAAGGTGCCCATGGATGATGAAGATGAGCGCCGCCACCGCGTTGATGATGAGTGAGAGTGCGTTGCGCAACCCTTGGACCTCGTGGATCGCAAGTGGCAGCGTGAGGCCCATCACGGCGAGCAGCAAGATTCCCATGCCGGCACCGAAGTAACCGCCGTACACCGACGAGAGAAAGATACCGACATATAGTCCCCAGCGACGCGCGGGGTGCGCGGTGTCGACGTGGGCGAGCCGTCGCGTGACGAGGGGCGATAGAGCAAAGAGCGCGGTGCCCGCGCCAATGAGCCACGGAACAATCGTCCGAAAGAGTGCGGGGGAGCCTTCAAAGAGCAGAGTGCAGCCGACGGCGGTACCGAGGACGCACGCGGGCAGCAACGTCTTGATGAGCGCACGATGTTCACCGAGCTGATGGCGAAAGACCCGCAGCGATCCGAGGTAGCTCGGCACGACGCCGACCGTCGTCGAGAGATTCGCCTGAAGAGCCGGGACGCCAGTCGCGAGCAATGTGGGAAAGGTGATGAAGGTGCCCCCGCCCGCGACACCGTTCGCGATGCCGGCGCCGATGCCGGCAAGCAGCACGAGGCTCAGGCGCCACATGGGTGGAAGGGCGCCGACGAACATTGTCACTACTCTACGTACGATGGGTTTTTACGAAAACTGTGTGACGAATCCGCGAATATCCTCCCATCGTCCTCTACCGTTAGCGACGTGTACCTCTTGACTGGTGAACTCATTGTTCCAAAGGACGCACCCGACGATCTCATTCGCGCAGCGGGAGGCATTGTCACCCGATTTGTGCCGGGTGGGCGTGTCGAAGTCGCGTGCATCTACCGCGAAGCACGAGGCGACTGGACCTTCCCGAAGGGCAAGCTCGAAGCGGGAGAGACCTTCGAGCAGGGCGCGCTGCGCGAAGTGTACGAAGAGATTGGACTGCAGTGTCGCGTCGTGCGATTCGTCGGTACGACGAACTACACCCACCGCAAGGGCAAGCCGAAGATCGTCGCGTACTACCTCATGACTGCCGACTTCGGCGTCTTTGAACCAAACGACGAAGTCGATGAGCTCGTGTGGCTGCCATTGGAGCAGGTTCGCTCCCACCTCACGTGGGATCGCGACCAAGAGTTGTTTGACCTCGTCATCGAGATGCCGGAGTTGCGAGCGCTCGCTTCATAGTCACCGACGACTCCTTTCGATCTCTATTCGACCGTTCAACGGTTACGCAACCGCGCTCGGCGAGGCCGTGACCGAGACGACGAGGTGCTTCGTCACCGGTTGCTCGCTTTGCGTGCTGATATCGGCGATGCCACAGAGCACATTGAGCTCGGGCATGTAGCCAGCGGCATTGCCCGGCTGAATGTCATACCGGACGGCTCGGTAGCCGTAGACCGTGCGCTTCGATCCATCCTTGGAGTAGCTCGTCACGTCGATGAGATCGAACTCTCTGAGGCCACGATCGTGCATGTCGTCTTCGTTCATGTAGATCACGGTGCGTAGACCCGCCAGGCCGCGATAGCGGTCATTGTTCGAGTAGATCGTGGTGTTGAACTGATCGTGCGAGCGCACGGTCGCCAACATGAGTCGTCCCTCGCCCGGGTCGACGTCATCGGCGAGCGCTGCGGCCAGAAATTCGGCGCGCCCCGATGATGTTTGAAAGACCCGGTCGCGTGCCGGTTGGGCGATTCGAAAACCATGGGGGTGTCGTGCGCGACGATTGAAGTCCTCGAACCCCGGCAGCGCGCGAGACATGGTGTCGCGGATGCGATCGTAATTGTCGGCGTAATCCTGCCAGGGCGTCTTGCTGCCGGGCAACGTCGCTCGAGCGAGCCCGGCGAGAATCGCACATTCTGAGCGCATCTGTATCGAATCGGGATCCTTAAAACCGAAGGAGATATGCACCATCGACATTGCGTCTTCGACGGTGATTCCTTGTTCTCCACTCGCTTGACGGTCTCGATCGGTGCGGCCGAGGCAGGGGAGAATCAGCGCACGCTGTCCGTGCACTATGTGGCTCCGATTGAGCTTGGTGCTCACCTGCACGGTGAGCTCGCAGCGACGTAGCGCTTCGAACGTGTAGGTCAGGTCCGGAGCGGCGAGCGCGAAGTTGCCGCCAAGTGCCACGAAGATCTTCATGTCACCGCGATGCATCGCCTCAATGGTGGGGATCGCGCTCAGCCCCTGTTCACGGGGAGGCTCGAAGCCGCAGACGTCGCCGAGTCGGTCGAGGAAGGCCTTGGATGGGCGGTGGTCGATGCCGCAGGTCCGGTTACCTTGTACGTTGCTGTGACCGCGGACGGGGCACGGGCCCGCGCCTTCGCGGCCTATGTTGCCTCGCAGGAGCAGCAGATTGACGATCTCGCGGACCGTATCGACGCCGTGCTCGTGTTGGGTGACGCCGAGACACCAGGCGATGATGACGCGCTTTGACTGCATATAGGAATTCGCCAACGTGCGGATGTCGGCCTCGGAGATGCCCGACCCCGCGACGAGATCCGACCACGGGGTGGACTCGACGAGCGCGTGGTAGTCCTCGAGTCCCTTCGTGCTGATCTTGAGAAACTCTTGGTCGAGCACGCTCGGATCAGTCTTCGCAGCCTCAAAGACGACCTTTGCGACGCCACGCATTAATGCCATGTCGCCGCCGATGCGCACCTGCACGTTCATGGTCCCGATCTTCGTGGCACGAAAGGTCGCCATATCTACGAACTCGTGCGGCACGATCGTTCGCCGGGAGGCGGCTTCGATCAAGGGGTTGATGTGGATCAGTTGGGCGCCGCGTCGCTCCGCCTCGGCGAGCCACGTGAGCATCCTCGGTGCGTTGGTCGCGGCGTTGTCGCCCATCAACCAGATGGCATCCGCGTTTTCCCAGTCGGTCAGATCGACGGTGCCTTTGCCCGTGCCGAGTGCTGCGGTCATCGCGCGACCGGATGCCTCATGGCACATGTTGGAACAGTCAGGCAGGTTGTTCGTGCCGAACTCGCGGACCCATAACTGATAAAGGAAGGTCGCCTCGTTGCTCAGTCGACCTGATGTGTAGAACGCCGCCTGGTTCGGACTCTCCAAGGCGCGTAGCGCGTCGCCAACCAACGCGAATGCATCGTCCCACGAGATGGGCTCGTATTTGTCCGTCGACGGGTTGTAGCTCATCGGTTCGGCGAGGCGCCCCGCTTGCTCCAAGTCGTAGTCGTTCCATTCATTGAGCTCGCTCACCGTGTGCTCGGAAAAGAAGTCGCGATCGGTCGTCGCGGGAGAAAGCTCCCACGTGGCGTGCTTGATACCGTTCTCGCAAATGTCGAGGTGAAGCCCGCTCGGATCGTCTGGCCATGCGCAGCCCGGACAGTCGAATCCGCCGTTCTCTTGGTTCATGATGAACAGTGCGTGAAAGCCGTGCAGCGGCTCCCCGGCGCGCTCGAGCACTCGACCGACACTGCGGGCAGCACCCCATCCGGCGGCCGGGTCGTCGTATTGATGCCGGGAGAATTTGCCGGTCGGCGTCGGTCCGCGACCAAGCGCCTCCTCATCTGGCGCGGACCCGAGCATCCGCTGTTCGACGTCGTTTGTTTCATTCGGTGAAGTCGTCATTGCTCATCCTTTCCGAATGCGCGGGCTCGTTAGGAGCCCGCGCGGGGCGTGACAAAAAGGCGTGACGCGAACGCACCAGATGCGAATCGTCGGTCGTTGATGTGGACCACAAAGGGCGGAGAGATTCGTTCTTTCTCGCTCTGCACGGGGGCGCAGAAGCATGGACGACGTACGAGACCGTAGCTACGTGAGTCAGCGGAGAGACGTTCTGCCATCGCACTCCCTCGAACGATTGGAAGTAGAAAAAATCTCCCACATTGAGGGCCGGGTATCAACGGGTGAGCGGAGATTTTGCACGGTGATGAAATGGCGCTTTCACGTCGTCCGTGCCATTCGAAATCGGGGGCGACCACCCGTCGCGCCGTCGTGAGCGGGGTGAATTGATCTTGGTGCTCGCATTGGCTATGGTATTATCTACTAAATCAATGGAAATTGATGCGTATAAAGGAAAGTACATGAAAAAGTCCAGGTCCAGACGCGTAATTGGAGCAACGGTCGCGCTGTTGCCGCTCAGCCTCATGGCTACGGCGCTGTCCAGCCCCCCCTCTGGCGCGAGCACATCGTCCGTCAGCGTCGTCGGTTACTCCGTCGTGGGACCGGCTTTCACCGCCTTAGAGACGGCTTTCAAGGCAACACCTGCCGGTCAGGGCGTGACGTTCACCAACTCCTTTGGTGCCTCGACGACCCAGGCCGAAGACGTGGTCGCCGGACAGCCGGCCGACGTGACCGTCTTTTCCGACGTGCCCGACCTCAACTTGCTCGTCGCTTCGGGACTCGTGAGCAAGTCGTGGGCGTCGTATCCAGCCGCCGCGGCCGAAAAGGGCTTCGTGACTGACTCGGTCGTGTCGCTCATCGTTCGCCCCGGGAACCCGCTTGGCATCACCGGCTGGAACAACTTGACGAAGAGCGGGATCCAGATCGTGACCCCTGACCCCATCAGTTCGGGCAGCGCTCGCTGGAACTTGCTCGCCGCGTACGAGTCCCAGATCCAGCAGAAGAAGAGTGCGACGACAGCAAAGAACTTCGTGAACTCGTTCGTGGCGAACGTCGTTTCCGAGCCTTCGAGTGGAAGCAAGGCCCTCACCACGTTCCTGTCCGGTACCGGCAACGTGCTCCTCGACTACGAAGCTGACGCCATGGCTGCTCAGGCAGCGGGTGAGAAAATTCAGATTGTGAACCCCGCACAGAACACGCTGATCCAGAACCCGGCGGCGCTCACGACGTCCGGCACCTCCAACCCCGCCGCCGTTGCATTCTTCGATTACATGTTCTCTCAGGCTGGTCAGACCATCTGGGTGCACGAAGGATTCCGTGCGACGCTGAAGGCAGTGGCGGCCGAGAAGAAGACCATCTTCTACCAGCCCAGTCGTCTCGCGACGGTGGCATCACTTGGTGGATGGGGCAAGGTCACGGCCAAGTTCTTCTCCACGACTGGCATCGTGACGTTGATTGAGAACGCCCACGGATACACCAGCTAACTAACACCTCTTTACCCCCAGAGTGCCGCCAGCTTCGCCCGGCTGGCGGCACTCTCACGTCTGGCGCAATATTCATCCGTCCCGCGTCGTTGCCGTGTCGCCTCGGACCTCTCTCGTCGGTCTTTAGTAGGCTTGCTGGTTAGGGAGAGGTGGGTGAGTTCGGTTTAAACCACATTCCTGCTAAGAATGCG
>DASXEU010000024.1:0-17366 GCA_036489935.1 Acidimicrobiales bacterium
CAGAACGCACGTGTTTTCAATCGCTGCAGCACAGGTCCCCATTCCGAGTGGAGCACCTCGTAACTTTCCCAAGAGGCCGGGCCCGGAAAAAGTCCTGCAAATTCGTTCGCGATACGAAGCTCGTCGCTTGATATCACGTGCACCACAAAACTCTCGGTAATTCTAAGTTCTTCCCAAAACTTGGAAAGAGGCTCTAGCAGCGCAATCACCGTTGGCTCTTCGCCCTCGGCGACGATTAGGGAGGAAACGGTGGCACCTATGAATCCGTCTTCGGACGTATTCGAAGTCCAGATGGTTACCGGTGCGGAGAGCCGCCCGCGAAATTGTCGCGCGGAGTCTCGGTCAGACAAGGGTGGCAGAAAGGGATCGCTGCCAATACGCCGTATCCCGTCATCGACCATCAGACCCCGCACCGTTTATCGACCATTTCGAGTCTAGGTACGTGTAGAGAATCATCTTCTCCCTGTGTTGGCCGAATGCGAGGCTCTAATCTCGGACACCGAAGTCGCCGTGGCAGGTTGCAGATCTGTCACGTCGGGTCGACATTCCCACTATCCGATCAGCGAGATCCCACTACCGGGAATGCGGTCTCATGAGGTTGGTCTATGGCCGAAGGTAGATAGGTCTGATCGATCCCCATCGTGAATGTAAGACTTGGAGAAGTACCCGAACCTCGATCAATCACTGACACGCTTGCCTCGATGTGTCCGAGCCCATCGCCGCGAAGGTCGATGTTGAGTGCTCCTTCCAGGGTTCGAAAGTGCGCCTCACCGTTGAGAGATTCGTAGAGCTCGTTGAGGCCTCGATGAAGCGACGGGAAGTCGTAAGTGCAGAGCCAGCATTCGAAGGATCCTCGAATCGACCCGCCATCGACTGACAACTGAGGGCACCCAATTGCCGTCGTAATAGTCGGTGGAATCTGGGAATTGGCGATACAGAACCTCGACTCCAACATGGATTGTCTCGGGGTCTCCAAGGATCATTGTTGCCATTCGTCCATTCTCGCCATGAACCGTCAAGAGCATTGAGTTCCGAAAATACTGCGGACAGGTTCGCTAAGAAGTCAGTCGCCAATGCAAGGTTGCAGAAATGTCGCGTCGGCTCTCCGACACTCGCGATCTGCGACTGAGTGTTTAGTCTGTACATGTCATGATGCAGTTTGCGTGTGCTCGATAAAGAGGACGCACCCGAACTCGATCAGCGCTTATTGGCCATCACTTTCTGGCTGTCGCTTGTACCCGCACTCTTCGTACATCCAGCGATCCAAGTACAATTCGCGCTCGGTCTCGTCCCTCGAAACCGCGAGCCACTCTTTCGCCGCACGAATCATCACCAACGAGGCTGAAGCCTCCGCGCCTGGCTCTCGTCCTCGGGGGCCGTCGACCATGTCCGTCAGACTTGCCCAGATCAGAAATAGCGGTTCAGCAACAGAGTTCACAGACTCATCCAATATTCCGTGGCTCCCGAGACTCATAAGTTCGAGCCCTACGTCGTTTGCTCGAGCACTACCCGCAAGGAGCAGTCGAATTCGATCATTCACGTTATTGACGAACTCATCCATCTCCACACCACGATCATGCCCCACGCTGACGACCCGGCGCTACGCGGTGTTTCGGCGGCGGTCGGTGGTCTGTGCGGAGACGAGCCATTTGGAGATGTGTTCCAACGCGCCTCGTCGTCATCAACTTGAAACATTCGCACTCGCGTCGGGCCTGTGAGTTCAGTGAGAGATGGCAGTCGTACACCTAGTCGCTGAGTTTATTTAGCGTCGACGCCGTAAAATTAGTACGGATGTAAGACCATGCTCCCAGCATCGCAGCACCGGCACACGTCTCAAGGGAGGGCGAGTCGATGGTCCATATGGAACTCAGTGATTGGTGGGCTCGTCACCAAGCAGGGTCAACACCATCACCCCGATGGCAATGATCACCGAGTTCATTCAAGAACCGGGCTTCGCCGCTTTTTTGGGACGCCCAAATCTCAGATCGGAAGTTGAACATGCGCACTAGAAAAATCTGGTATTTCATTATCCCCGTCGTGGTGGTGGCTCTGGTCATCGTGGGCCTCGTCGTTGGAAATGGCTCCTCACCATCGACGTCGACCACCAGTTCAGGTACTTCGGCCAACACGGTCACCTTTGCCGAAGGACCGGGCGCATATCCCAATTACATCTTTCCGTACATGAGCTGTACCTACTTCTCGGTGGACAACACCCAAGCATTCCAGTACGAGATGTTTCGTCCCGTCTACTGGTTCGGACTTGGCTCGACGACAGTCGTGCAACCGCAGCTCTCCCTCGCCAAATTGCCCATCATGAGTAACGGCAACCGGACCGTAACGATTGATTTGAAGGGCTGGAAGTTCGCTGACGGGCAGACCATCAACGCTCAGTCGGTGATGTTTTTCCTGAATATGTACAAGGCTGATCCGACGGCGTACTGCGGTTACAACCAAGGGTACGGAATACCCGACCAGGTCTCAAGCGCGAGCGGCACGGGTAACACCGTCACCATCAATTTCTCGAGCTCGGTCAACCCCAACTGGATCCTTTACAACTACCTCGCCGAGCTGACTCCGATGCCCAATTCGTGGGACATCACTGCTCCGGGCAAAACGTCGACGTGCGCGACAGGCGCATTTGGCGCTGCGGCAACCAACACCGCATGCAAGGCGGTTGAGAAGTATCTCGACGGCCAGGCTTCCACGATTTCAACGTTCACTGACACGATGTGGCAGTCGGGCGACAGCGGTCCGTGGAAGTTGAGCTCTATAGACGATCTCGGCAACGTCACGTTTGTTCCCAACTCCAAGTACTCAGGCCCGCAAAAGGCACAAGTTCAGTACGTGAAGGAAGTCGCATTCACGACTGCGACCGCAGAACAAGAGGCTCTGCGCGCGGGCTCCATTGATATTGGTTACGTGGACAACTCGGTGCTCACCCAGGACGGCACTCCCGCAAAGCCGGGCGCAAACTGGTCGGCAATCGCGAGTAATTACAACCTCGCAGTCGGCGCTCCGTGGTCCGTTGACTATGCGGCCTACAACTTCAACACCAAGAGTCCACAGTCGGTATTCCTCGATCAGCTCTACATTCGCCAAGCGCTTCAGATGACTGTTGATCAGAAGGCGATGATCAACAAGATCTTCAAGGGTTACGGCTTCGAGCAGATCAATCCCTTGCCACCCGTGACGCCGACCACAATTGCCGGGGACGCGTCAACCAGCAACCCCTACCCGTACAGCCCCACGAAGGCGAAAGCGCTCCTGACGAGTCACGGATGGGTGTCAAAAGGCGGAGTCGACGAGTGTGAAAAGCCGGGCACCGGTGCCACCGAGTGCGGCGCAGGCATCCAAAAGGGCGAAAAATTATCGATAACGCTCGAATACGGCAGCGGGGTTCCCGCACTGTTGCTGCAGGTGAACACAGAAGTCTCCGAATGGAACGCAATCGGCATTGACGCCACCACATTGGCGGAGCCCTTCAACAGCGTGGTGAGCGACTGCGTCGGCAACTCCGCGAACTGGAGCATTTGCTTGTGGGGTGCGGGCTGGATTTACTCTCCCGACTACTACCCGTCGGGTGAATCACTGTTCGTTCCAGGAGCCAGCTTCAACATCGGCGCGTACAGCGACCCGACACTCACTGCGTCGGTGAAGACCACGACATTTGGAACGGCGACGCTAGCGAACTTCGCCAACCTTGCGGCGAAGGACCTGCCGGACCTCTACCAGCCGAACGGCACCAATGACTTCGCTGGAAGCGGCATCGGGGAGGTCGTGAAGACTCTCAAGAGCAAGATCGGATTTACGCCCAACCCGCTCGAGAACTTCATGCCGGAGTATTACTCCTTTAAGTAACGGTGTCAGGTAGCGACTTCGGGCCCGGCAACTTCCGGGTCCGAAGCGCGCCTCTTACCCCACGGATACCTGCGTCAACTTCTTCTGCGCCGTCGTCAGAGATAATGTGAAACGTGGCACTGCTTCAAGCGGTACGCGGAATTGTGCGCGGCGTCACCGACAACTCATCGAATCTATAAAAGGACGACGAACGATATGACGACATTTGGCGGAACGTGGGACGTGACGATCGATACGCCCATTGGCAAGATGGCAGTCGTGTTCGACATCAAGGAAGAGAACGGTGCCATTAGCGGCACTGCGCGTTCCGATAAGGAATCGGTGGAGCTTCTCGACCCCGTCGCTGACGGAAATCGACTGACGTGGACCCAGAATGTCACGACACCGATGAAATTAACGCTGAAATTCGAAGTGGATGTGGACGGCGACGCAATGACCGGTACATCAAAGGCCGGGTTCCTTCCCGCGTCCAAGCTTCACGGAAGCCGGACCTCGGTGAACTAAGGCTATTCACGTGTCCTGACCGAAACTGTGCGGCGGGGCAGTCTTAACGTGAGTGGGTGGTCCGCGTCATTGACCTCCGTCCCTGCGGAGCAGCTTGTCCTTGAAAAGGAATCCTCGACGGGTCTCGCGCGGACACGGATTCGGTTCGACGTGTGCTGCGATCGTCGTCACTCTGATGATGAGCGCCGTTTCGTTCGGCGCGGAATCGGGTGTCGCACCAAGTTCTTCGGGGGCGGTGAGCGCGAACGGCATCAACGTATATCCAATGAGCGGTGCGTCATTCGGCGTGCATGCGGCAATTCGACTGCTCACGTTTTATGGATCTCAGTACACGTTGAAGATTGGACTCGCCAATAACACCATCGACGGCGGCGTCGAGAGACCCAGCTCAATGTGCAACGCCACGGCCGGTTGCGTCGCGGCCGTCAATGGCGACTTCTTCGACGTCCCTCCCGCGAGCAAACCCGACCCTGGTGACGAAGTTGGCGGCATCATTCGCAACTGCGTCCTCCTCCACACCCCTGAGGTCGCGCACAATCAGATCAACCTGGATGAACAGTCAGTGAGCAACAGCCTCAACTGGACGAGCGCCATCGACGTCAACGGAACGAGCGTGCCCATCACGGCCATCAACCAAGAACTGCCGATGTCGTACGTGGGTGTTCATCTTTCGCTTTCCGGAACGCTTCTCTACACCTCGCCGTACGCCCTCACGACTCCGACGGCGCGGGGACGAATGACGTTTGAGTTTGCTCAAATCAACGGCACGTCAAGCCCGACGACCATCAACACGACCGCGCAGCTCAAATATCTGGGGCGTACGGCCAAGGCACTGAAAGTCACTGCCGGTCGCGTTGACATATCGGCCGCCTCGGCGTCTGCGTTTGCAGCCCTCACCGTGGGCAGCACGGTAACGATGACGACAACGTCGACGTCGGGATGCGACAGCATCGGAGGACACCCGATCATTCTTGACAACGGCGTCGCGAGCCCCATCAGTCGCAACGACACGTACATGAATGAGCCGTACCCGCGCACGGTCATCGGATTCACGTCATCGGGTGAGACGGTGATTATGTCGGTGGGCGGGGCGGATGGAAAGTCGGGCGCCACGATGTCCCAACTCATTGCGATGTTGACCTACCTTGACGTCGACACCGCACTCGATTTGGATGGAGGAAATTCCACGACGCTCTACGCCAATCACCAGGTGCTGTACCCGACCCTCAAGACCGAGCGGCCGGTGTCGACTGGACTCCTTGTCGTGCAGAGCAGTTAGCCGAGACAGTCAGGGAGGATCTATGACATTTCGTCGTTGGGCCTGCGGGCTTGCAGGTATCGCGTTAGTGCTCGCCACGGTGGTTTCGTCGCCCAGCTCCGCCGCGCCGACGACTATCCCCGTGACGGCGCCCTGCGGCGTCTCGGGAACCCCCCAGTACAGCCACGTGGTCGTGATCATGCTGGAAAACGTTGGCTACTCGGTGGTCGGATCTTCGAGCGCTCCATACTTCAATCGACTTGCGTCGGACTGCGGACTCGCGACGAACTACCTTGCGGTGTCGCATCCGAGCTTGCCGAACTACATCGCCCTAACGTCGGGCTCAACGCAGGGGATCACCGACGACGGTGAGCCGAACACCCATCCCCTCAGTGTGCCGAGCATCTTCTCTGAACTGGGTTCGAACTGGAGAACGCTCGCTCAATCAATGCCCACTGCGTGCGATCACGTCACCAGCGGTGACTACGCGGCGCGTCACAATCCCGCCGTGTACTACACGAAGATCGCGGCAGCCTGTAAGCGCAATGACGTGCCGCTCACTCTCCCGCTCAATCTGAGTGCGAAGTACACGATGATTGTGCCGAACATCTGTGACGACATGCACAGCTGCCCGGTGTCGACGGGCGATCGGTGGCTCAGCCAATACGTTCCCTTGATACTCAAGAGCGCGCAATATCAGTCGCAATCGTTGGTTCTCTTCATTACGTTCGACGAGAACGATTCGGCGGCGTCGAATCAGGTTCCGACGCTCGTGATTGCGCCGTCTACGCCCCGGGGGGAGCGGGTCGGTGCTCGATTTACTCATTACTCGCTCTTGAGGACCGCGGAGACTCTGATGCATGTTCCCCAACTCGGCGAGTCGAGAACGGCCTCATCAATGATTGCGCCCTTTCATCTCTAAGATTGGTGATCACAATCCGGCGCCGCGCTGAGTCTCGCCGGCGCTGACGTCCTAAAGAAGCGGTATCGCGAGGCGTTGGTGTAGGCAACACGCACAGACCCCGAGGATGCTTTCGCGCGTTCAGTTCAAAACGTTCGTAGTGTCGTTGAACCTCTTCGTCGCAGGTTCTCCCATACCATCTCCTACGAAGGAGGCGCGGTGAGAGTTCGAGAATGGATGAGTGCTGCGTTGGTGACAGCGGTCGCGGTTGCGACGATTGCGTTGGCGTCGCCTGCGGGTTCCGCCAATGGTGGTCCGACGCCGACGCTTCCAACGACGACGTCGACGTCACCCTCGTCGACCACCACGACAACTTCAACGACGACTACGACGACAACACTGCCGCCGGCGCACAACCCGGACAATCCGTTCACCGATCGATCGTTGGCGTTGTACTTGAAGAGTCGCCGCGGACTGGTCACCGCCGCCGTCTACGACGTGTCAACCGGCGACACGTATACGTATCACAACGGATATCACGATCGCACCGCTTCTATCGTGAAGATCGACATCCTGGCCGATCTGCTCTACGAGGCACAAGAGAGCGACAAGCCGCTGACCGCAAAGGACGAGACGCTCGCAACGAGAATGATCGAAGCCTCTAATGACGCCGCCGCCACGAAGCTCTGGGCACAGATCGGGGGAAGGGACGCGATTGACGCGTTCAACACCCTCATCGGCTTTAAGCACACCGTGCCCAGCTGGTCATGGGGCGATATCTCAACGACACCGCTCGACCAGCTGCAGCTGCTGAAAGTGATTGCGCTTCCGAATGAGATTCTTGACACCGCGTCGCGCGACTATGAGCTGGATCTCATGGACGATGTCATCGAAGGTCAGCGCTTCGGACTGGGCTGGGGTTCGCCCGCGAAAGCGACGGTTGGCCTCAAGGACGGTTGGTACAAAGAGATCCCGACGGGTTGGCAGGTGAACAGCACGGGATTCGTTCAGTACCAGGGACGCTTTTATCTCGCCACCATCATGACTGAGAGCGACCCCGATGAAACCTACGGCATGGACACGGTGACGACTGTCGCCAGCGGCATCTGGAAGTACCTCATGCCTCGAGTTGTCGCTGCAACGTAAGCGTGGGCAGCGCATCGCCGCCACTGTCGAGCAGGGCATAGACCGCATCGGTGTCGAGGTGTTCCTCGATGAGGTCGGCGAGCGTGTCAATGCGAGCCTCGCGCCGTACGGCAAAGCCGCGCGTGACGTCGGGCACGAAACGTTTGCCCGCATTGCCGGCAACGTGCTGCAGAAACTCTCGCCGCCACACGTCGTTTTCGAACAGTCCGTGCCAGAGCGTGCCCGAAGTGGAACCGACGACACAGCCTTCGTCGGCAAAGAGCGCGTCGCCGCCTTCGACGTGCACACGTCCATGGTGAATCTCGTATCCGTCAAGCGTCGAGCCGTTCTCTAAGACCACGTGCCTTCGTGCCAAGACCTTCTCGCGCTGGAATTCGGTGCGCACCGGCAGGAGCCTGAGCCCGTCGGCTCGTCCCATTGCGCCCTCCACCTCGTCGTCGATGATGTCACCGAGCATTTGGTAACCACCGCACACGCCGAGGACGGATCGACCCTGCGCGACTCGTGCGTCGAGCGCTCTTTCGAATCCGCGTTCGCGCAGCCACGCGAGGTCGCTGACGGTGGCACGCGTTCCCGGAAGGATGACGAGATCGCAGGTTTCCATCTCCTCGGGTCGCGAGATGGAGCGCAGCACTACGCCCGGTTCATCGACGAGAGGATCGAGATCGGTGAGGTTGCTCGCTCGAGGAAACGCCAGGACGCCAATCGAGAGAATGTCCTCACCGAGAGGAGCCGCGACGTCAAGCCAGGAAGAGAAATCGGTCGCGTCTTCGGCGTCGAGCTCGAGTCCACGCTGATACGGAAGCACGCCGAGTGTCGAGCGACCGGTGAGGTCCGCCAGTTGAGCCAGCCCCGGCTGGAGGAGCTGCGCAGATCCGCGAAACTTGTTGACGACAAATCCGCGAATCAGCTGCTGGTCCCCGGGTTCGAGGACGGCGAGGGTGCCGACGAAGGACGCGAACACTCCGCCGCGATCGATATCGCCGACGAGCAGCGCCGGTACGTTCGCCGCGCGCGCGAAGCCAAGGTTCGCAATGTCGCTTTTTCGCAGATTGATCTCTGCGGGACTTCCCGCGCCTTCGCAGATAACAACGTCGAACTGACGCTTCAGCTCGCGGTAGGAATCGACGACGACGTCGAGGAGGCGCTCCTTACCGTGCCAGTCCTTCGTGGCGTCGAGGTCGCCAACGGGGTGTCCCAAGACAATGAGCTGACTCGTTCGATCCGTGCCGGGCTTCAGCAGGACCGGATTCATGATGACGTCGGGCTCCACACCCGCCGCTTGCGCCTGGACGACTTGGGCACGTCCCATCTCGCCACCGTCAATCGTGACGAAGGAGTTGAGCGACATGTTCTGGGCCTTGAACGGCGCGACAGAGACGCCGCGCCGACGTAGCCAGCGACACAGTCCCGTGACGATGGTGCTCTTGCCAGCGCCCGACGACGTGCCGAGGATCAGCAGCGAGCCGTTCGACGCGCTCATCGAAGCAGTTCGCCGCTCGCCAGCTCACGCTCACTGCGAGCAATGGCAGCTGCCTCGCGCGAGCGATCGAGGTGGCGCATTGAGACGAAATAGATACCGCCCGCGGCGAGGAGGCCCACGATCCAGGAGATGTCGACGCCGCGCAACCAGGTGGCGCCGGGACTCTCGTACACATTGGTGATGTACATGAAGGGAATCTCGACCGCGACGCCGACGAGATATGCGCTGATGCCGCGAACTCCCCATCGTCCGTAGATCCCGGTTGGCGTGAAGAGGTCCGTGACCGCGAACCGGCCGTGGCGCACAAAATAGAAGTCCACGAGATTGACGCTCGTCCAGGGTGCGAGCACGTAGAGCATGACGATCAACCAGTCATTGAGCACCGTTGTGGCGTTCGTGAGTGCGGCGCCGAGGACGAGCCACGCGAGCGCGAGACCGAGGATGGTGAGGATGCGGACCTTTGTGCCCGTTCGCACGGGTCGTATGGAGTCGATGATCGTGACGACCGAAAGCATTCCGCTGTAGGCGCTGATGCCCATCGCGGCAACGAGCGCGCCGACGGCAACGAGTGCGAGCAGCGTGCCAAGGTGCGAGACCGTTGCGTTGCCCGCCACGTAGATGCCGGTCAAGGCGTCACTCACGTGCAGGCGTGTCGCCATCCACGCGCCTACGGGAATCAGCCAGATGGGCGAGCCGACGGCGCCGAGAAACACCGCTGTCGTGAGTCGACGTCGCGACGTGTTTCGGGGCAGATAGCGCGAGTAGTCCGAGACGCAGGGGGCATAGGTGATGTTGTACGAAGCGGCGACCGTGAACATTGAGAAGAAGCCGACAGCGCTGAAGCCTCCCGTGGACGTGCCGTGACCTCCCGCACCGTCGAACACGATGGCGAGCGTCACGATGATCCAGAGTGGCAGTGATACCCAGAACACGGTGAGGACGACTTTGTGAATCCAGTCGTGGCCGTAGATCGCGAGGGCCGCGGCAGCAACGCTCACCAACACTGCGACGGTGGCTGTGTTCCAGCCGAAGATGTCGAGAAGTCCTTGTTTGATGATGACGATGGTCACGACGTTGAACCCAACAAAGGTGAGCGTCGTGGCGACGAGGGGCACGATCACCCCCGAATAGCCAAACTGCGCGCGCGACTGGATCATCTGGGGAAGACCCAGCGTCGGGCCTTGCGCCGAATGGGCCGCCATGAACATTGCGCCAATGAGGATGCCCGCGATGCCCGCGACGGAAGTCCAGAGCCCGTTGAGTCCGACGACCGGGCCGAAGAAGGCGAGGGCGAGGGTAAAGGGCTGGAAGTTGCCGAGGAACCAGAAGGGACCCTGGCGCCATACTTTCCCGTGCCCTTCTGCGTCGGGCACGTGATCGAGGTGTCGACGCTCGATGACGCTCACGCGTCGTCCTTCTCGGTGACCCCCGCAGAATCGAATGTTGCCATCTCACGAAGAATCTTCGCGGCGGCCTGGACGAGTGGCACCGCCAACGCGGCACCACTCCCTTCGCCGAGACGCAGCCCCAGATCGAGCACGGGGTTGAGACCGAGGTGCACCAGGCCGGCACTCGCGCCCGGTTCGCTCGAGCGATGCCCCGCAATGAGATAGCCAGTGACGTTCGGCGCGAAAGCGCGTGCGACGACAGCCGCCGCGACGGCGATGACGCCATCGATGACAACGGGCACCTTCGACGCGGCGCCCGCGACGATGAAGCCCGCCAGCGCGGCGATCTCGAGGCCTCCAACCTCTGCGACGATGTCGAGTGGCGATGCGTCGGGTGACAATCGAGCGAGCGCTGACTCGATGACGCGAGTCTTTACGTTGAGCATCTCGTCATTGATGCCCGTGCCGCGCCCGGTCACGTCGCGAGGGCTCGCGTTTGTGAAGGCGGCGATGAGCGCGGCCGAAGGCGTGGTGTTGCCAATGCCCATGTCGCCGGTCACGAGCAGTCTCGCGCCTTGCTCGAGCGCCTCACGAGCGACGTCAGCTCCGACGTTGAGTGCGGCGAGTGCCTCGTCCGTGCTCATGGCGGGTCCTTCGGCGAGGTTCGCCGTGCCCAGTCGAACGTTGCGTCGGAGGAGCCCGTGCGCGTCGCCAGGAATCGGTGACGCAACACCGACGTCGACGATCACGACGGAGGCACCGACGTGGCGGGCGAGCACGTTGATCGCGGCGCCGCCGGCACAGAAGTTCGCGACCATTTGAGCGGTCACCTCGGAAGGCCATGGCGTGACGCCCGCGCGAACGACGCCGTGATCGCCCGCGAAGACGGCGATCGTCACGGGCTCGGGCACTGGCGGGGGAGACTCGCCCGCGATGGCTGCCAGCTGCACGCCGAGTGTCTCAAGAAAACCGAGTGACCCTTGGGGCTTTGTGAGTCGGTCCTGCAACGCTCGTGCGGCGAGCGCTGCAGAGGCGTCAGTCGGGGTCACACGAAGTGCGAGTTCGCTGAAGTCGGTCATGTCAGTTCCTTTTCAATGTGTCGATCGCGTCAGCGAGACGCGCGAGGCCGGATTCGTTTGGTACTGCGATGCGAGTGATTCCCTCGAGCCCGAAACTGGCGCAGTCGCGCACGACGATGCCCATTGGTGCGAGCATCTCGCGCAGTCCTGAGTACTCGACGAGAAGCCAGGGAGCGTCGGAGGGCCGTGCTGAAATGCCGCGGCTTTCGAGCACGGAGCGCAGCTGCTCGCGCAGGCTACGAATGCGCAGGACGCTGTCGGGGAGATCGAGCGCGGCGAGAAGGTCGGGGAGGGCGGCAGACGCGAGGCCATTGAGCGACCACTCGGGCTGTAGGCGTCGACAGCGATCAATGAATGATGGCTCAGCGAGGACGTAGCCCACGCGAAGCCCGGGGCAGGCGAGCACCTTCGTGAGTGAGCCGACCACGACCGCGTCGTCCCCCCTCGTCCACTCGTCCGTCGCAAGCGCGTAGAACGCTTCGTCCCACACGGCTGCCCTTTCTTCGCGAGGCGCGAGGAGGCCGGACGGACTATGGGGATTCGATCGCCAGCGTGGTCCCGAGCCCCGCGGGTGCAGTGAGAACTCGGGCTCGTCGACCGACCCGCCGACGAGTGTCGCGACGAGCGTGATTGCTTCCGCACCACCGTTGGTCAGCAACAAACGATCTGGGTCGACGTTCATCGTGTTCGCGAGCGCTTGATGTGCCGCCGTGGCATCCGGGTAGCGCGCGATGGCATCGAGATGCGCCGCAATCACGGGTCGCGGATCGGGAGCTACCGGATTGAGCGACTGGGAGAGGTCGAGCATTGACGCCGGGTCGAGGCCGAGCGCGAGCGCGACTCGTTCTGCGTCTCCGCCGTGTGCGCCCGCGCGAGGCAGCGTCATCGGCGGCGCCACCACTGCGCGAGACCAATCAACGCGAGTATCACCGCGAGGGACGTGACGACGTCACGACTGAGCCGGACTGCTTCTTTGATGTCCCCGACACGGACCGACCGACCGTTGCCGAGAATCGGACGGTCTTCGACGCGATCGCCGTAGCGATTGCGGCCGCCGAGCCGCACGCCCAGCGCACCGGCGAAGGCGGCCTCGACCACGCCACCGTTCGGCGATGGGTGCGCCGATGACTGCGTGGTCACGGCGAGCCGGATGCTGCCGGCCGTCCTGGGACGCACGACGGCGACGAGTACAGCCGCCGCACGTGCCGGGAGCCAATTTGCGATGTCGTCCAGCCGAGCACTCGCCCAGCCGTAGTGCTCGTAGCGATCCGAATGGTGACCCACCATTGCGTCCATCGTGTTGATGGCGCGATAACCGAGAGCGCCGGGCGCGCCGGCAACGGCCGCCCACAGCAGCGGAGCAACGATCGCGTCGACGGTATTCTCGGCGACCGACTCGATGACCGCACGTACGATCTCCTCTTCGTCCAGCTGGCTCGGATCACGACCCACCAAGCTCGGCAGGAGCGCACGGGCGGCTTCGAGATCGCCACGTCCGAGGGCGTTCGCGACGTCGTCTGCGGCGCGCCAGAGCGATCGTCCGCCTACGGCGAGTCCCGTCGCCCACGCGGTCGAGCGCAGAAGTAGCCCAGCGGCGACGCCGACCATCGTGCCCGTGAGCGCGTGCAGCACACCGGGCGACTCCGCGTCGCGGTAGATCCGCCGCTCGAAGGTGTCCATGACGCGGCCGAAATGCACCACGGGGTGCCATGCCGACGCGGGTTCGCCGAAGAGTCGATCGAGCGCGATGCCCGTCGCCGCCGCGAATGGCCGTGGCGCTCGCGAGATCGTTGAGCTCATCGGACTGCCAGTGCTAAGAGCCCGATGGTCTCGCCGACAACGCCCGCTGCTCCGAGCACATCGCCGGTGTAGCCGCCGATGCGCCGGCGCGAGAAGAGCGCGACGAGCACGATGGCGATGAGCTCTGCTGCCAAGGCGGCGAGTCCGTGTACGCCTCGAGAGAACACGACGAGCACGGCCGAGAGTGCGATACCCACGGCGACGGATGCCCGCAGCGCACCGCGTTGGCGCCCGGAACGAGAGCCGAGGAAGCTCTGCACGAGTCCGTCGGGGCGCGCATAGGGGAGCGCCTCGGTGATGCCGACCATTGCCGTGCGCGATGCGCACCAGAGTCCGGCAATGGCGAGGGGCGACGGGCGAAGTGACGCGAATGCGCCGAAACGAAGGAGGAGCACGGCGCCGACGGTGAGTGCGCCGAAGGCGCCGATGGAAGGATCGGCCATTGCGGCCAAGCGACGTTCTCGGGTGAGCGGCGCGAGCAACCCGTCCCCCGCGTCAGCCAAACCGTCGAAGTGTAAGAGTCCGGTGAGGGCAAGATCCGCGGCGACGGCGATGGCCCCCGCAATCAACCTGAGCCACACCTTCGCCGCGAGCCACCAGATCCCCCCTACGGCGAAGCCGATCAGCGCGCCGACGATCGGAAACCACGCGAGCGTGGTGTTGTGGGGCGTGGCGGCGCGCCCGAAGGGAGTGAGAAACGAAACGGCTCGCCTCACCAGTCGCTCCGTGGCAAGGACAGCGCTCGACCAGCAACGACGAACAGCACGTCGTCGCACTCCTGTGCGATCGCTTGGTTGAGCGTGCCGAGGGCGTCGCGGAACTCGCGCCCGATGGAGGTCTCGGGATGCACGCCGAGGCCAACCTCTTCAGAGACGATGATCGTGTCGCCACTGCGCGCACGTAGGGCCCCGACCAGCAGCTCGAGATCACACTGCATGGTGGGCAGCGCCGCGATCCACGGACCGAGCGAGTCAACGAGCACGGTACCGATCGTCGACGCAAGGATGTCGGCGAGATCGTCACCGCACTGGATGGTCGACCAGGCTGGCGGGCGGCGTTCGCGGTGTGCCGCGACGCGCTGAGCGAGATTCTCATCGTTGCCGAGACGCACCGTCGCGACGTAGGTGACGGGTTCTGCACTGCGCGACGCGAGGCGCTCGGCGATGAGCGACTTGCCCGAACGAGCGCCGCCGAGGATGAGTGTCTTCACGGCGTCCACGCGCGAGCACCCGCGAGGACAGCACGGTAGGCAGCGACCGCGATGCGCGCACCCCAGAGCGAGCGCGGGCCGCCGAAGAGTTCGATGTCGCCGTCGAGTGGACAAAAGAGCGCCACGGCATCCGACGGAGTGCCGGTCGCGGAAAATCCGGCCTCGAGGAGCGCCTGGCTCTTCGCTTCAGTCGCGGTCGCGATTGCGTTGATGAGCGCTCCGTCGCTCAAGCGCGTCGGCACGAAGATGACCATGTTGATGGTGCCCACGTGTGCGGCGGAATGGACATCCGGGTCGGCGGCCCACGTTGGATGCGAAAGACCCGTGGTTACTTCTGCGTCCACGCCCTCCACCGAGGCGCGTTCGCGACGTTGCACCTTGGCGGCCGTGAGCAAGCCAACGCCATCTTCTTCCAGCGCGAAGGTGCGAGCGAGTTCATCCACGTGGGTCGTAACGTCGTCGCGGGCGTAGTCGGCACGTACTTGTGCGTTCATCGCCCAGTGTCGCTCGCCAATGCCGCCGCCAACGACCGCACTCGAGACGCCGAGCAGCGCGCGTTCGAACCGGTAGACCAGAACCCCGAGATCGAGACCGTCTTCTCGTCGCGTCGCGAGCTCGGCGAACATCAGTACTCGATGCCCTTTTTCGCTCGAATGCCCTGCTGGTAGGCGTGCTTGACCATCTTCATCTCGGTGGCGGTATCGGCGAGTTCAATGACTTCTTTGGGGGCGTTGCGGCCGGTGACGATGACGTTGGTCGTCGCCGCTCTCGTCGAAAGCGCGTTGACCACGTCTTCGGCCTCCACCCATCCGTAGGAGACGGCGTAGGTGACCTCATCCAAGATGACGAGGTCGTAGTCGCCGCTCGCGAGCTTCTCTTTGGCGACCTGCCAGGCGTGACGGCCCTTCGCGATCGTCTCGTCAAGATCCGTTGACTCCCACGTGAAGCCGTCACCCATCGTGTGCCATTCGATGCCCAGGTGCTCGGCGAGCTTCTTCTCACCGACCTGCCACTTGCCGCTCTTGACGAACTGGATGACGACGACGCGCCACCCCCTCGCCCACGCGCGCCCCATGACGCCAAAGGCCGACGACGACTTTCCTTTGCCGTCGCCGGTGTTGACGATGATGATCGAATCGGCTCGTATGAGCTTCTCCGGTACTGCTGGTACGTCACGCTGTGGGTCCGGCATGTTGTCCTTTCGGGTGGGTACGGCGGGGCACGACGATGAGCTCACCGTCGTCGGTATGAAGTATGCGCACTCGCGTGCCAAAGTGAAAATCGAGCGAACGCTCTTGGAGAACCTCTTCGGGGCTGCCGGTCGCGACGATGGCGCCGTTCGCGAGCAGTGCGAGCTGATCGGCGAACTGCGCCGCGAGGGTCAGGTCGTGCATGGCGCTGATGACGGTGAGGCCTCGCTCGACTCGAAGCTCGTCAACGAGTTCGAGCGCTTCCACGCGCCGACCGAGGTCGAGCGCGCTCGTCGGCTCGTCGAGCAGCAGCACCGGTGCCTCTTGCGCGAGCGCGCGGGCGAGGACGAGTCGCTGCAGCTCGCCACCCGACATGGTCGAAAGGTGTCGCGTGGCCATCGAGCCGAGCGAGAGCCGTTCGAGAAGTTCCAGTGATCGGTCGCGGTCGTGCGGTCCTTCCGCACCGAAGTATCCGAGGTGGGGCAGTCGACCGAGCGCCACGTAGTCAACCGCCCGCATCTCCGGCGGGAACTCGGGCTTTTGGGGTACGTAGGCGACGAGCTGAGCGAACTCGCGACGAGAAAGCTCGGACGTCACGTGTCCCTCAACGCGGACTGATCCGTCGAACGTGACGAGTCGCGCGAGCGCCTTCAGCAACGAGGTTTTCCCCGCGCCGTTCGCGCCAATGAGCCCCAGCCAATGTCCGCGCGCAACCACGTGACTGACGCCGTCGAGCGCCGTCGCTTCGGCGTAGCGAACCACGAGATCACGGAACTCGACAATGTCGGGAGTCGGGTCGACCTCGAGGGCGGCCACTTTTAGAGCACCCCTTGTTGGGCGCGACGCGAACGCAGCACGAAGATGAAGAACGGAGCGCCCACGAATGCGGTGACGACCCCGAGCGGTACTTCGGCGGGCGACTCGATCGTGTGCGCGACCAAATCGGCGAGGATGAGAAACGCGGCGCCGACCACAATGGAGACCGGCAGCACGACGCGATAGCTCGCATTTGTGGTGAGACGAACGAGGTGAGGCACGATGATGCCGACGAAGCCGATGAGTCCACTCACCGAGACGGCGGCCGCGGTACCGAGCGTCGCGGCGGCGACCACAATGAGGCGCACCCGACGAGTGTTGACGCCGAGGCTCGCAGCTTCCTCTTCGCCGAGACGCAGCACGTCAAGCAGGCGACGATGCATGAGCAGGACGACTGCGCTCACGACGACGTAGGGCAGGATCAACCAGACGTTGGACCAGGTCGCAGACGCGAGGCTGCCGAGGATCCAGGAGTAGACGGCCTGGAGATCGGGGGCGTGCTGCTGCAGGAGTGTTGTCTGGACTGCTGTGAAGAGCGCCGCAACCGCGACGCCCGCCAGTACCACCGAGGTGCCCGTCGAGCGGCCCCCGAACTTGGCGCCCACGAGGTACGTCAACGTCACGGCGGCCGCACCACCGATGAACGCAGCAGCCGGTAACCAGGAGGTCGAACCCGAGCTCGCCACGATGACGATGGTCGCGCCGAGCCCGGCACCGGCGGCAACGCCCAACA
>DASXEU010000049.1:0-5093 GCA_036489935.1 Acidimicrobiales bacterium
TCCCGACATCACCAACGACTCCCCTCGTCACTCAATGCAACCTCGACCCACGACTCAAAGCGCTCCGAAGACGCGCGTTCGCGACTCTTCGTCCTCTCCGAACTGCCCGACGAATGGTCTTCGCTCGTCGCTCGCTGGCACTGTCGACACGGCAGCGCTTCCTCTGATCGGCCTCTGCCCGACGTGCACGATCAGTTCGTCATCTTTCAGAGCCTCGTTGCCGTCTGGCCTGTCGGCACGAGCCGAGTGGGGCGCGACATCGTGAGACGCGTGCAGAACTACGCCGTGAAGGCGGCGCGCGAGGCGAAGCGCCGAACGAGTTGGACCGACCCGGACACCGACTACGAGCGTGCGCTCACCTCCTTCGTGGCGGCGCTCGCTCGCACTCAGGAGTTTGGCGACGAGATGGGACAGTTCGTTGATCGAATCGCCCCCGCGTCCGCCGCCAACGGCCTCGCCATGACGGTGCTCAAGTGCGTCGCACCGGGGGTACCTGACTTCTACCAGGGAAGCGAACTGTGGGACCATTCGCTCACTGATCCCGACAATCGACGACCGGTCGATTTTGCGCAGCGACGCTCGCTGCTTGAGCGTCTACCGGCCGCTGGTGCTGCGCCTGCGAAGCGGCGCGCTGCGGCGCGCCAGCTCCTCAGCCGTTGGCCAAGCGGAGCGCTCAAGCTCTACATCACTCGCGAGATGCTGGCGTTGCGGAAAAGTCACCCCGAACTTTTCGCGCGCGGCGCCTATGAAGCACTCGACGTCGCTGGTCCGCACGCGGAGCACGTCGTGGCGGTCACCCGCGAGCACGCTCACGAGTCGGTGCTCGCCGTCGTGGCACGTCAGACGATCGACATAGCCGGCACGAGTGGCTTTGCCACTGGCAAAGAGACCTGGGGCAAGCGAAGCACACTTCGCGTGCCTGCGATCGCCCCTTCGCATTATCGAGACATTTTTACCGGTGCCACACTGACTCCAACGCGCGGTCGTCTCGACATCGCGGAGTGTCTGGCCGAACTGCCCGTCGCCGTGCTCGTCGGGGAACCGTAGTCGCACTCAAAGGGAATTTGAGCGACGATCAGTCGCTACGCAGACTGGCCGACGCTTCGATGAGATTGAGTGCATGGGCGAAACCCTGTGGAGCACGAGCCACCCGTCGTGCGCTCGTGACCACCCGCAAAGAGTCGTCGAACCAGCAGTCCGCACCGCGAGCCACCATCTCACGCACGAGCGAACGGTCTTCGCCCGTGCGATACGGCGGGAATCCACCCGCCGCCAAATACAGGCCCGCGTTGAATCCGAGATTCGCACCGTGAATCGGCTGGTGCTCGCTGTCGTAATCGTCCTGCCACATCGTCTGGGGCACGCGACGATGCGGCGACCAGTCGGTCACGCCCACTCGTCCCGCCCAGACATCGCGGCCTTCCTCGTGACGAAGTAGCTGGGATCTCAGCCACCGTCGAGGAACACGCGAGTCAGCGTCGGTCGTAGCGAGCCACACGCGCGCGGGATCGATGTCGCCAAGCATGTCGAGTGCGACCGCACATCCAAGACCGCGCGCTATCCCCACGTTTCGTGCGTCGCACGTCACCAGCGACACGCCCACATCACTTCGTTGAGCGTGCCGTCGCCGCCAGTCGGCCGCGAGTCGTGCGCTCTCATCGACGCACGCGTCGAGCACAACGACGACCTCGCAGGCAATCTTGAAGGCTCTCACGTCGTGCAGCGAGTCACTCAATGCTTCGAGCGCGGTGCTCACAAGATCCTGCTCGTCGTGCACGGGGACGACAACACCGAGCGCCCGCGTCCGCTCAAGTCGGCGCACTCGCCTCATCAGTGGCGCTCCCATACGTCGAGGAGGAACTTGTCTTCCTCGTGATGCACCACCCGGCGCAACTTGTGCGTCCGAGCGATCAACTCGTGGGTCGCGTCGCCCGTCAGTGGATAGTCGGTCTCTCCGCGCCAGTGGACGGCAATCAGATGGGCGCCCTGCGCGGTAGTGCGCACGACGTGATCCATGATCTCAAGCAGCGCCGCTTCGTCAAAGTAGTAGGCAACCTCACTGAGGACGATGAGATCGAAGACCTCCTCGGGCCACTGCTCGGGAATCGCGCGCTCCTCCACGCGAACGTGGGGAAAGCGCTTCAAACGCTCCGCCGCTGTTTCCAACGTGTCGGCAACGAGATCCGTCGCGAGCAACCGTTGACAGCGCGGGGCGAGTTGTTCGCTCAAGATGCCAATCGAGCATCCAGGTTCGAACGCGCTCTCGTAGCGCGATCGAGGCAACGATGCCACGGTGAGTGCGTACTTGCGCTGCTCGTATGCACTCGAAGCGAACTGCCAGGGGTCATCGCAGTCCGCATACATCTGCTCGAAGTAGCTCCGCGCGGTGGAACTCATGAGCATGCGGCCGTATCATCGATGAGCACTTCGTACGGCCTCCAAAATCGACGAAGGATGGGCTCGGGAAGGATCGCCGAGTCCTCACGCTGAGCGCCAATCGGACGGATCTGGGAATGAAAGGCGCCTGTCGCCCACCGCTTACGTGCGCGTTGTCGCCGTTCAAGGTCGAGGCGCACACAACGGTCCCAAGGGATATCGGAACCATCCGGATCGGCCCAGTGCCACGACCACACCATGTACTCGAGGAACTTGCAGTCCACCGATTGACTTGCCGCAGCGGCCGCTTCACCACAGACGTTGTGATCCGGGTGACCGTCGCGGCGCCACGGCGCGACGCAAAGGTCGTCAGGTAGCAGCATCGAGGACAGCGCTTCGTCAAGCTCCCTGCGGTGCTCACCGATCTTTCCGTCGGGCAGATGCAACGGGGTGATCACCGGATCGTCCACGCCGAGCCGTCGAAGCGCCGTGCGAGATTCCTGCGCACGGAGAGCCGCCAGATCAAGTGTGGTTGCCACCTCGGAGATCGGATGCGACGCCTCGCCGTTCGTGACCGCGACAAACTCTACGAGCACGTGATCTCTTAGGGCGGCCTGAATGAGTCCTCCCACGCCGAGGACCTCGTCATCGGGATGGGGCGCGACGACAATGAGCCGTCGAGCGTGCACCGTGTCCAGGCGCGCGAGATCGCTGAACTCGATGCGCTTTAGCCAACTCTCCTCGCGCGGGCCGAGGTGATCGGCGTCAACGGTGAATGTCACGATCGTCCTTCGATGGTGATTCGCCCGATCTCTGCGGCGTCGGTTCGACCGTGGTGTTGGGAGAGGTACACATAGAGGTCGGCGGCGCGGCGGGCTTGATCGGCATCGAGGCAGAGCGGTCGGGCGCCTCCGGCTGAGGCCACGGACGCGAGTACCTTTTCAGCGGAATCGTGCGCGACCTGGCGAGCGACGAGCGCGAGAAAGTGCGCGTGCTGTCCAGCATCGAGAGGGTCTTCATCAATTGCGTCGGCCACGGAGCGAAGGACGAGACGCATCGTCTCCAAGGCGACCACCGCCTCACCCACATCGGCCAGCACATGATCGTTTGGAGTGGGACTGAGTCCCTCCGTCAGACTATTCACGAGACCTACGGCACCGCCGTACCAACAGGCCGCGACGCCTGCAGCGCCAAACCAGAAACCGGGACGACGCGTGTAGAAGTCAGGCGGACCGACGAGCAGGCCCTCAGAGATCACAGGACCTGCGAACTCAAGCGTCTCGCTCCTCGATTCCGCCATCCCTACCGCGGGCCACGAGTTGGGAACGACGCCACTTACCTGCTCATCGACGGCAACGTCGAACAACAGGTATCCGTCCTTCGAGTCCGCGGTCACGAGCGCACGTTCGATGACTCCGCTCCCGGAACAAAACGACTTGCTGCCGTGGAGTCGCCATCCGCCCGGCACTCGCTCGGCATACGTGCCACCGACCGCGCTCCGCGACGCCCAGACGCCATAGGTCGCTCGGTCCTTTGGATACGACCCCGCCTCAGAGAGTATTGACATCGCGTCGCCGTGCCCCTCACACAGCCGGCCGACTGAAAGATCTTTCGCGGCCCAATGTGCGAACGACGAGAATCGCCGCCACGTCTGTCCCGACCCCGGGAGCGGAAGTTCAGCGCCGTCGGTAGCGACAAATTCATGGAAGAGAGTCGTTGTTCGTGACATGTGCACCTACGTGATTAGTGGAGAGCTCCGTGAGAACCGATTGCACTGCTCATTTGTACGATCGCGGCTAGGCGATTCCCGCGAGGAGGTCGAGCATGTCTTCCGCGTGCTCCTCTTCCATAGCGAGGATCTCTTCGAGCATCCTCCTCGTCGTCGGATCACCCGTACCGAGCCACTCGACGATCTCCGTGTACGCGGCGATCGCGACGCGCTCGGCGACGAGGTCCTCGCGAATCATTGCCTCAAGTTCCGTTGAGGAGTCATACTCGGAGTGACTGCGACTCGTGAGCGTGTCCGGATTGAAGTCCGGCTCCCCGCCGAGCTGTTGAATGCGAGCAGCGATCATGTCCGCATGGTCCGACTCCTGGCCCGCGTGCTCGAGAAACTCTTCGGCAGCGGACTTCGAGTTCAGTCCTTCCGCCGTGAAGTAGTGACGCTTGTATCGCAGGACGCAGGTGATCTCCGTCGCGAGCGCCTGGTTGAGGACGTACACCACTCGGTCGAGGTCAGCGCCGTACACATCCGTCACCGGACCCATGTCGATGTTCTCTCGCGCCCGCTCTCGCAATGTCTTGATGTCGGTTAAAAACTCTTCCATCTCGCCCTCTTTCAATAGATACGTCATAGCCCTGCCGCCGAGCGGCGCCGACTCGCCGCTCGGCCTACTCACAAACTTGCCTTATTCGTCTTCACCGCCAACAGTGTCTTCTTCGTCATCGTCGTCACTGCCGCCGACGGTCTCTTCTTCGTCATCGTCGTCACTGCCGCCGACGGTGTCGGGTTCACGATTCTCGATGACGCCATCTTCTTCGGCGACGAGTTCGTCGCTGCTGTCGATGGAGTCCGCGTCAAACAGGTCCGTGTCGTCGACGACATCGTTGTCGTCAGACTCGCGCGTCACTTCTAGGTTGTCGCGCACCGCTGTCTCTTCCATGATGCCCCTCTCATTGAAGTGCGTTGGCCGCGGGTCGACCAAACGAATCACCTG
>DASXEU010000086.1:0-9755 GCA_036489935.1 Acidimicrobiales bacterium
GTCACGAGTTCGAGTGCCTCCTCATCGACAGCGTCCGCGAGCCACTTCGTCACGGGTCGCTTAAGCGGCAAGCGCCAAATCGTCTCTTGTCGAAGTCCGAGCATTACGAAATAGCAAAGGAGGACGATGAGTGAAGTTCCGAGCCCCACGGAGACGGGAATGACTCGAAGCGTCGTCGCGAGACAACACAGCGCAACCCACATCGCAACGAATCCGCCGAAAATTACCACCCTTCGATGGAGAGCGATGAAGCCGGACACGATCGCGCCGAGTCCGAGCAGCGCTGCGAGGTTGAACAGGTTTGAACCGATGACGACGCCCGAGCCAATTTCTCGCTGGTGCTGTGAAATGGCCGAAATTGACGAAGTTATCTCAGGCGCATCCGCCGCAAGCGCCGCGACAACGCCGAGCAGTGCTTCAGAAAGTCCGATGCGCTCTCCCACGCGCTCGAGGCGAGTCACGAGTACCCAACTGAAACAGAGACTGATGAGCGCACCAACGATGAATGCGATGAGTGAGGGCGCCACGGCAGTTTCCTTTCAGAAAGACAATTTGCCGACCCGTCTTCCCGGCGCTCCGCTCAAGAGGCTAACGCAACGGCGCATCGCGATGCCCGCTCTGTCGCCAAGGGCGCGTTGGCGTTACGGCACTCTCGAAGTTTCTCGTAGCAAGGGGGAGCGTTACGCGCCGCCCGAAAGCTGCGAGGACCTGCGGTTGAAAACGAGACCCGCTTGGGTGCGCGGATCACTCGAAGCTGGAACGTCAGTCGACGCTGGGGTCGTCTCTCGAGGGGTACCCCGGGCCGATCGCGCCGGTCTCTTCCAGCCTCAAGTGTTCTTCAAGGCGCTCGAGCTTGTTAACACGGAAGATTCGGTTGAAGACCATCAGCTTTATGACAAAGAAAATCGCGAAACAGAGTAAGTTCGCCCCCGTTACGAGCGCGGTGTTCGCGAGGTGATTCCACGCGTGGGCGTGCACTTCGTGTCTCGCCCAGAACGCGCCGAGTTGGGAAAACGCAATACTGAGAAACGACATCGTCCAGAACGGTACGATCTCGCGACGGAAGTGGCTTCGACCGCGTTTGCCCCACGTCCACGTGCGGTTGAGTTGATACGCGGGAAGGGTCGCTATTAGGTTTCCCGCCAAGGTCGCCCAGACGACGCCAGGAATAATGCGAAAGCCGTAGAGAATGGCGATCGAAGTAAACGACACAGCCGTCGTAACGACCGAGCCCAAGACGTATCGCGTCATCTTCTTGCCCTGATGCGTGCGCGTCCAGGCGATAAGTATGAGGATTCGCTGGATCACCCCAGTAGCCTAACCGGATCGTAAATGGGCGCTGGGCGTCGTGCGCGAGTGCCCACGCGGACACCGCGCAGATCCGACGTACCCGGTGCCTTACCATCGTGCGCGCGCGAAGTCGTTGATCAGGATCGTTCCTGCGGACCAGTCGGAAACTCCTCCGGCGTCTTTGGATGGCGGGGGGGCGATCACCGATCGCTCACGACCGCACGCTCTCGTGCCGCACGCACCGCACTGACCAAAGCGTCGATATCGAACGTCCCGTAGTGGCGAAGCCCATTGATGAAGAACGTCGGAGTTCCGGTAACGCCGCTCAGGTCCGCTCCGTCCACGTCCTCAGCAATACGTGCCGATCCTTCGTGATTTTCTAGGGCAGCGACAAAGCGATGACCTTCGAGGCCGAGCTCTCGCGCGTGTGCGAGCAGGTCATCGAAACGAAGCTCACCCTGATGTTCTAGCAATCGGTCGTGCATCGCCCAGAACGCGCCCTGCTGCGCGGCCGCTTCGCTCGCTTCGGACGCCAACTGCGCATGCGGGTGTACGTCGGTGAGCGGGAGGTGTCGCCAGATGTAACACACGTCGCCGAAGTCGCTTAAGAGGCTTCGCAGTATCGGCTCCGCACGACCGCAGTACGGGCACTCGAAATCGCCGTACTCAACAATGGTGACGGGGCTTCCTTCGGGACCTCGCATGTGGTCACGACGCGGATCAGGGGGAACCGCCAGATCGATGATCGAGTCTTGTGTGCCCTCGAGTGCCCGCACACGGCGGACATCGGGCAGCAGGAGGGCAAGTCGGAATACGAGAAAGGTTACGAGAGAGGCTGCGATCGAAGCGATCAACACTCCAAGTTTTGCCTCTTCGAGCTGTTGACCTCGAAACGCAAGATTTGAGATGAGTAGCGAAACCGTGAACCCGACGCCGGCGATCGTGCCGCCACCCGTCAGTGCGAGCGACCCCACCGGTGATCGGATTCGACCGCGACTGACTTTCGTCGCCAGCCACGTTGAAGCGATAACCCCGACGGGTTTGCCGAGAACAGAGCCGACCACTATTCCGAGTGTGATTGGCGAGCTCATCGCGTGAGCGAGAAAGCTTCCCTTGACGACGACGACGCCGGCGTTCGCGAGTGCGAAGACGGGAACGATGAAGTAGCTCGTCCACGGGTGGAACTGTCGTTGAAGGCGCTCGTTCGGTGACACCGCGGAATCGAGCCCGAGTCTCGCCGATCGCTGCAGCTCTGGGGTCGGTTGCTCACGAAAGCGTCGAAAGAGATCGCTGGCTCGTTCGAGTTCGCCACGCCCTGCGGGAGTCGCGGGCGTCAGGAGGCCCATGGCGATCCCTATCACGATCGGGTCAATTCGTGACGCTGACAATGCGAGCCATGCGCCAACACCGAGGGCGGCATAGATGAGTCCGCGGCTGACGCCCACTACGACGAGCGCGACGATGAATCCGAACACTGCAGCGGATGCGAGGAGCGGGGCGATTCTTACGCCATTCGAGTAGGCGACCGCGATCACGATGAGCGCAGCCACGTCGTCGACAATGGAGACGGTGAGTAGAAACGCGCGAAGACGATTCGGAGCTCCGCGTCCGACGAGTGCGAGCATGCCGAGCGCGAATGCGGTGTCCGTGGACATCGTGATGGCCCATCCATGTGCCGAGGAGCGTCCGAGGTTGAGAGCGAGGTAGCCAGCAATGGGAATCACAACTCCCGCTAGTCCGACGACGACTGGAAGTGCGACGCGGCGTCGGTCTCGCAGCTCGCCCATATCAAATTCACGTCGGACCTCTAGACCAGCGACGTAGAAGAAGAACGCCATGAGCCCGCTGTTTATCCAGTAGCGAAGATCGTGTGCGGGGCCGACACCCCCAACTCTCACGGAGAACATGGTGTCCCATACCCGTTGGTACGAGTGAGCGTCGATGTTCACCCAGATGAGTGACGCGACCGCTGAGGCCAATACGAGAGCGGCGCCACCCGTTTCTGTGCGAAGAAAGCGACGCAGCGGAGTCTCGACATTTTTGGCCCATGTTGTCCGGTCGCCGGTCGCTACCTCACCCGAGTCCACAATCACGCCCGAGCTCGCCGTAGGGAGTGTCCGCTTCGCGCCACGATACGACATTGTGCCACTTTCCTTTGGCAGATAGGAGGCCCAATCAGGGGCCTGCTTGTTAGCCTGGATATCATGCGCGTATCCGTTTCTCTCTACGGTGGCGCCTCGTGACAGGCGAATAACTCCTTGTTTCCCAGGTCCTGGCACCCACGTGTGCAGCGTCGACGCGCTGGAACCACGGTTCTTGGGACGCAGGTCAGCGCGAGCGGGGATATCGCGGAGATCTCGTTGGGAGGAGCTCCGTCGCTGACGGGAAAGCCATCGGCTGGTGGTTCGAGCGTGCGGGGATCGGGTGGCGCACCGCGGGACGCGCCTGCTACCAGCCGGACCCTGATCTTTGTCACATGCGCCATTGCGCTGTTCATGAGTTCAATCGACGCGACGATTGTCGCGACCGCACTTCCTCGTATCGGCAACGCACTGCATTCCCGGTTGAACTGGACTGGTTGGACCATCACCATCTACGCCTTGGGCGAAATCATTGCGTTGCCACTCGCCGGCAAGATCAGCGACCAGTTCGGGAGAAAGAAAGTCTTCCTCGTTTCCGTCGTGGTATTCACTACCGCTTCCCTGGCCTGTGGGCTGTCGACGACCATCTACATGCTCATCCTGCTTCGCTTTGTCCAAGCGCTCGGCGGCGGAGCCTTTATGCCCTCGGCTACTGGGATCGTGGCTGACCATTTCGGCGCCGATCGAGACCGCGGGATCGGAATGTTCTCGTCAATATTTCCGATCGGTTCGATGGTCGGGCCGATCGTTGGCGGCGTCATCACGCAGTACTGGGTCTGGCGGGGAATCTTCTTTGTCAACGTACCGGTGGGGATCGTGCTGTTCGTCCTTGCGTGGCGCCTCATTCCAAAGACGGCGCCACGCGATTCAGGGCGTCTTGACTTTGCTGGCGTGGGACTCCTCTCGGGCACGATTCTCGTGGGGATGCTCACCGTCACGCTGCTCGGCGAACCCGGAATGTCGGTGATGAGTCCTGGCATTGCCGTCTCAGCCGTCGGAACGATCGTCCTTGGCTGGCTCTTCATGCGCCACACCCGTCGCGCTGATGCGCCCATTATTCCGTTACATCTCCTTCAGGGTCAGGGATTCCTGACAATGAACCTGTTGAACTTTCTCTATGGGTCAGCAATATTCGGCTTCGCGGTACTGGCTCCGCTCTACGCCGAAGATCGCTATCACCTTCCGTTTTCTCAAGCAGGCACGATCACGTCTGCGCGGGGGATCGGGATGATAGTCATCGCGGCCATAGCAACCTTGGCGCTCCGCCGGACTGGTTATCGGCTGCCGATGGTCGTCGGCTTCACGACGATCGCCTTCGGTCTCTTCATGCTCTCCATCGCCCCACGCGGTTTCGGGCCTTACTGGTGGCTCATGCTCTTCTCCCTTATTGCGGGACTCGGTTTGGGTATTGCGTCGCCGGCGACGAACAACGCGACGATGCAACTCGCGCCTGACGACATCGGCGCAATCAGTGGCACCCGTGGGATGTTTCGAGAAATCGGTGGCGTTATTTACATAGCGATCTCGACGACGTTGCTTGCTCGCAGCCACGACCCTGGCACCGCTCAAGCGCACATCTTGTGATACAGGTCCGGTACCCGCAACATTTAACCCGCGTACACGGACACTGACCGCTGTCGCCGCCAGCCCCGACAGCGTGACGGGCACGTGACCCACCAACCTCGCCCATGCCTTCCCGTCAACGAAATATTGGCAGCTCGTCGCTCCACTCGCGGGCGTACCGATCGATATTCGCAGACGCCCTTTGAAGGGAGATGACACCTTGATCGTGGGTCGACCGGGAAGCACGGGAGGCGCTTCGATGACGCTGAAGGTATCGGTGATGCTCGGCGCCGGATAAAAATATCCATCGCCGTTCTGGCGCGCCGTGATTGAGCAGGTGCCGACTGAGAGCATGTCTAGTGTCGCGCCTGAGACCGCGCACACGCTCGTAGTGGAGCTGGCGAAACCGACGTCGAGTCCTGACGTGGCTGTCGCGGACAGAATCACGGGCGTTGACGTCAACGTCAGAGAGCCAAATGGAGCAAAGTCGATACTCTGGCTCGCGTGCACGACTGCTGCGGCGTGCTGGAACTCGAAGGCCCCGACGTCGCATGCGTTCTGGCCGAGTACACTCGGTCGCGGTTCCCCGCGCTCGTCGGTCGCGACCGTGCAGTCGATGGCAGGAACCTCCTCGTAGGCGGAACTGTCTTGGCCGACGGCTATGGTCTTTGGTCCGCTCGAATCATTCGCCGCGAGCGATCCCGCAAGATTGATGGACGCGCTGTTAACAGCGTCGCTTGCCCCGAGTCCGCATGAGTCATCGGACTCTACGTTGTAGCCGCCGTCCGTGACGGATTGATAACACTCCGCATTGGAAATGATGGAGTTGGCGACGAGCGCGGTGCCGTAGTTCATGATCCCGCCGCCTAGGGCAGCTGAATCGTCCGCGAACGTGTCGTCAGACGCCGTGAGTGTGCCGTCGTAGTTGAAAACTGCACCCCCGCCTCCGCTGGCCGAGTTGCCGACGAGTGTGTCGTTGGTCGCCGTGAACGTTGCGCCGACGTAGTTGAAGAGCCCTCCGCCATCGCCACCGGCGGTGGTGTTGTCATCAAACGTGTCGTTCGTCGAAGTAGCGGCGCCGTAGTTAACTATTCCGGCGCCGTTGGCAAAGGTTGTGGAGTTGTTTGAAATCGTGTCGTCAGTTGCACTTAGTGCGCCAGTGTTGTAAATGGCGCCTCCTCCGCTGTTGTACGCAGCCGAGTTGTTCGAAAACGAATCGCTCATCACGGCGAGTGTTCCAGAATTGAAAATCCCGCCGCCGCCAACGCCGGTGGCGGAGCCGTTTTCTATGGTGAGATCTGAAATAGTGACCGTTCCGACGTTCACTGTAAAGACTGTATTTAAGTCGGCCCCGCTGACGGCGGTTGTGCTGATTCCGTTGCCGGTGACGTCGAGCGTGACTCCCGTCGTGGTGTTGTTAATGGCTGTGCCGTTTGACACGAATATCGGGCTCGAAGAACCAAAGACGATGGTGTCCGCGTCGTTTTGCGTCGTGTCGGTGTCGAACGCTGCGATGGCGTTGTCAATGCCACAGTCGACGTTGGATGGCGTGGTGCAGTCACTCACTGATGAGCCGTCGCTACTCGCGTTAACGAAAAATGTCAGTCCCGTCGACGCTCCAGCTGGCAGAGAACGAGTGCCAATGAGGCCAGCACAGCCTAAGACCATCGCGATAGCGGCGCGCGTGAAGATACTCAAAGTGTGCTCCTTGACTTGGCAGCCTCACGGCGAGTACCGACGCGACGACGCTGCCTTGCGGACGGTGAGAAAATGAGTATGCTCGCGGCCGATCACCATTGTGATGTATGAACGGAATGCGTTGAGGCGGATTGGAAGGAGGCTGCCGGGACGGCTGATTCCACGCTGTGGAGACTAATGACCTCGGGTCGAAGCGCTGAGAAGCCTCCACGATTGCCACTTCGATAACAGAACCGCAACCGTGATACTCGAACAGTGACCTACCTCGCCATTGAAGTCCGAGAGCGAGTGGATCTATTCCCGAGCCTTGGGATAATCATGTGGCGTCACGTGTAACACCCCGTGCGGGCTTCGACCCCGGCACTTTGGGAGTGAAAGGTCAGACGCTTCAGGCTGTCGCCTTCGCACGCGGTGTCCGATTGCGCAAGAACAGTGCGCAGAAAAGAGCCCTCTATGACGAACTTCGGGAATGGTCACGTGGCGCCGTGCCACTTCCCTCTGCGGACTCCTGTGGCGATCTCCTCGTGATGTTCCATGAGATCGCCGAACTTGCGCAAAAGCCGCGAGCGCGTCGTCTGAGTGAAACAGGTTGAAAATTCAAACAATGCGTAATTCCTTCTGAATTGCCATTCCGTCTACCTCAGCAGGATGGAGTCCATCTTTGTCATTAATCCGAAGAGCCGAGATCACAACCAAAGCTTTGTCGGCAATTCGTGCTGGATAAAATTGTCTCACGGTTCGACGTCCGACGGCGCTTGACGTACCGACAGTTGCGTCGCGTGAATATCGTCCTCGCGCTTCGCGGACGTCCGCGCGGAATCCGCTTTGTGGCGTGTCTGCAGCGAAATCGCCCGGAGAAAACTCAAAAGCATGTGCGACTGGACGACATTTATTTGATGTGCGATTATTTCAAACGAATCCTCGCTCCGCCTCTCATCCTCATCCGCATTCTCACGCTTCCGTTAATCGGCTTTGGAAACGTCAGCGTTTGTTCCAAATTCGACTTGACGCGATTGGCCTGCGAATGAGTGCTTGTCCACGTGGCACTCAATCTCGCGACGTCGAATATCGCTTTAACTTGTTCTTCGGAAATAGTGACAAGGTTCGCCTCTAGCCATTCGAGTAGTTCTTTGAGTCCTAGAGTGACAACTCCATCGCGGGATGGGGCCACGACGCTAACTCGTCGAGCGAGAATGACGATAACCGGTTGAACGCTGACTTCGAATCCGCAAACAAAGCTCAAGGTTTGAGATGCCAGTCTCGCCTCGTTTACCGACCTCTCGACGCAATAGTTGCTTGCGCCTTGTACGACGAATTCATCAGCCGTTACCCAAACATGGTGGCCCGAGTAGTTCTCTGTACTAATCGAAAAGACGCCCGCGGGACCCACTAAAAGGTGATCAATTATGGCGCCGCGATCGCTTACGGGCAATGAGTGAAGAGCACGCCATTGAGGCCCAAGAAGACCCAAAGCCGATCCGACTCGCTTCTTGCCCTGGAGCGCGCTCCGTGATGAAGGTACTTGAGAATCAAGGCCAACAATTCGCTGGCAAAATACCATCAAGCGATTTGTGAATCCAGCGCGCTCGGCGATGGTGCGAAGCTGTTCGCCCGGACGATTGTGAGAGAGGTCTTGGTTCAATTCGCTCCATTGAACTTGAGCTAGTTGGGGCGTTCTAGCAATGATGTCATTTCACAACGGTCGCGCCTATGAGCTCGTTTTATCCGATCGACCCAGGCAGTTGACACCGCGTATGGCGATACTGGGGGCTTGGGATTGAAAGGGGCGAGTTGAGTTGTCACAAGACTCCGACATCGAAAATGTCTCAATTGTCGGATACTGATTCACTAGCGGTTACCAGCTTTTCAACGGGAATGGTTTCAAGGCAATAAGAAAAAAGCAACTGTACAGAGCAAGTAGAAGCCATAAACCCATACGCCAGCCGAGTAAAACTCGAACGTTAAATATGGGTGATTCCCGCTCGGTTAGTTCAGAGTCGCCCTCCACCGAGGTGACCGGTGACCCTCTCGAGGGCGCCGCCAATCCGCGTGCGCAACACGGAGACGATGTTTCAATGAGCGCTTACCCAACTTAGAGACGGTAAAACGAATACCGACGGTTCATGCGATTAATGAGGCTGATCATGGCTCACCAGATTTCGTCCGGACGGTTCGGTGGGAAGTTCGGCATTCGATGCTCTCAGCGTCGCTGTCGCAATCGCGGCATTCTCACTTTGACCGCTGCCTTCAACAATGTCATTTCCCCGAACTCGTGTTGGCGAGGGAGCAGTCGTTGAGGTCCGAAAGATTCGTGGGACTGGGTTAGCGTCAGGGACTCTAGCACTATGTACCTAGTTAGTCTGAACTGTCGCAATGGGTCGGACAACGAAGCGGTATCCAGCGCAGACGATTTTTGGGGAACGAGCAAGAGAACGACGCCTCGAGCTCGGCGTCAGTCAAATGGCGCTGGCAGAGAAAATTGGACTTCACTTCTCCTTTGTTAGTTCGGTTGAACGCGGAGAACGAAATCTAAGTCTCCAAAGCATTCTTCGATTAGCCGAGGGATTGGAATGCAATCCGGCAGATCTCGTTGATGGACTTCGTATACAGCGCAAGAGAGGCCCATCATGAAGAGGAGCCCGAACTTCAGATATGACCTCACTCGTGCTGCCAAGAGGGCTCAGGAATTCGCGGATGAACGAGATTGGGAGCAGTACCACTCGCCCAAGAACCTAGTCATGGCAATCGTGGGCGAGATTGGTGAGCTGTCCTCACTACTTCAGTGGAAAAGCGATGACGAGATTACGCAAATGTTGGTAAACGACGAGGACCGTCGACAAATCGAAGAGGAGGTGGCCGACGTCGCGATTTACCTCATTCGGTTCTCTCAGATTGCAGGTATTGAACTCGCACAGGTGATCGATGAAAAATTCCGAGCCAATGAGAGAAAATATCCCGTTCATATCTCGAAGGGTTCAGCCGAGAAGTACCGAAACTTGGATCACGAGTGATCGCTGCAACCCAGTCTGCTTGCGCGCGGGACAGCTCCGATGTACATGTCGC
>DASXEU010000101.1:0-4821 GCA_036489935.1 Acidimicrobiales bacterium
GGATGAGGGCTGGCGGCGAGCATGCCGGTCGCGAGCGCAAGATCGACGAGCTGCACGAGCGACGCCGCGTGCGCCGCACGACCGCGGTGAGCGAGGAGACGCGGAGTAAGCGCCCCCGCGACGGCAGCACCCGCGAGAAAGCTCGCAAAGACAACGAGCGGCGCCGTGACCGAATAGCCGCGCGCGCCCACGAGGGCGAGACCTATGAAGATGATGTTGCCCGTCACGTTCGCCACGAAGACACGGTCGAGTCGCAAAATGCTGAGCGCATCAACGACGCCTGCGACACCCGTGAGCATGATCAAGATGCCCGGCAGCGGACCGTGGTGCTCGTCGTCGACGAGTCCCCGCCAGACCTCGTCCAATCGCAGCGGAGGAGATGCGTGCTTGCCCGGCATCGGTCCTCCCGTTCGAAATCTTCAAGTATCTGAAAGTCTGGTCGTCCGCGCTCGCGTTTTCAACCCCGCAGAAAATCGCTCGCACTTTCGTCTCGCGCCGCTCAAGTGCGGCTTCTATGGGTGTGATAGAGATTCGACGGATACATTCATCGACGCGACGTCGCAAGCTGAAGTCCACAAGCCGGACGACGATCCGGCGCGAAGATGCGGGCGCGTCGTGTTGGCCCGCGAGAGGGGAGGCTCAATGGCAGCCGACCACACAACTCCGCTGAGCTCGCGGCGGTCGTCTGATCGAACCCGTGACGAACCAGTTGGTGACGGAGCGAGCACGCCGCTGCGATTTGTTGGCATCGATCTCGCGACGGAAGCGAAGCGCACGGGGGTGGTCATCGTAACGCCCGACGGTGCGCGCGCGAGCGCGAATCTGCCCGCGCATGGATTCGTTGCCGACGATCGCGGGCTGGTCGAGCTGGTTGATCGCGGCACCGTGGTCGGACTTGATTCACCGCTCGGGTGGCCCGACGACTTTGTCGCCGCCGTCACCGCGCACCGCATGAGTGCGCGGTGGCCCACCTTCGAGCACCGCAGCACCGATCGGATCCGCGAAAGCTTGCGCCACCGCACCACCGATCTGTTCGTTCGCGCGCTCGATCTCGGTTCGACACCGCTGTCGGTCTCCTCGGACCTGATCGGCGTCGTCGCGATGCGCGGCGCGTGGCTCCAGTCCGCGTGGGCGCAACGTTGGGGTCGGCTCGAATCTCGCGACGGCAGTGGTCGACTCGTCGAGACGTATCCGGCAGCAGCGTTACGCGCGTGGGGATTCCTCGCTCGACGCGGCGTTCGCTATAAGGGCGGGGGAGTGCAGGGGGCGCGCGAGAGCCAGCGTGCAGAGCGCGAGCGAATCCTCGGGGAGATCGAACAGGCGAGTGAGTCGTGGCTCTCTGTTGCGTCCGCGTTGCACGACGCGGCCATTGCGTCCGATCACGAGCTCGACGCGTTGGTGAGCGCACTTGTGGCGCTCGCGGCGCGCGCTGACGCAACGTATCCGGTACCGCTCGAATCGAAGGAGGCCGCCCGGCGCGAAGGCTGGATCCATGTGCCGAGCGAACAGTTCGCCTCGCTCGGCAAGCATCTGCCGATTGCGTAGCCAGCCCGGACCGCTTGCCTATCGAGGCAGCCGATGTCTCTCTACTTGGCGGGAGCCACGCGCCGACCGTCGGCCTCGACGCTGATGTGGCGGCGAAGATTCAGCATCATGACCCCGCCGACCAGCGCGGTGAGGCCTGTACCGAGGGGCCACCAGTTGCCGAGATGGACGGCGAAGTAGAGCGCCGTGATTGCGGGCGCGAGTGAGCTCGAAATGCCCCACGAAAGACCGGCCGCTGCGTTGTATCGTCCGCGCAAGTGCTCGGGGGCAATGTGGTTCACGATCGCCGAGCCGACGGGTTGAAGCATCGTTTCGCCGATGGCAAAGACGATCATGGCGAGACAGAGCATCGGGATTGACGCCGCGGCGGGGATCGCCAACGTTGATTCGAGGATGATCCAGAACACGAACCAGAATCCCGCGACGACACCCATGACGCGCGTGCGCGAGCGACGTTCAATGCGATTGAGCACCCAGAGCTGGGCGACGACGATCGTCGTGGTGTTGAAAAAAAAGATGACGCCGATCGTGTGCACGCTCAGTTTCAGGTCGTTCACGACGAAGAGACTGAGTCCCGAATCGAGTGACCCGTACCCACCGATCATGAGAAAGACAGAGGCGATGACGTAGCGAACCATTCGATTGTCGCGGATAACGACACCCCACCCTTGCGCGCTCTTTTCGGGATCGTCGTGATGCTCTTTGATCGGTCCGCCGTGGCGGTGCAGCGTGGCAAAGAAGAGCGCAGCGAGCAGCGTCACGCCCGCGTTGAAGACGTAGAGCATGACGAATGAGTCGGGGCGCTCGAGATTCACCACGCTCGCCGAGATGAGCGTGCCAAAGCCGAGGCCCAGATTGACGAGCATGAAGTTCACGCCAAAGGCCCGCTGACGATGATCGGGCGAGACGAGTCGACTCAGCATCGTCGACATTGGTCCCCAGGCGGCACCCCCGAAGATGGCGATCAGCAGCGCCGCGGCCGTTGCCTGGATCTTGGTGTGGGCGATGGCCCAGTACACGAGCGCACCCGCATCGGCGATGTACGCGAAGAGAAGGACGCGAAGGGGTCCGAACCGGTCGGTCATGGTGCCCCAGACCGGCGCGCTCGCGAGTCCAACGACAGCCGAGAGTGCGAGCAGCAACGTCGCGAAGCTCGTCGAGAAGTGTCGCACGTTGTGCAAGTACACGACGAACAGCGACAGCGTGAGACCATTTCCGATGCAGCCGATGAACACAGAGGTGTAAAAACGGCGCAGAGGTCCGCGTATTGACGACCGAAAATCGGTCGGTACGAGCGCGTCGACGAGTTTCACAGGGTTACCAGGCTACATGAGCACTCTTGTGCGATCGATCACAAGAGTGGAAAAGAACGCGAGGGGCGGAGCGTTAGGGTTGGGTTACTAGCGCAGTGCGCTACGAGAGAGGTCGCACAACTTGAGCACTCGATTGCCGAAGAGCCGCGTTGATCTACTAGAAGAGATCACACCCGACGTCGAGCGTCTGTTCAACCGTCATATGCAGGCGCCGCGCCTGTGGTACCCCCACGAGCAGATCAATTGGGGAGAGGGCGAAGACTTCGGCGAGCACCCCTGGGCGCCCGAGCAGTACCCCATCGCAGAAGGCGTGCGCAGCTCGATCTACGTCAACCTTCTCACCGAGGACAACCTGCCCTATTACACCAACAGCATCCTCGAGCACTCCCCGGTAGGACACCCCATCCGCGAGTGGACCTGTCAGTGGACGATGGAAGAGAACCGTCACGCAATGGTGATGCGCGATTGGGTTCACATCAGCCGGTGCATCAACCCGACCCTCCTCGAAGACGGTCGGCGCGTGCAGATGCAAAAGGGCGAGGTACCCCACCCCTCAAACTTCGCCGAGCTCATCTCCTATGTCTCGTTCCAAGAGCGCGCCACCCAGATCGCCCACCGCAACACGGGCGCGAAGCTGCCAAAGGACGACAAGATCGGGCGCAACGTCCTCGGGCTCATAGCCGGCGACGAGACCAAGCACTATCTCTTCTATCGCGACCTCACGCTCGCCGCGTTCGCGATCGATCCGTCCGCAATGATGATCGCGGTCTCCAAGCAAGTGAGCACGTTCGCAATGCCCGGCACGGGAATTCCGAGTTTCACGCGCCACGCGGTGCGCATCGCCAAAGAAGGTATCTACGGTCTCGCTCAATACTTAGGTGATGTGCTCACTCCCGTGCTTGCGCTCTGGGACGTCGAGCACGTGAAGGGTCTCACCAAAGAAGCCGAGACCGCCCGGATCGAGCTCGTCGACGTGAGGGCGAGGCTCGCCGAGTCCGTCGAGCGCATGGCGAACAAGACGTCGAGATTGAAGCGCCCCGTCGGAGTCGCGAACTAACTCACTCTTTGGTGTTCGCAATCTGGCGGATGTAGTCCTCGAAAGCTTTTTGGCCTTCTCGTGTCGCCTCGACCGCTCGGACCGTCTCGATCTCCTGTGCTGCCTGGACCTCGTGCCGGTGCATGGTGCCGCCTCGGATGAGCACGTAGAGCAGGCACCCCACCAGGGGGAAGATCAAGATGAGCAGGATCCACAGGGTTTTGGCGCCGCCCCCCAGATCGTGACTGCGAAAGAGGTCGACGAAAATGTGAAACGCAAGGATCAACCAAAAGAGAAATAGTGCCAGGTAGAGCGTCGAAATAAATACATCGAGTAACGGATAATTCGAAGCCAACATGAGATTCCTTTCAGGGTCAATAGCGGAAGTGTAGGTTCGCTACGCGTTCTCCTCGAGCGGACACGTCCTACGTGCCAACGACACCCGGGCAATCTGGCAGTGTGGAGGGAGCAGTTGGCGGCTCGACAACACGGGGGTAGTTGGTGCGCAGTTACGAAGAAGCGATCGCGGCAGTGTCCGCACCCGGACAGCCCTTTGAGGTCGTGACCGCAGAGAAGAACGGCGTCACGAATCGGGTCTTTAAGAATGCTCCGGCGACCGTGCGTGATTTCTTTGACCTCTCGCGCGGCATCGAGTCGACGTTCCTCGTCTACGAGGACGAGGAGTGGACCTTCAAGCGGGTGATGGATGAGGTCGACGGACTCGCCCACGCGCTTGTCCACCACTACAACATCAAAAAGGGTGATCGCGTCGGGATCGCGATGCGTAACTACCCCGAATGGGTGATCTCCTTCGCGGCGATCCTCTCCGTCGGGGCCATCTCGGTGTCACTCAACGCGTGGTGGACCGAAGAAGAGATCACTTACGCCGTCAATGACTCTGAGCTCTCCCTCCTCATTGCCGACCGC
>DASXEU010000127.1:0-2230 GCA_036489935.1 Acidimicrobiales bacterium
GGCCCGAAAGGAGTGACGACATGGAGATCATTCGCAATCCCGACGGAAGCCTGGTGGTGCCAATTCCCGAGGGGCGACATCACGACAGTGACGTTGCTGGCGCCCCGTCCGGCGACAGCGCTGACACCGTCGCCGAACCGACGACGCGGTTGCTGCACCCCGGTGAAGGGGGCTATAGCGAGGCTCTCGCCGAATGGGATCTCCAACAAGATCCTGATCGTGCCCCCGCCGTCTCGACCGCGAGCGGGCGAGAAGAAGCGATGGACGTAGTGCACACTCTCGCCGAGTCGCCCAACCATGATGTCGCCGCTGCGCTCAAAGATGTCAAAGACTCAGAGGCGAGCGCCGAGGCGTTACGACACGTGTTGATCGGGGGGACTCACTCGGTCGAGGCCTTCTCCGAAGAGGTGGCGGAAGCAGAAGGTGGCGAACCTCTTCCGGCCCACAAGATGACCAAGATCATCGGCGAAGTGCTAGCCGAGTTGGATAAGTAGCCAGTTCGTTCTTGCAGACTTGGTCCGAGTGTCAGTCGCTTCTTCGACACGGAGCACAGTTTTCTCGGGCGATCAGAGGAATGCTTTGGGAACCCTCGGGCTAAGTCGCGCTGCGGTCGGCACCGAGGTCGAGAATCCGTCGCTCGAGAAACGCGTGTTCGACATCATTTTCGCTCAGCGAGAGCGCTTCGAGGTATGCGGCCCGGGCATCGTTGGCGCGCCCGAGTTGTTCTAGGAAGTGAGCACGAGCGCTCGAGAGATAGGCGTACCCCTCGAGCTGTCGTTCTCCTGCGAGTTCGTCCAAGCTTCGCAGACCCTCACCCGGACCCCTCGCGAGTCCGATCGCGACCGCTCGGTTGAGCGCCACGACGGGGGTGGGCCACGTTTCAAAGAGAATGTCGTAATAGTCGACGATGTTCTCCCACTCGGTCAACTCCCACGTCGGAGCATTTGCGTGCACCGCGGCGATGGCCGCCATGAGCACGTAACGGCCGGCGTCAGTGTGTGGGGCGGCCTGCTTCACAAGTTCGGTCCCCTCGGCGATCGCCTGGGCGTCCCAGAGCGCGCGATCTTGCTCGGAGAGTAGAAGCAGCGCCCCGTCCGAATCAGTGCGGGTTTCGCGCCGAGCGTCCGTCAGCATGATGAGCGCCAGCAAGCCCGCGACATTGGGGTCAAGGGGCAACAGCTCCCTAAGCATTCGGGCTAATTGCAGTGAGCGATCCACGAGATCTCGACGCATGAGATTGTTGCCCGAGGGCGCGGTATGCCCCGTCGTGAAGACGAGGTAGAGGGTGGACAGAACGGCGTCGATGCGCTCCGGCAACTCAGCGGCCAACGGCACTCGATAGGGAATGTGCGACAGAGCGATCTTCTTCTTTCCCCGAGTCAGGCGCGCCGCCATCGTCGAGTCGCTCACGAGGAACGCTCGCGCGACCTCGACTGTCGTGAGGCCACAGAGGAGGCGCAGCGTCAACGCGACTTGGGTGTCAATGGAGAGCGCGGGGTGGCAGCACGTGAAGATAAGGCGAAGGCGGTCGTCGGCTATCTCCTGGAGCTCTGTGTCGTTCGGCAGCGGTGTGACGTCAGGCTCAACAATGGACGCAAGAATTCGTTCGTGCGAGTTCCGGCGTCTCAGTAGATCAATGGCTCGGCGTCGGGCGACCGTAGTCAGCCAGGCGCCCGTCCTTTCGGGGACGCCCGTGAGCGACCACGCGCTCATCGCACGCGCGAACGCGTCTTGTACACACTCCTCGGCCACGTCGATGTCGCCAGTGACCCTCACGGTTGCCGCGAGAACGAAAGCCCATTCACGCTGGAAGGCCTCAGTCACCGCGGCCGCGACATCGACGGGGCGAGGTGGATTCGTCAGTTAAAGACCCTTATCGGTCGCACTTCGACGCCGCCAAATTCGGCCGGAACCTGACTCGCCACGGCGATCGCTGCGTCAAGGTCGGACGCCTCAATCAGGTAGTAACCACCGAGCACCTCTTTGGTCTCGGCGAAGGGACCGTCGGTAACGACGAGCTTGCCCGTCGCGTCCCGACGTAGCGACGTCGCGCTCGACGTGGGCTGCAAGGCGTTGCCTCCGCGCAGCGCTGCGCCGTTGCGCTCGCCAAACTCATTGTGACCCGTCATGATTCGATTAAACGTTGCCTGGTCGGCGGTTTCCATGGCGTCCTGGTCTTCGTAGATAAGGACAAGGTATTCAGACATCAGTTTCTCCTTTGGAGGCTCGA
>DASXEU010000149.1:0-3918 GCA_036489935.1 Acidimicrobiales bacterium
AAGATGCTCGTCGAGGGTCGAGAAGCGACCATCAATGATCGAGCAATCAAATTCCCGTGGGTCGACGAGGGCAGCTTTGACGTCTGGATGGCCGCGTATGGGCCAAAGGCGCTCGAGGTCGCAGGGCGAGACGCTGATGGGCTCATCATGCAGCTCGCTGACCCCTTCATCGTGCAGTGGGCCATCAACGCCGCGCGTGAAGCGCGCCGCGCGTCGGAAAAGGACGTTGCGACCTACAAGGTGTGCGTCGCCGCGCCCGCCTACGTTGGTGAGAATCTCGCACATCAGCGGGACCAGGTTCGCTGGTTCGGTGGGATGGTTGGCAATCACGTCGCTGACATCGTTGAGCGCTACGGCTCGGAGTCTCCGGTGCCTGCCGCTCTCACGGAGTACATCAAGGGCCGCCAAGCATATGACTATCGCCACCACGGACAAGTGGGTAATCCCGATACGGAGTTCGTCCCCGACGAGGTCATCGATCGATTTTGTGTACTCGGGCCGGTCGGGCACCATCTCGAGCGCTTGAATGAACTCGCCGACTCTGGCGTCGACCAGTTTTCTCTTTATCTGATGCACGACGATCCCGAGACCACGATCGAGGCATATAGAACGAGCGTCATCGGTCGGGTGTGAGCCGTAACGCCGTCGCAGATTCGGCGTGCTGAATTCGAGAGTCCCAGAGCGGAGCGGCTCCGGCGTTTTACGCTGCCTCTTGTGAGGTCGCTTCTTGGTGGTAGCGCCACACGATCGCGCTCGCGCGAACGATTGATTCAACGACGCCGAGCGCGATGACCGCAGTGAGCACGTAGGTGGCGACGCTGCTGTGCATGTTCGCGATGGAGTTCGCCGAGAGTCGCAGCGCCAACAGGACCGCGAGCAGCGCGTACTCGACGGGACTGCGGCGAAGGATGATGCACTTCGCCGCGGGCACGGCGCGGACGTACATGACCCGAGCACGCGCGAGACCAATCGGCACTCCGGCGATGCCGCCAATGATCGCGGCGCCGGCGTGCGCGTAGTTTCGCGTCATCAGACTCCACAGCACGGAGCCGACGAAGACGATGCTGATCAGCGGATCGAGCCAGGTGATCAAGATGGGACGTTGGCGCTCACCCTTGCCGAGCGATCCCGCAGGCGTCTGGCTGATGCCCCGGCGTCGAAGAATCATGATCACGACGAGTATCCCGAGGACGATGAAACTTTCACTGCTGGATCCGTTGTTCATCGTGCACAGCCTCTCACGATGAGCGGAGAGCTCCCGACTACCAGAGTTTGCCGGGGTGAAGCACCTGCACCGAGTTCCAGTAGTGACGCCAGCGCTTTACGCGCTTTTTGGCGCGCCGGTCCTCTTCGTCGGCGAGCGTCGTCGCGAGTTTGCGGAGCCCCGGATAGTTCTGTGCGACCTGGCGGAACCACGCGGAGGCGATAACCAGGTCGTGTTGCTTGCCGAGGAACTTTTGAAACGCATCGACGCGCCGAGCGAACTCTTCGACGGGCGGACCGAGCACATCCGAGAGCGCCTGCGCTGCGTAGAGCGTGCGCTTCGCAGCAATGCGGGTGTGATGCAGATGTTTGTTCGTGGGACTGCGCGTCGCTCTTTTCGCTTCGCGCTGGAGCTCCCGCCAGGAGAGGTGCATGGCGCGCTGAGCCATCGGGCGAAGCATCTCCGAAGACGCGTGCCGCGAGGGCAACGCGGAACGAAAGTCGCTGACTTCGCTGAGCGTTTTTTGGTAGGCATCGGAGCCGAGCAAGTCGTCGGTGGTGCGCTGTTCGGTTCGTCGCGTCCGGGCGGCGAGTTCCATCAGCTGGCGACCTTGGGGCGTCGCCACCCGTTCGCCGAGTGCCTTGATCACACTCGACTCGAGGATCTCAGCGTCACGAAGCCGACCGAAGGGTTTTCCCACTTCGCGGAGTCTCCCGATCAGGGGCTCGGCGCCAAGCGTCGCCTCAATGTCCGCCATGGTCTTGAGTCGATACTGGACGCGGCGAAACGAGAGTCGTAGCTTGCGCGTCGACTCAGGGTCGTCAGGAACACCTTCGCGTCGGTTGTTGCGCACAATAAAGTCCGCCAGTTTGATATCGCTCTCGGCCATGTTGAGCAGTTCACGCGTGAACGATTTCGTGATCTCACGCTCGGCCTCAGTGTCGTCAACCTTTGCGAGAAGGGTCGAGCCATGTTTGCTCACGACGGCCTTCTCTTCGAGAAGTCTCCCGGGCGCGTCGCGATCCGCCGCTCGACCCGAGAGGTGCGATCGATCAATCCAAGAGAATCCGACGTCCTCATTTCACGACCCTACTTCGAGGCCGCCACGCGTGTCTTGGGTCGGGTTGTTGCCCTTGTCTGCCGGTCAATTGTCGCGTCGGCGGTGCTATCATTCGCCCTCGTCCCCGTTCGCTTTTTGGAGTCACCATGCGACGTCTTTTGTCATTTTCTTTCGCCGCGGTGCTCGCGGCGACCTCACTCATCGGCGCCTCGGCGGCCTCCGCTGCCACAAAGAGTCCCGCCGAGGTCCTTCGGCTGAGCATTTCGGCGATGCACTCGGCGGGGAGCTTTCACTACGAGTCGACGGCGTCAGTAGGGGGCGTTGTCGCGATCACGCTGTCGACCGATAGCGCACTCGACTATGGGGATCAGGTCCAAAAGCTCGGCGGGGGCGTCGAGACGACTCGTCTCATAGGCAAGACGTTGTACATGAACGCCGACGCGAAGGCCTACGCGGCTGACTTCGGGGTGAAGAAGACGACTCTCGCCAACGAGTGGGTGCTCGTGCCCTCGAGCAACAAGAACTACGCGAACATCTCGTCGGCGATTCTCGTCCCCTCGGTACTGCAACAGCTCGCCGACGTCGACCACCTGAAAGAGGTGGGTGTGGGATCCGTGAACGGTCAGGCCGCTATCAAGATCCGCGGGGACGCGGGGGCGAGCGGGACCGAGACGGTCTACGTGTCGACAGCGGCGCCGTACTTGCCAATCGCCGTCGCCGCAGTGGGCACCGAAGATGGCGAGAAGGTGAGCGACGAGCTCGTGTTCTCCAAGTGGGGCGAGAAGTTCTCGGTCGCCAAGCCCTCGAAGTTTGCCGTCGCAACCAACGTGACGTTTCCATAAGACGTGAATGAGCGGGATGCTGGGTCGTAAGATCCACATCATGGCGGACTACAACGACGGCATTATCGAGTGCGATAGCAAGAGCATTCGCGTACACGGGTATTTCTTCCCGTGGGGGACGAAGGTCATCCCGTACGGCGCGGTCAAAGGAGTCCAGCGCGTTGCGCTGGGCACGCTGCGAGGAAAGCTTCGGATTTGGGGCACGGCCAATATGAAGTACTGGGCCAATCTCGATACGAAGCGTCCGTCCAAGAGCGCTGGTCTGATTCTCGATATCGGGAAAGCCGTCAAACCTTTTATCACTCCCGATGACGCCGACGCAGTGGAGTCGCTCGTTCGTGAACGAGCGGGGCTTGGCCCGAGCGACGGATCAGCAATACCGAGTCCGTTTCTCTAGTGCCGCTGGCGTAGATCGCGCGGTTCGCCTCGCGCCCACGCGACCACGACGCGAGGTGTCAAGATCGGAGCTGTCGCGCGCGAGCGGCGTTGGTGCGGGTCGCCAACGCGATCGGTCGCCCGATGCGGAGGAGGACGTCATGAGACCGGTCATCGTGCAAGAGTTCGTATCGCTCGACGGCGTGATGCAGGCGCCTGGCGAAGAGGACGACTTTCCCGGTGGCGGGTGGCAACGACCGTTCGTAGGGAACGATCACATGGCGCTCATGGTCGAGCAGATGCGAGAGGCCGACGCGCTGCTGCTCGGGCGAAAGACCTACGAGATGTTCTCCGCGGTGTGGCCCTCGCGTCACGATGACAGTGGACTCGCCGATCGGATGAACGAGATGCCGAAATATGTCGCCTCAACGACGCTG
>DASXEU010000002.1:0-5910 GCA_036489935.1 Acidimicrobiales bacterium
TGAGAATAACGACAAGTATCAAGACGACTGCACCCCCGCCGATATACATGCGCGCCCTACCTTCCTGTTGATATTGGTTGACATCGGCGCATCGCATCGTGACTGACCTCGATGCGACCCACGAAGGAACTCTACCGACCGTTCCGCGCTCTTCGGCGAGCATTTTGCCATCGTTTAGCACGGTAATGCCTCGTCCATATCGAGTCGTTCTTTCCGTCACGATGTTGTGTCGGCGAGCATTGTCTCGAGGCTTCCAGCGAAATGCAAGCCATTCTCGCGAGCACATTTGTTTTGTCGAGTCGGCAGTCGGATGGTACCGTGAGCGACGCTGAACGCGAAAGGAGGGAGGTCTTGGCGGCTCAACTGGCTCGAGCATCTCCGCATTGGGCGTGACGATCGCGAGCAGGGCGTCAGCGCAAAAAATGTTCAACTCGGAGAATTTCGATGCGAGAGCGTCATGAGTTAAGAGTGATCTGGAACCTATTTCTTACGACCAAACAGAATCGCGAGAATTCAACGACCGAAAGGAAAATCTGATGGTAAATCCCCCCACATCTGGGAGCCGGCCACGCAAATTACGGACCTCGCGAGGAGTGCCATCCGACGCCGTCGCCCCGCAGTGGGCGCAAGGGGGCGAAACCCTGACGACGGCAACTGGCGTACCGGTCGACGATACCGATAACAGCTTGCGTGTCGGAGAGCGTGGGCCCACGCTGCTTGACGACTTCCATTTGCGCGAGAAGATTATGCACTTTGATCACGAGCGCATCCCCGAGCGCGTCGTGCATGCTCGAGGCGCCGGTGCGCACGGCGTCTTTCGCCTCACCACCTCCATCGAGAACTTGACGTGCGCGCCGGTTCTCTGCGACACCTCCGTTGAGACGCCGGTCTTCACGAGATTCTCTACCGTGGCCGGCTCGCGCGGATCTGCCGACACAGCCCGCGACGTGCGGGGCTTCGCCGTACGGTTCTACACCTCGCAAGGAAACTGGGATCTCGTCGGCAATAACATTCCGGTCTTTTTCATCCAGGACGGTATTAAATTTCCCGATCTGATCCACGCCGCGAAGCCAGAACCGGATCGCGAAATCCCTCAAGCGGCAACGGCGCACGACACGTTCTGGGACTTCGCATCGTTGGCCCCCGAGTCGACGCACATGCTGATGTGGATCATGTCCGACCGCGCCATTCCACGCTCGTACCGCACCATGGAAGGCTTTGGAGTTCACACGTTTCGCTTGGTGAACGCCAAGGGGAAGACGACGCTGGTGAAGTTTCACTGGAAGCCGGCAGCGGGCAAGGCTTCGCTGGTGTGGGAGGAAGCGCAAAAGTTAGCGGGCATCGACCCCGACTTCCACCGACGCGACCTCTGGGACTGCATTGAGGCGGGGATATTCCCCGAGTGGGACCTCGGCATCCAGGTATTCCCTGACAACACGGAGCAGATGTTCCAGGGCATTGATCTACTGGATCCAACGAAGCTCATTCCCGAAGAGCTTGCCCCGGTTCAGATCATTGGACGAATGACTTTAAACGCAAACCCCACCAACTTTTTTGCCGAAACAGAGCAGGTGGCATTTTGCACCGCTCACGTTCCGCGGGGAATCGACTTCACTGACGATCCACTTCTCCAAGCTCGGAACTTCTCATACCTTGACACGCAGCTCACGCGACTCGGGGGTCCAAATTTTGATCAGTTGCCGATCAACCGCCCCCACTCGCCGGTCAACACGACCCAGCGAGACGGATTTGCGCAACAGGCGGTGCACGAGGGCACTGCGCCCTACAACCCAAATTCGCTCGGTGGAGGATGCCCGTTTCCCGCCGGCATCGCTGGCTATGTTTCCGTGCCTCGGGTGGTGACGGGACCGCGAATCCGCAAACGGGCCTCTTCGTTTTCCGATCACTTTTCGCAGGCGACTCTGTACTGGGAGAGCATGAGCACGCCCGAACAAGATCACATCGTGGGCGCGTTTTCGTTTGAGCTCGGTAAGTGTCTGAGTGAAGACGTGCGGGACCGAATGTTGGCCAACTTGGCCAACGTATCGTCGGATCTCGCTAAGCGCGTATCCGCAAACCTAGGAAAGCCCTCCCCCCGCGGCAAGCCGCTCCAAAGCGTGACGAGCTCCCCTGCACTGTCCCTCGTGCCGACAGAACCCGGTCCGACCGCCGGGTGCGTCGTGGGTGTGTACGCCGAAGACGGCGTTGATAGCGCTGGCCTTGCCGCGCTAACTAAGGCGTTGAAATCAGCCGGAATTTTTGTCACGGTTATCGCGTCGCACGGAGGCACGATCAAAGATGACACCAAACAGGTGGCAGTCAACAAGACAGCGCTTGTCACCTGCAGCGTCGAGTATGACGCTCTGGTGATTGCCGGAGGTAAAGGCGCTCAAATGCTTGCCAATGATCCCTACGTCGCCATGAATCTCTCGGAGGCGTACCGGCACTACAAGCCCATTGCTGCATGGGGCGCCGGTGTGGACATTCTCGAGAGTTGCGGTATTGCTGTCGATCTTCCCGGTGTGGTCACCGCAAAGACCCCGACGCGAGCATTCAGCACCTCGCTCGTAGAGGCAATCGGATGGCATCGATACTGGGAACGCGACGACGTGTCCTCGACATCGACGGAATAACGACGCACATTCCGAATATCGACGCGTAGGACCCTAAGAAGGCTCCGATTCGAATGGAGTCCCGGCGGGCGACCGAGCAGGAGTTCTAGCAGCGACCCTTCATTCTCGTCAATCTCATTCCTGACGCTGAGTCGCCCCGAGGCGGAGTTCAGAACATCGTCTGTGCTTGAAAGAAGTGGTCTGCGAACGATGCTGATTATTGGCAAGCAAGAGTGCCCGGCACCACCGTAGGGGTAGCGATGAGCCAAGACACTCCGGCCAAACACTGTTGAGATGAAGATCTCCCGACGAAGTAATTTCAGGACGTGCCCGAGCTGCCCGACGTCGAAGGATTTTGCCGGTTGTTACGGTCGCATGCCGTGGGTCAATCGATCACCTCGCTTGAGGTCCGAGACCCGGGAATCATCCGAGGGCCTTCGAGCAGGGAGTTTGCACGAAAGCTCAAGGGACGACGATTCTTCAACCCGGTCCGGCGCGGAAAATGGCTGCTCGCTCCCACGGATGGTCCGACGCTTCTTCTCCACTTCGGAATGACTGGCAGCCTCGTATGGGACGATTCCAGAGCGGAACTCCAGCGGTTCGACCGGGTAGCGATTTCCGTGGGTGGAGGAAGACTTGTTTTCCGAGACCAGCGGAAATTGGGCGGCCTGTGGCTTGCCAACGATGAGGGCTCAGTTGACGACATCATCGGAGAGCAGGGCCCCGACGCGTTGGGTCTCACTGGTCGACGCCTTGAGGAGCGACTCGTGAAACGCCGCGGGGCACTCAAGTCTGCGCTGATGGACCAGAAGGTCCTTGCGGGCATCGGCAACACGCTGTCCGATGAAGTGTTGTGGCGCGCTCGCATCAACCCCGAACGTCGTTTCTCTCAATTAAATCCCGAGGAGCGGCACCATCTCGACCTTGGGCTGCAGCGCGTTCTGCGCGCCTCAATTAAAAAGGGAGCGATACCACGTTCGGGAACGTGGCTCACGTCGCAACGCTCCAGACCCGAGCCCACTTGTCCACGCTGCCAGCACCGATTGAACATCACTCGTGTCGGCGGCCGCACATCCTATTGGTGTCCCGCTTGTCAGCCACAATTCGCCAAACGACGCTGAGCGACGACGCTCGACGATGAAGTGGCGGTGAGAACGGCGACGATCAGCATTCCGAACGAGCCGGTCGGCGTAAGCATGGTGCCCGGCGGAGAATTCGCCTCGGTGTTCGTGGCGAACCGCGACGTCGTGTCATCGACCTTGAGACGAACACCTTGTTCGACCCGGCAACAGGATCGGTTGTACATTTCTGACGCAGCTTCAAAATATTTTCGTGAGTCCACTAAGTGTGAGCCGCAATCACTTGTCCCTAATAATCCTGGTGTCGAAGACCCTGATCAGCTCAGGATCTTGCCTCTCATAATCCTTTTTTGCTTCTGTTAGTTCGTCTGCGAACTCCACAAGCGTTGCGAGGAGATGGTCCGCCATGATCGCTTCGCGTTGGTTGCTCCCAAAACGGATACCGTAACGGCGATCGCGAAAGCCAACGCCACTGGAAACCACAACGCATCATGCGGATATGAAGCGGTGACGGTACCCACGTCCGGCAACTGCTGACCCTGCGCAACAAGCGCCATGCACCACGTCGCGAAGGCGAAGAACGAAAGTAGCGTCAAACTGGCGGTCACAACGGACACCGATCGTCCAAAGCGAAGGGCGAGCGGCGGCAGATCGACCTTTCGCGCGATCCAAATCGCAAGCGCGATCGCGAGAATCCAACCGACGATTGCGAGAGTCCAGGTCGCGTCGCCCAACAGTGCCGCAGCCGCGGGATGTCCGCCAATAGCAATCGACTGACCGTTCTTCGTCTCGCGGAAATCGTGAGGACTGAGATCCGACTGGATGATCTTCATCACGATGATGAGCAAAACAATGATGAAGGGCGCGCGCGAGGTCGAGGCGAGTCGACGCCGCTTGGGAGTTGTTGAATGCTTTACTCCGTCGCGACAGGCGCTCCATCCGGACGCCAGCACCAGAAAAGTGATCAGGGTGAGCCAGGACAACATCTGCGACGACACACCAAGTACCTGCGTGGCGGGCGACAATGGCGGATGACGATACCCGTGGGCGGAGGTGCCCAAAACTCCGGTGCCAAAGAACGAGAAGTAATAAGAAACGCCCGAGCGAGCGCCACTCGTATTCGAATGCAGGAACACTTGACCGGTAATGACGGTAACGAACGGGGCGACGACGAGCCACGGAATCGTTGCAGCGGTGATCGACATCCTTGTCCTCGCGGCGAGGAGTCCGTAATTCTGGGGCATTCCGCGGCCCCGAACTCGCGAACGCACGGCGTCTCGCAACAGACTCAGGGCGATCATTGTGTCGGAGCGTCCCTCAGACGCTAGATCCCCCACGGTCGCGCGCATCTCCTCGCCGTAGCGTTCGGTCCACCAGTGCGGGTAGCAGCGCAACGCGATTTCAACGCGAGAGCGTCTCATCACGTCGACCCCATTGCTCCGAGTTGGCGCAATCCAATAGCGGCGACCTTCATCGAAGTCTGGAGTCGCTCGGTCAGTACTGCGGCGCCCTGTCCCGTGATCCGATAAGGGCGGCGGCGATCTGTTGACGCGAGGGCCTCAACGAGACCCTCTTCCTCCAAACGAACGAGCACGCCATAGAGGGTTCCCGGCCCAAACAGCGTTCCGGTCATTGACTCAATGTCCTTGATGATGGCGTAGCCGTGCTTAGGCCCACCAGTGAGACTTGTCAGCACAAGGATCGTCGGATCTTGCGTCCTGCCCAATCGCTTAGATGGCATTCATGTCACCGACCCCGCTCGCCAATAGCGACGATACTACGTAATTCGTAATAGTGCTCTCACTAAAGAGCTTCTCTTCGTCGATGAGCACCACGGCCTCCAACGGACTTCGACAGCGGTACTCACTTCGATCTCGGTCATCTCCCTATATCGAGCGTCACTCGACCTGCGAGCCCCATCGAGGTCGGAAGTTGGTGGGTGTCCGGTAGCAACCCGGTCGCGGCGGATTTCATACATCCGTTCAGGACCTACGTTCCCTCGGTCGAACTCAACGTGAAGCCCGACCAAGGGAACAAAGTTCGTCTCGTGGCCGACGAGATCTGATGAAGCCGTTGCGCCGTTCGGAAGCGTCGCGCGGCGCATGTCCGGAGGGCGGAACGACTCCTGCTCCAGACCCAGGCTCGGCGGTTAGAGGGGTGGTAGTTAGGGTGAGTAGATGAGCGCCGTTTGGACCCGGTTGGACAATTGGACGCGCTCG
>DASXEU010000009.1:0-1500 GCA_036489935.1 Acidimicrobiales bacterium
CCCTCGGACGCCCTCGCGGCCCACGACCGTGGCGACATGGAGATCATGCCGCCGACTCGCCGGAGCCTGGAGGCAATCATGCACTTCAAACGGGCCCATGAGGTGATCTCCTATGCCCGCGCCCTCGGACCCGTGGCGACCGTGAATCCAGTAATTGGCGAGCCCAGCGGTGGCTCGGTGAACCTTATTCTCGGCGACGAGGGAATTAGTTGTGATGAGCGCTGAGGTTGGTGTCCTCAGGGGTGTTGATTTTAGGATTCCTTCGCTACCATGGAACAAGGATTCTTTAAGGAGCTGAGTCGAGATGACCACTACCAACGTGAAGTTGACCGAAAAGGTAACCGAGCCCATTGCGCTGACCGACGCGGCGATCGTGAAGGTTGCCGAACTCATCGCCGCTGCGGGTGCCGAGGAGCCGTTGGCCCTTCGTGTCGCCGTCAAGGCGGGCGGATGCTCCGGTTTTAACTACGACATGTTTTTCGACTCCGAGATCGCAGACGACGATGTCGTCAACGCGTTCGGTGAAGTGAAGGTTGTCGTCGACCCGGCGAGTGCCGAATTGCTAACGGGTGCGACGCTCGACTTTGCTGACGGTCTTCAGGGCGCGGGTTTTCACATCACGAATCCGAACGCCACTCGTACCTGCGGGTGCGGAAACTCCTTTAGCTGACCTTCGTGAGTCCCGTGCGTCCGTACTCGACGTGGCGCCGCGCGGGCGATTTCGTTATCGTCTCCGGGCAGCTCGGGACCATTCCCGGGCGCGACCCGTTGACATTCGCGGACGGGGCGGCGGGCCAATTGCGCCAAGCGCTCGTTAACGGAAAGGCGCTCCTCGAAGAGGCCAACTCCTCGCTCAGCGATGTGGTGAAGGCGACGATGTTCGTCATCGACCTTTCGGAGTTTGATGCTCTCAACGAAGTGTGGCTCGAGACCTTTAGTGACCCGCTACCCACGCGAAGTGCCTTTGCGGTCGCCGGTCTGCCCTACGACGCGAAAGTGGAAGTCGAATTCTGGGCCTACTCGCCCGAGCGTTAGTCGTCCGTCTCGTTTGAGATGCCGAACTTGTAGCCGACCGAACGCACGGTCTGAATCAGGTGTGCGTACTCCTCGCCCAGTTTCGCGCGCAGTCGGCGCACGTGCACGTCGACCGTACGTGCCCCTCCGTAGTACTCGTACCCCCACACTCGACTCAGCAGCGTCGCACGTGTAAACACCCGATTCGGGTTGGTTGCGAGAAAGCGCAGCAACTCGTACTCCATGTAGGTCAGGTCCATGACGCGACCCGCGATGGAAGCCTGGTAGGTCTCTAAGTTCATCGACAGCTCGCCGTGCTCGATCCGCGGCGCCACGCTCTCGTTACCCGCGCGACGCAGGCGGTGGCGCAGGCGGGTCGCGAGCTCGCTCACGTCATAGGGGCCGACGACGAAGTCATCGAAGAGGTCTTCTCGAAATGTGAGGTCATCGAGTTGGTAGTGATCGAGCAGCAAGATGATCGGACCT
>DASXEU010000042.1:0-38651 GCA_036489935.1 Acidimicrobiales bacterium
CGCTCGCATCCCTTGAATGTCCGGACGAAACGTCGACGAGCGGCCTTCGGGAACACCGGGTATCGATGCGAGTTGATCGCGCTCTTCGAGTGACGTGTTCTTGGCCACGAAATCGAGGGTATCGCTGACCCGTTCCCTCGAGGCACGGTGCGCGAAAGAACGCCATTACAGAAGCGAAGAATGCTGACGCCATCTGCGGTGTGGCCGCACGAGTGCTTACTGCGGCGGAGGCTCGGGTTCGCTCCGCGTCGTGGGCGCAACGATCGGGCTGTGACTGAGCACTGCGGCGCCGACAATAACGAGCACGGCCGCGACCAGCTCGCCACAGAGTTCGATCGCGCCGAGGCGGATCTTTTCGTCGAAGACCACAATGCCGAGCAGCGTCGCGACCAACGGATCAGTAATCGTGAACCCGGGTTGGGACGCGGCGAGGGACCCTGCGCTCACTGCGTTCGACTAGAGCACCATGGCAATGACGCCCGTGGCGATAAGGACGTAGGGAGACCAATTCGTAAAGAGTGCACCAAGTCCATGGTCGAGACGTGTACCAAACTCTCGAATGACGGCCGCCACGAATCCCCACGTTGCGCCCGTCGCAACCCCGAGCGCGGCCGCTCGCCGTGTCTGCGACGTCCGTCGGTGGCCACCCCAATCGTACGCGACCGCGATCGCGACGACGACCGCAGCGCCCACGCCCACTCCGGCGAACCACCAGGAGGACGCGGTCGCACCGTCGCGGCCATTCGTTGGTGACGCTGAATAGATGAACAGTCCCAAGCCCGCGGTCATTGATGCCGCCGCAAACCAATCACGTCGCGCGACTCGGCGCGTCCCGAGAATGCTCATGTACGCGAACACGAGTATGAGCTCGAATGCGAGCACCGGCTGAACGATGGCGAGGCCTCCGTAGCGCAGCGCCGTCACTTGCAATACGAAACCGACGATCATGCTGAGGATCCCGAGCAACCAGATCGGCTGACGAATCAGCCGTACCAGTATCTCCGCGTCGAATCCGGATCCGGATCCCTTTTCCGCCTCTTGAGCCCCGAGTCGTTGGCACACCGATGACGTTGCAGTAAACAGGCTTGCGCTGAGCGCGAGGAGAACGGCCCTGATCACGTCGAATTACCTATGTCGCCTCGGGTTTGTCGAATGTGGCAATGCAAGTGAGATTAGCTAAAACGGTTCGCAAGAACCCGGTACGCGTTGGGCAGGTTTCGCTTTAGGCGCGCCGGGATCGAAAGCCATGCGGGGGTGACGACGTGGTCTCTTTCGTGCACAATGACGTCGACAATCGCGTTCGCCACTTCTTCAGCGCTCAGCATCTGCGGTCGGCGCCGCACGTAAGGAACCTGGCGACGTTCAAAGAAGGGAGTGTTGACGGCGCCCGGTGTGATGAGGCTCACTCCAATCCCCATCGGTCGAAGCTCCTCTCGTAAGACATCGGTCATGCAGCTGAGCGCGGCTTTTGTCACCGAGTAGCAGGCTTCGCCCGGAACGCCCACGAGTCCGGCGATTGATCCGACGAAGACGATGCGCCCCTGCCCATCCTGTAGGTGTGGGACCGCGAACCGGGCGAGTTGCAGCGCAGCTCTCAGGTTGACGTCGATCAGGACATCTATTTCAGTTTCGCTCATCGAAAGAAACGGACCGGCCCAACCGACTCCCGCGTTTGAGACGACAACATCAAGTCCGCCCAACGACTTCGCAGCTGCGTCAACGATCGCGTGCGCGCAACCGACCTCGCGAAGATCACCCGGAAGGTACGGCCCCTTGACGGACGCAGCGACATCTCGCAATGCGTCGACGTTTCTACCGCTGATCGCGACACGCATCCCTTGATTGAAGAACGCCTTTGCGGTCGCAGCTCCGATTCCGCTCGATCCACCGGTTACAAGGGCGCGTAGTCCCGAGAGATCGGTCATGGAGTGTCGACGTTCGGACGTGAAGCCAAGCGAGGATGAGACAGATGTGCGCTCGGTACATGCACCACATCTGGCACCGGGTGCGGAGCACAGGGTGACTCCGGGCTGATCGGTGCGGCCTTCACGAATGTGTCCCTTGATGTGATCGGCGACCCAGGAAGCGAACGAATTCGGTGCCTTCACGTAATCGTCGCGTGACCATCTCCGGTCGTCGGACGAGCTCGGCGGTCATCTCCGCAAGTTTCCCGGCTCGAAAATAGAAGCGCTTGTAGAACAGGTCTACGGAGTCGAGAATCTCCGTATGGCCAAGGTGGGGGTACGAAAGCGCGACGAGTTGGGTGCCTCGCTCGCTTACAAGTGACACGCCGTCTTCGCCCTCTGGAGGGAGCCAACCGCGTTCGAGAGCTTGTGCGTAGAGCTCCGTACCCGGATACGGTGCAGCCACGGACACCTGGATGGAGTGCGGGTTCACTTCACGCGCAAATCGAATGGTCTCTTCAATCGTCTCTTGCGTTTCGCCGGGTAACCCGAGGATGAATGTCCCGTGCACGGTGATCCCGAGATCTCTACAGTCCTGGGCGAAGCGTCGGGACCGGTCAACCTTGAGTCCCTTTTTGATGTTGTTGAGCACCTGTTGGTTTCCGGATTCGTAGCCAACGAGCAGCAATCGCAGCCCGTTGTCGCGCAGCACTTCGAGGGTCTCACGCGGCACGTTGGCCTTAGCGTTGCAGGACCAGGTGATGCCGAGTCGAGCGAGGCCCCGAGCGATCTCTTCGGCACGAGGTCGGTCGTCGGTGAACGTATCGTCGTCGAAGAACAGCTCCTTCATGTTTGGAAAGAGATCTCGAGCGAGTTCAGCCTCCTCCAAGACTTTGCCCACGCTTCGAGTTCGGTATCGATGCCCACCGACGGTCTGGGGCCAGAGGCAAAAGGTGCAGCGAGATCGACATCCTCGACCGGTATAGAGCGAGACGTAGGGATGCATCAGGTAGCCAATCGCGTAGTCCTCGATCCGAAGATCGCGTTTGTATACCGGCGTGACAAAGGGCAAACGATCCATGTCCTCGAGGATCTCTCGGTCCTCGTTGTGCCGTATCCGCCGGTTACCGTCAAAAAAGCTGACGCCAGCAACGGAGTCGAGCGGTCGGCCTTCGGCGATCTCTGCGATGGTGAAGTCGAACTCCTCGCGCGCGACGAAATCAATCGAACCACGGCCCACCTCAAGCGAGTGCTCGGGCTCGACTGCGACCTTCGCTCCGACGAATCCGACGAGTAACGAAGGATTCGCTTCTTTCATCGCCGCCGCGATCTTGACGTCGCCGAGGAATGTAGGAGAGCTCGTGTGAATGACGGCAAGGTCGTGCCGCCCGGCGTGAGCGACGACGTCATCGACCGTGAGACCCGCGGGAGGCGCATCGATGAGGAGGCTGTCCGGGACGAGCGCTGCGGGCTGAGCCAGCCACGTTGGGTACCAGTACGAGCGGATCTCTCGCTTCGCTTGGTATCGGGCGCCCGCCCCGCCGTCAAAGCCTTCGTAGGAGGGAGGGTTAAGGAATAGGGTTCGCATCACGTTGGCGCACGGTTCAAGACGGGACGGGTTCCGTTCGCATGATGGCCATTTACGGAGGGGCTCGTCGCCACTGGTTCTCGAACGCGCAGGTCGACGCCGATGCGCGTGAGCGCGTCAACGACGGTGGGCTGCCAGCGAGGCGGCGACGGGTTGATGCTCATTGGATGAGACACCGATTCGAGGAGCGCGCGCACACTCTTCGTGATGCCCGCTGGTGTGGAACAGCAGACGTTCGCGTCCCCCTGCTCTAGCTCGTGGAACAGGTTGTCACGCCCGTGGCCCGGCATGACGTCGAGCAGCAGGAGCGGACGTCCGACGACGCGCGCCTCACTGCATGTCGTCGCGCCAGGGAGTGTGACGACGAGGTCGGAGGCGGCCATGAGCGTGGGCACTTCAGAAGTGAAACCGAACGGAATGATGCTTGGCGCTTCCGTGGCCAGCATTCGCAACCGACGTGCGAGGTCTTCATTGCGACCCGCGACGCAGATGACGGTCACACCCGCGCGGGCCAGCATCCCCGCGCTCTCCACGAAGGGGGCAAAGCCCCACCCGCTGTCGATCATCAAGACGCACGGAGCGTCTTCAGGGATGCGAAGGGTGGCACGGGCCGCCGTCTGGGAAGGCGCGGCATAGAACTCGTCTCGCACCGGAGGGTGGACGATCGCAACTTCCGCGCGGGGCGAGTATCGCCGGACCGACGCGGCGGCGGCGCGCGACGTCACCATGAACAGGTCGGTTCCCGGAGAGACCCACAAGCGATGAACGGCGACGTCCGTGCATAGAACAACGCTTCGACAGAAAGGATCGGAGAAGCTCACCTTCGCCGCCGCCGAGGCACCCGTCGAGAACACACTCCAAATGAGATCCGCAGGCTCGCGATCAAGCTCCGCGCGAAGTGCGGGCTCGAGACTCGCGCGTGACGCGCGGTCCATTAGTTCGGCGAGTTTGCTTCCCGTGCGCAAGTGCGCGAAGTGGAGTCCGTCGTAGACGCCTGGAACCTTCACGAGGCGCGCAAACGCTTTCTCTGCGAGCGGGCCCTTTCTCGGGCCAAGCAACTTCACACTGTCGAGCGTGCGTACTTGCCAACTCGATTGCACGAGCAGCTCGCCGCACGCACGTGTGAGCATCTCGTGCCCGAGTCCGAATGAACCTGTTAGCAGTAAGGCCTTCCGCTCCACGCGAACCCCTCCCCACTCAAGGTGACATTCGCGAATGTAACGGGATCTCGCGAGTGTGAGACCGGTCCGAGAATCACCTGAACTCAGAGTGGCGCCCGTATCGAAGAGTGGAGGTCAACAATCAATCACGTCGTCGCCACGGAGCGGGCTGATGCGGTTAGATGGCCCCAGTTCGCAATGTGTTCACGAAGAGATGGAACTTGGTTGCCACATGTAGGTAAAGACCGAGCCGAGCGGCGAGAACGATATTCGCTCGAGGATCGGACGACTTTCCGATGAGGCGGTGACGTAGAGATATGGATATCCGCGCTGCGCCGCGATGTCGGCTCGGTAGGCGACCATTGCGCGAAAGAGTCCCTTCCCTCTCCATTCGGGAAGAGTGCTGCCTCCCCAGAGGCTCGCGAATTGGCGGTCGGGAAGGAATTCAATCCGGGACGACGAGATGGGTTCACCGTTCGAGATCGCGACGACGAGCTCGCGTACGTGGGGTGCCGTCACGAGTTGCGTGCGCAAAGAGCGACGCAACGAGGAGTGATCAGAACCGAAGACTTTCTCGTGAACTTCGATGAGCCGATCGATGCCACGCTCGTCATTGTCAAAAGACAGCTCGACTCCCGCGGGCAGCGTGACGTCCTGGGGTATATCGGCAGCCTCCGCGACCATCAGCTCTGACGTGTATTCCAGGGTGAATCCCGCTCGCTCGAGGCGGGGACCCAAGTCATTTGGCAGGTCGGCGTCGTACACCCGCCACGCAAAACTCTGCCCACGATCCGAGAAGTATTCGACGTGACGTGCGATTTCGGCGTCGGCGCTGGTGTCGTCCAGGTTGGACCATGCAACTTCTGACCAGCCATTATCTCCGTTGGCCGACCATCGCACGGCGTGAGGCGTCGAGGTGACGACGCTGCCGGTTCCGTCGCTGGCCGTGCCCTGGCGGACCTGCTCGTCAAAGAGCTGACGCACTCGAGCAAGATCGCCCGCTAACAGCGTCATGCCCTTCGCACGTAGTGAGGGTGCGGTGTGACCAGTCGTGTGCAGAGCGTCGGGGAGTGGGGGCGGTCAACCCTGCTTGGCACGGACTAGTTCAGTCGCTCGATGATCATGGCCATGCCTTGGCCTCCGCCCACGCACATGCTTTCCAGTCCGAATCGCTTGTCCGCGTCTTCGAGCGAGTTGAGCAGTGTCGTCATGATGCGCGCGCCAGTCATGCCGAACGGATGTCCGAGCGCGATGGCCCCTCCGCGGATGTTGAGCTTCTCCAGAGGGATCTCCAAATGCTTCGCACTTGGGATGACCTGGGCCGCGAACGCTTCGTTAATCTCAACCAGGTCGATATCGTCGATGGTCATCTTGGCGCGACCGAGCGCCTGACGGCACGCTTCGATCGGGCCAAGCCCCATGATCTCGGGATTAAGTCCGCTAACGCCACTCGCGATAATGCGCGCGAGGGGCTTGATGCCAAGCTCCTTGGCGCGCGTGTCGCTCATCACAATGACTCCCGCCGCGCCATCGTTGAGTGGGCACGCGTTGCCCGCAGTGATAGTCCCGCCTTCCTTGAAGACCGGCTTCAGGCTCGCAAGCTTCTCAAGCGTGGTGCCTGCGCGCGGCCCGTCGTCCTTCGTTACGACGGTGCCATCGGGCAACGTGACGGGGATAATCTCGCGTTCGAAGAATCCGTTCTCTTGGTGAAACACGGCGAGCTCTTGGCTGCGCAGCGCGAACTCGTCCATCTCCTCGCGCGACACGCGCTCGAACTCGGCGACGTTCTCCGCCGTCTGACCCATGGCGATGTAGACATCGGGGAGGCCGGGCTGGGGGATCCAGGGTTCGGTGAACTTCTCGGAGCGTCCCTTCGTCCGTTCCAGCGCGTCGTGGAAGAACGGATTCATGTTGTGGCCGCTGTCGGCGGCGCCGCTACCAAATCGTGACACGGTCTCGACGCCCGCGGAGACAAAGATGTCGCCTTCGCCCGCGCGGATGGCGTGGGCCGCCATGCGAATTGTCTGGAGGGACGAGGAGCAGTAGCGATTGACCGTCACGCCCGGGACGTCCTCGAGGCCGGCGAGGACGGCAACGACGCGAGCGATATTAAAGCCCGACTCGCCGGCTGGCTGACCACAGCCGAGGATGAGGTCTTCGACGCTGTGGGGGTCGAGTTCGGGCACCTTTTCGAGAAGCGCACGCACGATGACCGCGGTCAGGTCGTCGGGCCGCATGTCGACGAGCGAGCCCTTGAAGGCTCGCCCGATAGGGGTACGAGCGGTGGCGACGATGACGGCTTCGGGCATGGAGTCCTCCTTGAGATGCACACGCAACTCTGGCGAGCATACCGACCCGAGAAGTACCGCCCGAATTAGCCCTTCTTCAGTGAACCTGCGTTCGCAAATCCTTGACGGATACCTTGGCCCGCCCGCTTCGCGAGCTGCTCGGGTTCGAAGATCATCCAGTAGGCGTTGCGGGCGTGATCCCGCGAACGGTTCTCGAAGACGGACGCAAGGACCTTCTCGTCGTCAGATTCGTCCTCGTGCACGAAGACCTCAAGAATCGGTGTCGAAGTCATGAGTTGTGCGGTCATGAGTCCCTGGGACGCCTCGTGGGCGCACTGCTTGTCGATCGGCTGGGACCCAGGCATGCCGAGGGCGACGACGATGGAGGCGCCCTCCTTTTCGATCATGTTCTTTGCCGCCACGGCCAAGTCCTTAAAGCCCGGTACCGTCGCGGAGATGACGTCGAAGGTTGTGCCGTAGCCGGGACAGCTCGCGAGCTCCTTGCGCGCTGTCGCACCCATGTCGTAACGGGCGAACATCGTGTCCACAACCCCGATCAACACCTTCGCGTCAGTTTTCGTTTTCTTTTTCTTCGCCATGGCACTCCAATCCGTTCACAGTGTAGACAGTCAGCCCTTCTTTACCCTCGAGCCGCTTTTTTCGACTGCCGTAGAGTGGGGCACGACGAGGGGGTAGCGGTGGCCTGGGACTTTTCAACCGACGAGGCGTTCGAAGCGCAACTCGCGTGGATGCGCGGTTTCGTGCGCGAGGAGATCATGCCGCTCGAGGTGCTCCCGCTCAATCACGAACAGCTCCTCACCGTAATGCGACCCCTTCAGCAAGAGGTGAAGGATCGTGGGCTGTGGGCGGCGCACTTGCCCGCTGAACTCGGTGGAATGGGATTCGGTCAGGTGAAGCTCGGTCTCATGCACGAGATCCTTGGCCAATCCATGTACGGCCCCGTTGTCTTTGGCAACAACGCGCCTGACAGCGGCAACGCGGAATTGCTGGCGGCGGGCATGGAGATGACCGGACGTGAGGACATTCGCGAACGGTGGCTGGCGCCGCTGCTCGCTGGGACTTTGCGATCGGGATTTTCGATGACCGAACCCGACACCGCGGGGAGCGACCCGCGTTTGCTCAAATCTCGCGCCGTACGAGACGGTGAGGAGTGGGTGATTAACGGCCACAAGTGGTACACGACGAACGGTTCGGTCGCGGACATTTTGATTGTCATGGCCGTCACGAATCCCGAAGTCCACGCCTACCAGGGCTCGTCAATGTTTGTTGTGCCCGTGGATACACCGGGGGTCACCATCTTGCGCGATGTGGGCGCAATGGATCACCCCGACGTCGTTTATGGGCAGTTCGGCAATCACGCGGAGATCCTGTACGAAGACGTTCGGATACCGCTCGATCACCTCATCGGTCCCGAAGGCTCGGGTTTTCTCCTCGCCCAAACTCGTCTTGGTCCGGGTCGCATACATCACTGCATGCGCTGGCTCGGTCAGTCCCAGCGCGCCTTTGACATGATGTGCGAGCGAGCGCTCAGTCGCTACACCCACGGTTCGCTACTCGCAGACAAACAGACGATCCAGAACTGGATCGCCGACTCGAAGGCGGAGATGCACGCGGCGCGACTGATGACGCTGCACGCCGCGTGGAAGATGGATCAAGTGGGCGCGTCTGCGTCGCGCGACGAGATCGCCATGATCAAGTACTACGGCGCGACCGTGTTGCACAATGTGATCGATCGGGCCATCCAGACCTACGGTTCACTGGGCTACTCCTCTGACATGCCGCTCGAATCGATGTATCGCGCCGCGCGAGCAGCCCGTATCTACGACGGCCCCGATGAAGTGCATCGCCAGACGGTCGCGCGCCACGCCTTAAAGAACTACGAGCCCCACGAGGTGCCGACTGATCACGTGCCAACCCGGACGACTGCAGCACGACTCAAGTTCGCCAAGGTGCTTGAGTTTCTCGAGGCGAGCGCCGTCTAACGCGGAGCGAGTCCTTCCATGGCTTCAGTGAGGTCGATCCCGAAGGGCACGATCGCAATAGTGGGAATCTCGACGCCGGCTTCGATGTAACGTCCGATGTGCTCGCGGCACGCGTCGTAGGAACCGTGGATCACGAGCTCGTCGACGACCGAATCGGGTATCAGCTCATTGGCGAGCTTGCGATCACCCCCAGACCACGCGTTCCACATCGGAGTTAGCGCTTCACCGCGACCGAGCCATCGGTGGAACTCGGCGTACGCGTTCACCGTGAGATAGGACGAGATCATCCGTCGCGCGATATGACGCGCGGTGTCAACGTCCGAGATAGGTATGACGAAGAGCCGCGCCGCGATCGTCTTTCCATCGCCCACTTCCTTTTGGCACTGCGCGATGTCGCTCGCCGCGAGCCAGTTGAGGATTGCGCCATCCGCTTCGCGACCCGCGAGGCGCAGCATTCCCGGACGAAGGGCGCCGAGCAGAATTGGCGGCCGCTCACGAACTGGCCGCGACAGCCTGAAACCGTGTACCTCAAATGTCTCGAAGACCTCATCGATCTTCTCGCCGTCGAGGGCGCGCTTCAGGAACCGAAGCGTGTCGCGCGTCTTCGCGAAGGGGTGCTCGTAGGCAATGCCGTTCCACCGTTCGACGACCGGCTGGCTCGACGCTCCGAGACCCATAGTGAATCGACCGCCCGCCACTTCGGCCATCGCCGCAACGCTCATCGCGAGCAGCCCAGGGCCGCGTGTGAAGACCGGCGTGACCGCGACACCGAGATTGAGTCGCGCTTCGCTGAGCGCCGCAATAGTCAGTGGCGTGAAGCCGTCAGCGCCATCCACCTCGGCCGACCAGACGTCGGTATAGCCAAGATCCGCGAGTCGCTGGAACCATTCGCGGTGTTCGAGCAGCGAGACGCCGTCAAAGGGAATCGTGATGCCGTAGCGAGAGGTCATGGCCCAAGTGTTTCAGATCGCGGAGTCCGTTGCGGGACTAGCTGAGAAAGTCACCGTCCTTGAAGGCGGGAACTTCGTGACCGTGTCGCTCAAGATCGTGCGCCCATCGCTTGATGAGCGTCTCGAGCACCGCAACGCGCGCGTAGTGCTTGCTCTCTGCGGGAATGAGCTCCCACCGAGCGTGCTTTTCGTCGGTCGCGTCGACCATGTAGTGCAGTGCCTTCAAGTACCCTTCGCGATGTTCACGGTTGCGCCAGTCGTCAGCGGTGAGCTTCCAACGCTTGAGCGGATTGTTCTGGCGCTCCTCGAAGCGCTTCAGCTGTTCTTCGTCCGAGATGTGCAGCCAAAACTTCACGATGGTCGTGCCATCGTGGGTCAGCATGTCCTCGAATTCGACGATCTCTTTGGCCGAACGTTCCGCTGCGTGTTCGTCGAGTCCGTCCACGCGCTCGACGAGGAGTCTTCCATACCACGAGCGGTCAAAGACCGTCATCTCACCCGTCCCGGGCAAGACTTCCTGAAAGCGCCAGAGGAAGTGATGACGCAGCTCTTCTTCCGTGGGTGGTCCGACGGGGTGCACGAGCACGTGGCGCGGGTCGAGGCTCCCCGTGAGGCGGCGGATCGCGCCGCCCTTGCCGGCCGCGTCGAAGCCTTCGAAGAGCACCACGAGTCCTGGGCCGACGATCTGGGGTTCGAGCAGTCCGGCGCTGAAGAGACGTAGTTGCGTCAGTCGCTGCTGGGCTTTGCGAACGCGCTTGTCCGACTCCTCTTTGCTCATGGACTTCGTGAGATCAATGTCATCGACTCGGCTCATGGGACTCCGCTCGCTTTCCGGGCTTTAGATCTGAACGTAGTCGACCGAGGTCGAGATCGTTACTGCCCGTGCTTCGGACGCCGTCTCGACGGTACAAAGGGGAAACGCTCGTTGACCAACGAACCAATGAGGAACAGCCCACCGAGCAACGCGACGAGAAGCGCGTCGCGCTCGTGAGGCGGCGAGAAGCTGTAGGTGACCGTTGAAGTGCCGGCAGGCACCGTGACCTGTTGGTAGACGTGGTCCTTCGTGACGATCGTTGCTTGCTTGCCGTTCACGAAGGCCTTCCAGCCCTTCATCGACAGCTCAGTGCGCAGTACCGTCGTCGGCTTCGGGCAGTTAACAGTCGCGGAGTTATCGCTCGTGCTCGTGATGGTGCAGCTCGCATTGGGCGACGAGAAGAGGGTGCGGGGATGGGGCATCTCGTAGATCGTGGCGAGCGAGTCTCTAAAGACCTGCGTGACGCCGTCTTTGGCAAGACGTGGATTGAGGATGACCGAGCTCGGCATGAGGAGAAACTTCACCGAAGCGTCTTCGTAGGCCTGGAAGTGATTGGCGACTTCGTACTCGAGGTGCTTGACCCCGGTCATTCCTTCCTTCACGACGAACTGATTCCCCGGCGTGAGACCGGGATCGAGTTGGTCCTCCAGCAGATTCTTGAAGGCGCGCGGGAAAGGGAGGTCGATGTCGCTCAGCTCGTTGATGCCGTAATACGTGCCCCAGTTCGGATACAGGACCGCGAAGTCCAAGACGCGTTCTTGGCCTTGGTGCGTTTGGAGATAGGTGATGGGCGCATAGTCGATCGTGATCTGCTTCGGCGACTCTGCCGTGGGCACGAAGAAGTACAGCAGTGATTCACCAACGATGACGACGGCGATGATCCAAGGGGTCCATTTGAACCGGTGCAGACGACCGAGGATGAGCAGCAACCCGATCGAGATGAACGGCAGTATCAAGAGACCGATGAAGATGACGTGGATCCGGTGCGAGCCATAGGTGACGACGTCGTTGTACGGCCGCGCTTCATTGACGCACCAGACGAGCACGAGCGCCATGAGTATCCCCGCCGTCGTGAACAGCCGCTTCGCGCGCGTGCTCAGCGTGAAGTCCCAGAGCCCGAAACCCGCGAGGAGGACGACGGCGAGCTCGCAACTCGGCATGATGTAGCGAGGGTACGAGGACGAACTGACGAGCGGAATCAGATTCCAGAGGAACTTGGTTCCGAGAAAGTCGAAGGCACCCGCGAGCCCGAGCGCGGTCCATACTGCGAGGAAGATGCGCAGCGGCCGCATTTTCGAGCCGAAGAGCCCAACGAGCGCGAGAACCATAATGCCGGCGCCGAAGTAGCCGCCGATTTCGCCCCACATCGAGTCGAGGGCGGTGTTGGAGAAGATGGTCCCAAAGACGTAGGGGTCGAAAAACGTCGCGAGCGACACGGGAGGGAGACGCAGTGTCCCGTCAACGGCGGCGGTGTGTCCACCGATAAAGCCGACTTTCAGATAGTCGTCGAACGGTATGAGTATCGGCAGCGCAAGGATGACGCCAATGACGCCGCCGAGCCCGAGACGACGAAGTGCGCGCGGGCGCTGTACGCGCGGCACGTGAAAGAGACGCACAATCGCCCACGCTCCGGCGAAAAGGCCGTCCATATAGGCGACCTCGGGAAAGCCCGCGTATAGCGAGAGCGCCAGCGCAATCGCCGCGATGTACCAGCCACGTTTGGAGGAGCTCGACGAGCTGTCGAGAATCATCTCGATGCCGAGCACGAGCATGGGTAAGAAGGCAACCGGATTCAAGACCGAGTTGCCGAGCCACGCGTACGTGCCGTTGAGCGCAAACAGCATGCCCGCGAACGTCGCGAAGAAGATGGGTATCGAGAGCCGGCGGGCGAGGAAGTAGGTGGAAATTCCGGCGATGACTTCGAGTGAGACATGGAACCACACGAGACCCGAGGGCAGAGCGAAGAGCAGCGTCAGTGGCAGGAGCGCGGACGATTGCATCTCGCCGGCGAGTGGCTGGCCGAGTCCTTGCAAGTAGTTCCACCACGGGAAGTGTCCGTGCAGGATGTCCATGGCGGCTTGGTGGCCGAGGGTCTGGGTGACGAACCCGACGTTCGGGTCGATCGCCGGGCGGCCACAGGTGATGCGGCACAAGTGGTGAGAAATGCCAGCTGTCCAGGAGATTGGATCGTTGTTCGCGAGGCCGAAGACGTACATGCCGTTCGCCAAGAGCACGACGATGACAATGAGACCAATAGCAATCGCTGAGGGCGGCAGCCGACGATAGAGCGTGATCAGTCTGTCACCGGTCGAACGCACCTTCTTAGGCTACAAGGGCCGAACGGCCCAATCGGGCTACGTTCATCGAACGATGAAGTACATCTTCTCGCCGAGCATGATCAGTGACTCGGGGAAGAACGGATCGCGGAACGTACCGAAGATATCCCAACGACGAATGAAGCGATTGCGATCATCGAGCGGATCGAGTTCGCCCCGCGACGAACCGACGTGGTGAAAAAGTTTGACATTTGGGTTATAAACCACATAGACGTCTTCCATCTGCGCACGTAGACAGATGTCAACGTCGTTCATCACGACCTTCAGCTGCTCGTCCATTCCCCCGAGCGACTGCCAAAATTCGCGGTTGAACATCTGCACGGCGCCGGTGACGGCGGCCACGTCACGAACCGGGAGCGAGAAGTAGTCGACGTGGGGATAGTTCGAATCGGTACGCAAGTGTTGGGGATACGGAGAGATCACGATGCCCTCGTGTTCTTTTCGCCCGTCCTCATCGAGCAAGCACGCACCGACGATTCCAACGTCGTCGAGCGAGCAGAACGAGATCATCTGCTCAAGCCAGTCGGGTGTGACGACGATCGTGTCGTTGTTGAGCGTGACTACGTAGTCGGCACTCGAGTGGTTCACCCCTCGATTCACGATCTTCGCGTAGTTGAACGGACCGGGACAGGGGACGACTGCATACTTCGTCTCGTTGAAGTAGGCGAGCGACTCGGGCTCTACTGAGTCGTTGTCGAGAATGATGATGTCGTAGTTCGGGTACGTCGACTTCTCCTCGATGGACTTGATGCATTGGCGAACGAGTTCGATGCGGTCGCGCGTAGGGATGATGATGTCGATGGAGGGTGCAATCGTCGGAGCCTCGAGCGCCCAGTCGACCAGCCCCGGCAGCGCTCCCGGGCTGACCGTTCCCCGCCAACCGCGGCGATCGAGCGCTGCTCGTACGACCTTGCACGTGTCCTCGTTGAGGCGCGTCGCATCGAAGTGCCGTTCGGAGCGCCCCGCTGGAAGGACGCGAGGTACATGTCGAAATCGTGCCTTCGCTTCGCTCAGCCTTAAAAAGGCGTCATGCTCATACGCCCACCCTGCGTCAGGCGAGTACCCGCCGGCGGCGAAGAGCGTCTCGACGCGCACGAGCGCCGGGCGACCGACGACGTTGTAGCTGAGTAACGTATGCGGCCCGACCGCAGGGCTTTTCAACAGTGGGGCGAACTGATTTACGCCCGCTTCGTCGGCGAAGACGACATCGTCGTCGCGCGAAGCTCGGGCGAGCAACTTCGCCACGGTATAGAGGCGACTCTCGATCGACGTCGAGGCGTCGCAGAGGAAGAGCCACTCCGCGGTCGTCTCGTTCAACGTGTCGTTGAGCGTGGCGACGAACTCGCTCGGCGCGGAAGCCTCCTCGTCGATGGGGACAATGTTGACGTCGCTCGCATCAAACGTGAGGGTTGCGAGTGCCGCCTCGTAGTCAATGACCCGGGGGCGGTAGTTGATCGGATAGACCTCTGGCGCGTTCCCGACCGAGACGAGCGGGGCTTTCTTCTTTTCGATCTTCCTCGCGTTGCGCCATGCTCGCAACGCCGGGCGGAACATGAAGCGGGCGAGGCGGTAGCGAAGGGTGTCTTCACCAAGCATTCGGCCCGCAATGCGTTGCCATCGCGCGCCCGCCATACGTCGAATCTCGTTGTGGAAACCAACCCAGCGAGCCTTGAGCTCCTCGGGCGTGAGGGCCGGCGAAGCGTCGTCATCAAATCGTTGCAGGAGTGCCAAGGTCGGAATTCTCTCTCTACGCGCGCCCGGACGCTCGAAACGCCCTCGATGAATGTACTCGCAGCCGGCTCGCGAACCGCCAGTCAACGATCACCTCACTAACGTTACCTTTCCAAAAGGGCGTCTCTCGGGGTGTGACATTCGTCTCCAGCTCCTTCGTCGCACAAATCGCGGTGGAAGTCCAGGTCGCGTGTCACCTATATATACGGGTCGCGCTCCAGTCCGTGTTACATTTCGGCACCCCAAAAGTTTGCAGAAGGTGATATCCGACAAAGGAGTGCAGTAGTTATGACTGAAACCCTCGAGGTTCCAGAATCCGCCCCACCCGTCCACGGTTTGCGCGGAAGTGTGCTCGGACTATTTGATTCCGTGATCATGGGAATCGCGGGCGTTGCGCCCGGTTATTCCATCGCATCCACGACTGCCTTTCTCTTCTTTGCCGTTGCCCTCGGTGATGCCGCGGCATTGCTCTACTGCGGTATCGCGATGTTTGGCATCGTGTTCGCCTTCAGCTACCTCGGCCGAGTCGAGGCGAATGCGGGGGCAAGCTACAACTGGGTTCGCCGTGCACTGCATCCCGCGCTCGGGTTTCTCTCCGGTTGGGCGCTCATTGTGTCGGCGCTGATCTTCATGGTCGCAGCAACTGTCCCCGCCGGCTCCTACATTCTCGGACTCTTCTCCCACGCCGCCGCGAATAACAAGACTGAAGTTACCCTGGTCGGCGCCGTGTTTTTCTTGCTGATGGTTGCCGCGGTGGCGGCGGGCGTGACCATCACCGTCACGGTGCAGATCGTGATGTCGTGCATCGAGCTGTTTTTACTGGTGTTGTTCGCCGCGTTGGCGATCTTTCACGCTCATCACGTGCACACCTTTTCGTGGCACTGGTTCTCTCCGAGCATCTTCCACGGACAAACGGGCTTCGTCGGAGGGGCGCTCCTCGCCGCCTTCTATTACTGGGGGTGGGATGTCACCGCCAACTTGAACGAAGAGACCAAGGGCGCGAAGCGAACACCGGGACTCGGCGCGACCATTGGCATTCTCGTGGTGTTCGTACTGTTCGAGGTCTTCACCATCGCCACGAACCTCGTCCTCACTTCGGGCCAGATCCATCGCAACGAAGCCGACGTCCTGAGCGTTCTCGGCCAAGAGGTCTGGCATGGCACGGGCGGTAAATTCATTGTGCTGGCGGTGGTCCTATCCACGATCGCGACGCTTGAGACGACCTTGATTCAAGTGACTCGCACAATGTTCGCCATGGGTCGCGACAACACGCTTCCGAAGATCTTGGGCACCGTGCATCCCACGAGACAGACGCCACTTGTCGCAACGGCTGTCGTCACGGTGATCTCCTTGTTGCTGTTCATATTCTCGCAGTTTGTTGGCTCCATCGGCTCGATTCTCGGCGATGCGATCAGCGCGATTGGCTTGCAGATCTGCATCTATTACAGCCTGGCTGGCCTCGCGGTAGTGGTGCTCTATCGCAAACAACTCTTCAAGTCGCCGACGAACTTTCTCTTCATGGGACTGTGGCCACTCGTAGGCGCCGTGTTCATGGCGTACCTCTTCGTCAAGGAGATTCCTCAACTCAACGCCGTGACGCTCGGCGTGGGGTTAGGAGCCATGGGACTCGGCCTCATTCCGATGTTCTATTACTGGGCAAAGAAGAATCCGTACTTCAAGATGCCCGCAAAAGAGGATCGCATCGCCGTTCTCGAAGAGTTCGAGAGGAATCTCTAACCCGACGCGATCTCCTCGTCCAAGATGGGGTGGTGAGGATCGTCAGTCTCGTGCCGTCGGTGACCGAGACATTGACCGCGTGGGGCCGAACGCCGATCGCCTGCACGCGATTCTGTGAGCGACCCGACCTCGAGCACGTCGGTGGCACGAAGGATCCGGCCGTCGCTCGCATCGTGGACTTGCGCCCCGATTTGGTTGTGATGGACGCCGAGGAGAACCGTCGCGAGGATTACGACGCGCTGAATGATCGCGGTCTCACCGTGTGTGTCTTACACGTTCGCTCGCTCGTTGACGTGAACCCATCCATGGAGGCTCTCGCATTAAGGCTCGGCGTATCGTGGCAAACGATCGAACCGGGTGAGCCGTCGCTCCCTCGTCTGCGAGCGTTTGTCCCCATTTGGCGACGTCCCTGGATGGCGCTCGGTTCACCGACGTATGGGAGCTCACTGCTCGCACAGGTCGGCGTCGAGAACGTCTGCGAGGACGACGGAGCGTATCCCGCGGTCGAACTCGACGAAATCGCATCTCGCCGCCCCGATGTCGTGCTCGCACCGAGCGAGCCCTATCCCTTCAGCGTTCGTCAGCTACCCGAACTCGAATCCGTTGCGCCCACCTATTTCGTTGACGGCAAAGACCTCTTCTGGTGGGGAGAACGCACCCGAGACGCGCTCGCGCGTGTCGCCGCGACAATCGAAAACATCAGCGCTGCTCGCTCCTAGATACACCCTTGGATGAAGCAGGTTTGACGACTGGTAACTTCAGTCCGTGCCACCACCGAATCGACGCGAGGTGAGAACCTCGGACGCGCCACCGCCCTCCTTCTCGTACTCTCAGGGCATTGTCGCTCAGGGGCTGCTCTTCATTGCGGGCCAAATCCCCAAACATCCCGCAACGGGCGAAGTCTCGGAATCTTTCGCTGATCAGGCTCGTCAAGTGCTCGACAATCTCTCATCGGTTGCTCGCGCGGCGGGCACCTCACTCGAGCACGCGGTGCGGGTCAATGTCTACCTCGACGACATCGCCACGGTTTATGAACTCGAAGAGATTTATCGCACGTACTTCACACCGCCGTTCCCTGTGCGAACCACGGTGCAGGTAGTGCTGCGCGGATTTTTGATAGAAATCGACGCGATCGTGGCGTTCGACGGAGAATCTGCGTGACGGTCAATGTGGTCATCGGCTCGTACATCGAGCCCGATCTCGTTGAACAGATCGAGTCGTGCGACGATGACCTCGTCGTCCACTACCGCCCAGATCTCTTGCCCGCGCCGCGGTACGCGTGCGACCACTCCGCTCCGCCGCGTCACCTCTCAAGCGAACAGATTGATGAGTGGCGCGGGATCGCTGCGATCTCGGACGTCTTTTTCGATTTTGATTGGCTCGAACCTTCGTCGATGGCCGAGCGTTGCCCGAATTTGAAGTGGATTCAGGGCACGAGCGCTGGCATCGGGGGAGTGATGCAAAGCACCGGACTCGACCAGACATCGATCATCGCCACGACGGCAGGCGGAATCCACGCCGTGCCACTCGCGGAGTTCGCGCTGATGGGCGCCTTGTATTTCGTCAAGGGTGTGCCTTTTCTCAACGCTCGAAAGGCTCAGCACCATTGGGAGCGCTACACGACGCGCGAGCTACGCGGACTGCGAGCGCTCGTCGTGGGCCTCGGTGGTATCGGACGCGAGATTGTTCGCGTCTTCGGTGCCATGGGGGTCGAGGTCACCGGTCTCGGCAGGATCGGACGCCGCTACGACGTCGAGGGGCTACGTCACGTCATCGACCGCAGCCAACTCGACAACGTCCTGGCGGACGTCGACATTGTGGTCCTGTCGGCGCCATTGACGCCGGAAACGGGCGGCATGATCGGCGCTCACCAGCTTGGTCTGTTGGGCAAGCACGCCGTCCTCATCAATGTCTCCCGGGGCCAGCTGGTCGACGAAGCGGCACTTATTCGTGCGCTCCGCACGGGCGCGCTCGCCGGAGCGTGCCTCGACGTCTTCGAGCATGAGCCTCTTCCGCATGAGAGTCCGCTCTGGGAGCTTGACAACGTCATTGTCTCTCCGCACTCCGCGTCAACCGTGGGCACCGAGAATCGTGATTTGGTCGAGCTCTTCGTGGAGAACATAAGGCACTGGCGCAACGGTGAACCCATGCGCAACCTCTATGACGCTGTGGCAGGGTATTAGGCAATGACGATGCCGCATCGAGACGCCGACGAGGGTGAAGCCTGATGCGCCACGCCCTCTTCCTCCCCGCCTTCGATGGCCTCGCCGACCCTGATCGGATCGTGCAGCTGGCGCAGGCGGCCGAAGCGTCCGGATGGGATGGATTCTTCCTCTGGGATCATCTCCTCTACGGCCCGCGCGTACGCGACATTCTCGATCCGTACATATGTCTCGCCGCCGTTGCTGCGGCAACCTCGACGATCCAGCTCGGCCCCATGGTCACGCCGCTCGTGCGGCGTCGGCCCGCGGTACTTGCTCGCCAGGCGATGACGCTGGACTTGCTGTCCCATGGGCGTCTTGTGCTGGGGCTCGGTATCGGCGACGACGGGGCGGGCGAACTGTCCTCGTTCGGTGACACCCCGGACGCACCGACGAGGGGCCGCATGTTGAGTGAAGGCCTTGAGGTACTTACACAGTTACTGTCGGGGAATCCTGTTGACCACGTCGGCGACTTCTATCGCGCGAGCTCCGACATCACGTTTAAGCCCACTTCTGCGCGCGAAGGTGGCATTCCGATTTGGCTGGCGGGACGGTGGCCGCACCCTGCGCCCATCCGGCGCGCCGCGATGTATCAGGGGATTGTAGTTATCCAAATGCCCGGTCCCGATGAGATGACCGAACTAAAGCGGCGCCTCGTCGACGCGGGCGCGGACCTCGATCACTTCGACATCGTGATGCTTCGCTCCGCGGGGGATGATGCGACGGCATGGGCGGAGGCCGGTGTTACGTGGCTCATGACCCAAGTCGGCCCATTCGATCTCGATTTCGATGATGCTCTCGCACGCGCATCGGCAGGCCCGTTGCGGTGAGCAAGCGGTATCCATGAGCGCGTTCCGACTCCCCCCATCGCTGCAATCCGCCGAGCTCGATCTCTACAAGAGGCACTACGGGTCCTCCGTGCGAGAGATGGATCGCTCCGTTGCCGCCACCACGTCGACCCGCTCAATCATCGATCTCACCCACGGGGATACGCGAGCATTTCTTCCACCAGAGTCGGCCGAGCGTGATTTCGCGGCGGCGCTGGCAGAAAATACGGAGGCGTACACGGCGTATCGGGGGAGTGCGAGCGTCCGCACGACGCTCGCCCCGCGACTGAGCGAACTGCTCGGATGCTCGGTTGACCCGGACAGTGATCTGTTGCTCACGCCTGGCACGCAAGGTGGACTTTTCACCTCGCTCTCCGCGATCGTCTCTCCCGGCGACGTGGTGGCCTTTCCCGCGGTCGAGTATTTCATGGACGAGCGGATCTGTGCGTACCTCGGGGCGATCAGCTATCGCCTACCGCTGCACCAGGACGAGAACGGCATCATCACCATTCACGACGAGGACCTCGACGAGGCGTCGCGTCACGGAGTGAAGGGGCTCGTGCTCTCACATCCAAACAATCCGACGGGCGGCATCTACTCCAAAGAGTCCGCCGATCGACTTGCCGCGTGGGTCGTTGCCAACGACCTGTGGGCGATCGTCGATCAGCTGTACTGCCGCCTGGTCTTCGATGACAATGACTTTGTTCATCTCAGTTCGCTGCACGAGATGAGCGAGCGAACCGTGACCCTCCTTGGGCCGTCGAAGACGGAGTCCATGAGCGGGTACCGAGTGGGGGCTGCCGTGGGACCCCGTGCGATCATCGATGCGATGGAACAAGTCATCTCCCTGACGTCCCTGCGCACCGGGGGTTACGCCCAACAGACGCTGCGCCATTGGATGGACGATGACGGTCCGTGGTTGCACGAGCGAACGAAAGCTCACCAGCAGATTCGAGACACGCTGGTCGAGCGCTTCCGTTCTATCTCCGGCGTCACGGTCTCGACCCCGGCGGGCAGCTCCTACGTCTTTCCTGACATCTCACTGTCGCCCTGGGCGCTCGCTCACGGCGACGACGATTTCGCCTTGGCAATAACGCTCAAGAAGAATGGCGTCCTGATCGCGCCCGGCTACCAGTTCGGCGTCGCCGGGCGAGGTCACTTTCGCATCAATTTCTCTCAGGATGCAGAGATCCTCAACCGAGCGTGCGATGCGATTGAAGAGGTCTTGGTCGCGCCCTAGCGATCAGCTCGTCGACGGTCCTCGCCACAGGTCGATACCGCTCTCGACGGCGTGTTGATTAATGCGGGCGAGCTCGTCGTCACTAAATGCGAGGTTGTTCAGCGCGTCGAGGTTGTCGTCCAACTGCGCGACACTGCTCGCGCCGATGAGCGCACTCGTGACTCGGGGATCGCGCAGCACCCACGCGAGGGCGAGCTGTGCGAGGGACTGGCCCCGGTCCTTCGCGATGTCATTGAGCGCGCGGACGTGGTTCAAGTTTTGCTCGCTGAGCATGGACATCTCGAGTGAGTCCTGCTTCGTGGCGCGCGATCCTGCCGGCACACCATTGAGGTAACGGTCGGTGAGAAGTCCCTGGGCGAGGGGCGAAAAGGCGATGCACCCCACGCCATCTTCCCCCAGGACATCGAGGAGCTTCTCTTCGATCCAGCGATTGAACAGCGAGTACGACGGTTGGTGAATGAAGAGCGGCGTTCCCAGAGATTTGAGAATGTCCACAGCCTCTTTCGTTCGCTCGTCGGAGTACGACGAGATCCCCACGTAGAGGGCCTTGCCTTGTCGCACGGCGTGATCGAGTGCGCCCATCGTCTCTTCGAGGGGGGTCGTCGGATCGAAGTGGTGGTGGTAGAAGATGTCGACGTAGTCGAGACCCAAGCGCTTCAGACTCTGGTCGAGACTCGCGAGAAGGTATTTGCGCGAACCGAGGTCACCGTAGGGTCCGGGCCACATATCCCATCCGGCTTTAGAGGAGATGATGAGTTCGTCGCGCAGGGACGAGAAGTCCTCGCGAAGGATTCGCCCGAAGTTCGTCTCCGCGCTGCCGTAGGGGGGTCCGTAGTTGTTGGCGAGGTCGAAGTGCGTGACACCGCGATCGAAGGCCCGACGAAGAATGGAACGTTGCGTGTCGATGGGGCGATCGTCGCCGAAATTGTGCCATAAGCCGAGCGAGATCGCAGGCAGCGAGATGCCGCTGCGACCACATCGTCGATAGGTCATGGAGTCGTAACGGTCAGGGGAGGGAACGTAAGTGGGCATATGGAGATGGTACAGACGACGGACGAATATTCATCCATGGAATTGACTCGGGACGCGCATTCGGCGAACGCCACGCGCCCTTAAGCGCCGACGTTGGTGAGGACCTCTCAACGAAGCTTGCGGTGGTCTCGAAGCCGAGCGAGATCACCGAGACTCAGGGCCGAAAATTCCCGGCATCCTTGTTCAGGTAAACGGAACGCTGTTCCCAGAACGACGAGAGTCACTATAGTTACGCTTCTTTGCGGGCATCGAAAGTGGGGTGACGTGGCCGTAGACCTCCAGCACACCGAAACGAACGCCGAGTGGTCCAAAGGACTGAATGGCTCCGATCGTGTGCTCGCCATCTTGAACATCCTCGGATCGTTCCCCGACGGCATCGGACTGAGCGAGCTTGCTCGTCTCGTGGACTCCCCGCGCTCAAGCGTGCATCGCGCCCTCAGTGCGCTTCGCCGCGCAAATCTCATTGAGCAAGATCGTGACAGTCGATATCGACTCGGGTACGGTCTGCTAAAGCTCGCCTTCTCGTACTACGAGGAGCTCGATGAGATCGGTCGGATTCGCCCTGTGCTCTCGGCGCTCGCACAAAAGTTCGGAGAGACGACGCACTATGCGGTACTCGATCACGCGGAGGTCATGTACCTCGCCAAGGTGCAGCCCGCTCGGTATCGCTACCAGATGAAGTCCGTCATCGGCGGTCGAAATCCGGCGTACTGCACGGGCGTTGGCAAATCAATCCTCGCCTATATGTTGACCACTCGCGCGGACGTTGCGCAGTGGGTGCGCGAGTACGAGTCGACGATGGTTCGACACACGAGTCACACGTTGACTGACGTCGATGAACTTCACCGCGAGTTCAGCGAGATTCGAGAAGTCGGCTATGCGCTTGATCGCGAGGAGCACGAGCCGGGTATCAGCTGCCTCGCCGTACCGCTCTTTTTGACGTCGAAGTCTGTGCCCGACGGCGCTGTTAGCGTGACGGCTGTTGCTCAGCGATTTCCCTTGAAGAAGCTCGAATCATCCATTGATCACACGCGAACGGTGATTCGTGCGCACCTGGGCGAGGTCATGGCGTCATCGTGAGCCTGGGTGCTTGAGACCGACGTGCACGTCCTGCGAATCGCTTAGCGAACTTTCCCTCGGCCGGCGACACGAAGTTCGTCGATCACGTCACCGTTGCGCGTCGCGAAGACGGAATCAAAGAGGTTCACGACAGGGCAGACGTGACTGGGAATGAATTCGATCTTGTCGCCGATCTCAAGACGACCGCCCTTTTCGAGATCGATCGTGCCCACACCGTGCTCTTCTGTCGTAAAGCTCATGGTCAGGTCGTCGCGTCCGGCCGCTTGGATCCATCCCGGTCGTCCTACGCCGTCCGAGGTGAAGCACTTCGTGCCCGCGTCAATGACGAAGCGATCCTCACTCGGTCGCCCGACGACAGTGGCGAGGATGCGCGCCGCGCAGGTGTCTTCGGTAGCGACACCGAGACTGATCATCGCGGTGTCATTAAAAACATATGTACCGGGTCGAACTTCCGTCACGCCCTGGTGACGCAGTTCGCTACGCGCTGAAGGAGTCGAGCCAACGCTGATCTCGCTGAATTGAACGCCCGCGTCGGCTGCCAACTCCTTCGTCATGACGAGGTCGGCGATTTCCCGGTCCACCACGAGATCGCGATCGCCGAGTGAGACTGCGCCGTAGGCGTGTCCCGCGTGCGTGAGCAGGCCAATAATGGTGACGCCGTTGATGTCTGCGATCCGTTTAATGAGCTCGACCGTCGGCTCACCCGGTGCTCGACCCATGCGGTGGTGACCGGTATCAACTTCGACGTAGATCTCGATTGGCTGTCCGCTGCTGACGCCCAATCGGCCGAGCCCTTGTGCAACTTCGACCGAATCCAAGCTCACGAGGATGCGCGCTTTGTCGCGTAACGCACTTAAGCGCGTGAGCTTCTCTTCACCGTAGATGGGGTAAGCGATCAGAATGTCGTCGAATCCGGCCGCTGCCATCACCTCGGCCTCGCCGACCTTCGCGCACGTGATCCCCGACGCACCCGCGTCAACTTGAAGCCGAGCGATCTCGGGCATTTTGTGCGTTTTCGTGTGGGGACGAAGACGAACGCCAGTCGTCTTTATACGATCGGCCATTTCACGGATGTTGGCGTCGACACGGTCGAGATCGATGACGAGCGAAGGTGTGTCGAGATCGTACGTCCTCACGGCTTGAGGAGCGCCTTGATAGGCGTCGATTCGCCGTTCATCAAAGCAGTAAAGATTTTGGCACCCTCGTCGAGCGGATAGGTGGTTGACCACGAGAGGTCGAGGTGCGGAGCCAGCTCTATGGCGGCAACGAACTCCTCGTCGGTGTAGGCGAACGATCCGCGGATGGTCTTCTCGAGACGAACGGCGGCGGCGGCGTCGAAGTTGGAGTCCGGCGTGGCGAGGCCGAGCCAGATCGTGGTGCCACCGGGAATCAGGTGCTCGAGTGATGCGTTACGAGTCGCAGCGGATCCGACAGCGTCGATGATCACGTCAAACTCTCCTTCGAGCGAAGAAGAAACCACGGTGGCTCCGAGCGACGAGGCGACCGCACGGCGATCTCCAGAGAGGTCGGCGCAGGCGACCATCGACGCACCACCGTGAAGGGCAACCTGCAGGCAGGCGAGTCCGATAGGACCGCACCCGATCACGCCCACTCGTGCCGCGACGGGCGCGCCGGCAAGATTCCACGCGTGCACCGCGTTCGCGAGCGGCTCGATCAGTCCTGCACTGTCCCAGTCGAGACCTGAGGGAAGGTCATGTACGAGCGAACGAGGAACAGAAACCCGTTCAGCAAAGCCGCCGGCCTTGTGTGCGCCGAGCAGTACCCGCGTTCGACAAAGCTGTGTCTCACCGCGTCGGCAAAGTTCGCACGTCCCGCACGAGATCAGCGGATTGACTGCGACACGTCGTCCGTCGTCCGTCGTTCCTACGAATTCGTGGCCCATGATGAGTGGGGGCACTCGAAAGCTCGGGCTCGTTATACCGTGAAGCTCGCTGCCACATATACCGGCACGTTCCACGTGCACGATGACTTCGTCATCTCCTGAGACGACGTCATCAACATCTTTCACTTCCACGACTCCAAGAGCGGTGAATACGAGGGCTTTCATGTACTTCCTTCCGACTGATGCGTCGCTTTCTCCTCGGTCACGCTACTGGTTCGCTGCGAAGTTAGTGATGTGACGTGACGCGTTGACGGCGTACTTGTGGTCACGTCAACGTCATTGCGTCTCCTCGAACGACGTCCACAATAATTTTCTTGTTCCGATATCTAGAACGTCTACCTCGCACGACGTCAACAGCGATGGTGGTGCGATGAACGCCAGTTTCGACGCCGGCGGTAGCGCTGGCGCACTGGTTCTCCTCATCAGGTGCGCGTTGTGAAAAGCACGCCCTCGACAAAGCCGTTGACATTGTTCCGCCTATTAGAACGTCTCGATCAATCACCAAACATTGCCCGTCACGATGATCGACTTTTGCGTGTCTCTGCGCGTTTTCTAATTGCGCAACTTGGCTATGTTGTTGTCACTTGCAGTAGCACAAGGACTCAGGGGAGAGAAATGAACAGAGATGTTTGTGCGGGGGACGCACTATCCAAATCCAATCGAGTGAAGTCGTCGCTAAAGAAACACGCAACGAGAAAATTGCTGTCGATCGCGTGCGTGGGTTCGATGATTCTCACGGTGGCGTCGCTGCCTCTCTCCAGTGCGGCAACCGCCGCGGGCAAGAAGACTGACATTACGTACTGGTTCTGGGGAGAGAGTGACATCCCGGGTATTACCAAGTGGATGACCCAGCGCATCGCCACGTACGAAAAGGCAAATCCGGACGTCAAGATCTCGCTCGTTCCCCAGTCGAACACGACGATCATCCCGAGCTTCACGCTCGCGGCACAGAGCAAGACGGGTCCGGACGTCGACACGCAGTGGGCGACATTGCCCACGTTGTTGCCAGCGTTAAGTGGCGACGTGACGCCTATCTCGAACTTCCTTCCCAAGAGCGACACGTCGCACTGGCTCAGCACGAATGAGAACACGTACAACGGAAAGATCTACGCAATGCCGTTGTACATGATCGGTGTGCCGCTCGTCTGGAACAAGAAGCTCTTTAAGGAAGCGGGACTCAACCCCAATGTGGGACCGTCGACGTGGACGGAGTTCCTGGCTGACGCCAAGGCGCTCAAGGCGCACGGCATCACGCCGATCGGAATGGGCAACAAAGACGGATACTTCGGTGCATGGATGTTTGCCATCTACGAAAAGCAAGAGCTCAACACCCTCACGCAGCTCACCGAAGGCATCGCCGGCAAGGGCAACGCCGAGACGAAGTTGTTGGCGTCGCTCAAGACGATGTACACGATGCTCCAAGGTCTTATCAAAGACGGCTACGTGAACTCGAACGTCGAATCGTTGACGCTCGACCAGGGTTGGCAGCTGTTCCCGGAGAGCAAGGCAGCGATGTCCTTCACGACCGACGGGAATGTCCTGTCGTGGGCGAAGTCCGTCGGTGAGGCGAACGTCGGTGTCGAGAAGCCTCCGACGTGGGGAACCGGCAAGCTTGCTTCGACCTACGACGTGACGCAGTCCTCGGACGAGTTCATCACGTCCTGGTCGGCGAACAAGCAGGCCGACGCCAACTTCCTTGAGTGGCTGCATGAGCCGACGAACATGGTCGCGCTGAACAAGGAGACCGGTGCGTTCCCAGCGGACAACCAGTTCCCGGTGAAGGACATCACCGACCCGCTCGCGCGCCAACTTGATGAACTGGACACCTCGGGCCAGTCAATCTGGCTCGAGAACTTCATTCCGCCCCAGATTGACTCCGATGCCGACCAGCCGGCCGGTCAGTTGATCACGTCGGGATCGGGCACGCCGACGCAGGCCGTAGCGCTGTGGAAGCAGCAAATCTCGCTGTGGCAGACCCAGCAACCCACCCAGTTCAAAGAGTTCTCGACCTGGGCCCCGGGCGCCTGAGCCCCAGTACTAACAAAAGAGGCGCACGGTACCAGTAGTGGATAGAAAGTTACGGTGAGTTCTTCCACGCTGGTCGGGCGCAGTTCGGATACAGACGAGCGACCGGCGTCAGGCATTAAGCGTGCCTGGCGCCGGCCTCAGTTGTGGCCGTACGGCTACATGGCGCCGGTGTTAATTGCGCTCGCCCTCGTCTTTGGCTACTCGTTTGTCGAGGTTGTCCGCTACAGCTTTTACGCGGGGAGCGTGGGTCAACTGACCTACGTCGGGACTGCGAACTACAAGGAGCTGTTTCAGGATCCGCAGTTCGTGACGTCGATGCTCAACAACTTCAAGCTGTTACTCGTCGTGCCGATCGTCACGATACTTTCACTCGCGCTGGCACTCGGCATCAACACCACCTTCCGCGGCGTTCGCCAGTATCGCGCAATTGTGTTCTTGCCCTACATCTTGCCGGCAACGGCGATGGGCCTGTCGTTCTCCTATCTTCTCCAAGGTAACGGCGTGCTCGATGCGGTATTAAAGGCAGTCCATCTTTCGTTCCTCATCCACGACTGGCTCGGTTCGCCGAGCTGGGTGATGTTCAGTATCGGGGGCGTCATCGTCTGGCAGCAGTTCGGATTTGGCGTTGTCGTGTTTTCGGCCGCGCTGCTGTCCGTGCCGGGCGAAACGATTGAGGCCGCGCGCATTGACGGCGCGAACTGGTGGGTCGTCCAGCGGAAGATTCTGATCCCTCAAATCCGTCGCATCATCGAGTTCTTCGTCATCCTCGAAGCGATCATCGTGCTCTCGTCGGTCTTCACCTACGTCTATGTGCTGACGGGGGGAGGACCCGCCTATTCGTCGAGTGTCATGGAGTTCTTCATTTACCAGAACGGCTTCGAAAATGGTTCGATAGGTATCGCGTCTGCCGCGGCTGTGGTCTTGCTCGGCATCGCGAGTGTGTTCATCGCCTTCTATCTCTGGGCGCGCGCGAGGGCTGCGAAGGGAATCTACTAATGCAGCACGCTCGCAACATCGGTCGCCAATGTCTCCTCATCGTCGTCGCAATAATTTCGCTCTACCCGGTCTGGTTCATGCTGTCGACCGCGTTGAAGTCACCCCAGTACTACACGCTCAACCCCACGGGCTTTCCTCACCACATGACGCTCGGCAACTTCTTCTCCGTGTTTAGGAATTGGCCAATTCTGACCTGGATGCGCAACAGCCTCATCGTCACGATTATCTCCGTCGTCGTATCGACCGTCATCTCGATCATGGCGGCGTTCGCGATCGTCTTCGGCCGCGGGTTCGGGCGTGAATCGCTGTTTCGCACGAACATCGCGTTGATGGCAATCCCCCCGGTGGCGCTCCTCATTCCGATGTACATGTTGATGGTGATGCTGCACCTCCTCAACAGCCTTCCGTCGGTGATGATCTTCTACACCGGACTGCTCGTGCCCTTTTCGGTCTTTTTCTTCGTCAACTTCTTTCGCGAGATTCCGCTCGAACTGGTGGAAGCCGCGTACATGGACGGCGCGCCGCACCGAAAGATCCTTCGCAAAATCATCTTGCCGATCTCGGGTGCCTCGACAGTCACGCTCGTTATCGTGAATGCGATCTTCGTATGGAACGAACTGCTCGTCGCGCTCGTCTTTCTCCAGAGCAACTCATCACGTACCCTGATGGCCGGCCTCGCCCTCTATCAAGGTCGCTACGTGACGAATGAGCCATTGCTAATGGCGGCGGCGTTCCTCTCGATCCTTCCGCTCATGGTGCTCTATATCTTCGGCCAGCGATTCTTTGTGCGCGGACTGACAGCGGGCATGGGCAAGTAAGCGATCAAACAACCCGGCGGACGAGATCGCGAGTCCGCCCCAACTAAAGGAGAATTGAATGGCACGAATTGAAGGACGCACCGACCAGGCCCCCGCGCCCGTCGCGTCGTACTCCCAGGCCGTCACCATCGGATCGATCATCTCGGTTGCGGGTCAGGCGGGGTTTGACCCGGCGACTGGCGAGCTGGCCGGGCCCGACGTCGGCGCCCAGACCGCGCAGACATTCAAGAATATTGAGGCGATCTTGGCAGCGGCGGGCGCGACCCTCGACGACGTCATTCGTGTCGACGTGTATCTCTCGACATTGTCGGACTTCGCGGCAATGAACGAACGCTACGCGACGGTCTTTTCCGCTCCCTATCCCACGCGAACGACCGTCGGCGTCGAGCTGCCGCCGGGGATGAAGGTCGAGATCACCGTGCTCGCCGTCAAGAACTAAGTCATGGTGCGCGACATCTACGCGGAGTTGGGCGTTCGTCGCGTGATCAATGCGGCCACGACACTGACAGCCCTCGGCGGCACTGTGCTCGCCGAGGGCGTCGCGGACGCCATGCTCGCCGCCTCGACGTCGTGCGTATCGATCGATGAACTGCACGCGGGTGCGAGCAAGCGACTCGCAGAACTGACGCGCAATGAGGACGCGTACGTGACCTCGGGGTGTGCCGCCGCGATCGCACTCAGCGTCCTCGCGTGTATTACAAAAGGTGACCCGGCACTGATCGCTCGCATGCCGTATGACGAGAGCCTTGCGCGCAATGTGGTCATCCACCGAGCTCACCGCATTCCCTACGACCGAGCTGTTGAGCTCGGCGGAGGGCATCTCGTCGAGATTGGCAACGTCATCCAAACCTTCCCGTGGGAGATCGAGGCCGCCATCGACGAACAGACCGTCGCGGTTGTTTGGGTGGCGGGCAGTCATCTGCCTCAAACGACGCTGTCGCTTGGATCGACCGTCGAGATCGCCCACGCGCGCGGTGTGCCGGTGATCGTGGATGCTGCCGCACAACTGCCCCCACTCGAGAATCTCTGGCGATTCACGAACGAATGTGGCGCTGACCTGGTGCTCTTCAGTGGCGGCAAGGCACTCCAGGGGCCCCAAGCGAGCGGTCTCATTGTCGGGTCGAGGTCGCTCCTCGACGCGGTCCGTGCGAATGCGTCGCCGCTCCAGCGTCTCGCGAGAGCGATGAAAGTCGGCAAGGAAGAGATCTGCGGACTCGTCGCCGCCGTTGAGCGCTACATCGCCCTTGACCACGACGCCACTGCTTCCTCGTGGGAGGCGACCGTCGAAGTGTGGAGGAAAAGCCTGAGCCCCTTGCACGGCGTCGAAGCGAGGCGTCTCGCGCTGAACGAGGCCGGGCAGCCCGTCGTGCGCCTCGAGCTCACGATCGATTCAGGGGTTGCGGGAGTGACGGCACGCGACATAGTTGATCGACTGTGGTCGGGCGATCCACGCGTGGCCGTGTTGCCAGGCACCGACAATCGAATTTTTGTGACGCCCGACACCCTCGGTGCGGGAGAAGCCGACATCGTGCTTGGGCGCCTCCACGAGGCGTTGACCAGCAGCCGACATAACGAGAAGGAGACGAGCGATGTGGCGTGAGTACTTTGAAGGAAAGACGGTCGTTGTCGGTGGTGGATCCACCGGCATCGGCGCCGCGGCCGTGGAAGGGTTCGCGAGCGCGGGAGCGAACGTCGTTGTGGCCGACATCGCTGACGAGATCGGGGCACAGCTTGCGGACTCACTCACGGCAAGCGGCGCTCACGTCGTGTATCAACATTGCGACGTCAGCATCGAAGACGACGTCGAGAACGTCTTTCGTTTTACGGACGAAACGTACGGCGGCGTCGACGTCGCGTACGCGAACGCGGCGGTCGAATGGACGAAAGATATTCGTCACACATCGCTTGCTGAGTGGCAACGGGTGCTTGACATCAACTTGACGGGCGTGTTCCTGCTCACGCGAGCGGCGATGATCCGCATGTGCGCCGCGTCGCGCGGATCCATCGTGGTGACGTCCTCACCGCACGCCGTCGCAACTGTGCCCGACGCTGTTGCCTACGCCGCGTCGAAGGGTGGCGTACACGCGCTCGTGCGCGCGCTCGCACTGGAGGCTGCTCCCTTCCACGTGCGGGTAAACGGCATTGTGCCCGGCACGATCGACACGCCCATGGTCCGCCGCGAAGCCCAAGCCGCGAAGGATCCGGAACACCAGATGGTTCTAATGGCGGCCACGCACCCGCTTAATCGTCTTGGCAGGCCCGAGGAGGTGGCGAACGCGGCTCTCTTTCTCGCCTCGCCTCTCGCGGAGTTTATGACCGGCTCGTTCGTTTCCGTGGACGGCGGGCTCATGGCGGGGCTGCCCTCAGGACCGCCACTCAGCTACAACAACTAATGAGGTCACCGCCGTGAAAATCATCCGCTGCGACATCACCGCCGCCAACATCGCCTACGAGCATCGTGAGATCAGCTCGCAGGTCGAGCGCGATGGCGTGACGGCGGGCATCGTGCGGCTCGAGACCGACAACGGCCTCGTGGGCTGGGGCGAAACATGCGCTGGAGCAGACATCGAGTCAGTGCTCGACGCCGTGCACGCAATGACGCCTTTCCTCATCGGCAGAGACCCGTGGCGAGCCGAGGAGATGAAGCGCGAAGCCTGGCATCACGGGCTCTGGCAGTTTCGCGAAGGGACGGGCAACTTCGCTTGGGCTGGCATCGATATGGCCATGATGGACCTTTGCGGTAAGCAGGCGGGCGTACCAGCGCACGCTCTCCTCGGCGGCGCGATGCGCGACAGCGTTGATTACTTCTGGTACTTGAGCGGTGACGACCTCGACGAGCTCCTCGCTTACGCGAACGTCGGACTTGAGCGCGGATATCGATCCTTTTACTTGAAAGTGGGTCGCGACGACCAGGCTGACGTGGCGCGCGTCTACGCGGTGCGTGAACATATTGGCGAGGAGTGCAACCTCCGAGTGGACGCGAACGGCGCCTGGAGCTTTGGTCACGCACGACGCATGCTCGGCCTTCTCGACGACGCCCATCTCGACTTTGTCGAGCAACCGGTTCGACAGGTGCCACGCGATCTCCTCGGTGAACTGCGCCGACTCGTGCGCACGCCGGTCGCTGCCAATGAGGGCTTATGGACCGAAGAGCAGGCAAGGGAGCGCGTCGAAGCGCGCGTCGCGGACGTCTACTGCTTCAGTCCGTACTGGGTGGGATCACTACGCGGATTTCAGCGCCTCGGACATCTCGTCTACGAGCATGGTGGCCTCGTTTGCAAGCACACGCACGGCGAACTGGGCCTGGCAGCAGCCGCGGCGCATCACGTCATGCTCACGCTCCCGGCGATTGTCGAAGGCAATCAGCAGACCTCTGCGCACATGAAGGGCGACATCGTGAAGGGTCGCCTGCCCATTATGGACGGACCGACGTGGGGCGTTCCGATTGAGCCGGGACTCGGCGTCGACATTGACGACGACGCGCTCGCTCATGCGGTTGAGGACTATCAGCGAGACGGCCAGTTCTGGCCGTTCCAGATGGCTCGGTAGGGTCGTCGTGAATACGTCGCTCCCACTGCACGAAGGCCTTCATCGGCTCGCGAGCGAACAGCTCAGTGTGGACGTCGCGACGCGTGGTGCTCGTATTACCAGCCTGAAGAATCGGCTCGACGGACGCGAGTGGCTCGCGCAAGCGAACGGCGCTCGTGCGAGCGAGCCCGCGTACGGTGTTCGTTTCACCGACACAGATCACTTTGGGTGGGACGAGATGTTTCCGAGCGTCGACTCGTGCGCCTATCCGACACATCCCTTTGCGGGCCTTGACGTCGTTGATCACGGTGAACTCTGGAGTCGTCCATGGGAGACGCTTGAAGTGTCGGCGGCGACCATCGTCCAGCGCGCACGGAGCGAACGCTTCCACTACACCTTCGAGCGCGCACTCATCCTCGATGGTTCAACGCTGCGCGCCAACTACGCCGTTCTCCTCGACGAGGCTTCGCCGGCGGCGCTGCCCTTCCTCTGGGCGTTGCACCCGCAGTTCGCAATGAATGAAGGTTCACGCGTGGAGCTCGGCGGCGATCGCACCCACGTCATCGACACGAGTGACGCAGCATCGATCCGATCGGTCGAGTGGCTCGGTGATCTCGTCATCGAGCGTGATGTGGAGGTCGGTAGTGATCGCATGATCTACGTCGCCCCGGGCGAACTGATCGAGGAAGCGCGCATCGTCGACCATAACGGTTCGACGTTGCGGGTCACCTGGGATCACACCTTTGCCCCTTACCTCGGCGTCTGGATCGACCGCGGACGTTACACGAGTGGTCACGTGGTAGCGATCGAGCCCACCAACGGATTCTTTGACGAGTTGGCGCGAGCCCACCGGTCGGGTACCGTCGGATTGTTCGCACCAGGGAAACGCGTGACGTGGTGGGTGGAACTGAATGTCGAACAAGGAGAAGGTTCATGCGCGAATTCGTAGCGGCGCCGTGCACGACTGAGCTCTACGAGCTGGGCGAGTCCTGTCGTTGGGACGAGGTGCGCGGCGAGCTGTACTGGGTTGACGTGCTGACAGGGCAATTTTTTCGAGCGAAGGCTGACGGTACCCAGATCGACATCGTCGCTCGGTATCAGGTCGATGGAGTCATCACTGCGGTCGCGCCCTACGAGGATCGCGGCGAAGGGTGGATCGTCGCGATGAATCAGTCGATCGTTCACCTCGACGAATCCGGCCAGGTTCACGAACTGGCGCGCCCCGAGGGTCATCAGCCAAAAGAGGTCCGCACCAACGACGGCGCGGCCGACCCGTGGGGTCGGTTTTGGATCGGTTCGATGGCCTTTAACGCGGCGGTGGGTCGGGGCACCCTTTATCGCTTCCATGAGTCCACAGGCGCTGAAACGATGTTTGGCGACCTCACGATCTCTAACGGCATCGGGTGGAGTCCCGATGCGCGCACCATGTATTACATCGATACCGGTCCCGGATTGATCAGCGCGTTTGACGTCGACGATCACGGCGACATTTCGGGCCAGCGAGTGCTCGCTCGCTTCGATGTCAAGGAAGAGGGCGGCCCCGATGGACTCTGCGTCGATGCCGAGGGCGCGATCTGGGTGGCGGTATGGGGCGGATATCAGGTGCGTCGCTACTCGCCGAGTGGCGAGATGCTCGCTCGAGTCGCCGTGTCGACGGCTCAGCCCTCGTGCTGCGCGATCGGCGGCGCAAATGGCACGACGCTCTACATCACGACGGCCTACGAAGACATGCCCGCGACCCTGGCTGCCGCCGAGCATGACGCGGGTCGACTCTTCTGTGTCGACATTGAGGTAGCGGGTACGCCGCTCGCGCCTTACCGTCCGAAGCTTCGAGAAATGAGGTAAGCGATGACAACCTTCACTGACGATGCGTACGGCCCGGCTGAACCCCCCATCGTGGGACTCGGCGAAGCGATGATTCGTCTCAGCACCGTGGGCAAGACACCGCTTCAAACGGCGCGCGAACTCAACGTCGCCGTTGCGGGATCCGAACTCAATTTGCTCGTGACCGCTCGTGCGCTCGGGACGTCCGCTCGGTGGCTTACGCGACTGCCCGCCAACGAATTCGGGGTGATGATGAAACGACACGCCGCCGAAAACGGCGTCGACGTCGTCGCACGCGAGGAGTCCGGCGCGCGGGCGGGACTGTTCTTCCTCGAAGCGGGTTCCCCCCCTCGCCCGTCCAGTGTTCTGTACGACCGGGCAGACTCTGCGGCGAGTCATATGGACGCTGATGAGTTCGTGTGGGACGACGTGCTTCGCGGCGCGGCGTGCGCGCACGCGACCGGTATTACGTGCGCGCTCGGCGAAGGCCCCCTCGCAGCAGTGATTGCGTTCCTCGAGAGCGCGCGCCGCGCGGGCATCACGACGAGCTTCGACATGAACTACCGGACACGTCTCTGGGGGACGAGTGAAGCGCTCGCAGCATTTCGGCGTGTCTTGCCGCTTGTCGACACACTTTTTGTTGCGCCAAAGGACATCGCGCTCCTCTGTGAGACCGACGACGAAACGAAGCACCTGGCTGAGCAAGTGGCGTCCGAATACGGCACGACGACGCTCGTGATTCGTGAGCGACACGAAATCTCGCCGCACGAGTTCGGCGTCACCGTAAAGGTGTTCGGCGAAGATGACGGCGAGAGCGAATCGAGCGGGGTGGTCGTCGACGAGCTGGGAGCCGGTGATGCGGCGGCGGGCGCATTTCTTGCATCGAGGCTGCTCGGCGAGAAGATTGCGGTGAGCGCAGAACGATGCGCCCGCGCCTACGCGCGCATGCTCACCATTCCGGGGGACACATGGACCGGCTCCGTATACGACCTGGGTGACGGATACCAGACGACGAGAAGGGTAGTGCGATGAAGTCGCTCGACGAGTTGCAGGAAAGCCTGCTTCGCGCACGTCTCGTCGCCATCGTTCGCTTAGAGGATCACCGCAACGTGATCGAGATCGTCGACGCACTTTGTAACGCGGGCGTCGAATTTCTCGAGCTGACGGTCGAGCGGCCGGAGGGTTTCGAGTCACTTGAGCGCGTGCTCTCGTCGCACGGCGATCGCGCGATCATTGGCGCCGGTACGGTGCTTGCTGCCGACGACGTTCATCGGGTTGCCAGCCTTGGTGCACAGTTCATCGTCTCTCCCAACACCGATGCCTTGGTCATCAACACGGCCCACGAGCTAGGGATGTTGTCGCTGCCTGGCGCGTTCAGCGCCACCGAAGTGGCGACGGCGACATCTCTTGGTGCGCGGTTCGTGAAGCTCTTTCCCGCAAGCGTCGGGGTCGCCTACTTACGAGCGCTTCGAGGACCGTTCCCCCGAGTGAGGTTTGTGCCAACGGGCGGCGTCAGCGCCGAGAACGCCCACGGCTGGTTTGAAGCGGGGGCCGTGGCAGTGGCGATGGGCTCCAACATCGTGCCGATGTCCGGCAAGGTTGACGGAATCTTTGATCGCGCCCGACGTGCGGTGGAAACGACCAAGGCCCTCGATGAGTAGCCGTATGTCGGGCCGTTCAGGCGCGCAACAATCACGTTGCGAGTTCCGTGTTCCGGCTGCCGGAACGGCCGTTATCAGGTATCGAGGGATGGTTATAGTGAGGTCGAACCTCGCCTCGTCAGCCACTTATAGACGAGGTCTCGCGTTGCGTCGCGGCGTCGTGCGATGCGCCAATCGCGCAGAAAAGGAATGCTAAAGGTCTTATGGCGTCAATTGCATTAGAGAAGGTTTCGAAGCTGTATCCGAACGGCTTCCAAGCGGTGCACGACCTCGACCTCACTGTGGGCGATGGCGAATTCATGGTGATCGTTGGACCCTCGGGGTGCGGCAAGACGACGGCGCTGCGTATGGTCGCTGGCCTTGAAGACATCACGTCGGGGACACTCAAGATCGGTGATCACGTCGTGAACGACGTGACCTCGAAGGACCGCGACATTGCGATGGTCTTTCAGAACTATGCGCTCTATCCACACATGACGGTCTCGGAGAACATCGGCTTCGCTCTTGGTCTTCGAAAAATGCCCAAGGACGAAGTCAAGTCGAAGGTGAATGAAGCAGCGGCGATGCTTGGACTCACGCAGTTTCTCAATCGCCGACCCGGTCAGCTCTCGGGTGGGCAGCGCCAGCGCGTCGCGATGGGTCGCGCCATCGTGCGCAGCCCCTCGGTGTTCTTGATGGACGAGCCGCTCTCCAACTTGGATGCGAAGCTGCGCGTACAGATGCGCATCGAAGTTCGACGTATTCAACAGCGCATCGGCGTCGCGACCTTGTACGTGACCCACGACCAGACGGAAGCTATGACCATGGGCGACCGGGTCGCCGTCATGCGCGCGGGCATGCTGCAACAGTGCGACAAACCGAATGATCTCTATAGCAAACCGCGCAACCTCTTCGTCGCAGCGTTCATTGGCTCGCCGGCGATGAACCTCTTCGAAGCGACGTTGAGCGCCGATGGGACATCCCTGACGCTCGGTTCGCAGACCATCGACCTCAGCGACATGGTGCAGCGCCGCCCGGGGCTCGCTCGTTATCGCGGCAAGGATGTCGTCATTGGAATCCGTGCCGAGGACCTCCCTATCGCCGAGGGCGACCTTGAACACGGTCCCGTGTTATACGGCCACGTCGAAGCGGTCGAGGCACTCGGGTCCGAACTGCTTGTGCATTTCTCGATCGATGCGACGAGAGTGTCGCCCGATGGCGCGGTCGACGAGTCCTCAGACGACTTCGTGTCGGAAGCCACGATCAACATCGTCGGCGAAGGCATTGCGCGAGTTCAACCACGAGCCGCCGTCACCGCGGGGGAAAAGGCACCCTTCGCCATCTACCCCGATCGACTTCACTTCTTCGATCCGAACACGCAGGCCGCGATCGAGGATTGACCTCGGGCATGAGTCGAGGCGAGGGGTCAACTCCTACCGCATTCGACGCGGAGGCCTTGTCGGGATAGGCATCTGGACACGCGCAACCACGACGTCGGTGCGCTTGCGAAGCTCCGTGCTGAGCACGAGGTCGAGCTGATTGTGGAGGATGCGGTAACGCAACTTGCGTGGCGCGAGCACGGGGATCAAGACGACGATCTGCTGGCGGTGCTTCGAGCGCTCTTTGTCGATGAAGTCGGAGATCGGTGTGACGACGGAGGTGTACTCGGTGTGAAGGATCTGTAGTTCCGGTCCCGGATTCCAGCGCCTCCAGTCGAGGATGAGGCTGGTGCAGTGTTTGTGATCCTCGTCACCTTCTTCGAGAACGACCGAGATCGCCACAACATCGTGACTGAGGGAAAGCGCTTCGCCGATGGCGAATCGGGTGAGTTCGGACACGTTCACGATCGGGACGACGACGACTGTCCGCTTTTCCAAGGGCGCCTTCGGAATCTGGCCTATGCCGATGGCTTCTGACGTGCGCGAGTAGTACGCGTGAATGCGAATGAACAAGAAGATGAAAGTCGGCACCGCGACGACGACGATCCATGCGCCTGCGGCAAACTTCGTGACCAGAAAAATCACGGTGGCGGCCCCCGTGATGAGTGCGCCGGTGGCGTTCACCATCGCGCGGTAGCGCCAACCCGATGGACGTTCGCGCCACCAGTGAACGACGAGCCCTGACTGGGAAAGCGTGAACCCTGTAAAGACGCCAATGGCGAACATGGGGATGAGTTCGTTGGTATTGCCGCCCACCGCAATAAGCAAGAACGCGGACAGACCCCCAAGGACCCAAATGCCCGCATTGAACACCTGGCGATCACCGCGTAGACCAAAAAGGTGCGGCAGAAAGTTGTCGCGCGCAAGGAGACTGCCGAGGATAGGGAGACCACCGAAAGAAGTGTTGGCGGCAAGCGCAAGCACGATCGTGATCGTGATCGACACGAGGTAATACGCCCAATGTCGTCCGACCGCCATGCCCATGATCTGGCTCAAGACTGTCTCTCGGCTCCGTGGTCCGATGTGCCACCGGTGCGCGAGCACAGCGAGGCCGAGCAACATTGCACCGAGCACCACGCCCAGCATCAATTCGGTACGCTTCGCACGTTGGACGCGAGGCTGTTTGAACAAGGGAACGCCGTTCGCGATAGCTTCGACGCCCGTGAGGGCGCTGCATCCAGCGGAGAACGCTTTCAAGATCAGGAGTACAGAGACAACTTGTAGTCCGTGCGTCGAGAGCAGCGAGTGGCCCGGTTGGGGCTCGTGGAGACCCAGCGGGTGGATGAGCCCGACCGCAATGATGCCGAGCAGACCGATGATGAAGAGGAAGGTCGGAAGGAGAAACGCGCGAGCACTGTCGCCGAGGCCACGCAGATTGAGCAACGTGATGACCGCGAGCACGCTGAGACAGATGGTCACCGTATAAGAGCTCAGGCTCGGAAACGCAGACGTCAGACTCGCGACACCGGCAGCGATTGAGACGGCGACCGTGAGCGTGTAGTCAACCACGAGCGCCGCGCCCGCCACGAGGCTCGCATGCACCCCGAGATTGGCTCGTGAGACGGCGTAGGCACCTCCTCCTCC
>DASXEU010000083.1:0-3203 GCA_036489935.1 Acidimicrobiales bacterium
CGGTCGGTAGAGTTCCTTCGTGGGTCGCATCGAGGTCAGTCACGATGCGATGCGCCGATGTCAACCAATATCAACAGGAAGGTAGGGCGCGCATGTATATCGGCGGGGGTGCAGTCGTCTTGATACTTGTCGTTATTCTCATCGTGTTTCTGCTTCGCCGATGAGCTCACGATTGCCCGATCATCCCTCACGTAATTGGGGCGATGGTGTGGCAACGCGTGCAGCAGAGGAATGCGGGATCGGCGTTAGTCAGGACCGGGATGGAAACCGAACGAATACGTGACTTGGTGCGCCGGCCGCAATCGGTTTAACGCTGATTAACTCACTGACACTTGAGGTCCATCCTCCTAGGCGCCGAAGACTTGGGGCAACTCGCTAGGTACGGGGCTTTCGAGTTGCGCGTAGGTGCACGACGTCGGGATACGGTCAGGCCTCCACCGCCGAAACGTCGTTGCGTGCCTGAAGCGCTCTTCTTGTAAGCGGTCGTAGCTCACTTCGCAGACGAGTTCTGGGCGCACACGTTTCCAAACCATGTCCTTTCCGGCGCTCAAACGGCTCGTGGCACCGCGAACTCGACTCTCGGGAGTAGTTCAACGTCAGCCAGGGATGATCCTTGTCTGCGCCATCTTGAAAGGGCTCGAGTTCTTTCACTAGCTCACGTCGGCGAGAAGTCGAAAAACTCGAGGCAACGCCGACGTAATGGAGAATCATCTTCTCGTCGTACAGGCCGAGTAGAAAGGAACCAACGACGCCCCCTTCCTTGTGCCACCGAAAACCTCCCACGACGCAGTCGGCCGTGCCATTCACTGAAGGCACTTTTCCGATTGGTAGTGAAGCGGGTGATTGGGCTCCCCAGAGATTGGTCACTTCATCCAGAAGTTCCCAGTCCTCGGCCTTCGAGGCGAGGGAGCACCTGGTAGAGCGTGCCGGGGGCAGATCCACTCACGCGAGCTCCTCAACGTCCTTGACGAGTGAATAGCCATGCTTGTCCTCTCCGGCGAAGCTGGAAAGAATGAGCACGGCGCGCCCCCGTTGCGCCCGAGACCTACTAATGAGTTGTCTCGATCGGTCATCGCCCGACCATATCGATAAGCGATGTATCCGTCAGGGAAATACGAGATGAAATTACTCCGTCAATCACAGCCGCTGACTCCGATCCCGGAACCCGCTGACTAAGAGCGGGTTCCGAAGTGTTTTGCAACATTGTCCCGGTTGATTGGATCTTGAAATATGAAGCACTTGTCTTGTTCTGAGTTGGTCTGGTTTATCTCACTAGTTCTAGTGTGTGGAGTGTTCCTTGGATTCGTAGCTGGTTACGGGCGCCGGTCGATTTCAAACGCGAGGGTGAAGAGGGCCGCCGAACGCGGATCACCGAGGTCGTGGCCTGTGTACATTTCGAGTTTCCGAAGTCTCTGGTGGACCGTATTGCGATGAACAAAAAGTTGTTCGGACGCCTTCTGAGCCGAACCGCCGCTCTGCAGCCAAGCTCCGAAAGTCTCGAGCAAGAGGGCGCGCTCTTTGGTGGGTATTGAATCGAGTCCGGCAAGCGCCACCTTGGCGAGTCGTTCCATGAAATCTGGTGCACTGATCGCGGCAACCTCCAATAGATGTCGTTCGAAGATCGTGACGCCGTCTCCGACGAGGCCGCTGGAGAGCGCCATCCGAGCCAGCGTGAGTGCCGACGGCATCTCTCGTAGGTCGCTGAATGGGGGGCTCATTCCGACGCGCCCGACGGCACAGGTCGAAAGTGCTTCAGCAAGCTCGTCAAGCTGCGAAGTGGGATTCGGCAGGGACACGACTCCGACTTCTATGTCCGGTAACAGACGCCAAATGGAGGAGAGCCCAACGTCAACACGGAGAACGTGTTCGATCCGAGGCAGGGCGTGGTGGCCAACGGCCAACACTTCGCCAGCGACGACGATGAGCGGTCGATCCTGGGGGAGCTGTAGAAGTTGAGCCGCTTCCCAAGGATTGGTTACCGCAAGGCGGCCCTCGAACAGAGCTTGAAAGAGAGCGGAACGTTGTTGCTCGGCGAACAGTGCTCGGGCGGACGCTTCTTCTCGATAGCCCTCGGCAAGCTCCTGACTATAGGTATCGAGGACCTGCCATAACTCAGATGCCGCGGCCAGCACGACGTCGCTGCTCGCCCCGAGTTTGCGAGCAGCGATCGCGACCTTCTCCCAAATGAAGCGAGCCCCGACGCGGTAGGCCTCTAGGACGACAGTAAGAGGAACACCTGCGGCGGCGCGGTTGCGGCCGTTCTCCCGCGATTCGAACGACACGGTGGCGTTGATGCGACCAAGATCTTCAAGGATGGCTCGAAGGTTCATCATGCTGGCAGTGCGGAGGGTTTCGTGATCGACGAGGCCCTGTTGGTAGGGGGTAACGGCGTTTTGAATGGCTGCCGTCATCTCATCGGCGAGTTCCTCGATGCGACTGAGCAATAAGGAATGCGATATCGCTGACGACGACAGATTCATGTGCTTCAGCACTGTGTCGACCGTTCATCTCCGTAATGTAGCGGGTGTAGCCTCCCCTCATCTGTGCATCAGCACAATTTGGTGCATTGATGTTTGGCTGCTGCACATTGACAGAACGCCCACAAAATCGTCAAAATTGCCTCGCGACTTCAATCGAGAAGAGGGTGCACACCGTGACGATTAGTCAATATGAGCAAAAACAAGTTCAGGCAGCGAACGACTCCGGACGAACTCCCGTCGTATTTGTCCATGGCCTTTGGCTGCTCGCCGGCAGCTGGGACCGTTGGATAGAGCTGTTCGATGACGCCGGCTTCGGGGCGATCGCGCCGCAGTGGCCTGACGATCCAGAATCAGTAGCTGAGGCGAATGCACACCCGGACGTCTTTGCGCACAAGAGCGTGGGCGACGTCGCCGATCATATGGGAGAAGTGATCACAACTCTCAACCAAAAGCCGGTGGTCATCGGGCACTCCTTTGGCGGGCTTCTCACGCAAATCATCGCGGGACGTGGTCTCTCGCGCACTTCAGTGGCGATCGATCCGGGACCTTTCCGCGGAGTGCTGCCGCTGCCCCTTTCGGCCCTGAAAGCAGCTTCTCCGGTTATTGCGAATCCGCTGAATCGTGGTCGAGCTGTTCCTCTCACGCTCGATCAATTTCGTTTTGCTTTTGCCAATGCTGTTAGCGAGGACGAGGCAAAAGATCTCTACGAGGGTTACGCGGTTC
>DASXEU010000098.1:0-6146 GCA_036489935.1 Acidimicrobiales bacterium
GCTGAACCAGTGAATGAACCGCCATGACTGATGGCGCACACGCGACTTCAACAGGCTTGAGATCCACACGGCGATCATGAGATCGAAGGCGATCGCGCCGATGGCAACACCCACGCGTTCGTAGTGCGACGCGAACGGGAGAACGGCCGAGAGCCACCCCGTCGGCGCGTACGTGTCGAGGACGGTCGTCACGATGTGGATGGCCAAGAAGATCATGGCGACGAGGGAGAGCGAGCGATGCAGTTCGTTGAGTTCGAAGCGCCCGACGCTCTTACCGCCAACGCGATTGGCGACGAGCGCGCCGAGGGCGACCACTGACGTGAACAACACGAGCGCGACGATCCCGGTCGCGCGAGACGTGTACCAGAGGTAGGGGGACGTGAGGGCGATCACGCGGCGTTGTCCTGTGGCCATCCGCCCACGTGCTCAACGGCTCCGCTGGCGCGAACGAGCCTTCCCGCACAGCCTGCTTGGGCGAGGTGGTATCCGGCATCTTCACCCCACAGAAGCGCTGCGGTCGCGAATGCGTTGGCGCGCACACAGCTCTCGGCGGAGACCGTGGCCGTGACATAGGGGCCCGTGGCGCACGCGCCTGTTCGCGGATCGACGATGTGATGCACCCGTTCTCCATTAGCGAGCCATCCTCGCGTCGCCGTTGATGACGTCGCGACGCCCCCGTTGGCGATGCTGACGCGCGGTTCGTCGCCTCTTATGTCGAGCACGTCGCTCACTCCGATAGCCCAGGGACCGTTGGGACCGCGTCCGCGAACGGCAACGTCGCCACCAATCTCAACGAGGACGCCACCGTGCGGCGCAACGTCGTTCGCTACGAGATCAGCGGCGAGTGCCTTCGCGCTTGCACCGAGGTCGAGTTGACACCCTCGAGCGAGCGAGACGTGGTGATGGGAAAGATCCATCGTGATGGCGTCTCTACCGAGGCTGGGGACGGCGTCGAGCGGGGTGGCACCGCCGTCTCGAGCGAGATCCGCGTAGTCGACGCTGTAGCCGAGCGCTAAGAGCGCGGGCAGCACCGTCGGATCAGAGAGTCCATTGGTTGCGTCATAGGACTCGAGCGCGGCGACGAGGGCGAGTTCGAGGGTTGGGCTGAGATCGGCGTCTCCGCGTTCGTTGAGCAACGCGAGCTCGGAATCGGGACGGAACCGACTGCACGACTGGTCGATCGCGTCGAGCCAGTGCCAGAGTCGCGCCTCGGCGAACTCGCGCTGGTCCTCTCGTTCGGTGGCGAGGGTGCCCGTCATTCCCCATATCTCGAAGTTCAGCACTTAGCTGCACTCCTGGATGCCCGAGGGGGAGGTGTAACACGTCGGTTGGGTCGTTGTCGGCGTCGGCGCGGTGGTGGTGGTCGTCGTGGGTGCGGGGCGGGTCGTCGTCGGGGCCGAGGGGGCGGTCGTTGGTGTCGTGCCGCCTGATGCGGGAGGGGCAGTGGTTGAGGTGCTCGTCGGGGCGGGGCTCGCCGTGGTCGTTGGAGCAGGAGAGGTGGTGGTCGTCGTTGGATCGACCACGTGGCTCACGATGCTCGGCTTGGCGTTCGCCGCGAACAGACCGACGAGTGCCGCCGAGGAGAGACCCGAGCCCACGAGGACGCCACGAGAAACGCGCCGAACGCGGGCGAATCGGCGGTCGCGCTGCTGGGGAGTACGGGGGGCGGGTGTCATGGATTCCTTAGCCCACCAGTCTTATGGCGGAACCTTAAAGTCAGCCCTGGAACAAATAAGAATTGAGGAACGCGCTCTTATTTGGCGACTTCTGGTAGCTGCAAGGTGAATCGCGCGCCACCGAGCAGGGGATCACGATCGACGGCGACGGTACCCTCAAATTCGGCGACCACCTGGGCAACGATAGAAAGACCGAGGCCCGAGCCGGGCAGCGACCTGGCTGAAGGCGAGCGCCAAAATCGGTCGAATACATACTGGCGGTCTTCGTCGGCGATCCCCGGCCCGCTGTCGGAGACGCTCACCGCCCCGTGCGATGAGGTGACTGCAATCCGTCCACTCTCTGGCGTGAATTTGACGGCATTCGTGAGCAGGTTCGAGATCGCGCGATTGAGGCGATCGTGTCGGGCTTGCACGCGCGAGGGCTCGATGTCAACATCGATCGTGATGTGGCGGGTTCGCGCGTAGGTGCGCGCGGTTTCGACACACTCGTCAACGCAGTCGTCAAGCCGCAAGATCTCGAGTGCACCCTCAGAACGCTCGCCCCGCGCGAGTTCGCCAAGGTCGGTGACGAGGTTCGCGAGCTCGTCCACCTGGGTCACCATGTCGTTCGTGATCTGTTCGAGCTCATCGTCGCTCAGGTCATTGGCGCGCGAGAGCACCTGAGCATTCGTGCGCAGTGACGTGAGTGGTGTGCGCAGTTCGTGGCTCGCGTCGACGACGAGCTGGCGCTGGAGGGACTGGCTGCTCTCGACGGAGCGTAAGAGTCGGTTGAAGACCCGTCGGAGTCGTCCGAGTTCGTCCTCGTCGCCTTCGACCAAGCGGTACTGCAGGTCGTTCGTGGTTGCGACCGCTTCAATTTCGTCCGTGATTTCCTCGAGCGGATGCAGTGCTTGGCGAGCAAGGAAGAGACCGAGACCGAGTGCGAGCAACAGACCGCCCGCGGCGACGAGCATCAATGTGGTGACGAGGCCGCTGAGCTCGTTAACTTCGCCGGTGATGTCAACGACATAGAGCTCGGCGGAGGTCGTAGAGATCTGGAGGATGTTCTGCGGCCCAGCCACGAAGGAGTTCGCGGGCAGGGGAACAATCAGCTCCCGGTAGTCCTGACCCTTAAAGGAGATGGTTCGCAATATTTGTGAGCTCTTGCCCTTGGCGACGCTCATGATCACTGAGTCGATGGGCAGGTCCGAGGCCGGGTCCGTCTCCCCGCTCGGCAGCACGATCTCGGAGTAGGAGCCCGTGACGCGGTCGTCGTAGTGGGAGTTAAGGGGCTGTTTGGAGGCGGCGATCAATGACTCATCTACCGAGTGCAGCAGCGCCGTGCGCGTCGTGAAATATGACGCGAAACAGGCGATGATCACCGCAATCGCGGCGGCGGCGATGGTGGCGGTGATAACTCGAATTCGAAACGTCACGACGTTCGAAGGGCGTAACCTACCCCGCGCACCGTCTGAATAAGTCGCGGTTTGTTGTCCTCTTCGAGCTTGCGACGCAGGTAGCCAATGTAGACGGCGAGGGAGTTCGTCCCCGAATCAAAGTTGTAACCCCAGACGAGGTCAAGGATCTGGTCGCGCGTGAGGACCTGGCGGGGATGGTGCAAGAACAGTTCGAGCAGGTCGAATTCGATCTTGGTGAGTTCTACCAATCGAGCGCCGCGGTGGACCTCACGGGTTTGGGGGTTGAGCGTCAGATCCTCAAAGCGCAAGACGGTACCGTCGACATCGCTGCTGTTGTGGCGACGCAGCAGTGCGCGCAGCCGCGCGAGCAACTCGGCGAGATCGAAGGGCTTGACGAGATAGTCGTCCGCACCGACGTCGAGTCCCTCAACGCGGTCGTTCACCGCGTTGCGTGCGGTCAACATCAAGATCGGCGTGGTGTCACCCGAGCGCCGAATGCGCCGACAGACCTCGAGTCCGTCGATGTCGGGGAGCTGCAGGTCCAGCACGACTGCGTCAGGTGCGCGAAGCTGGATCGACTTGAGCGCCGTCGCACCGTCTTCAAAGAGCTCGACGTCGTAGTTCTCCATACGCAGCGCTCGTCCGAGCGCGGAACGGATCGCCGAGTCGTCGTCGACGATAGCAACGTAGGAGTTTGGGGTTGGGGTGGTGGTCACGACGCGACTTTCGTTGGGGAATCCTTCAGGCTCTAGTGTGGCTGTTTGGTATTAACTGTCTTCAGACGTATTTTAAGAATCTCGGAAGATTGCTGCGTATCAGCGTATTTGCGTAGTGGCGGGTAGTTCAATCGGCAGAACGACGGACTTTGAATCCGTAGGTTGGAGGTTCGAGCCCTCCCCCGCCAGCCACTAAAAACACAGCTGCTCGAGGAGTTCGGCGAGGACCACGGGTTGATCGCCTTGAATTGAGTGTCCCGCCGCTTCGACGTGGACGATCGTGGCGCCGGGAAGGCGAGCGAGCACTTCGGCCTCATCGGCGTCGTCAACGACGGAGCCAGTCGCCATCCCGCGCACCAAGGCGACCGGCATAGCCAATGAACCCAGCTGATCCCAGAGATCGCCCGTCTCGGGTGCCGCGAGCGTCGACGGCGTGTGGCGCTGATGACGCCACACCCACGATCCGTCGGGGAGCTGGACCGCGTTGTGCAAGATTCCTCGACGTAGCGACGAGACCGACCTCGCCGGGTTGTGTTCGACGGTGCGCGCGAGCAGCTCATCGAAGTTCTCGAAGGTTCTTGGACCATTGACGAAGTCGGTGATGTGACGAGCCTTCTCGGTGTTCACGCCGGGGGTGATGTCGATGAGCACGAGCGAGGCGACGAGATCGGGGCGCCGGGCCGCGACGAGGATCGAACAGAGCCCGCCGAGGGACATGCCGACGAGTGGCAGCGGAGTCTCGGTGAGTTGCTCGATGGCGCGTGCGAGGTCGTCCGCGTGGCTGGAAATCGCCGACGGAGCGTAGGGGGAGGGGTCCGAGTGGCCGTGTCCCGGTAGGTCCAGCGCAATCAGCGGACGAGCGAGGGCGAGCGCGACGGTGTCGAACGTATGGGCGTTCTGTGCGCCGCCGTGCACCAGCACCATCTGCGGGTCGCCTGTACCCCAGCGAAGTCCACTGAGGTGGCGGAGTCCGTCGACCGCCACGAAGAAGCGCTGCACGCTTGGAATATCGACCTCGAGGCTCCACTCGTCAATGTTCTCGCGAAAAAGCGAGAATTCGTCATAAGAATGAGCGGCCACGCGCCCAGCGTACGGGGTGGCTGATAGAGATAGAAGGGTGAGTCGCCCAACGTGTGTCGTCGTGCTCGCCGCAGGCGAGGGAACACGGATGCGCTCGACGCGCCCAAAACCGCTCCATCACCTCTGCGGGCGCGCGATGGTGCGCTACGTGCTGGACGCGTCCGTTCAGGAGAACGTCCGCGCGACGATCGTCGTGGTGGGTCGCCAGGCGACGTGGATCGAAAAGGAGCTCAGCGAAGGAGCTCGCCCGGGACGGGCGCTTTCCTTCGTTGAGCAACGCGACCAGCTCGGTACCGGACACGCCGTCTCGGCTGCGCTCGGTGCGATTGACGACGCGATCGGCAACACGGACGGCGATGTTCTGATCCTGCCCGCCGACACGCCGCTGCTGCGGCGTGCCAGCGTGACCGAACTGCTCGAGCGTCACCGTGAGCGCCACGCGGCACTCACGGTGTTGAGCGCTCGTCTCGATGACCCGACCGGGTACGGCCGACTCATCCACGCAAAGGACGGCACGCTCGAATGCATCGTCGAAGAGCGCGATGCCTCCGATAAGGAGCGTCTCATTAACGAAGTGAATACCTCCATCATGGTGGTCCGACAAAGCCTGTTGGGTCCAGCCCTGCGGCGCATTGATCGCTATAACGCTCAGCACGAGTACTACCTGACTGATCTCATTTCAGTGCTGCACGACATGGGGCACCTCACGACGTCGTGGATGCTCGACAACGCCGACGAGGCAAGTGGCGTCAACGATCGACGCCAGCTTGCGCACGCGGAGAAGGTGCTACGAACCCGGATTAACGATGAGTGGATGGCGAGGGGCGTCACGATGTGGAATCCCGAGGCGACGTACATAGACGCTGACGTCGATCTTTCGCCCGAGGTCTCCCTCCTGCCCGGCACAATCCTGAAGGGGCGCTGCGTCATCGCTCGTGGCGCTCAAATTGGACCAAACGCGATCCTCGACGACGTCGAGGTAGGGGAAAACGCGATCGTCGGTGCGATCGAAGCTGCGCACGTTCGCATTGGCGCCGACGCGCGCGTGTCCTCGTTTGTCACGCTGACACCGGGAACGGACGTGGCAGCGGGCGAGATTGTCACACCGTTGACCCAGCGCCCACACTGACCACTCACATTCCCAGGTACGCTGGCGCGGTGGAGTCCCTCGCCAAGCGTCGCCTTGTACTCGTCACGGGCCGATGCCACCCCGCGTTGGCTCAGGATGTTGCCGACAAGCTCGGTGTCGAGCTCACCGAGGCGAACTTGCGCGAGTT
>DASXEU010000100.1:0-8457 GCA_036489935.1 Acidimicrobiales bacterium
TTCAAGCAGCTCTACATCCGCCAAGCAATCCAAGAGATGGTCGACCAGCCAGTCGACGTGACGAAGGCGCTCTACGGCTACGGGTACCCGACCTACGGGCCAGTGCCGATTAACCCGAAGAACACCTTCTCGACCAAGCAAGAGGCGACCAACCCCTATCCCTACAGCCCGAAGAACTCCAAGAAGCTGCTCACGAGCCACGGTTGGAACGTGAAGCCGGGCGGCACGACGACCTGTGCGAAGCCCGGCACCAGCGCGACTGAGTGCGGAGCCGGAATTGCCAAGGGCGCCAAGCTGAACTTCAACATGCTCTACGCCACTGGTTACACCTTCCTCTCTCAAGAGGTTGAACAGTTGAAGTCAAACCTTTCGCTCGACGGTATTCAGCTCAACCTCTCCACCGCACCCCCGAACACGGTGAGCACCGACGACGCGGCGTGCGTCTCATCGTCCCCGACGTGCACGTGGGACATGGGCGACTGGGGTATCGGCTGGTCGTATGGACCGGACTACTACCCGACGGGTGAGTCCATCTTTGCGACGGGTTCGGGCGAGAACTTCGGCAGCTACTCGGACCCGGTCAACGACGCGAACATCAATGCCACCCACGTCATCACGGGGACGGCAGTGCTGGACAAGTACGAAAACTATTTGTCGAAGCAGCTTCCCGTCATCTGGATGCCGGACTCGGACTCTCAGATCTCCGAGATCAGTTCAAAGCTCAAGGGCGTGACCCAGAGTCCGCTGTTGAACTACACGCCCGAGTTCTGGACGCTGTCCAAGTAGTCATTAGTAAAAATCTAAGAAAGGTTGTTCGTAGAAATGGAACGCGCTCAATTCAATCGGGGCCCGACGCAAGTCGCGGTCGTTACGGGTACCGCGCACGGTATCGGAACGGCCATTGCCGACCTGCTCGAGGGCCAGGGCATTGAGGTCCACCGGGTGGACAAGGACACTGTCGACCTCGCCGATTCATCGGCCGTGAAGGAGTTCTTCGCATCCGTCGGTCCCGTCGACATTCTCGTGAACAACGCGGGTGGCGTCGTCGGCCAGGTGCATCACCCCATCGAAGAGATCACTGATGAGCAGTGGTCTGTGGTGTTCGACGCGAACTTGACGAGCACGTTCAATTGCACTCGCGCTGTTGTGCCGGGCATGAAGAAGGCCGGTTGGGGGCGCATCGTGAATATCTCCTCGGGTGCGGGGCGCTCGGCGGGTGCGCTCGGCATCCACGCGTACTCCTCGGCCAAGGCAGGTCAGATCTCCTTTACGCGCCAGATGGCGTATGAACTGGGAGAGTACGGCATCACGGTGAACTGCATCACGCCCGGATTCGTCCTTTCGAACCCGACGACGATCAAGCAGTGGGAGAACTTCGGCGAGGACGGGCAAGCAGCGTTCATCAACAGAATCTCCCTGCGTCACCTCGGCGATCCGAAGGACATCGCGAGCGGCGTTGGATTCTTCGTCTCGGAGGCGGCGTCGTGGATTAGCGGCCAGGTCCTACCAATCGACGGCGGACAACAGCTCTTTTAACTCTGGCGACGGCGCAACATCATGCGGGCGCTCAGGGGCGCCCGCATGATGTTGCGTTTACGAACATTGAGGCTTGGTTCACTCACGAATCATTGGGAACCGTCCGGGGCGTTCCATAACGCGTTCGTCCGGCGTGGTGAACCCGTGGCGTGAATAGAGTTCGTGAGCATCACGAGTTGAGAGAAACCAGCGAAAGCGTGCACCCAAACCCTCTTCGACCATGGCTTCGACCATTCGACCACCTATGCCCTGCCCGCGATGAGATGGAGCCACGTAAACGTCGGCTAGGTATGCGTCACTTACACCATCGGACACGGCCCTGGCGAAGCCCACTAACTCATCGCTTCCTTCTACGTACGCTCCGATGACCCGCCACGCACTTCCAAACTGAAGATCCACGTCTTCACGACGACGCCAGCGATGCCAGTACGTATCGGTGGTGAGGAACTCCCAGACCACGTCAAGATTGAGACGCTCTCGATCGTCGTCAAGTTCGTAAATCATCGCCACTCCGTTACCGATTTCTTAAGAAAACTTTCGCACCTGTTCGGCGATGGTCTTCGCTCTATCGATTCGGCGCGTGAAGGTAACGTCGCCAAACTTGGTCACGAGAGAATGGCCCTCGGGAGCTTTGCGGGTGCGGTATCTGAGGCAGTCATCACGCTGTAGGTGGCTCCCGCCTGTCCGGCGGCCGCGGCGTGGCGCCCGTCGGGGGTGAGGCAGAGGGTGCGCAGTTCGGTCCGGTACGCATCGGGCAGCGTTGCGGCGTCGGCGAGCATCGCGAGACACGCCTCTTCGGGGTCCACGCCGCGAGAGAGCGATTCAACGATGGAGCGAGCACCGACGACGCGCATGGCCATCTCGCCTCGTCCCGTACATGCGGCGCCGCCGTAGCGCAGGTCGCAATAGTTCCCGGCTCCGGGGATCGCCGAGTCGCCCACGCGTCCTGGGTACTTCCAGGGGTAGCCACTCGTCGAAACGCCCACCACCATCTCGCCGCTTTCGTCGAGGGCGAGCACGTTGATCGTTCCCCAGGGACCGTCGTGGGGCAGGAAGCGGTTGACGAGTTCGATCGCGGCCTCCCGGTAGAGGGCGTCGCCGGGAATGGCGGGAGTGTTCTCGCCCTCGACGGACTCGGGCGAGGGCCGCAACGCCTCGTGAAACAGCTTCGTCGCTTCCTCGGTCAAGAGCTCAGCCTGCTCGAAGCCCTGCTCCTTGGCGAAGAGCTCTGCGCCCTCGCCGACCAGCAGGTTGTGCTGGGGCAGCTTCTCGAGGACGGCGCGTGCGATTGAGATCGGGTTGGGATAGTACTTGACGGCGCCGACGGCACCGAAGGCCCGAGTGGAACCAATCATTATTGACGCATCGAGTTCGACCTCACCACGTGCGTTGGGGAGTCCGCCGGTCCCCACGTAGTGGTCCGCCAAGTTGTCTTCGCAAGCACGCAACGCGATCTCGACCGCATCGAGTGCGCTTCCGCCTTGGGAGAGCAGCGCCATTGCCGCGGGAAAGCCCACTTCGGACCGGTCGCTTCCGATGATGATAGGACCTTTACTCATTGAATCTCTCCTTATGGGTTGGTTTCACTACTTCGATGTTCGGTGTGCTCGTGGACCGGCAGCAGCGACGATCTACAGGACGTTTGAGAAGAACTGGTTGAGTCGATGATGCTGTGATATATCAGATGGTCTCAATAACATACATCACCCAGTTCAGACATATCAAGCACATTCGTGCGAAGGCCCGTCAATTCGCACATTTTGTCCGCGCCTGACGCCGGGGTCATGGGAAGGTTGGTCAGATGAGCGTAAGGATGAGAAAGATATCAGCCCCACTCGAACGAGACAGTGATCACTCCTAGAGCCCGCTGCTTGATCGCACGTCGATCCCATACCCCTCGGCCCATCCGCAATGAGGAGTTCTTGGACGTCGAACGCGACACTGAACGAACTCCCGAGCAGTGGGCACTCTCGCTTGGCTACGGATCGATTCGTCACCTTCCTGCAGCGGCGAGTCATCATCGTGACGCCAATTGTGCTCGACGACTCCGACCACGCGATAGCGAATGCGGGCCTCGCTCTCGCGGGACTGTCGAGCGAGAAGCTCGGTCTCGAAGAACTCTGCGAGGCTGCGGAAACGGTACTATATCGAGCAACCCGCGAGACGGGTGGGGGTAGGGGTGGCAACAAAAGCGAGTGAGAAAGTCACTTCAATGACGAGCCAGAGCTCGGCGACGATCATCACGCCACTGCGCGCGAGCGACATCGCTTACGAGAAATTGCGCGAAATGATTCTTGATCTTCGTCTGGAGCCGGGCGAACTGCTAAATGAGTCCTCACTTGCGAGCATGCTCGAGCTCGGCAGGATGCCAGTTCGCGAAGCAATTGGTCGACTGGTCACTGACCATTTCATTGTGGTATTGCCCCGGCGCGGCACCGTGGTGGCGTCTATGACGATGGTTGATATCGCTGATCTCTTTGATGCCCGAGAAGCCGTCGAATGCGGGATTGCTCGAGTCGTGGCTCGACACATCACCGATGAGCAGATCGAAGAGTTGAGGGCGTTGGTGGAAGTGGCGGACACCTCACGCGGTGAGTTTGACGCCGAGCGCTACTTGCTCAATGACCTGCGCATCCATCGACTCATCGTTGATCTGCTGGACAATTCGCTCTTGCGCACCACAGCCAACACCTTGTTACTGCACAATCTGCGATTCTGGCGCAGTTTTTTCCGGACCCGGACTCCTCTCGTATCGACGATGCTGAGTCACGCCGATTTGCTGCGCGCGTTAGAACTGCGCGACGGTGATGCGGCGGAGGAGGCCACTCGTGAGCATCTCGAAGGCGCGCGGCAACTTTTGATGTCACTCTTTGAGTCCAATGACAACAACCGATAAGCCGAATCAACACAGCAGCGTTTCGGCGAGACTCCTCAACTAAGAACAAGAATCACATTTGATGAGATAAAAAATGAGGCTTGTTTCATCACCCGGAGCTGTCCTGTTGGCGACGCTTCCTCACACTCGAGCGCAGTGCATTCGTCAGATACGGTAAGAAAAACAACGTCGACCCGCGAACCACTGCTCGACCAAAAGACTTCGTATCGATGGTTACCCGGCACTGTTGACCGACCGCGAATGCCATCCCTCGTCGTGAACACGCGACATCTCCGAACAACACGCGAGACAATTTTTTTCATCGAGGGATTGGTGGGGCAACATCACGTGATCACGATGGGCCAAATTGACTTCACATTTCTCTCAGCGTTAGCATCAGAAACCGTGGCCACTCTCGTGTAGTGCGCCTGAGCCTGTGCGACATTTTGCCTCGCGCGTTCTCACCCCCCACACCAAGGAGCAAGCCATGACCGACACCACTGCCCTCGCCGGGCGCGTCGCAATCGTCACCGGAGCCGGTCGCAAGACGGGAATGGGTCGGGCAATCGCCCTCGCCATGGCCGCCGCTGGCGCGGCTGTCGCTGTCAGTGACATCGGCGATGGCGGCAGAGCGACCGCCGACGAGATCATCGCCGCCGGTGGGCGAGCCGCCTCCTTCGTCTGCGATGTTTCCAACCCCGACCAGGTCGAGGCACTCGTCGCCGGCGCCGTCGCCGAGTTCGGTCAGCTCGATGCGCTCGTCAACAACGCCGGTTTGGGCAGCGACAAGAAGCGAACCCACGACCTCGACATCGACACGTGGGACCGAGTGATGGCCGTCAATTTGCGCGGCCCATTCCTCTGCGCCCGGGCCGCCCTTCCTTATCTGCTCGACGGCGGCGGGTCCATCGTCAACATCTCCTCCGCGTACGGGGTCGTCGGAGCTCCCCTTGCTCCCGCGTACTGCGCGTCCAAGGGTGGTCTCGTCAACTACACCCGTCAACTCGCCGTCGACTACAGCCGCGACGGCGTTCGGGCTAACTGCATCCTCCCCGGCTGGGTAGAGACCGACATGGGCGACACCCGGGCCAACATGACCCCTGAACAAGCAGCCGAGGCGTTCGCCCGCAGAGAGGCCGGCGCCGCACTCGCACCGATCGGTCGCCAAGCGACGCCCGACGAGATCGCTCCCATGGCCGTGTTCCTCGCCTCCGACGCCGCTTCCTTCGTGACCGGAGCCATCATCGCCGTCGACGGTGGATGCACCACGACGTACACCCATCAGCCGTAACCGCTGATCCTTTTGGTCGCGATCTGATCGTCACCCGACATCTCGAAAGTTCGGGTCACCGCGTCTGAAATAAATCAGAGTTAGTCGAGAGTAGACACGAAAGAGAGCTGGAGCAGATGACAAGGATTGATCACAAGACGGCGATCGTCACCGGAGCGGGGAACGGGATCGGCCGGGCGATCGCGCTGGCATTCGCGGGCGCCGGCGCGAACGTCGTCGTCTCCGACGTGCTCGCCGACGACGGCGCGAACGTCGTCAAAGAGATCACCGACGCCGGCGGCGAAGCGTTCTTCGTGGCGGCAGACGTGTCCGACGCCCAGCAGGCTGAGGACTTGGTCTCTGCTGCCGTCGAGCGCTTTGGTGGCCTCGACGTCCTCGCCAACAATGCGGGCATCGGCGGCGGCAAGCTTCGACTGCACGAGATTGAGCCAGAAGACTTCGATCGCGTGATCAACGTCAATTTGCGCGGCACGTTTCTGTGCTCCAAGTTCGCCATCCCGCACTTCCTTGCTCAGCGCGACGGGCGGATCATCAACACCGCATCAACGTATGGTTTGATCGGCGCCCCGAATGCGGCCGCGTACTGCGCATCCAAGGGCGCGATCATCAACCTCACTCGCCAGCTTGCTGTTGACTACGGTCCGGACGGCATTCGGGTCAACGCAGTCTGCCCGGGATATATCGACACCCATCTCGGGCGCCGAGGACCCCAGCTCACCGCCGAGCAGTTCGACGCGGCGACCGCCGTCCGCGAGAAAGCGGCTGGCATGCAGCCTCTCCGGCGCCAGGGCCAGCCCGCCGAGGTAGGCGAGGTCGCGCTGTTCCTCGCATCCGACGCCTCATCATTCATGACGGGATCGATTGTTACCGTCGACGGCGGCTGCGTCACGACCTTTAACTACGGCGAGGCGAGTAACTAACGCTCGATGGCGCTGCGGAATCATCGCGAGCGCGCCGAAACGGGACAATCAAGGCTGAGCGCTGTCGTGTCTCACGCCTCGGCCGGGGTTGTTGCATTCGGCTTCGCTGGGATGGGTTGTCGATACTCCATCGTTCACTCCGGCGGGACTGGTCGGGGATCGTGGAGCCGCCATGCAAACGCGTTTTCGATCAGCAAAAGGTGCGAACCCCAAAATTCCAGAGTCGTTCGTTTGTTGCTTATACGTCGGTCAATCTCGGCGCATGCGGGTTCCTGATCTAAAGGAATTCGTGTTTGACGCGCAAGAATGATTCACACGTTCATCCTCTGAACTGACTGTTTGGAGAGATCTTGGCGAACGATCCGTGACACGATAAGGCCTCTTCGGCTCGCCACCACGGTTTCGCTTTTCATTTGATACTACAATACTTTCCATATGAATGATTCTCATCACGCGACTGACTCGGTAATCGACTCCGTGCTGTCGGCGAGCCGGGTTCTCGTCGCCGTCGCCGCCAGGTCTCTCTCTGACATCGCCGAAGAAGTCACGCTCACCCAGTACCGGACACTTGTGGTGCTCGCGTCACGGGGACCGCAGAACATGGCGGGTCTCGCCGATGCGGTGGGAGTAACTCCGGCGACGGCGACACGCATGTGCGACCGGCTGGTGAAGAAGAAGCTCGTGATTCGTCGGACGGAGCGCGGCGATCGCCGCCAGGTGCGTCTTGCGCTCTCGAAGGCTGGGCTCGATTTGGTCACGGCCGTGACGAGCCGCCGACGTCAAGAGATCGAGAGGATAATTGGCGCCGTACCTCCTGAAGAGCGAGGAGTGCTCGTCCAAGCGCTGGGACGATTTGCAGAAGCCGCCGGTGAAGTGCCGGAACAAGATTGGTCGACGGGCTGGGACTTGTAGGTGGAAACCGGCAAGATCCCAACGCGAGAGCAACGGGGCATACGGAGCCTGCAGGCTCGAATTTCTCGGTGGCTCTCGACAGCGACCTACACCCAAAAGTGGCTCGTGCTCGGCACGATGGTGGGGGTCGTTGCCGGTCTCGGTGCCGTCGTCTTTTACGACGTCTTGCGTCTAGCCTCGTACGTCTTTCTGCAGGTCATCGCGGGGTACAGCGCCCCCGAGCCCATCAGCGAAGGTGGGCGCCTCGCGTCTTCTCACTTCGCCCGACCCTGGACCATTCCGCTCGTTGCCTGCGGGGGAGCACTCCTGGGCGCGATTCTCGTATTTTCGATCGCCCCAGAAGCCGAAGGGCACGGTACCGACGCCGCCATCGCCGCGGTGCACCATAACCCACGCGGCGTGCGACTTCGCACCATTTTTGTGAAGATCGTCGCGTCGGCGCTCACTATTGGCTCCGGTGGCTCGGGCGGGCGAGAAGGACCCACCGGACAGATCAGCGCTGGATTCGGTTCGTTGCTCGCTCGAACATTCGATCTCAGCCCCGAAGACGCCCGCATCACGGTGGCGAGTGGCATTGGCTCGGGCATCGGTGCGATCTTCGGCGCTCCACTTGGAGGCTCCGTGCTCGCGACGGAAATTCTGTACCGCGATGACTTTGAAGTCGAAGCGCTGTTGCCGGCGTTCATCGCCTCGATCGTTGGCTACACCGTGTGGGGATCGATTGAGGGATTCGGTCCGCTCTTTGGTTACGTGGGGAACTATCAGCTCTCGAGCGCAATGCCTCTGTTGTGGTTTGGCGTCATCGGTATTCTTGGCGGACTCATCGGGTTGCTGTATGCCAAGGGCTTCTATGGCATGGTCGACGCGTTCGCGCGTCTGCCCTTGCCGCGCTGGGTTCGCCCCGCAATCGGTGGGCTTCTTGT
>DASXEU010000107.1:0-12229 GCA_036489935.1 Acidimicrobiales bacterium
AGAACAGCGCGAGCCCGCTCAGGTAGAAGCTCTTCGGCAGGTCTTGGGAGAGCAGTGTCGACACGGGCTCGTTCAGCTTGTAGGAGTAGCCGAGGTTGCCGTGGAAGAGCTGGCCCAAGTAGTGGAAGTACTGCGGGACCAACGGCAGGTTGTAGCCGTTCGCCTTGTTAAAGGCCTTTATCGATGCGCGAGTCGCACGGAAGCCGAGCTCCGCTCTCGCGGCACCTCCCGGCAACAGGTGCAACAGCAGGAACGTCATCACCGAGACGATGAAGACGACGACAATCGCTTGCCCGATCCGTCTCATTAAAAAGCGTGTCATCTACCACTTACCTGTCGAGTTTCGTTCATTTGAGCGTGAGGCGTCGCTGTTTTCATGAAGAGGAACATCCGAGTCGACGAGGTCATTGACCCCGTCGACTCGGATGACTGACTGCTTCATAGTTCCTCCTACCGGTTGCCCAGTAGCTTCACAACTCATGACTACTTGGACAACGTCCAGTACTCGGGCGTGTAGTTCAACAGCGGACTCTGGGTAACACCCTTGAGCTTCGAACTGACCTCGGAGATCTGGGAGTCCGGGTCCGGCAGCCAGATGACGGGCAGCTGTGTCGACAAGTAGTTCTCGTACTTGTCCAGCACTGCAGTACCCGTGACGACGTGGGTGGCGTTGATGTTCGCGTCGTTGACCGGATCCGAGTAGCTGCCGAAGTTCTCGCCCGAACCCGTCGCAAAGATGGACTCACCGGTCGGGTAGTAGTCGGGTGCATACGACCAGCCGTCACCCCAGTCGTCCATCTCCCACGTACACGATGGCGACACGCTGCACGCCCCGTCGTCGGCGGTCACCGTACCACCAGGCGCCGTAGTGAGGTTGAGCTGAATACCGTCGAGCGCGAGGTTTGACTTCAACTGTTCCATCTCTTGCGAGAGGAAGGTGAAGCCAGTGGCGTAGAGCATGTTGAAGTTCAACTTGGCGCCCTTGGCGATTCCGGCTCCGCACTCGGTCGCACCCGTGCCCGGTTTCGCACACGTCGTCGTGCCGCCGGGCTTCACGTTCCAACCGTGGCTCGTGAGCAACTTCTTGGACTTCGAAGTGCTGAACGGGTAGGGGTTGGTCGCCTCTTGCTTGGTCGAGAAGGTGTTCTTCGGCTCAACCGGCACGGGACCGTAGGTCGGATACCCATAGCCGTAGAGTGCCTTCGTCACGTCGACCGGCTGGTCGACCATCTCCTGGATCGCTTGGCGGATGTAGAGCTGCTTGAAGATCGGTCCGACGGTTGGATTGTTGTAATTCAACGGGAAGTAGTTGATGCTCCAGCCGACCCACGGCTTGTTCGTGTAACCGTCAGCCTTGAGGAGTGGAATCTGGCTCGAGTCTTGTGGCGGCACGTAGCCGTAGTCGAGCGACCCGGATCGCAGCGCGTTGTACTCCGCAGCGTCCGTGGTGAAGGGCTCGAGCGTCAGTTCGTCGAAGTCCGGCTGGTGACCCGAATACTTCGTGTTCTTTTGCAACACGGTGTACCCGGTCGTTTCGAACGTCTTCAACTTGAACGGACCGTCGACGACCTGCCAGAGCGGGTTGGTCGCATAGGTCGAGAGCGATGACGCTTGAGTCGTCAGGTACTTGTAGACGGCAGTCGCACCAGCGGTCGTCGTCGTGTAGTTGCCAATCTTGCCCGTCGCTGACTCCTTGTCCCAGGCCTTGGATGGCAACGGGGTGATCTGACTCAGCTCGTTGTAGAGCATCCACGTTTGGGAATACGCCTTATTGAGGTGAAAGACCACGGTCGACGCGTTCGGAGCCGACATCGACACGATGTTGTCGGGGAATTCACCGACCACGTAGATCGGCCAGATCTTCTTTTCGGCCTTCAGCATGTCCATGAAGAACAAGACGTCTGATGAGGTCACGGCGTCGCCGTTCGACCACTTGTAGGGCTTCATCGTGATGGTGATGGTCTTGCCCGCGTCGGAGTACACGGGTGCTTTCGCCAGCGACAACGTGGAGTTGAACGTGGGCGATGATCCACTACCGAACCAGTACAACGGACGGTACATCTCAGCCTGGAATTGATACAGGTTGACGTTGGAGTAATAGGCAGATCCCATAAGGGGGAGGATGTAGTTCGGCGTCGTCGCCGGCAGCAGCGCGTAGGTGATGTCAGTCTTGGTCGAGGCCGCCGAAGCGCTCGAACTAAGCACGCCACTCCCCATGGCGACCAAACTTGAACTAGCGATGAGCGCAGCTAGTGCCGCTGCCCTCGCTGGCTTGCGGATCAGGTTAAACATTCAACTTCCCCTTCATAGTTCCCCGACATCTAGTGTCAAGAATTGACGCCACACTACAACTGCTATATCACATGGATACTACAGCGCAAGCGAGCCTATCAAGGAGTTACGGGGCACAATGACCGCTGTCGACTCCAAGAGAGGGATCGCGATGTAGACCACAAAAGAAGTCCCCCGACACTCCCCCAATTCGAAGCGTCCGACGTATTTAAAACGGTCATACGCCACGTCCTCGCCACGCTGCTCTAAGTACTCAGTGTCGGCCAGCACTGCCGACAGTGACGACGCGCTTACAGCTCGCCCGACGCCATGAACTCCGTTATCGCTTCGTCGTCGTAGCCGAGTAGCAACGACAAGATGTCGTGCGCGTCTTCATTGCGCAATGGTGCGCGACGATGCTCGATCCTTCGTGCCCCCACGTTGACGGGGCTCGCGACTTGTCGAACTTCGCCAAATCTCGGGTGTTCCGTCGTCACAATCATGTCGCGAGCCAGCGCCTGAGGTTCTTCGAGCGCTTCGGCCAACGTATTGACTGGACCACAGGGAACGCCCACTTCCTTTAGAGTGGCGAGCCAATGTGACGTGTCTTCTCTGACGAATAACTCCTCCAAGAGCGGAATCAGCACGTCCTTGTTCTCACGTCGTGAAACAAACGTATTAAAACGCTCATCGTCACTCCACTCCGGACGCCCGAGCGTGACGCAGAGCCTTTGCCAAAACTTCTCCTTCGCGCACGCCACGACCATCCATCCATTGGCCGTTTCAAAAGCCTGAAAAGGAACGATCGAGGGGTGCGCCGAGTGACGCGTGCGCTCCGAGGCGAGCCCACCGTTCAGATACCACGCCGCGGGGTACGTCAGCATCGAAAGTGCCGTATCGAAGAGGCTGACGTCGCAGTCAGAGCCCACCCCGTCGCGTCGGGCGGCGTGAAGGCCGGCGAGGATCGCCATTGCTGCGACGAGACCGCCCGAAAAGTCAACGACCGAGAGCCCGGACTTAGTCGGTGGACCATCGGGGTCCCCTGTGAGGTCCATCCAACCCGCCATGCCCTGGAAGATGTAGTCGTACCCCGGTTCACTTCGCAGCGGACCCGTCATGCCAAAGCCCGAGAGGTTGCAGCAGACGATGGCCGGATTCAGGTGCTTCAAGTCGTTGTAGGTGATCTTTATCTTCGCAGGAACGTCGCCGCGCAAATTCGAGAACACGACGTCGCTGTGGCGCACGAGGTCGTCAAAGACTTTGCGTCCCGCAGCGCTCGTGATGTTGAGCGAGAAGCTTCGCTTATTGCGGTTGAAGGTTTCGAAGAAGAGGCTGTCTTCCTCCTCTTGAAACGGCGGCACGTAGCGTCCCACGTCGCCGCCGAGAGCCGGGTCCTCAATCTTTATGACGTCAGCCCCCAGATCAGCTAAATGCACTGTCGCGTACGGGCCTGCACCGAACTGCTCGAGAGAGAGAATTCTGACATCTTCGAGGACGCGCATTAGTGGGTTAGTTCTCGTTCGTCGCTCGACCGTGGGCGGATGCCCGAGAGCGTCATAACACGGGCCATTTCGTTTCCGACGGTGGCGAGCCCTTCGTCAACGCCCATTCCCGGCTTTGCCAAAATCTGGTCCGCGCCGCACGCCATTGCGACGTGCGCGCTGATCTGTGCCGAACGATCCGTCTCGTTGCAGCTCCCGCCACAGTACGCCTTGAGTCCTTTGGAACGAACGAACAACAGCGCCTCGATGGTGTTGTTGATCCCGCCAAGGTCTGGCATCTTCACGTGAATCACGTCGGCCGACTCGCCGGCAACAAATGCTTCAATGTCCTCGAGGGTGTTGCACCATTCGTCAACGACGAGTTCGACCGCAATTCCTCGACGACGCAGCTCGCTTCGCAAATTTGCCATGGCGAGGATCTGTCCGTCGCGGCTGCCGGCGTCGAGCGGATGCTCGAGGCGCAACCGTAATGGCGCCACTGCCGCAACGAGGGTGTCCATGTAGTCAGCGATCTTCTCGACGTCGCCGCCGAACACCTGTCCAATTGTGCCGTAGCAGTCAAAGTGCAGCAGCGGTTCGTACTCAGGGCGAGTTCGACGGCTCATCACTTGGTCACGAACCCAGGTCACATACTCGAGGAGAATCTGACCATTGTCCCCCACGTTCGCCGCCGCATTGTTTATCAATCCGTGCGGCAGCACCGGCACCTCGCGGACGATCATCTTCTGCACGTTGGCGTAACGGTCCTCGCCGGACTGCGCGAAAATTGGCACGGTGCTCATTGGTCCCGTGAGACCATATTCGTCGCGGATCACTTCGGCCATGGTCACTCTTCTTGCAAGTGCAACGCCGTCCAAGACCGCCTGGGTGACGCCGTAGCGCAGCGCCGTGTGCAACGGTTCGCCGTCGACCACGAGTCCGTCAACGAGACTTGCGAGGTCGCGAAAGCTCGTGAGCGACGCGCCCACGAGCAAGGGCCGAATGTGCGTATTGATCGACGCAATGACCTCTTCGGCGATGAAGAGTGGGTCGCGCCCACCCGCGCCCGAGTACTGCACCGCAGCACAGTCACCAAAGGCAACCGCACCGTTACTCAGAAGAAGACTCACGGAGACGGATTCGCCGGGCTGACGAATCCGCTTGAATCCCTTCGTTTCGGGCGCGCCCGCATAGTCAAAACCATCGTGGACCGCACCGTGTCGTATGGCGACCTGATCGTCGAAGTAAAACCCCGCCTGTCCTGCCGTGCAGAGCACGTCAATAATTGTCAACTCTTTGGATGTCATCATTCACCTAATTTCGTTCATCGTTGAACGGCCTATTTGGCCTTTTCACTTCCGTCGAAGAGCGACAGCAAGAGCTGGCGTGAACCTTCAATGTGATTGCGCGTAGCCGCCTCGGCCCCGTCAGCGTCTCGTCGCTCGAAGGCCTCGAGCAGCTCGCGATGACTCAACATCGTTTCACCCTGGGGGACATGCGTCTGGAAGAAGCTTCGCCAGCATCGCAAATTGTGCAATAAGAGGGTGTCCGCCACGTGACGCAGCAGATCGTTATCGAGAAGTCCAATGAGGAATTGATGTATCCGAAGGTCATCGAGCAGAAAGCGCTCAACATCGAATTCACCTCGGGCGGCCTCTGCCTCTTCGACTAATTCGCGCAAATGATTCGTTTGCGCATCGGTGATCCTGCGTACGGCGACGTAGGCAATGCCGCATTCCACTGCTTCTCGAGCCTCGAAGAGATCGGCAACGTCGAACATCGTCATCGAAGCAACGACGGTACCGCGACGAGGTAGGACGTTGACGAAGCGGTCGCTCGCGAGACGCGATATAGCTTCTCGCACCGGCATTCGTCCGATGTCGAGCATCGCCGCCAAGGAGAATTCGTTCAGCACCTCACCGGGCGCGAGCCGCAGACTCAGGATCATCTCTCGCAACTGCTCGAAGGCGATGTCGCTCGCCCGTCGCGGCGCGACGTCCGTCAGCATCTCGGAGCTCATCGTGCACCACCCTTCTCGCTCGCCTCGACCTCCGCATGTGCCCTGGCGCTGGACCGAGGCGTGATCAAAGCGTGGCCGTCGCCACTCGTCGCCCACGCCTTGCTTTGCCGACCTCGTGTTGCGGTACTCACGGCGTCCCGTGAGGAGATCACGCGGTATCGGTTGCACGACGTGCCACTGCGACGACCGATCAAGAAGCTCAGCGGGCGTCGGATATGGGTCACGACAGAATGGCTCTCGGGAGCTTTTCGGGTGCGCTGCTTGACGGAGTCATGAGGCTGTAATAAGCGCCCGCCTGTCCGGCCGCCGCGGCGTGGCGCCCGTCGGGGGTGAGGCAGAGAGTGCGAAGTTCGGTCCGGTAGGCGTCAGATAGCGTTGCGGCGTCGGCGAGCATCGCGAGACAGGCCTCTTCGGGGTCTACCCCGCGAGCGAGCGACTCGACCACTTCTCGAGCACCGACGACGCGCATGCTCATCTCGCCTCGTCCCGTGCACGCGGCGCCGCCGTAGCGCAGGTCGCAGTAGTTCCCGGCTCCAGCAATCGCCGAGTCGCCGACGCGTCCCGGGTACTTCCAGGGGTAGCCGCTCGTCGAGACGCCGACCACCATCTCGCCGCTCTCGTCGAGCGCGATCACGTTGATTGTCCCCCACGGACCGTCGTGGGGCAAGAAGCGGTTGACCAACTCGATGGACGTCGTCCTATAAAGGTCGTCGCCCGAACCGCCCAAGGTCATCTCACCCTCAACGGACTCGCGCGAGGGCAACAATGCTTCGCGAAAGAGCTTCTTCGCGTCCTCGGTCAAGAGCTCTGCCTGCTCGAAGCCCTGTTCTTTGGCGAAGAGCTCTGCGCCCTCGCCGACCAGCATGTTGTGCTGGGGCAGCTTCTCAAGCACGGCGCGGGCGATCGAAATTGGATTGGGATAGTACTTCACGGCGCCGACGGCACCGAAGGCGCGAGTGGAACCAATCATCACCGACGCATCGAGCTCGACCTCGCCACGCGCGTTGGGCAGCCCGCCGGTCCCGACGTAGTGGTCCGCCAAATTGTCCTCGCAGGCACGCAACGCGATCTCGACCGCATCGAGGGCGCTCCCTCCCTGGGAGAGAATTGCCATTGCCGCGGGAAAGCCCGCTTCAGACCGCTCGCTGCCGATGATGATAGGACCTTTACTCATTGAATCTCTCCTTTGGGTGGGGCTTCACTACTTCGATTTCGGGCAGGTCATGAATTGGCTCGAATAATGCTCTACCGCCAATTTGGAATTCTGATATCTACCTGATATATCAAATCATATATCACAGTTGCGAAGAACATCCGAGGGTTTTGAGGCTCCCACCCGAACTTTTCAAGGAACTCGCTTCGCGTTCGGTGCCATTTGGTGTTTTGGTCGCGCGGCCATGCGACTTGCGGATGCGTCGGTGCCACAAACATGACTGGTCAGGCGACGTATGCCCCCTTTGCCACGGGCCCACTTGGCCCAGAAACCTTCGTAGCGAAAGTGTCCCTATTTAAGAAGGCTTCGGTACCTGTTCCGCGAACGTCTTCGCTATGTCGATTCGGCGCATGAAGGCAACATCATCAAACTGCTGCGCGTAGTCGATAAAGCGCGCCAACGCGTCGGACCGGGCCGGGTTACCACTGACTCGAGGGTGGATCCCAATGGACATCATCCGCCCTACGTCGTCGCCGTCGTTACGCAAGCGATCGACGCTCGCTTTCGCAGTCTCAAAAAAGTGCTCGGGGCTTCCGTATCCGGTGCCCACAATGTAGCGAGCGTCGTTGACGACGAGTGTGTACGGCACGACCAGGTGATCCCGACCGCTCACCTTCGTCCAATACGGCAAGTCCTCGTTATAGGTATCAGAGTCGTAGAAAAACCCGCCCTCTTCGACAACCAGCTCGCGCGTATTGACGCTCATCTCTCGGCAATACCAGCCGACCGGGCGGGTCCCGGTTGTCTTCTCGATCGAGTCAATGGCGAGCTTGATGGCCTCGCGCTCTTCGTCACGCGTCATCTCGTAATGATTCGACCACCGAAAACCGTGGCCCGCAGCCTCGTCGCCGCGCCGTGCGAGCTTTTTTGCGACTTCGGGGTTTCGTTCCAGCGCCACCGCGGCCGCAAAGAACGTCACCGGAATATCCGCCGTGTCAAAGATTCGAAAGAGTCGCCAAATGCCCGCTCGAGCGCCGTACTCATACATCGACTCCACTGCGAGGTCGCGCTGGTCATCGACGGCGAAGGGCAATTCGTAGAGACCGTCGTTTACCCCGTCACCCATGGCGAAGGTCTTCTCTGAGCCTTCCTCGTAGTTGATAACGATCTGAATCGCGACTTTCGCCTCGTTAGCCCAGCGCACCTTCGGCGGATGCTCGCCGTAACCGACGAGCTCGCGGGCCGGTCCCGGCACACCCGTCTCGAGGTCAGTACGTCGAAAGAACTGCTCATTCATCGCCATGTTGTTCCCTTCGTTTCGAAAACTTTGTTAAAAGACGCTCAATCAAGCCCTGCGAGAGAGCGAGCGCCGTCAACGACAATCAACTCGCCATTGACGTATGAAGCCTCGGTACTCGAGAGGAACTGAAACACGTACGCGATGTCCTCGGGCGTTCCCACCCTTCCAGCGGGAACCTTAGGGCCAACCGCTTCGAGGGCTTCGAGTCCGAGCGAGTTGACCGGGTCGAGCGCCTGGGGAGTTCGAATTACGCCCGGTGCCACTGCGTTCGCGGTGATGCCGAAGGGACCGAATTCAACGGCGAGGGACTTGATCAGCCCGACCAGGCCGCCCTTCGCCGCTGCGTAGTGAGAGTGCTCGGGCCACCCCGAGACGGTGCCCGCTACCGAAGAGGTTGCGATCAATCGACCGAAGCCCTGGCGTTTCATGTGAGGGATGCATTCGCGAAAGACGCGCCACGCGCCATGAAGGTCCACATTGACGACATGGTTCCAAGCGTCGTCGTCAAGTTCCTCAAGGGGGACCTTGCGCGCAATGCCAGCGTTCGCGACGGCAATGTGCACCGCGCCAAGTTCTTCCACCGCTCGTGTCGCCAGTCGTGCAACGTCGCTCGTTGAGGCCACGTCGACTGCCTCTACCACGCAGCGCCTCCCCATCGATTCGACGTCCCTACGCACGAGTTCGATGTCATGGCCGTCAGCGGGATACCACGCCAGCGCGACGTCAGCTCCCGCGGCCGCAAAAATGCGCGCGGTCGCGGCACCGATGCCCGACGCCGCACCCGTAATTAGCGCGACCCGATCAGTTAATTCGAACACTCGGACCTCCGTCCTTGGGATCTCTCCCGCTCCACCCGAAACCTGGAAACTCGCGCCCCTGGTATATCACAGGAATATTAGAGAGCGAGCTAAAATTCGGACCAAATTCGATACCACCTTCACGAAGGTGACGTGCCAAACGCCAATGCGATCCGCAATGGAGATCGACTACGCCGTTGGTACCAACGTGGCGGACGCACTGACCGTTACGTGGCCGGTTCCGTCGAGTGCGGCTAGTTCAATTTCGTCACCTTCACGTCTCCCACGAAATCGAAGCGGCGCACCTTCGAATGCGGGCTTTTGTGCGCGAAACGCAAACGACGCGAGCGACGACTCGGGTTGGAACCGTCTGCACACCTCGGCGAGCGAGATCGCCTGGAAGGGACCATGAACAACGAGTCCGGGATACCCTTCGGTCTGCGTCGCGTAGGCGCGATCGTAATGAATTCGATGAGCGTTGTAAGTGAGGGCCGAGAATCGAAAGAGGCTCACTGGGTCGATCGTTACCGGCAGGCTCCACGTCCACGTCTCCTCATCGGCGTCGACGTCGCTCGATGGCGCCGTCGGTGAGGCACCCGATGCAGCTCGGTATACGAGATCTTGCTCCTCGCGGATCACCAAGTCTCCTCGCTCATAAATTTCGTTCTCAACGGTAAGGAACAGAAGAGGTCCACTACGCCCCTCTTTGGTCACGACGTTTGCAATTCGGCTCCGGCGCGTGAGCTGCTCACCAACATGGGCCGTTCCTGGCCACGAGATTCTCCCTCCCGCGAACATTCTGCGGGGATACGCCTGGGAATCGAAAAAATCGTTGACGATCGGATGTCCGTCCGGTCCGATTTCATGCTGAGGGATTCGCGGCAGGAATGCGAGCCAATGCCACAGTGGCGGCAACGGATCGCCATTCTTCGGCGCTTGACCGGGAGCGTCTAATAGTCCGTGCATCGCAAGGGCGGAGCCTTCTGCGACAGCGTCGGATTCTTCAACAACTTTGTTGGATGGGGTCTCACTCACAGTTCGAGAATACGATGCGCTCGATCCAATACGGGACCGTCGACCATCTCGCCTAGATATGCGAAGACCGCTCCGTGATGTTGCGCTGATTCGTCCAAAATTGACCGCGCCCACTCTTTCTCTGATTCTGTCGACTTGTAGGCATCCCTCACGAGGCGAACTTGCGAAGGATGAATACATAACTTCCCACCCATCCCGAGTGCACGCGCCGCGCGCAGGTCCGACATGAGAAGTGACTCATCCTTGAAGTCAAGTGTCGGGCCATCGACCGGAGGGGGCAATTTGGACGCTGCGGACGCGACGACCAATCGAGACCGGGGATACGCGAACAACTCATCGCTCGGAGGAGCGGCGAGGTTCGCGCAGTAGTCAGCGCTCCCGAACATGAGTCGACTCGCTCCGCTCGATGCGATTTCCTCAGCCGCGAGGATACCTTCGGCGCTCTCCACCAGAGCAATAAGCGGAATATGGCGACGTAAGCGTCGCGTGACCGCCGCGACATCCTCTGAGGAGCGGACCATTGGGACGACGATGCCCTTCACGAAATCGCTCGCGTCGCACACCGCGACGTCATCTTCGAAGAACCCGGAATCGACGGAATTGATCCGAACGAAAACCGTGGCGTCGCAGTGAAGGCGTCGAAGATCCTCACGAGCGTTTAGTTTTTCGTCCAAACTTACGGCGTCTTCCAGATCCACAATGACCTCATCGGCGCCCGTCGAGATGGCTTTATTCACTCGATCCGGCCGATTTGCGGGAACAAAGAGATACGAACGGGCAACACCAACGGCATGAATCGTCACGATTAAAAGATTACGTTGCTCTGTCAATGTGCGTGGTCGGTCCACTTATCACTTGTCATCAAACTGGTACGTACGAGCCGTCATACCAGTGGATACGGCGACACTTCGCAACTTGACGAGGCCGTCCTCGCTTCCCATGCAGCTGGCCGCGCGAGTCTCACATTAGGAGACGTCTCGATGGCCAGCATCGCGTAGGACAACAAGCGCGCAGGAGAGACGGTATCCCGTCTTAACTCAGCTCATCCAGCGGAAGCGCGCGCTCTAGTCGGAATTGACGCAGCCGTGGGTGAACGCAATAGCAACAACGACAACGAATCCGGCGATGAGGGGCCGACATAGTCAAAGTCCGTGACGATGCGATGCCAACTCGAACCGAGCGCGAACCCGATGCCCGCTAGCCCCCCGCACCAAATGGCACACGCGACCAGAGTGAAGACGAAGGAATTTGCGAACGTCATTTCGGCGATGCCCGCGGCAATCGAGATGAAGGACCGCACGAACGGTATAAAGCGACCGAAGAAGACGAGTGACTCTCCTCGTCGATCGAACCACGCCTCGGCTCGGTCTAGATCCTTATGGGTGAGGAGCACATACTTACCGATTCGATCAAAAAGGCTGCGACCGCCGAAGCGACCGATGGCATAGTTCGTCCACGGAGCGACGCCTCTTCCGCCTAAAAGTACTCCCAGAGATTCTCGTACGAGGGAATGAGTGCGGCCTCGTTTTCCATGCACACCTTTCCTTCCTTGATCACGTAGATGTAGTCACTCGCCTGCAGCGCAAGACCGAGGCTTTGTTCCACGACGATGACGCACGTACCGGCGTTGGCGATCTCTCGCACCTGACCCATCATCTCTTCCGCCAGAATTGGCGAGAGCCCGATCGACGGCTCGTCGAGCAAAAGCACCCGGGGTTGCGACAAGAGCGCCCTCGACACGGCAACCATCTGACGCTGACCTCCAGACAGCGTCCCGCACTTGACGTCAAGGCGCTCGCGCATCGCTGGAAACAGAGAGAACACGGACTCCAACTGACTCCCCCGTTCCGCTCGACCTTTGGAGGAAGCCACGAGGGTGAGATTCTCTCGCACCGTGAGAGCGCCGAAGACGTTCGGCGGAATGGGCACGTACGCCAAGCCGTGACTCAACATTTTGGATGGAGAGGGGTCGGTAATGACTGCGTCGTCCATCTCCAGCGATCCGGTGAAAGAGTTTAGAAGACCGTAGACGCTTCGCAACAGAGTGGTCTTTCCAGCGCCGTTGTGCCCCATCACCGAGACCACCTCGTTTGATCGAACTTGGAGGTGAAGGTCTTCGATGACGGCTCTTGAGCCGTAACCGCACCGTTCTATACGGACGTCCAGAACAAC
>DASXEU010000029.1:0-7785 GCA_036489935.1 Acidimicrobiales bacterium
AGCCGGTATTCATTTCAACGTGAATCCCCTGGAGGAGTGCGAGAGCGGCCGAATCGGCACGATTGGAAATCGTGTGAAGGGAAACCTTCCGTGGGTTCAAATCCCACCTCCTCCGCCAAGCTGGCGCCCAAGTCCGCCCCGTCGAGGCGGTCAAGTCGTTTGATGGGCTTCACCCCCGCATCGCGCGAATGCACCGCAAGCGGGTGCGCGTAGGTCGAGTAGACGTCGCGGTCGACGATGTCGAACGGATAATCAAGTGATCGTGCGGGTACGAAAGAACGGACGTCGAAGCTGCAAGAGCCTTGCCACAGATACGCTGCACCGCCGACGAACGGTCTGAATCAATCCAGAGGCGACAACCAGCCGACTAGAAATGTTCCGTGCTTTTCGCTACTTCTGGTCTGACCCCGACGCTTGGCGTCATTGCTCCCGTTTTTACGATCCTCCAATGTGTAGCGCAGGCACTGCGGATACAGCGCTCGGGGGCCGGGGGTGTCTCGATGAGTACATGGATACTCTCAGCTTTCGGGGGAGAGCTATGGATCGCGTACGGGTTCTCATTTAGCGTCCCCTCAGAGATCTACGCCAACATCGCATTCTTGATTGTGGCGGGCTACGTCGTGTGGGTCGCTGCACGCAGCCAAAACGTATTTCGACACTCGTGCGTTACTTTCCTGAGCGTCACCACCCTGGCCGTGTTTGTTTCTCTGTTCGGAATCTCGCACCATTGGCGATGGGTTCTCGCCACGATCGCTGTCGGCGGCGCCGTCGTCATCTACCTACCGCAGATGAGAATGACCCTTCAATCAAGAAATTTGGAAGGTGTGTCGGTTATCAGTTGGGCGCTCGCCCTAGTCACCGGACTTTCATGGGCGCTGTATGGGCTCATGATTCATCAGCTTCCCGTCTCGCTTCCCGCTGTCGTCATGATTCCTACAACGCTCGTCATCTTGATCCAAGTCACGCGCCATCGTCTTCGCGGACGGGTGCTCGCGGGATCGTTCGCACCGATTGTCGAATAGTTTGCGCGACGACGAACTTCGTCTCCACCGTCTGGTGAGCGTCACTCACAATCAGGTGTTCTGACCCGAAGACATCAGGGCGCAATCGTCGTAGATCCCCTACGTTCTGCCTCAAGGATTCGCTCTTTGACGTCGACACCCCAGCGATAGCCGCCCATCGAGCCGTCCTTACGCAGCACGCGATGACACGGTATTGCCAAGGCTGCTTCGTTTGCGGCGCACGCTGAGGCGACCGCCCGAATCGCCTTTGGCGCACCTATCCCCTCGGCCACCTCCGAATAGGTTCGCGTCTCTCCGAAGGGAATCGCGCGCAGCGCGTCCCACACGCGGAGCTGGAATGCGGTGCCCGCCACGTCAACTGGCAATGCGGTCGCGTCGCGTTCACCGCGTATCGCTCCGGCCAGCACATCAGCGACCTCAACGAGCGCTTCGTCATCTCGCGCAATCGACGCGTTCGAGAACTCGGTCATCAGGCCTTTGACAAGGCTTTCTTCGTCATCACCGACACGAATTGAACACACGCCGCGCGACGTGCGAGCAGCTACCACCCAGCCGAGCGTCGTCTTAATCGACGTGAATTTGATATGTTCGCCGGTCCCCCTCGATCGATATTTCAAGGGCGTCATGCCGAGCGTCGGCGCACTGTGCTCGTAGAACGCACGGACTGAGCCGTAGCCGGCATCAAAGACAGCATTCGTCACGGGCGCGCCACGCTGCAGGCTCGCCTTCACGCGTTCCGCCTTGTACGCGCGCGCGTAGACGCCAGCCGAGACGCCAATGACCTCGTGAAACCGGCGGCGTAGATGGCGCTCGCTGTACCCGAGCTCACTCGCGATCGCTGCGAATGACGAATCGTTTGTGCGTTCGAGACGCCGACATGCGTGAACGACCGCCGCGACCGACGGATCACTCTCCCGCTCATCCTCGGGGCGGCATCGGCGACAAGCGCGATAGCCCGCCTCAATGGCCTCGCCTGGCGTTGCGAAGAATTCGACGTTGCGCCGAAGGGCGCGGCGTGAACCGCAGTTCGGGCGACAGAAGATCTTTGTTGACGACACCGCGTAGACGAAACAGCCGCTCATCGTCGCGTCGCGTCCTTCAACGGCGCGCCATCTCACATCATCAAGTTCCTGCATACTCGTAATCTACGTAGCGCGTACTTCCATCGCTTTCCGCTTTCGGACATCAATGTGTGGTGCCGTTACATCGCCACGTCGCACAGTCGATTCAGAAGTCTCTCCTTACGTTCACCGGGTTATTACCTTGCACTCGTACGGTTATTTCATGACTCGCTCATCCGCATGGCAGACGTTTCGCAGGCGTGCGCACAGCACGCGCCCGGCCAACATCCCCGACACTCCCCTACATCGCGACGGGCGGTTCGCGACGGGCGGTGGGGCCGAGCACGTGCGTCTCACGTGGCCCAGCGACGCCAAGTTGGAGGAGTGGAAATCACTCGAATTTCGTCACTTGAAGCCGCCGTCGGATGAGGATTGGAATCGATGACCACAGAGGCGATCGACACTTCACCCGTCGCGGCATTTCCGCCACTGTGGCTACGTGACAACTGCCCGTGTTCGGAGTGCCGCGATTCTTCGAGCCACCAAAAGCTCTTCCAACTGCTCGACCTTTCAGACGACGTCCAGATTCTTGAACTGGTGCACCACGATGATGACGTAGAGATCACGTTTCTTCCCGACCATCATCGGTCGGTCTTTTCGCTCGAGTGGCTGCACTCCCAGACCACCACGCATCACCTCGCAGGCCGAACCGAGGACAGCAAACAGCTGTGGCGCGCAATCGATATCGACCTCACCGCGACGAAATCGACGTGGGCAAAGTACTGCGACGACAAACTCGAACAACTTCGCGTCTTGCGAGGCATTGAGCGCCTGGGCCTCGCGCTCATCGAAGGAACACCGGCCGCGCCCGCCGCGGTGTTGGATATCGTCGCGACCTTCGGCTTCGTCCGAGAGACCAACTACGGCGAGCTCTTCGACGTTCGAATTGAGCCGGACCCGAGCAACCTCGCGTTCACTGGTCTCACCATCACTCCTCACACCGATAATCCGTATCGCGACCCGGTACCCACCATGCAGCTGTTGCACTGTCTCGTGAACTCCGTCGAGGGAGGCGAATCCGGACTGGTCGACGGCTTCCTCGCCGCGTCGCTCTTGCGAGAAGAAGATCCTCAAAGCTTCATTGTGCTCACGCGTACCTCGGTCGACTTCGCGTGGTCTGACGCCCGCCATTCGCTTCGGGCGAGGCGACCACTCATTGAAGTGGATGAGCATGATCGCGTGCAGGCGGTTCGCTTCAACAACCGTTCGATGCAGGCTCTCCACCTCGAACATGACCGCGCCATAGAGTTCTACGCCGCGTATCGGCGATTCGCCGCGATTCTCGCACGCCCCGAACTGGAGCTGACGTTTCGCCTCGGGCCTGGCGACTGCGTGATCTTCGACAACACCCGCTTGATGCACTCGCGCACGGCATTTGAGGAGTCGGGGACCGGAAGCCGGCACCTCCAAGGCTGTTACGCCGATCTCGACGGACTCGCGAGCACCGTCGAGATTCTCCAACGTTCGGCGAGCGGTATCCGTTGACGCGACGGGCCGTCGAAGGGCCGTGGTGGCGTGTAAGAAGGATCGACGTGGCGACAGTAAGACGGTATGAACGTCACCATGAAATTAGAAGGCATCACGATCCGGCGCGTCGCTCGCGCGACTGCCGCATTGGCGGCGATCGCGGCCGTCGCGGTCGGCGCGAGTTCCCTTCCCACGAGCGCCGCCACCACGATCGCTAAGTCGCGCGCTGCCGACATCGCATCTGGAGCAACCCGCGTCGTCGTCCACGTAAATCGCGGCCTCAATGCCAAGACCGGCCGCTACTCGGCGTACGCCACGACCAACGTAGCGACGTTGAATACGATCATTGAGCGCGTGAACGCGCTCCCGAAAGCTCCCCCTGCGGGAGAGATGTGCCCGATGGATGTTGGTGCCAAGCTCACGCTCAGTTTCTTCCGGCACAGCGCGAAGCCCTACGCGATCGTTGTCGCGGACCCGGGCGGGTGCGGAGCTGTGTCGATACGCAACTACAACGCGAACGACTCACTCGAGGGATCAGCGACTGCGGGCGGCGGTGCCACATTCTCCGCGTACGTCGCGACGCAGCTGCACATCAAAACACTGCAAGTGATCTAGGCAACACGAGCGGCACACATTGGGACGACATTCCACGCGGCGTTCACCCAATCGTTACTCGTTCATCATTGAATCCCCAGTCGAGCGCCGTAGCATCGTCTCGAATGAAGGAGGAAAATGAACGCACCCTCGAGCACCGAAGAACTGTTCGACCTCTACGAGAAGCGCGGCGATGAGCCGTACGGCGAATCCATCACGCAGACGGAGCACGCGCTCCAGAGCGCAGCCCTCGCGCGCGCGGAGGGCGCGAGCGACGCGATGATCGTCGCGGCCCTGTTTCACGACGTCGGTCACCTCGTGGTGGAGATCCAGAACGAGCCTGGCTTCAAGATGGATGAGGACGACGACGATCACGAAGCAATCGGCGCGCGCGTACTGGCGCCACTCTTCGGCCCCTCGGTGGCGGGCCCCGTGGCGCTGCACGTGACCGCCAAGCGCTGGCGCTGTTCGACTGATCCGCGATACTACGAACGCCTCTCAGAGGCCTCCAAGATGACGCTCAAGGCCCAGGGTGGAGTACTGAGCGACGAGGAGTGCCTCCGCTTCGAAGAGCACCCCGGGTTCCCCGACGCCCTCGCCCTGCGTACGTGGGACGACGAAGGAAAGATCGAAGGGCTCGACGTTGGCTCCCTCGCCGACTACGTCGAAAGCGTCAATTCGTTGGCAGAAGAGTGGTCACAAGGACGTCACGCGCGCTAACGCTCACGTCGACGCGAGTACCGAGTTCGAGATCGTCAGCTTGGCTGCTGCGAACGTCCACGCGCAGGTTCGCACCCGCGATGCCCACACCGACGCGCGTTGTGGAGCCAAGAAAACTTCGATGCGTGATGACCCCAAGGCCGCTGGGATTGATCTTCACGTCGAGGTCTTCGGGGCGCAGAAGAGCTTCGAGGCCACCGCTCGGCACAGTATTCAGATCACCACGGATCTTCACGTCGAGTCCGAGGACCTCGACGTGATCTCCGTGCCGCGTGACTTCAATTCGGCTTGAGACGCCAACGAACTGGCCCACAAAGGGAGTCGCGGGCTGCGAGTACAGCACGGCGGGCGTCGCCACTTGCTCCAGGTGACCGCGCGACATGACGCACACACGGTCCGCCATGGACATGGCTTCTTCTTGGTCGTGGGTGACGAATACCGTCGTGATCGCGAGGCGCTGTTGGATGGCGCGAATCTGATCGCGCAACTCTGCGCGCACCTTCGCGTCGAGCGCGGAAAGCGGCTCGTCAAGCAGGAGGACCCTCGGTTCAATGGCGAGGGCGCGCGCGAGGGCGACGCGCTGCTGCTGACCGCCCGACAACTGGTGGGGATACTTGGCCACGTGATCAGCGAGGCCCACGAGCTCGAGGAGCTCCGTAGCGCGCCCTCGACGTTGAGCGGCGCGCTGGTGACGCACCTGAAGACCAAATGCCACGTTGTCGCGAGCGTCCATATTCGGGAACAACGAATAGCTCTGAAACACCATTCCCATGTTCCGACGCTGTGCCGCAACAGTAGATACGTCCTTGTTGTCGACGAGGATCCGCCCCATGTCAGGACGCTCGAAGCCGGCCAGCATGCGCAACGCGGTCGTCTTGCCGCAACCCGACGGTCCGAGCAACGCAATGAGCTCACCGGGTTCAATGTCGAGCGAGAAGCCGTCGAGGGCAGTGGTCGTGCCGAAGCGCCGCGTGAGGTTGTCGAACACCACGGGGGCGCCTCGTTGCGAGTGAACATCAGCGTTCGCCATTGTCGGTGTGTCGGTTACCAAGGCCATTAGCTCCTCCTGGAGTCTTGAGACTGTGATCGGTCGAGCGAGACGATGAGGATGAGCACAAGCGCTGTCGCGAGCAGAGCGATCATCGCGACCAAGGTGTTGATTCTCGGGTTGTCGGTGGGGGCGAGGTAGATCCAGACGGGGATCGTCTGCCAGTTGTCCACGTTCGCGATCGTGAACTCGCCAAAGACGAGGGCGAGGGTCAATACGGACGCCGACATCAGCGCTGCACGCAGATTGGGGACGAGGACGCGCCAGATGGTCATCAGCCAGCTGGAGCCGAGGGATCTCGACGCCTCCGTCAACGTTTTCACGTCAATGGCTCCGAGCCCCGAATCGAGGGACCGATACACGTAGGGCATCGCCAAAATGACGTAGACAATGGCGAGCAGATACTGCGAGTTCTTCAACCATTGTGGAGCTGACTCCAAGACTCCGACGGAGTATGCAATGGGCGGAATGATGATCGGAAGGATGGTGATGACTTCCATAACCCGTCGAAATCGCGGGAGCCGGAGGTGCACGTAGATCACGGTCGGCACCATCAACGCCATGACCACCAGCATCGTGATAACCGCAAGTTGCGTCGAGAGCCACAGCGCTGACAAGAATCCGGGAGCGGAAGCGATCTGGCTGAGAGGGGTCAACGAAAAGCCGCCCGTGGGCCGCTGCAGCGAATATTCCATGCCTGCATAAAACGGCACGATGAAGTACGCCGCCGCGACGATAAGGATGGCGCCTCGTCCCCATCGAAACCGGATTCGACGTTTTTTTAGAGGCGCGTCAGCCTCGTAACGCTGATCGATCTGGGACGGATCGGTCAGCGTTACGCCCAACTCTAGAGAAGCCATCGAGACGTCCTTCGTCGCAAGAACACGTACAAGACAACCGACACGAGCAGTATGACGATCATGGCGAAGGCGAGTGCGTAGGCGATGTTCTCCTGCCCCGCGATGACGTTGCCCTGCAAGATGTCGCCGATCTGAATGGGCGTGATCGCGATCGTTCCCCCGGTCAGCGCCTCGGCGGTCGCGTAGGCGGAGAATCCGCTGCCGAAAAGCAAGAACATGCTGCCGAGAATGGCGGGGGTCAGCACCGGGAGCCCCACGCGGCGCCAATAGAACCAGCGCGACGCGCCGAGGTTTTCTGCCGCTTCACGCCACGCTGGTCGCAGCCCGGCGAAGGCGGGCGTGATGATGAGCACCATCAGGGGAATCTGAAAGTACATATAGACAAACGCCACACCCCAAAATTTGTAGAGGCTCCATCCGTGATTCCAAGGGTCCATTCCGATGGCCGCCAACCACGTCGTGATAACCCCGTTTATCGCGGCGAAGGCGGCGACAAACATGAAGGCTAAATTGACGCCGCCGAACTGGGCGAGGACACCCGAGGTGGCCGCGATAATTCGCTTGAACGCGCGATGCTCTGACGTGGAGATCGCGTACGCAATGATCGTCCCCAGTACGCCGGGAATGACCGCCGTGACGACGGCGAGTTTGAGACTGTTCTCAAAACCCGCCCGGTACTGGCCCGAAAGAATCGTGTGAACGTTCGCCCACGTGAAGTGACCGGCATTCGTTCGAAATGCGAAAGCGACGATAGTCCCTGTGGGCACGCCCAGTACCAAGATGACGTATACCAAGAACGGCACCACGGGTGCACCGGTTCGGATCTTTCGAACCAGTGCACCCGCGCCGCCAGACGCGCCCTTCCCCTCCTGAATCGCGGCATCCGAGGACGACGCGCCAGACACAGGATTAGTAAGGACAGTCATTTCGCGTGATACTTGCTATCAACCGCC
>DASXEU010000166.1:0-5357 GCA_036489935.1 Acidimicrobiales bacterium
ACGAAGTGATCTCGAATCGGGCGATTGAACTCGCCGGTGGGGTCATGGGTTCGAAGTCCCCGATTCACCCCAACGACGACGTCAACATGTCGCAATCGTCGAACGACACCTTTCCCACTGCGATGCACATCGCCGCCGTGATGGAGATCACTGACCGGCTCACTCCGGCAGTGCGGCGGCTGCGCGACGCGCTCAACGAGAAGGCCGAGTCATTCGCCGAGATCACGAAGATCGGGCGTACGCATCTCATGGATGCGGTGCCGATGACGCTCGGTCAGGAGTTCTCTGGCTACGTTGCCCAGCTCGACGCGGATCTTGGCCGACTCGAGATCGCGTTGCCGGGTCTTTACGAACTCGCAGCAGGTGGCACGGCCGTCGGCACGGGACTCAATACGCACCCCGAGTTCGGGGAACGAGTAGCTACGGCCATTGCGACCCTGACCGGCAAGCCGTTCGTCACGGCACCCAATAAGTTTGCTGCGCTCGCCGCGCACGACGCGCTCGTATTCGCCCACGGAGCCATCAAGACGCTCGCCACGAGCCTCACGAAGATTGCAGAAGATCTCCGCTGGCTGGGGTCAGGCCCACGCTCGGGCCTCGGAGAACTGCAGCTTCCCGAGAACGAGCCTGGCAGTTCGATCATGCCCGGCAAGGTCAATCCGACGCAGAGCGAGGCGATGATCATGGTTTGCGTTCAGGTCTTTGGCAATGACACGGCCGTCGCTCTCGGCGGCTCACGCGGCAACTTCGAGCTCAACGTCTGCAAGCCCGTCATCATTTACAACGTCTGTAACTCGATCGATCTACTGACGGACGCCTGCGACCGATTCCGCGAGTTCTGTGTCGAGGGGCTCGAGCCGAACTACGAGCAGATCCAGAACCACCTCAACAACTCGCTTATGCTCGTGACCGCACTCAACCCGATCATTGGCTACGACAAGGCCGCCTTGGTGGCGAAGAAGGCGCATAAGGAACGCATGACGCTTCGAGAGGCGGCCATCGAGCTGGGCTTTCTCACCGGCGAAGAGTTTGACGCGGCCGTTGTCCCGGAGGACATGACTCATCCCTGATTGAAATCAGGCGAACTGAATGAAGCCTGAGGTGATGCAGAGTCCGAACGCACCGATCACCAGAAAACCCACCACGAGTGAGCCCACAATGATTCGCGTGCCACGCCCGCGGCCGCGCGCCATGGGGCGCGGCATGTACCACTCTGGCAGCAGGTTTGAGCCGAATCCGAAGTTCCACGGCACGGCGTCGAACTCTAGGGGAGCATTGGGATCCGCCGCGAGGGCGAGCGACGTGAGTTCTTCGTCACTGATTGAGTGACGCCCGGGAGCGTCTGGAACCAACTTCAGATCGTCCATCACGTTCCTCTCGCAGCGCACGAGCGCCTTGTTTCCGACGCTACTGGCGAATGACGCCGAAGAGGCGTCGGTCAGTTGACCGGGACGTTCCAGAGCGCCATCCACCTCGACAGGTTCTGTTCGATCGGCAGGTCGGTGCTCAGAAACGAGCGCACGCGTAACTCCAACTCGTTGTTGCGCTGGGATGATCCGGTGGGCGCAAAGGGATAGAACGTGCCCTGCTTCATCAGGTACACGAGGCGAACGGAGCCTTCGCCGGGTGGCGTCTTCGGTACGAAACCGAACACGGCGCACAGGAGACGAGGTCCAAGGCCGTGCTCAACCATGGAGGTATTGGCCGCGTGGACCCGCGTGACGAGAGCCTCGAAGTCCGGGTCCTTCACGACAAGCCACTCGAATCCGAGATCGTCCTTCGTCAAGGTGACCTTGTTGGTCGTTTCGTCGAAGTCGAGCAGCTGTTTGATGTCGTCGTTGGTCTCGAGAGAACTTTCTCCACTGCCCGCTTTGAAGCAGAGTCCCGCTTCGCCAGAGCTCACGAGATCGAGTTCGCTCTGCAGCGTGAGCGCCGCGGTGGAGAGCGCGAAGAGATTGTCGAGGTTGGGAGCGACCTGCTTGGTGCGTCCGAACAACGTGTCGCGTAGGCCCACTAGCCGTTGAGCTCTTTTTCGAGCTTGTTGAGCTGGTCGAGGCGCTTCTCCAGCGACGGGTGCGACGAGAAGAGCGTGGCGGCCGTACCACCCGCGAGGGCGGGTGCAAAGAAGAAGGCGTTCATGCCTTCGGCTTTGCGGAGGTCGGTGCGGGGAATGCGGCCCATGTCACCCGTGACGTGGACGAGTGCGCTCGCGAGCACGCTCGGCTTGCCAATGAGGATCGCGCCCGATCGGTCTGCCGCGAGCTCACGGTAGCGAGAGAGCGCCATCGTGAGCAAGAAAGCGACCATGTAGATCACGACGGAGAGCACCATGGTGGCGAGTTCTAAGAGAACGATGTTCTGACTCCCGCGGCCGCGGCCTCCACCGCCAAACATCGTGCCGAAGAGGGCTATTCGCCCGACGAGTCCCGCGAGCATGCCGACGCCGGAGGCGATCGTCATGATAGCGACGTCGCGGTGTGCCACGTGGCTGAGCTCGTGGGCGAGGACCGCTTCCAGCTCTTCGTCGTTGAGTCGGCGCATGATGCCGCGCGTTGCGCAGATGACCGCGTGGTTGGGATTACGTCCAGTGGCGAAGGCGTTCGGCATGTCCATCTCGGAGACGCCCACGCGAGGCTTTTCCATGTTGGCGAGGAGGCAGAGGCGATCGACGATCTCGTGGAGCTTTGGCTCTTGCTGCGGGGTGACCTCGTGCGCCTGCATCGAGAACATCGCGATCTTGTCCGAGAAGTAGTACTGGGAGAAGATCAGCGCTGCAGCGATGATGATGACGAGCACCACGGAGACGCCGAAGCTCAGCATGACCGAGACGATGATCGCGTAGAGCGCCACGAGCGCGAGGCCCGTGATGAACATGCGCACGTTTAACTTGTGGTCGGTTTCAATCTTGGTTTTGGCCACGACTAGTTTCCTTCGGTCGTCGGCGCTTCCGCGGGGGCACTCGTGCCCGCCGGCAACTCGGTGGTCGTGCCCGACGCCTTCAAGGCAGCGATCTGCGCGTCGATGTCCGACGTCGCTGACGCCTTGTCGAGCTGGGCTTGGATGTCATCGTTGGAACTCGTGAGGTCGGTGAGCGCGCCGGAATCGAGCAGCTCGTCGAGCGCGCCGCTACGCGCCTGCATCTCGGCAACCTTGTCCTGAGCGCGCTGCATGGCGGCACCGGCGTCGCCCATGGACGACGAGATTCCGCTGACGGCTTCGTTCACATGCGCCGACGCTTCGGCTGCCGTGTACGTCGCCTTGATCGTCTCTTTCCTCGTGCGGAATGTCTCGATCTGGCTTTGCAGTTTTGTCGAGGTCGCTTCCAGCTTCTGAAGCTGATCGTCGACCTGGGCGTGCTGGACCTCGAGGTCCTTCAACTGGCCCGCGATGGCTTCGCGGCGAGTCAGCGCCTCACGGGCGAGGGACTCGTTGCCCTGTCCGAGCGCGGCCTTTGCCTGTTCAGCCAGCTTGTCGCCCTGGCTCTTCAGCTGCTCCGCCTGGATCTCAATGCGCTTTTTCGCGGTGGCGACATCGGCGACGGCGCGCTTCACCTTGGTGAGATTTTCGAGCTGCTGCTCGTACGAAAGATCGAGGGTCTGACGGGGATCTTCTGCCTTGTTGAGAGCGCTGTTGGCCTTCGCCTGAAAAATCGTCTGAGCGCGCTTCAATATGCCCACGAGGGCCTCCTTTTGTTACCAGTCCAGACTAGAGCGAAGTGGCGCAAAGTTTTCGACGTTGTTCGGCTTCGCGCACGTCACTTCCTAATTTCTCGGTAAATCTGCGTCCTGGGCAAGCGCTTCGGCGGAAAGTTCAATTCGATACGTTTCGAGCTGGTCGCTCAATGAGTCACTGCCAGTGGCGAGCATCCGCAGTGCCAAGAGCCCCGCATTTGCCGCCCCATTGATCGCAACCGTCGCGACGGGCACGCCACGAGGCATTTGAACGATCGAGAACAACGAATCGAGACCGTCGAGACGAGCCAGCGCGACGGGCACGCCAATGACCGGCAGTGTCGTCGAGGCCGCGAGCATGCCCGGCAGATGGGCCGCTCCGCCGGCACCCGCAATCAGGACTTTGAGGCCCCGGTGCTTCGCGCTCGATCCGTACTCGAACATCGCTTCCGGGGTGCGGTGCGCGGATACCACGCGGATCTCGAACTCGACGTTAAAACGTTCAAGCACGGCCGCCGCCTGGTTCATAACCTCGAAGTCCGACGAGGACCCCATCACGATGCCGACCACTGGTTGCACTACGCCTCCTGAGTCACGGTGCCGTACGCGAGCGCACTCTCCCATGCTCTCACGTGAGGACTTGTCGGTTCGTTACCGAGGGCAGTCACGTGGCCGAGTTTTCGCCCTGGGCGCCACGATTTTCCGTAGTCGTGGACGAACGCGTCGCGCACCGCGCGGGCCGCGTCGAGTGATCCCGGTTGGTCTGCACCGACCACGTTCACCATGACGGCGAAGGGCGCGAGCGTTTCGACCTCGCCGAGCGTGTGGCCGCTCACCGCGCGCAGGTGCTGGGCGAACTGACTCGTCGACGCTCCCTCGATGGTCCAGTGCCCGCTGTTGTGTGGACGAAGCGCGATCTCGTTGATGACAAGTCCTGCCTCGGTGACGAAGTACTCAACCGCCATAATGCCAACTCCCTGGACGAGTTCGGCAATGGCGCCCGTGAGCTGGTGCGCCTCGGCGAGCGTGGCGTCATCGAGCTCGCTCGGAAAGCGCACCTCGGCGCACATGCCCTCGCGCTGGACGGTCGTGACGACTGGGTAGAAGCGGAGCGATCCGTCACTCGCGCGCGCGACCAGTTGGGCGACTTCGCTGCGCATGACCATCTTCTCTTCAACGACGACGTCGCCGCGAAGAGCCATCTCTTCGATGGCGGCAACGGCGTCCTCACGTGAAGAGGTCACGACGACACCGCGCCCGTCGTAGCCGCCACGACTCGCCTTCACGACCGGTGGGTCCGCGAGGTCGTCGAGGAATGGTGCGAGCCGGTCATCGTCGACGCTCTCGACCACTAGAAATCGCGGTACGGGCAGTCCGTGTTCACTGAAGGCGCGACGCTGAAACGCTTTGTCGACCGAGTAGCGCAGCGAGCGCGGACTCGGCCGAAGCACCATGCCCTGGGCTTCGAGGGCGTCCAATACTTCGAGGTCGACGAGCTCGTGGTCGAAGGTGATGACGTCAACGACATCGGCGAGGCGCGCGAGTGCGTCGGCGTCAGTGGCGTCCCCCAGGAGCACGTGATCGATCGTCGCCGTGGCGGAGTCGTCGGGCGACGTGGCGAGCACCGTGAGCTCGAGATCGAGTTCGCCCGCCGCTTCTCCCATCATGTGCGCAAGCTGACCGCCG
>DASXEU010000030.1:0-6008 GCA_036489935.1 Acidimicrobiales bacterium
CGGTGCAAAGTTTCCCCGATTTACGAAGATTCACGTCGTGGTGGGACGTCCGATCGATCCGCCCTCGGGAGAGGGACGAATCTCACGCTCGGAGATCAGTGCGAAGAGTGAGGAGCTGCGAAAGGAGCTTGAGGCGGTCTACGCAGAGAGCCGACAGCGACTCGCTCGTTAGCGCTCGCGCCACCAGGTGCCAAAGACCACCCGGGCGTAGCGAAAGCCGAACAGCCAGTTCTTGCCCTTCTTCGTCGTACCCGACGCACGCGGGTACCAGACAGTCGGCACCTCGGCGGCGCGCCATCCACGCTTCAAGCACGTGATGAGCAGTTCGGCCGTTTGATACTGCTCTTGGGTCAAACGATCAACGACGTCGGCAAGCATCGTTACGCGAAGCGCTCGGTATCCCGTTGACGTGTCGGTCAAGTTCGCGCCGGTCATCCGGTTCATGATGATCGAGAAGAATCGAACGCCGCTCTTACGCACGACGTCTGAGGTCTTGTCTTCGCCAAGCACACGGCTCGCGACGACGAAGTCCGCCGTGTCATCGAGTAAGGGCTGGAGGATCTGAGGAATCTCCGTTGGGTCGTTCTGTCCGTCCGCGTCGAGGGTGACCACGTATTTGACGGAGTGGTCAATGCAGTAGCGATACGTGACCTGCAGCGCGACGCCGTGGCCGAGGTTGACGGGGAATTCGATGACCTTGACGCCCGCAAAGGAGCGAGCGATCTCTGCGGTGCGGTCTTCGCCGCCATCAACGACGACGAGCGTGGTGTACGCCTCGCCGTTGATGGTGTCGGGCATCTTCTTCAAGACATCGCCGATATTGCCCTCTTCTTCGTAAGCGCAGATGGACGCGACGATCGCCTCGGGGTGAAAGTCGGGGTAGTCGTCGTTAAAGCGAGTCATCGCTTGGTCGATCGCGTAGGCGCGCAGCCGCGTGATGCGCCGCTTTTCGAGGTCTTGCGATGACATGGAACTCCTTAGATGGAATGAGCCTGCGCGAACACGTTGACCAACATGGGTTCAAAGTGCTCGAGGGACTCTGCGTCGTACTGCGGGTCGAAGGCCTTTTGGTCGTACTGGTCAGCGAACCGTTCGGCGAGGTCGTACCACGGCTCGCCTCGATGTTGCTCGCGCAGGTTGGGATCCATCCCCAAATGCTCGTAGTAGTACCGACCCTGGAAATCCTGGTGAAAGGTGACCATGCAGTACACATCGTGGCGCACGTAGGGCTTCAAGATCTCGGCGGCGATTCTCGGGTGGTTTGGCACCGAAATCAGCTTGCCAACGTCGTGGAGCAGCGAGGCGACGATGACCTGTTCGTCCTGGCCGTCGCGCTCAGCGCGGGTGGCGGTCTGGAGGGCGTGCTGCATCTGATCGACGGAAAAGCCGTCGCTGATATCGCTCAGACCTTTGACCATTGCGAGAATTTGACGGGCAACGCGCGGTTGCGCTTCGATCGTGCGCTCAATGATCTCGGACCATTGCTCGCGTGTCGAGACGTCCATGCTGGGAAACGATGCCACCGGTCAATACTACCGGCGGGCCTGTTTTTCTACCGGCTCAGTGCGGAAAGGACCTCTGCGGCGGTGAATTCTCGGTCCACCTGGCCGTCGAACGTCGATTGCGCGGGCGTCTGCAGCACAAGGTCAACGACGGCCGAGATGGCCTTCAACATTTCGCGCAGCTCGGGGGGCGGAGGGAAATACTCGTCTTCAATGATCACGGACTTGACGGTGACGCCGTTGGTCGGGTCGAGCACGCTCAACACCTCGGTGACGAGGCTCTCGGGCGCCGAGGCTCCTGCGGTCACGGCAATTGTCCCGCTCAGGTCATCGGGGAGCTCGTCGGCGCGATTGACCCGCAGCACGCGCGGGGCGCCTTCTGCCTCGGCGACCTTCGTCAATGCGACGGTGTTCGACGAGTTCGCAGAGCCAATGACGATGACAGTGTCCGCACCCTCGGCGATTTCGCGCAGTGCCGCCTGGCGGTTGGTCGTGGCGAAACAGAGATCGCTTCGGTTGGGCATCCAAATGTCGGGAAAGACCTCTTCTGCGTACTCACGAAGGTCTTGCCATTCATCGAGGCTGAGCGTCGTCTGACTGAGGAGCGCGACCGGACCCTCGTGATCTCGAACGGCGTCGATGTCCTCTCGCGCTTGGATCAGATGCACGGATTCGGGCGCAACGGCCATCGTGCCGACGGCCTCTTCGTGGTACTCGTGACCCACGTAGAGGACGGTGTAGCCCTTATTGGCCCGAACTTTCAGCTCGTGGTGCACCTTGGTCACGAGCGGACATACCGCGTCGATGACGGTGCCGCCATTGCGCCGCGCGGCCTCGACCAGCTGGGGAGGCGAGCCGTGAGCGCTCAACATGACGGGCGCGCCGGGCGGTACGACCGCGATGTCGTCGATAAAGATGACGCCGACCGCCTTGAAATAGTCGACGACGAACTGATTGTGGACGATCTCGTGGTAGCAGTAGACGGGTGGCTCGAAGACCCTCGTCATCCAGTCGAGAGCCTTGATTGCCTTTTCCACGCCGGCACAGAAGCCCCGTGGGGCCGCGAGCACGACCTTGTCAACCTTCACGCGATTCAGCCTAATGGGGGTCGAAACTAGTCCGCGGTCGAGCAATGATGGGTGATCGGCGCCCGATCAGTAAATCAACACTTTGCGTAGTCCCTAGGCTGTACGGGTGTCTGGGGCCCGAATATCTTCTATCTCAGCGGGTTCGCCGGCCTCGGACGTCGATCTCGCTGTCGGCGACGAGCTCGTCAGCGTAAACGGGCGCGAGCCGACTGACATCATTGAATACCAGCAGCTGATCGACGGAGAAGTCGTGGCGCTCATCGTCCGCCGCGAAGGCTCAGCCCTTTCGCACAAGGTGACGGTCTCGAAAGTCGAAGGCCAACCGCTCGGTCTCAGCATCGATTCGGCGGTCTTTGACCGCATTCGCACCTGTGACAACCACTGCACCTTCTGCTTCATCTACCAATTGCCTAAGGGGATGCGCCGATCCCTCTACGTGAAGGACGACGACTTTCGCCTCTCGTTCCTCTACGGCAACTACACGACACTGACGAGATTCACCGAATTCGACTTGGAGCGCGTGGTCGAAGAGGGGCTCTCTCCGCTCTACGTCTCGATTCATACGACGAATCCCGAGCTGCGCGCGGACATGCTGCGCAATCCTCGAGGCGCGACGAGCCTTCGCTGGCTGCGCGAACTCTTGCGCGCAGGCGTCATGGTCCACGGTCAAGTCGTCGTATGCCCCGGTGTCAATGACGGGGCCGAGCTCGAGCGCACCCTGCATGACGTGGTCTCGCTCTACCCTGAGCTCGCCTCGATTGCCCTCGTGCCGGTCGGCGTCAGTGAGTTCACGAACGAGCCGTCGATGCGACCGCACACGACCGAGGAGGCACGTCACGTCGTCGCCCTCGCCGAATCCTTCCAGCAACTCACGCGCGAGCTCTTCGGCACCGCCAAGGTATTCGCCAGCGACGAGTTCTATATTGTCGCGGGCATTGAGCCCCCGGGGACCGAGAGTTTCGAGAGCCTCGACGAGGCAGAAAACGGCGTGGGACTCGTGGCGGCCTTCAAGGAGAGCTTCACTGAGCGCACGTCGATGGCGAAGCTGGGATCTGGTTTCTTCCAGTCCGTCGATGGTGCTCCAGCTCTCGGATACCGCGCACCGCGCACCGTTGAGCAGCGCGACTACGACGGCGACGACATCACGGTGCTCACGGGTGAGTACGCAGCGCCCATCCTGCGATCCCTCTTTGACGAGCATGGTTTTCACGACGTCAATGTGAAGGCCGTCACAAACCGATACTTCGGCGGCAATATCAAAGTCGCGGGACTGATGACCGGCGCGGATCTTCGAAGCGCACTCGAGGACATTCCCGATTCGACGGTCTGTCTCGTGCCCGACGTCTGTCTCTCGGAAGGTCGCTTTCTCGACGGGCTAACGCTTGACGATTTGCCGCGTCCGGTGATGAGCGTCCCGACAACGGGTTACGACCTGCGCACCACACTCGAATCCGTCCGTTCAAGAAAGCTGAGTCGCGCGTGAGTCGTCCTCAAGTAGTTATCGTTGGTCGCCCGAACGTTGGTAAGAGTTCGTTGGTCAATCGTTTAGCGGGCAAGCGCATCGCCGTCGTCGAAGAGCAGCGCGGCGTCACCCGCGACCGCAAGGCCGTCGAAGTGGACTGGCGCGGGATCACCTTTGACGTCGTTGATACCGGCGGATGGCTCGCCGCGGGCGACTCCCTCGAAGAAAAGGTCTCTAAGCAGGCCGACGAAGCACTCAAGTCAGCGGACCTCGTCATTCTCGTCGTTGACGGCTCAACCGGCCCGGTCGATGAAGACGCGCGCGCCGCGCGCTGGGTGCTCCGCTCCGGTCGCCCGGTCTTGCTCGTCGTGAACAAGATCGATGATCAACAACACGAAACTGCCAGCTGGGAGTTTCTCTCGCTCGGCGTCGGCGATCCCGTCATCGTGAGCGCTCAACACGGCCGAGGTTCGGGCGATCTGCTCGACCGCATCGTCGATGAGCTCGGCGAGCACGCTGAGAGGCCCGATCCCGACGCAACTCCTGACGACGGTGCGCTGCGCGTCGCGATCGTAGGGCGTCCGAACGTTGGCAAGTCGACATTGTTCAACCAGCTGATTGGCGAGGAGCGCTCCGTCGTCCACGACATGCCAGGTACGACGCGCGACGCCATTGACACCGTCGTGCAGACGAGCGCCGGACTCATTCGTTTCATCGACACGGCGGGCATGCGCAAACGCGCGCGCACAGAACCAGGCTTAGAGACCTATTCCGTGTTGCGCAGTCTCGACGCGCTTGATCGCGCCGACCTCGCAATACTCGTCATCGACGCCACCCAGCAGGCAACGGGCCAGGACCAGCGACTCGCCGAACGAATCTCCGCCGCCGGTTGCCCCGCACTCGTGGTGCTCAACAAGTGGGAACTTGTTCCGACCGACGAGCGCGACGCGGTACTCGCGAGTGTGGGCGACAAGCTGGCGTTTCTCGGTGACGCGCCCGTCATCAAGACGACGGCCCTGACGGGACGTGGCGTCCACCGCCTGCTGCCAGCACTTTCGAACGCAGCGGTCAACTATGCGAAGCGCGTACCGACGGGCGTCCTCAATCGAGCTATTCGCGACCTCCAGATCAAGCAGCCCGCCCCGACGGGCAAGATCCGCTACGCCGTGCAAGGCGCAACCGAACCGCCAACCTTCACGCTGTTCATCGCCGGCCGACTGCCCCAGACGTACCTGCGCTACGTCGAGCGCAGTCTTCGTGAGCGCTTCGAACTGGGCTCGTCGCCGATTCGAGTGCGCGTTCGAATCGAGTAGCAGTGGCCAACTGGTGTGAACAGTGCGATCGTCCCGAAGAGAGCGACGTGTGCGCGGTCTGTGGCGCAGAGCTCATCGAAGAAGAGCGCGAACCCGTTCCGTGGCGGTGGCGATTCTTCATCGTCATCTCGATCATCTACCTCGGTTGGCGGACGTATCAGTTAATTTCGTGGATTATCCATCGTTAAGGAGACTCGATGCCTATTTACTCACTCGGAGATCGCATACCTCAGATTGACCGCGACGCCTTCGTGCACCCTGACGCCGTAATTATTGGTGACGTGCGAATCGGTGCGGATTCGTCGATCTGGCCGTGTGCAGTGTTGCGTGGCGACTACGGAACCATCATCGTGGGGGAGCGAACATCGATTCAAGACGGCGCCGTGATCCACGCAGTCGACGAATACCCAACCGTCATTGGAAGCGACTGCGTGATTGGACACCTCGCGCACCTTGAAGGCTGCACTGTTGAGGACCGTGTCCTCATTGGCAGCGGCTCCATCGTGCTGCACGAAGTCGTCGTCCACACTGGAGCGACCGTCGGGGCAGGGGCCGTCGTGCGCAACGGCACTGACGTGCCAACCAACGCCATGGCCCTCGGCGTGCCTGCGAAGCTTCGCCTCGAGTCATGCACGGAGGATGT
>DASXEU010000039.1:0-2019 GCA_036489935.1 Acidimicrobiales bacterium
GTGGCGTCCAATGAAGCACCGAACTTCGACGAACTCATCGAGATCTTCGTGTTCACCGTCGTTCGCGAAGATTCGATTCAGCTCTTCGGCTTCCATACGCTCGAAGATCGAGAGTTCTTCGAGCTGCTGTTAGCAACCCCCGGCGTCGGTCCCTCGACTGCCCTCGGCGCGCTTCGCACCATGAGTGTTGGCGAGCTCGCCTACGCCATTGAGCACGACGACGCGAAGAAGGTGGCGACGATCTCAGGTATTGGACCGAAAACGGCGAGCCGCATCGTGCTCGAACTGAAGGGCAAAGTCGTCGTTGACGGGACCTTTGCGTCACATGAACCGACCGAGCACGTTGACGCCGCGATCGACGACGCCCTTCACGCGCTCGGCTACACGAGCCACGAGGTGCGTACAGCGCTCCGTGACGTCGTGCTACCGAGCGACGAAGCGGCGGCGCTACGTACGGCCTTGCAGCTCTTGAGGCGACCGTGAAGCACGAGATCGATCTCACCGAACTGAGCGATCACGTCGTGACGCCCGAAGCGAGCGACACGGAACGACACACGGAAGTGTCGCTGCGGCCCCAGACACTCGCAGACTTCGTCGGCCAACGAGATCTCGTGGGCCATCTCCAGGTAGTGCTGGGCTCGGCCCGCGCTCGCGGTCAGTGTTCCGACCACCTGCTCTTCGCTGGACCACCGGGACTCGGCAAGACGTCGCTCGCGAGCATCGTGGCGAGCGAGATGGGATCGGGATTTCGCGTCACTTCCGGCCCGGTACTCTCTCGGCCCGGAGATTTGGCGGCGCTGCTCACCGATCTTCAAGATGGCGACGTCCTCTTCATTGACGAACTGCATCGACTGTCGCGCGCCGTCGAAGAAGTGCTTTATCCGGCGATGGAGGACCTCCGTCTCGACGTCATGATTGGGCGAGGACCTTCGGCGAGATCGATTCGACTGGATTTGCCCAACTTCACCCTGGTCGGCGCCACCACTCGCACGGGGCTGGTCGCGGCGCCGTTGCGCGACCGGTTCGGTTTCATTGGCCAGCTCGACCTCTACGAGGTGGACGAGCTCACGAAGATCGCCGAACGCTCGGCGAAGTTGCTCGACGTAGCGCTGGACCCCGAGGCGGCAGCGCTGATTGCGATGCGCAGTCGTGGCACACCCCGCATCGCCAACCGACTGCTGCGCAGGGTGCGCGATTACGCCTCGGTGAAGAACCACGATCAAGTGACGCTCGGCGTTGCGAGGGACGCACTGGCGCTCTTCGGCGTTGACGAGTTTGGGCTCGACAAAGTGGACCGAAGAATATTGACGTTGCTCTGCGAGCAGTTCGCGGCCCAACCCGTTGGCCTTACGACGCTCGCCCACGCCTGCGGGGAAGAGCCCCTCACAATCGAAGATGCGTACGAGCCTTACTTGCTGCGCTCGGGACTGATGGTGCGCACGCCGCGAGGGCGTGTCGCGACCGAACGGGCCTATCACCACCTAGGGATTCAGCCTCGTCACGGTGGTCTGTTCTAAACATCACATGTTCAGCGACTAGAGTTTCCCTGTCCGTTAACGAAAGAATCCCAAATGTTGGTTGCCGCCGCTAAGTCGTCGTCTGATTCCTACCTCATCCTCATTTACATCGTCATTTTCGGTGCGTTGTACTTCTTCTACCTGCGACCGCGTTCGCGTCGCCAGAAGGCCCAGCGCCAGACGCAGAAGAAGGTCGAAGTCGGGGACCGCGCGCAGACGATCGGCGGATTCGTCGGAACCGTCGTGCGCAACGACACGGACCTGATCACGCTGCGTACGGACGACGGCACCGAGCTTGAGTTCATCCCGTCAGCGATCGCGCGCCGCTACGACCCGATCGTGTCCGAGCCTGAGATTCCTGAATCCACCGACGATGACCATGATCATCCGACGGAAGGCGACGCTAAGTAATGCCCTCACAGGTAGGGTCACGACGATCGTTGGTCGTCAGCCTCGTTCTCACCATTGCTATCGCTTTCGGCGCACTCGCGACGACCTTGTC
>DASXEU010000076.1:0-49609 GCA_036489935.1 Acidimicrobiales bacterium
CGGCCAAAGACCGTGCGGCAACCCGCGTCGTCCGCCTCGCCCACGGCGTCCACGCTCAAGAAGATCGAAACGCCCGGGGCGAGGACTACGTCCACTTCTTCACCCGGATCGAGCCCGTAGAAGAAAGCGCGCGTCGGCACGACCGAGAGGTCACCGAACGCGTCGACCGCATCCTCGAACTCCTTGGTGGGGCCCGCAAAAAGAAGCCGATTGAGCGTGCTGCGTACGGCGGGACTGGCGAGCGCCGCTTCGTCGCTCGCCGAGAGGGTCGTCTCGCGGGCGCTGGGCGCGCGACCGGCGAGGGCCTTCGTTCGAAAAGGCTCGGGCCATCCGCCGGGCGGCGTCCCGAGCTCACCTTCGAGGAACCCAATGACGCTGTCGGGAATGTCGTAGGCGGCGGGATCCTTCTCGAAGGCGGCGGGATCGGCGTCGATACCGCACAGATAGAGCGCGAGGTCGCCGACGACTTTGGACGACGGTGTGACCTTGACGATGCGGCCAAGCATCCGGTCGGCCGCGGCGTAGAGATCCTCCACCATCTCGAATCGATCCCCCAAGCCGAGCGCGACCGCCTGCGTGCGAAGGTTCGAGAGCTGGCCGCCCGGAATTTCGTGGCGATAGATACGCCCCGTCGGGGCTGGCAGACCACTTTCGAAGGGCGCGTACAGCTCACGTACGGCGGACCAGTACGGCTCCAAATCGTTGAGCACCGTGAGCGAGAGACCGGTCGCGCGATCGGTGTGGTCGGTTGCCGCCACGATCGCAGACAACGGCGGCTGACTCGTCGTGCCCGAGAGCGGCGCCGCCGCGCCGTCAACGGCGTCAACACCGGCTTCGATGGCGGCGAGGTACGTGGCGAGCTGGCCGCCGGACGTGTCGTGCGTGTGCAGATGCACGGGCAGGTCGAACCGCGCTCGAAGCGCGGTGACGAGCGCGGTCGCCGCCGGTGCGCGCAACAGGCCCGCCATGTCCTTCACGCAGAGAATGTGGCAGCCGGTTTCGACCAGCTGTTCTGCTAGCCGCAGGTAGTAGTCGAGCGTGTAGAGCTGCTCGTCAGGGTTCGCCAAGTCGCCCGAGTAGCACAACGTGCCTTCGGCGATCTTGTCGGTCTCGAGCACCGCTTCGATTGCGGGGCGCATCTGCTCGACACTATTGAACGCGTCGAAGATGCGAAAGATGTCGATGCCGCTCTTGGCCGCCTCGTGGACAAATGCATTGGCCACGCGATCGGGGTACGGCGTGTACCCGACGGTGTTGCGACCGCGCAGCAGCATCTGTAGGCAGACGTTCGGAATGGCTTCGCGCAGCACGTCAAGCCGCTCCCAGGGATCCTCCTTCAGAAACCGCAGCGCCACGTCGTACGTCGCGCCACCCCAGGCTTCAAACGACAACGCGCCAGGAAGCCCTCGCGCGAGCCACGGCGCGACGGCCGCCATATCGTAGGTGCGCAGCCGGGTTGCGAGCAGCGACTGATGCGCGTCGCGCAGCGTCGTATCCGTCACGCCAACCGCGCGCTGCGCGCGAAGCGCGGAGGCGAACGCCGTCGGTCCGAGGCGATCCAACGCTTGGCGGGAACCGTCCGGCACCTCGTCGCTCGAGAGCGAAGGCAGTTTGGAGGCGGGATCCGGCGAAACGGGAGCGGGGCCATTGGGCTCGTTGACCGTTACGTCGGCGAGGTACGTGAGCATCCTCGTGCCGCGGTCGAGGCCGCTTCGAGTCTCGGCGAGTTCGGGGTGGTCGGTGAGGAACGCGGTCGTTAAGTTTCCCGCCGCAAGGTCTGGCTCCGCCATGATCGCTTGCAGGAAGGCCAAGTTGGTCCCGACCCCGCGCACGCGAAACTCAGCGAGCGCACGACGAGATCGTGCGACGGCGTCAGCGAAGGTCCGCCCGCGACAGGTCTGCTTCACGAGCAGCGAATCGAAGTAGGGCAGAATCTCCGCACCGACGTAGGTGCCGTCATCCAAACGAACGCCGGCGCCACCCGGCGCGCGATAAGTGGTGATCCTTCCGGTGTCCGGCCTGAAATCCTCCGACGGGTTCTCTGTCGTGATGCGACACTGCATCGCGGCGCCGCTGACGTGAATATTCGCCTGGTCAATTCCAAGCTGAGAGAGTGTCTCGCCGGACGCGATGCGCAGCTGCGACTGCACGAGGTCGATCGACGTGACCTCTTCAGTCACGGTGTGTTCGACCTGGATCCGCGGATTCATTTCGATGAAGACGTAGTTGCCATCCGCGTCAACCAAAAATTCGACGGTCCCGGCGTTGCAGTAGCCCACGGAGGTCGCAAACGCGACGGCGCTCGCGCAGAGTTGTTCGCGCAGCGCCGGATCGAGGTTCGGCGCGGGCGCAATTTCGATGACCTTCTGGTGGCGACGCTGAATGGAACAGTCACGCTCGTAGAGGTGCACAACGTTGCCTTCGCCATCGGCGAGGACCTGGACCTCAATATGGCGGGGACGGATGACCGCCTGTTCCAGAAAGACGGTCTCGTCACCAAAGGACGAGAGCGCTTCACTCGACGCGTTTTGAATCGCCTCGGCGAGTTCCGACTCGTGCTCGACGAGGCGAAGGCCGCGCCCTCCCCCGCCGGCCGCCGCCTTCACGAAGAGCGGAAAGCCCACTTCGCTCGCTCGCGCCAGCAGCACCTCGTGATCGTTGTTGGGGTCTGCCACTTCGCGCAGCGTCGGGAGCCCGGCCGCTCTCGCCGCCTCGAGGGCGCGCACTTTGTTACCAACGAGCTCCAGTACGGCGGCGCTCGGGCCGACAAAGGTCAGTCCGGCCTCGGCGCACGCGGCCGAAAGACGCGGGTCCTCGGAGAGAAAGCCATATCCCGGATAAACAGCGTCGGCGCCCGCCAAGAGCGCCACACGAATGATCTCCTCGACCGTCAAATATGCGCGAACGGGGTGGCCGCGCTCACCGATCTCATAACTCTCGTCGGCCTTCTGACGGTGCAACGAGTAGCGGTCCTCGTACGCATACACGGCGACGGAGGGTATGCCGAGCTCATTCGCAGCGCGGAAGGCGCGAATCGCTATCTCGCCGCGGTTTGCAACGAGCAACTTACGAATCATGATGCCTGTACATCAATCGAGATTATCCCAAGATGAAAATCGATAATTGGGCCACCGAGAGCCACTAGTCGTTGTACCTCGACGCCGCCCCACTGTCAGCATCTCATCGGTGAACAGCAAGTGCTGCCATCGACCTGGCGAAGGTCGCAACGATCGAGCAGAGAGGCGTGGTACATCAACTAGTTTGTAGGAGTACTGGAAGGAGCATCGCGAGTGTGGGATAATTCCTGGTCACGAGCGACAAGAGCAACAGTGTTCAGAGAGACTCGCCCAATCTGTTGCTTCGCTATCTTTCGTGCTGAGCGCAGAGTCATCGCTGCAATTGAGAATCAGTAGACCGTCCTATGACGAAGACGTACCTCGGGATCGACGTCGGCACGAGTTCGACCCGAGTAGTGCTCGTGCGAGACGACGGCGCAGTTCTCGATGCTGGCACCGCGCCCTATCCGATCATTCGCCGGCCGCACGGTATCGCGGAGCAAGATCCCACCGCCTGGGTGGCCGCGTTGCGAGCGGCGCTGAGCGAGGTAGATCTCGTGACGTACCCGCCTGACGCCATCGGTCTGTGCGGGCAGACGCCAACTGTCGTCATGGTCGACGCTGACGGTGTCCCTCTGAGCAATGCGCTCACGTGGCAGGACACGAGAGCAGAACTCGAAGCCAAGGAACTCGCTCACCAGTTCGGGGATCCCGAGTCAATCTTTGGCACAGCACTGGCGTGGTCCGCGTCCGCAGTGCCCGCCAAGCTGAAGTGGATCGGCCGCCACCAACCCGATCTCGTTACAGCCACGGCTTTCGTGTTACAGCCCAAGGACTTCATCGGCATGCAGTTGACGGGCAGTCCTCTGTCTGATCCCTGGTCGTCGAAGGGACTCTGCCGCGTTACCGACGGCGCACCAGCATCGGACGTGTTGGAAGCGTGCGGCTGGCGAAGGGACGTCTGCCCGCCCATCGCACCTGCGTGGTCAGAGCGCGGTGTCGTAAGCAAGCAGGCGGCCAAATACTTTGGTCTACGCGCGGGAACGCCCGTCACGGTTGGCTGGAGCGACGCGCTCGCCGAGATGCTCGCGGCCGGATGCTTCGCCGAATCGAGTGCGTTCGTGTTCAGCGGCACCTCATCCATCGTGGGCACGGCAATCGCGGACGAAAACGTACGTGCAGCGGGGCTCTACAGCGTGCCCCGGTACTGCGCCCCCACCGCCTTGCTGTACGGCCCCACTCAGTCCGGAGGGTCGGCATTTCAGTGGGTGGCTCGGTTGCTTGGATGCAGCGTTGACGAACTGTTCACGATTGCCAAGGACGCGGGGACTTCGCTACCGGTGTTCGTTCCCTATCTTTCAGGCGAGCGTGCGCCCCTCTGGGACCAGAATGTTCGAGCGCTCTTCCTCGGTCTCTCCGATGAACACGGACGTGCCGAGATCGCGATGTCAGTGGTGCTGGGCGTCTTTCTTGGAACCCGCCACGTACTCGACGACATCGAACGAGCGGGCGGAGTGTCCATCGATGTGGTGGATATCGCCGGCCGAGGTGTCGGTGACGCGGTCTGGGAAGCGGCCGCGCTTCACGGCATCGGTCGTTCGCTTCGTTTTCACCAGGATCCCGATCTCTCCGCGAGGGGTGCGGCCGTGCTCGCCGCCGCCGTCGAGCGCGAGGATCCAGTCGGTGCGAGCAGGTTGCTGAGCGACGAGGTGAAGTTCTCGCCCCGCGCCGAACGAGTCGAACAACTGGACCGCCATCTCGTCGAGCGTTATCGCGAGGCCAGTGAGATCGCGCTGCAGTGGCGCGCTTCAGAGGCCCAACGGAGAGAGGGAGCCACCTGATGCCGAGGGACTCATCGCCGTCATTCGGACCTCAAGCAGAGCTCCTTGACCTCCACGTTGTTACAACGCTCACCTGCCAGATGAAGGCGTTCGCTTATGTTGCGTCCCAGCGAGAATCGGAGCGCAGCTCGTGACCAATGAAGCCGACGAGTTCATCGGTGGATGGCGAGCGCTTACGCTGCGCAGCGATGCGGCCACGTTGACGATGTTCCCCGACAAGGGCGCCGACATCTATTCCTTTATCGACCATCGCACCGGTGTCGACGTGCTTCTGAAGTCTCCGTCCGGTTTACGCGAGCCCGGCCCATGGCTACGCTCCCAGACTTCCATCGAGCGCTGGATGGAGTCCTACTCTGGCGGCTGGCAGGTATTGCTGCCGAACGGTGGTGACGAATGTGTTGAGTACGGCGTCAACTGGAACTACCACGGTGAGGCCGCACTATTGCCTTGGACGGTACAGGAACGTGACGACTCCAGTGTCACGCTGGAAGTGCGTCTCATGTCACTCCCCCTGCACGTTCGCAGGACCGTGAGTCTGCGAGGTGGCGTTCTTCGCCTTGAAGAAACGGTCACCAACGAATCGCCCGAGGATCTCGAATTCATGTGGTCGCACCACCCTGCCTTTGGCGCGCCATTTATCGAGGCCGACTGCATCCTCTCGAGCGGATTCCGCACGCTCGTCGCCGACGACCAGTCACCGGGGACGTTCCTCGAACCCGAAAGTACGCACGACTGGCCACTCGTCACGACGACGAGCGGCGATGCGCTCGATTTGAGCCGTGTCCCGGGACCCGACGAGCCTCGCGCGGTGCTCGCGTACTTCACTAACATGCGCGCCCCGTTCTACGCGATTACGAACCCACGCCTCAATCTCGGCGTTGGCTTACGCTGGTCGGGCGACGTCTTTGACAAAGCGTGGCTCTGGCAAGAAGTCCACTCCGGCACCGGCTGGCCCTGGTTCAAGCGGTGCTACGCCATCGCCGTCGAGCCTGCCTCGACCATTCCCGGGCACGGTATGACGCACGCTCGAAGCAAGGGCCATCGTGGCGTGCAGCTCAACGGCTTTGCCTCGAAGCAGATCACCATCGAAGCGGTACTGTTCGAGGGTTCAGGCGTCGTCGCCAACATTCACGAAGGCGGTGCCGTCGACGTCGGGTGATGCTCCAAAGAGAGGATCGTCGATATCGTCGAGTCGTCGCACGCGCCGAGACCCGCGGACTCCCCCAATCGGTATAGTTGCTCGGCGGCGGAGGCGACGGGCAGCGCAACGCCGGCGTCGCGACCCGCGTCGGCAACGATACCCATGTCCTTCACGAAAATGTCGACCCGCGACAGTACGTCGGGAGCGCGACCACTCAGAGCCTCTGCAATGCGTGGTCCGCGATTGGTGAGCATGAACGACGACGCTGCGCCGGCGCCCAGCGCTTGGAGCGCAGCCTCCGGGTCCAGGCCGAGACCCTTCGCCAGAGTAAGCGCTTCGGCCGCGGCAGCGATATGTATTCCACAGAGCAATTGATTTACGGTCTTCATTGCCTGTCCATCACCCGGCTGCGATCCCACCACGACGACTGTCGACGCAAGCTGATCGAGAACGGAGCGAGCAACATCAAGACCTTCGTTCGACGCGCCCACCAACATCAGAAGGTCGCCCTCGCCCGCGCGAATTGGTCCGCCGCTCACGGGTGCGTCAACCAGTTGAATGCCGAGTGCCCCCAGCCGTTCAGCGATGACTTTCGCGCCCGGCGCGCCGACCGTGCTCGTCAAAATGACGACCGAGCCTGGAATCAGTCGTTCCGCCACGCCCTCAGGTCCAAAGAGAGCCGCTTCCACGTGTGACAATGTGCGCACCGCGAGGAGAACGATGTTGGCGTCACCGGCCGCGTCCGACGGCGTTGACGCCCCGCGAGCCCCCGCCTTCGTAGCTCGAAGGACGTTGTCACGTATGGGATCGAAGACGGTGACCTGGTGGTGGGTCAAGAGACGCAGTGCCATGGGTAGACCCATTGCACCAAGTCCAATGACGGCAATCGCGGGTTCACTCGCAGCGTTGCCGCCCGGAGTCCCGTTCGGTGATGATGAGGTCACGTTCTTTCTCCTGTTCGAGGTGACGTCGCCACTGGACGTGCACGCATGCGACTACTCCGATCGTGCGAGTAGCCGGATGATTCGTACTGCTGTCTCGGTGAGCGCGTCGCGACCGTTTCGAAGCACGTCCAAGAGATCACTGGTCTCAGGTGAAGCGAAAAGCGCACCTTCCATGCCACTGAGATAGGAGGTCCGCAATTGCGCGTTGACGTTCACCTTCGCGACCCCACGATCGAGGCACGAAAGGATCGTCTCGTCGCTCAAGCCGCTTGCGCCGTGCAGCACGAGCGGAATACTGACGCGTTGACGGATCGCTTCAAGCCGGTCGAGGTCAATGTCCGCCGGCGCTGACGAGAAGCCGTGGATATTCCCGATCGCGACGGCTAATGCGTCGACATCGGTCTCCATCACAAACGCCTCGGCCCGCTCGGGATCAGTCATCGCACCCGCGACCGCATTTGTCGAGACGTCTTCATTTCCCGCAATTCCCATGAGTTCGGCCTCTACCCAGGCCCCCTTCGCGTGGGCGCGCTCAACGACCTGCTTGGTACGTTGCACGTTTTCGTCGAATGGGAGATCCGATCCATCGAACATCACCGAGGTGTAGCCCAGCTCGAGACACGCCGTAATTTCCTCGAGCGATCGGCTGTGATCGAGATGTACGCCCACAGAAGCATCGCTCGACGTAGCGAACTCAAGTGCGAGGTTTGCAAGCGGCGCGAGTCCACTATGACGAAACGCGCTCGACCCCGCGACGAGAAGCAATGGCAAGTCCGTTTGCTCGCCCGCCTCGACAATGGCTTGCACCATCTCAAGGTTGTACCCGGTGAAAGCCGGCAGTGCACGCTTGGCTCTCGCCGCATCCCTCAGCGCGTCGGCTCCTCGAAGCAGCATCAGTGGACCCCGCGCAGTTTGGTTACCACTTCGGCGAGCGCGTCGTCGTTGCCGACGTTGCCCGCAAACACGACGTACGGCATGGTCCAGGGCGAGCCTGGCACTGGCTCCCACAGCGACACGATCCCGTCGAGGAGTGGACCGCGAATCCAGGCGCGTCGCACCTGGAGAGCTTCGGTCGCGATGTCACTCGACGTGATGCCACCTTTCGCCACGATCCAATTTGGCACAACTCGAGCGACGACCCCCTGAACGACGGCCACAAGTGCGGCGGAGACGCTCCTCGCGATGGCAAGGCTCGCCGCTGCGTCATCTCCATGAACGACGTGCCGACTCGTTTCGATCACTACGTCACCCCGTCCAAGATGCTCGACTACCTCGCGGATCGCGTCAGCAATCGTCTCATCGCGTGAATTGGGTAACAGTAGCTTCCCGACGTCGAGCTCAACCTCGTTCGGAACGCTAGCCTCGCGGAGACGTTCCAACTGGCGTGTCGTCTGGGCGACGTGTGAACCCACGACGATGAGGCCGTGGGGCGACACTACGTCGTGCGTGTCGTTGAACCCGTGTCGCCGAATGTCGTCGACCTCGACCGCAGTGAGCGCGGGACGAGCATCGAGTCCCGCGCGAGCTCGCACGAACGAGGGTCCAACGCGATAGACAAAGCGCTTACCGGATCGCTCTGCTTCGAGCAAAGCGAGTGACAGGACGCGCAGATCGTCGTCACACGCGGCGTCTACGACGACGGGGTGACCCCCGCTCAGCGTCTCAAGGATGGTCACAACGGTGCCCACGCCGCCTTCTCGAATGTCGGAGAGAGTGATCCGCCCGACGTCGGCAGCTTGCCAGCGACCCCGTGTCTTTTCTTCCACGTATTCACGAAGGTCACTCGACGCGTACCCAAACGTGGCGTCGCGGGCAAACTCGCTCTCCCCTGCTCTAATGAGTCCATCGGGCGAACGAACCCAGTGCACGGAATCGACCGTGAAGCGGCCCGCTTCGATGTACGCCGGCACAATGACGATGGCATCCACAACGTCCCCCACCTCGGCGAGCGCTTCGCAAAGAACGTCCGACTCAAGAGGAAAGTGGCCTCGCAGCGTGGAATCGCTCCTCGACGCGATGACGAAGTCGACTCCTTCCGCACGCGCCGCTGCGACGAGGTTCTCGACGATCTCTCGATTTCGAGCCTCAGCGTCGTCGCCCGAGAGACTTCGCGTGTTCGTCAAGACGTAGAACGCTGTGACGTCTTGGGAGAGCGCCCAGCGGAGGTCCTCGGCACTCCACGTCGTCAGCACCGGCACACCGGCCACGGTCTGAGTACCGGTTGGATCGTCGTCGAGCACGACCAAGCGCCGCTTCGAGCTGTCAACGACGCGTGCCACTTCGTCGACAGAGACACGCCGAATCGCAGGCAGTCCGCCAAGGAACACGGTTTCGTCTCTCACGTGTGAAAACCCTTTGGCGTCAGCCTCGGTCACTCGACCCGCCTAGGCGGTCACGACGGTATTGGTCAATGCGCCAATCTCGTCGATCGCAACGACCATCACGTCCCCATCTTCGAGAAACTTCGGAACGTCCATGCCAATCGCGACTCCCGACGGCGTGCCCGTGGCGATCAGGTCACCCGGCTCGAGCGTGACGAAGGCGGAGATGTACGAGATTAGGTCGGGTACCGGCGTGATCATCAATGAGCAGAGCGCATTCTGGCGCTCCTCGCCGTTCACGGTGGTTCGAATGCGCATCTCTCCTATCGGCGGCGCGGAGCGCGCGTCCAGGACAACAGGACCGAGCGGTGCAAACGTGTCGAGCGCTTTGCCACGTACCCACTGCGACTCCGCACCCTGGAGGTCGCGCGCGGAGACGTCATTCATTATTGTGTAGCCCCCGATAGCGCCCATGGCATCTTCCACGCTGACACCCTTAGTTCGACGACCAATGACGATTGCGAGCTCGCCCTCGTAATCGAGTTCGTTCGTGATTGAGGGTAGCTGCACGGCGTCGCCCGACGCGACGAGCGAACTCGGATATTTCGAGAACAGAACGATGCGCTCGGGACGAGTGCCACCGCTCTCTTCGATGTGCGCCAGGTAGTTGAGGCCGACGCAGATGATCTTGCTCGGGCGTCGAACGGGAGGCGCGAGACGAGCATCGTCGAACGAAACGGTCGCCCGGGCGTCATTGGCAAGCGCGCGAAGGTCCTCAACCACGCCATCGCCACGCGCGAAGAGGTCCGCGACATCCCTCATGCCTTGAAGGCGCTCATTGCCCGCGGCGCGGGCGAGATCGTCGACCGCGGCGTAGCCGCCGTCAAGCGCCAGATGGAGGGCCGAGGTGTCCTGTTCCACGAACAGCGTTGCCAATTTCATCTACTTTGCTCCTTGTTTATTAGAAGGTCACTTGGGCGCACGAACCGCCACTGCTTTTAAGGCGACGCGTGGCTGTGCGCGGTCTTTGGTAACCACGCCGCCTCGAGCGAACCTTCGCGAGCCAGCGCGTACAGATGGGCGCGCGCGGTCACCACACTCTGAGGCGACACGGGCGGATTTGTGCCCACCGTTTCGCCGATGCGTTCGGCGAGCCCCCTCGTCGTCAGTGGACCTCCGCCGCACTCGAGCACGTACTCGCGCGCGAGTCGGTCCATTCGATCGATGAACTCCAGACTCTGGTGGATAAAAGCGACGCCATCGTCGTGCTTCAACGGCGGGGCGTGCGCGGGGCACAACCACGTGAAGGGATGCTCGAGGAGGCGGTGAAGTCCCCAGCGCGTGTCAGTGACGTCCACATACATAGGCGCAAATACGGAGTCGCCGTCCGAGCTTCGAGTTCCACTGCCCTGGACCGCGTCGCCCGTAAAGAGCGCTCCACTTCGCTCATCGAAGTACGCACAGTGTCCCCACGTGTGGCCACGCGTTTCGATGACTTGGACGGAGCGTTCACCCAGCGTGAACGCATCCCCATCCCGCAGGACGAGGTCAACGCGAGGTTCAGGAGTGCACAGCGCTTCATAGGCGTGACGTTCTGAAATGAGATCCATCGTGCCGGGATAGTCGTCCCAGAACTCGACCCACTGACGGTCGAACGATTCGATCCACGGCGTTTCTGCGAGCGGCGCGGCGATCTTTGCCGCGGGCACCGCGTGTTGCCAGGAGAACTGTCCCCCGGAGTGATCGGGGTGTCCGTGGGTCGCCGCAACGAGGACGACGTTCTCCACGTGCAGACCGAGGTCCGCCACCGCGGGCGCCAACGTCGCCTGCATCGTGCTGGCAACGCCGGGATCGACAAGCGCGAATTGGTCGTTCTCTTTGATGAGGTACGTCCAGAGCGGCGCGTTGCACACCTCGGGATAGTCGGTGGGCAACTTGTAGACGCCTGATCCCAGGTCCTCAAGCACACCAGCTACGTCACGCCCGTCGATCCCGTTGTTCATCGTCACGCCGCTTTGTACACAGCCTCGCGAAGTCCCGTCATGTAGCCAATGGCATAGAGGCGTCCAAGTACCGAGTAGCCGAAGGAGTCATTCGAGTCACCTTCGAGAGCCGGCACGTGGTCAGGGCGAAGTACGCCGTCGAAGCCAATGTCCTCGTACGCGCGCATGCACTCGAGCATGTCGGTCGGTCCCTCATCGTGAAACACTTCGATGAACTTGTCGGCCGTGCCGACCACATCGCGAAAGTGCGCGAAGAAAATACGACCATCGCGACCAAGTTGGCGAATCAAGCCGGGAACATCGTCTGTCATGAGGGAAAAGTTCCCTTGGCAGAAGGTCACGCCGCTGGAGGGACTCTGCACTGTCGCAAGCACGCGCTCGAACGCGTCAACCGAACCCATGATCCGAGGAACGCCACGCACGAAGGGGATGGGCGGGTCATCGGGGTGCAGCGAAAGCCGAACGCCGGACTCTTCCGCGACCGGCACAATGGCCTTTAAGAAGTACTCGAAGTTCGCCCAGAGCTGGTCGTGCGTGACGCTGCCGGGTTCGATCAGCGGAGGCGCTTGGCGCATGATCTCGTCGTCGTAGCCAGACGACAGCGCGCCGCCGCGCAGCAGCACGTCATTCGAGGTGCGCGCCCAACTCGCGATCGCGACCCAGTTGTAGCAAAGGGTGTTAATGCCGAGTTCGCCCATGGCGCGAACCTGCGTCGCCACCCACTCGATCGCCTCGTCGCGGTTGGCTCGACCCAATCGAATTGCGTCCATGGGGGCAGTGTCTTCGAGCACAGCGAGCTCAAGTCCGTACTCGCGATACTGCTGCTGCATGCGCGCGAGCGCCGGCTTCTCCCAGGGACGCTCGCCCGCGGGGGGCGCGATGTAGGGAGTCTCGACGTAGCCCTGGGTTCCTTCACCCTTCGGCCAGCGCCACATCTGCTCTCCACCGTCGAGGAGGCTCACAACCTGGTCAACACCTGCCTGCTTAATGAGGCGCCACAACGGCGACGGGGTCGGCTCTAAAAGTTCGGCTATTTGCAACATAACTTCATCTCCTCTACTCGATGGTCATTCATCTCTTCACTACACGAATTCACTGTTCGCTCTCTATTCCGGCGCGCTGAGCAGGCCGGCACCGAGCACCGCGCGAAAGTGCTCAATCGTCTCCGTGACGCCGTCGACGAGAGGTCGGTTCGTCACTTGACCAATCGCACTCTCGAGCGCCGGCGCTGACAGGAGCGCCGGCGCACTAATGGGCGTCGACTCCCATGTGAGCATGCCCGCTGATTCGGGAATGAGACGTTCGATGAGAGCCACCAGTTCGGCGACACCGACGCGCTGTCCGGGCACGTTCAAACAGAGGGAGTCACCCGAGCCAGCCGACGCGCGCGCCGAGCCGATGAAGGCGCGCGCGCAGTCGGGCGCGTACGTGAGCAGCATGTTGCCGCCAAACTTGAACTTGAAGGGCGTTCCCGCGACCGCCGCCAGGATCGCCTTCGTTGCGTCGGACGTCATTCCTTGATCGCGACCGGGACCGTAAACGATGAAGGGGCGAAGTCCGATCGATCCGATGCCGTTGCTTAAGGAATAGATGCGCGCCGTCCCTTCGTTCGCGGCCTTGTAGACGCCGTAGTGCGAATCGGGCATGAGCGGCGAGGCGTCACCAATGATTCCTCCCGAATACGCGGAGCTCGCCCCGAACACGGCGGCACTGCTGGCGTAGGCAAGACCAATGCGACGATCTGCCGTGCGTATTGCGTCGAAGATATTGACGAGGCCCCCGACGTTGACGCGAGCGCCGAGCGGAGGATTCGCCGCGCAGAAGGGGAACTGCAGACCTGCGAGATGGATGATGTGCGTGACGTCGCGCTCGTGCACGACTCGCTGCACGTCTTCGGTCGACGTGACGTCCAGCGCCACAAACTCGGCGTCGGGTTTTCCGGGGTACGAGACCAGCTCCAGGCGACGGAGATCCTCGCTCACGTCGCTCGCGACCACGTCGACGCCCTCGTCTCGCAACAGCTTGATCGCCCAGGCGCCAATGCACCCACCCGCTCCCGTAACCAGAAACTTCTCGTGACTAGCGCTCACCGTTGCTACCCCTTCTTTCTCATTCTCTTCAACCCTGGGCGCGGGCATCGCTCGCCTCACGCGGGGCTTCCATCGCCACTTTGGCTAGTACGCCGCCGTCCACCCGAAGGTCGGCCCCGGTCACGAACGAGGCCATCGAGCTCGCAAGAAACACGATCGCGTCGGCAATTTCGCTGGGCTGGCCCACGTGACCTAGCGGGTGCATGGCGCCCCACTCGTTGACGATGCGGTCAGGATTCTCTGGATCAATGCTGCGCGCCGATGCGCGCAGCATTGGCGTGTCGACCGAACCGGGACACACAGAGTTAACACGGATACCCTCACCGGCGTGATCAACCGCCATCGCCCTCGTCATTGCGACGATCGCACCCTTGGTGGCAGTGTAAGCAACGACGTTGGCCTGGGAGGCGACAGCCTGACCGGACGAGACGTTGACGATCGCTCCACCACCGTTCACTCGCATGAGGGGCACCGCGTACTTCGCCATGAGGAACATGCTCTTCAAGTTCACGTTCATGACTTCGTCCCACGTCGCCGCCGACGTCGTCTCGACGGTGCCGTAGCGCTGGATGCCCTGGGAGTTCACAAGTGCGCTCACTCGACCATGACGCTCGGCAACTCGTTCCATGAATGCGCGCACCTGCAACTCGTCGGAAGCATCCACCACCGAACCGCGAACGTCGAATCCTTTGTCTTGGAGGGTCCGTTCGAGCTCAGACACGCCCGCGTCGTCGATTGCCAAGAATTCGACCACCGAGCCATGCTCGGCGAACCTCTCTACGACCGCTCGTCCGATACCCGAGCTGCCGCCCGCGATCACCGACACGGTGCCCTTTAGAAGTTGAGCCGTCATTTCGTCACCTTTCATGCGAACGTCACTTCTACGTTCCCGAGTTGTCCGAAATCCGCTTTCAACGTGTCACCGGAAGCAGCGAAGCAGTGCCCCGTGCACGTACCCGTGCTGATGATCTCGCCAGCGCCGACCGATCGCCCATGGACGCGTGCCCAGTTGAGGAGCCAGGTGAGACTCGTCACGGGGTGTCCCATCGCGGCACTTGCCTTGCCCGACTTGATGTAGACGTCGTTCAACGAGAGGTCCATCCCAGCGTGGTCGAAATCAACGTCACGCCAATTGGCGATCTTCTCACCCTCGACAAAAGCGGCGCCACCACCGTTATCCAGGCATGAGGCGAAGTAGCCACTCGCGCCATACCAGTCGAGAAAGACGGTGTCGCCAAGTTCGAGCGCCGGAAAGAGAAACTCAATGCCCGCGCGAGCGTCGGCCTCCGAATAGGGCTCGTCGCGGACGGGAAATTCCTGGCCGAGTTGGAAGGCGAACTCGCATTCAATGTTGCGGAAGTTGATGAAGAGTCCGCGAGGGAGTACTGAGCCGCTTGGAAAGATGGTTCCTTCGTATATACGTCCGGGGGATGGGCTCGGCAGTCCCTCAGCCTTTCGGATCTCGTCGCTCGCTGCGCCGATCTTCCAGCCGACACCCCGGCGCGCAACTCGCTCGTCCAGCCCAAGCAGCACGTCCTCAACCGAAGACCAATCGCGCGTCTTCAGGCGCTCTGGCATTTCGACACTCCGTCGTTCACTTCGCCCCCGCGCAATCAAGGTCACGACTTCCTCAATCTCGCTATCGCTCAGGCGAGTCGTCCTGGTGCACGGTACGGACGCCCCTGGCGCAGTGTCGCCATAGAGAAATCTGCCCCGAGGCCCGAACCCCGGGGGGTACGAGACTTCATCGCTCGCACCGATACTGCTGTCCATCTTCACTCGCCTTTGTGTCGTCGTACCGCCGCTGTCGAACTTCTAGATCAATTGCTGGACGGCACACTCGCGATGACGTCAATTTCCACCAAGGCGTTGCGCGGCAGCATGCTGACTTCCACCATGGTCCGCGCAGGTCGTGAGTCACCGAGCACGTCGATGTAGTGGCGATTGATCTCGTCGACCAAATGGAGCTGCGTGGTGTACACCACAATCTTCACTACATCGTCGGGCGTTGCGCCATGACTCTGAGCCAGCTTCAGCGCGTTTGTCAACGCGACGCGCGTCTGACCGCCCACGTCGCTCGGTCCTATCTCTCCCGTTTCCGGGTCAAGGGGTAACTGGCCAGATAGGAAAGCCAGAGATCGCGTGCCGTCGACGATTACCGCAGGCGTGTACGGGCCTATGGGTGACGGCGTCGCCACGTTCTTCACCGATTCGGTGTCCATCGGGAATGCTCACTTTCTTGGGGGTGTCAATATGTCGTTAGTGCTTGGTGAAATCAGGTTCCGGAGTCCGCGCTCTTCGAGTTCACTCGTCGGCGCGTAGAACCCGGCACGGGTTCCTCCGGCCTTAGCTCGTTGAGGTAGTTGTAGATCGTGTAGCGAGTTACCCCTAACGCGCTCGCCACAAAATCCACGGCGTCGCGAATGAGAAACAGACCCCGCTCTTCAAGGATGCGGACGACTTCCAGTTTGTGGCGCTTCTGCATGAGGTCGGCCGGCACGCCGATAGCGCCAATTGCTTGGCGGACTGCTTCGACCATGACTTCGTCGACGGTGATGGGAAATGTCTCAGACGCGAACGCTTCCTCTGGCGAAGGCGGTTCAAGTTCCATCTGATCTCTGCCATCGACTGCGTCAGGGGTGGTAAACACTGTCAGCGTGTCGCGCAGCTTCAGTAGATCCGTAACGTCGACATTGATGCAGAGACACGCGGTTGCCTTGCCGTATTCATCCTGTATAAAAATGGTCGATGAGCGAAACGTGCGTCCGTCAGGCATGTGCGTCATGTAATTGAGAAAATCTTCGGATGTGCCTTGGCGAATGAGCTCGAGAACGAAGGTGTTGATCGGGCCGCCAATGGACCGCTTCGTGAGGTTTCCCCCGATGGCGACAATGGAGTTCGGCAATTGAGTGAGATCATGCAAAATGACCTCACTTTGAGGGCCGATCGCTTGAGCCAACAGAGGAACGATGCTCCCGAGCGTCTTTAGCGAGTCGCGCAACTCCGGAATCCGAGTTGGGACGCTTTCTCCTTCGGATATGGCTGTATTGGTCACTTGAGGATTCCCGTCATGGGGCGAGGATAATCCTGGCAAACGGCGAAATGGAGACTTCTCGAATACTCTCTCAAGATCGATCTCCACCACAGTTTGTAGATTACCACTGATTGTTGAAGGCTTCCGGATTTGTTTGAGATATCCCAGCCGCGGAAAAGCCTTGCTGTAGTCCCGGCGCGAGAAGTCCCGAGCGTGAGAGGCCGTGCGCGGCGCGGACAAGCCCTAATGAGAGAGCGACCGTAACGCCTTGTCAACCGCATCCGTCGACGAAAGGGGCGTGGTCGCATGCGGGGAGAGTCGAACATAATCGCCACGAACACTCGCCACGACGCCAACTTCGGCGAGCGCGCCGCCGATCTGCTCCGCCGTTGCTCCGGGAAGCCTGAAGGAGACAATTCCGGAACGTTCTCCAGGAGCGAGCGGCACGATGGTTGCACCCCCCAAGTTCTCGATGACGTCTAAGAGCGCCTCTACCCTCAACTGGATCTCGCGGTCAATGGCGCTGACGGTGATCCCGTCGATCAGCGTCAGGGCAGCCGCCAGGCACGAGGCGGCCACAAGGTCGGGATTCGTCATGGCCAACCGGCCCGCCGTGGTCAAGGTCTCGTGGAGTGAGTCGTCATAGAGTGTCGGGTTTTCGACGCCCGAGAATCCGCTCAGTCCGCTCCCGAGTCGATCTTGACCACGCGGAGCGAGGCTGATGAATCCTGTTCCCCAACTGGATCGCACCCACTTTTGGCCACCGACCACGACGGCGTCGCAGAGCGACCAGTCGACGTCGCACGCTCCGAATCCTTGAATACCATCGAGGAGGAGCAGTCGCTCGCCGAGCACCTCGCGAAGACCAGCAAGGTCAGCCCGATAGCCGGTGCGAAAGTCAACGGCACTGACGGCCAGCGCTGCGGTTGACGGCGTTAGTGCAGCCGCGACGGCGTCGGGCGTCACTCGCCCATCAGGCGTGCGGAGCCACGTCACGCGCGGTCCGCCTCGCTCTGCGGCACGCACCCACGGGTACACATTGGCAGGAAACTCCTTCGGGGAAACGAGGAGTTCGGCGTCGGGGCCGCCACTCAGCGCGAAGGCCAACTGGAACAGGCCGGCGCTCGTGGATGATGTGAACACCGCCGAATCAGGGCCGCTGCGACCCGTCATCCTCGCCGCCATTGACAACGCGTCGTCTTGGTAAGAGCGCATCGACTCGACGTCAGGAATGTCGTTGGAGAGGACCCCGAGGGCAGTCACTGCATTTCGTGCGACGAGATCCGATGGAGGACCCCACCGTGCAAAGTCGAGAAACCCAGGAGCTTCCGTGAAGTGCGATCGATACTCGTCAAACGTCAGGCTCGTCACGATTTAGAGCACCTTCGAGAGAAACTGCTGTGTGCGCTGATGCTGCGGTGCCGTGAATACCTCGGCCGGATTTCCCTGTTCGACGATCACGCCATCGAACATGAAGACAGCCTTGTCGCCTACCTCGCGAGCGAATCCCACCTCGTGCGTCACCACCACCATCGTCATTCCTTCGGCTGCGAGGTCTCGCATGACTCCCAGTACCTCTCCAACCAACTCGGGGTCGAGCGCACTCGTCGGTTCGTCGAACAGCATCAATTTGGGATTCATGGCGAGCGATCGCGCAATGGCTACACGCTGTTGCTGACCGCCCGAAAGCTGAGCGGGATAACGATTGGACCAGTCCTTTAGGCCCACCCGCTCAAGCAACTGCTGGGCGCGCTCGTACGCCTCGTCGCGCGGCAGTCCGAGGACCTGAATCGGTCCCTCGACAATGTTTTCCAGCGCTGTCCGATTCGAAAACAAATTGAATCGCTGGAAGACCATCCCTATGTGAGTGCGCTGCTTGGCCGCTTCGCGCTCACGGAGCTCATAGAACTTTCCGTTGGACAGGCGGTATCCCACGGGCGTGCCGTCTACCCAAATTTGACCGCGATCGATTCGTTCTAGGTGATTAAGGCAGCGAAGGAAGGTACTTTTACCCCCACCCGAAGGACCGAGCAGACACACGACTTGACCCGCGTTGACCTCGAGGTCGATTCCCTTGAGCACTTCCAACTGACCAAACTGCTTGTGGACGTTGACCGCGCGGACGAGAGCAGTTGTCCCGTTACTGGACATGCCCGACCCCTGTCGCGTCTGTCGGAGCCCCGCCCCCGCCGAGTCCGAAGCGCCTGAAGAAGCTACCCGGGCCCATCCGAGAACGCATTGAGCCCCCGAGCGTCATCGATGACGGGTTCGAACGGTCGGAACCGAATCGCTTCTCGATGTAGTACTGGCCGAGGCTCGCGATCGACACCAACACCATGTACCACAGGGCTGCCGCCATGAGAGCCTCCATGATTTCGAAGTTGGAGGCGTAGATGTTTCCAGCCGAGAGCAAGAGCTCGTGGTACGAGATCACGGAGGCGAGCGACGTGGCTTTGATCATGTTGATGAAGTCATTGCCTGTTGGCGGGATGATCACGCGCATCGCCTGAGGCAAAATGACGCGGCGCATCGTCTTCGTCGGCGTCATGCCGATTGATTTCGCCGCTTCGACTTGGCCGTGGTCGATGCTATTGAACCCAGCTCGCACGATCTCGGCGTAGTAGGCGCTCTCGTTGAGACCAAGCCCCAACAGGGCGGCGACGAACGGCGTCATGAAAGAGATTGTCGGCTCGCTAAAGATTCCCGGAAAGCCGATTGTCTTGAATGCGAGACCGAGATTGAACCAAATGAATAGTTGAAGCAGCGTCGGGATTCCCCGGAATATGTAGATGTAAAGCCACGCGCACCACGACATGACTGGATTCCTCGAAGCGCGAAGAATCGCGACGATGACTCCCAATACGATGCCGAGGGTCTGGCAACAGATGGCCAAAAGGGCAGTGCCCCAAAGGCCCTTGATCATGGTGTCGTACGTAAAGAACTTCGGGATGTCTGACCACTTGATTTGCGCATGGCTCAGCGCAAAAATCAGCAGACCAAAGAGGATGAGTATGACTGCGGCCGATAGCCATCGTCCCCACTTTCGTAAGGGGACGATGGCTATCTCGCCGCTGAGACCTTGTGAATTTGTCAATTCAGTCACGGTTGGGAAACTTATCTGATTACAGGGACAAGGTCTCTAGTACTCGGCTATCCGCAGTCCGCCGCGTAGGTCGTACTGCACCCGTTGATAGTTGGGTACGGGATGGCAACCGAGGCAACATTCCAGGCTGTCAGAATCTTGGTGTAGACGCTGTTAGTTCCGCCCGACATCAGCTTCAGCATTGCGCCCTGGACGGCCTTCATGAGGTGCCCGCTGTCCTTCGCGAAGCCGATCCCATAGGGACCCGGGTCAATTGGCTTGTAAGGGACCGAATATACGGCCGGGTTCGTCTGCTGGTCGTATGCATCGGTGATGTTGTCGTTCAAGATCGCATCCGCGCGTCCCGTTCCCAGGTTGATGATTTCCTGAGCGGTGCTTGGCGCAATCACTTCTGTGATCTGACTCGACGCACACACTCCACCCGCTGCGTTCAGCGAATCGAGATACTGCTCCTGTGTCGTGCCCGCTACGTCAGTGACGTTCTTGCCACAGAGCCCGGACGGACCCGTGATGTTTTCCGGGTTGCCAGCCTTGACGAGAATGCCCACGCCGTCAGTCAGGTAGTCGATGAAGTTAATCAACTGCTGACGCGCCGTCGTGTCGTTCATGGCGGTCATTGACATGTTGACGCGGCCGTCCTGTACCGAAGGAACAATCGAGTCCCACTCCGGAAGCTGCAGGTACTTGATCTTGACACCGAGCACCTTGCCAATCCCCTTCGCCATGTTCACTTCAAAGCCCACAGCCGATTGCGATGATCCCGAGAAGAAATCGTCGGGAGCATTTTCCATTTGCGCGCCAACAAGGATGTAGCCCTTTGACTTAATAGACGCCGGCAGCAACGAGTGCAGCGCTGCGTCGTACTTGAGTGATGTCAGGTAACCATTCGAGGTTTTGTTAGCTTGCCCGGGATTGAGCGCAGCACCGCCGGCCGATCCCACAACGCCAAAAGCCATCATTCCTGCAGCCAGCATGGGTACGCCCACCTGGAACAACTTTCGTTTCCACATACTTACTTCCCCCTTATGTCTGCGACAAACCGAACTGGCCGCCGCGATATTTCATGGGACCGTGATCCCTTAGTTTCGGAATGTTAACACTGGTTGTTGATGAATTGCATTAGGTGTTGAATTCTCGTGCCAGGGAATCGTCGCTGATAGAAGCATGGATTTAGCCGCATTTCCCAATTTCTCCAAGAGATATTTGCTTCTCGTCGCTGTCGGAGTGCACAAATGGCCCTTCGCGTGCCCCGAAGATGGATACACCGTTTGTTGAGTCGATCAAACACTTGTGTAAAGACACGGACACCTTCTCGCAACGTCCTTAACGAATTCGCGTCAATCCGGCGGACGTGATTCGCCGGGGTGAACCGCAATGAGCCGGCACGACGACCACATCCCCGACATGCAGAGCACATGCATCCACGCACGAGCGACACGCACGAGCGACACGCATCACGAAGAGATGCCACGTGTTGACAACTGACCTTCGATGCGTCGTCGGCACGTCGTGGAGTGAAAGTCCTGGGCGACTGACGGTGCGGTCGAGCGGCATAATGGATCAGATCAAGTCGGATGAGGCGCGACGAAACAGAATGTTGATTTCGTCGCCGGCACACGCTTCGCTCGAATTTTCCCCGCTGTGCTCTCAAGATCGGATTGCCATGACCGCTAGTTCCAACTCCCCATCAGTGCAGGACATATGGAATGACTTTTATCTCGCGAATCCTTCGCTCGCGGCGCTGCAACGCGACATCGATGATGCAACACAACTCCTGATGGACGCGTTCAATTCAGGTGGTCAAACGTTGGTGTGCGGTAACGGAGGAAGTGCGGCTGATAGCGAACACATCGCGGGCGAACTTGCAAAGCCGTGCGCGCTCGCGCGACCGCTCTCCGCACAACAGCGAGAAGCATTGCAACAAGTAGGCGACGATGGCTACCTCGGCGAACACCTTCAGGAAGGATTGCCCGTGCTCCCTCTCGTGAGCCAAGCGGCGCTCCTCACGGCAATCGCGAACGACCAAGGTGGCGACCTCATCTTTGCTCAGCAGGTAGTGGCGTACGGTCGGGCCGGCGATGTGGTGTGGGGATTGAGTACATCTGGAAACTCGAAGAATGTCGTGCTCGCGCTTCGCACCGCGAAAGCTTTTGGCATGCGCACGCTCGGCTTTACGGGACCAAATGGGGGCGCGATGTCGGAGCTCTGTGACGTCGTGGTTCGCCTGCCCGGTGAGAGCACGCCCACGATCCAGCACGCTCATCAGTTGACGTACCACGCGATTTGCCTCGCTATTGAGGCTGACAAATACACCCCATGACGAGTGCTTTTGGCTCAATCGCAATCGGGGGCACGAAGTCTTCGGTGGCCCTTGGTGTCGTAGCCGCCGAGTCGGTCGACTGGAGAGCGAGCGTTACGTTTCCGACGCCACCATCTTCTGCAGAGACACTTGATGCGCTTGTCGCAACGCTTGACACCGCGCTCATTGACAACTCGGATGTTGAACTCGCCCGCATCGGAATTGTGTGCGGTGGGCCACTCGATGAATCGGCAGGCTTGATTCTCTCGCCACCGAACCTCTCCCACTGGGATCGCGTCGACGTCATCACTCCGTTCACTGATCGATTCGACGTGCCGGCGCGACTGATGAATGACGCGAATGCAGGCGTACTGGCCGAATGGGCCTGGGGCAACGCGAAGGGCGCGGAAAACGCAATCTTCATCACTATGGGCACTGGCTTCGGCGCGGGTCTCATTTTAAACGGACGTCTTCACGAGGGCGCGAGCGGACTTGCCGGAGAAATCGGCCACTGGCGACTCGCAGAACGCGGACCCGAGGGCTACGGAAAAGAAGGCTCCTTTGAGGGCTTCTGCAGTGGCGCAGGGATTGCGAGATGGACCCAAGAAACCGCCCGCCAACACCTGTCAGTGGAATCCGACAAGGCCAGCCCTCACTGGCGAGATCTCGAACACGTAACTGCAGAGCAGCTTGGAATGCTCGCTGACGCGGGGAACCCGAAAGCGCTAGAGATGTGGTCTGCGGTGGGAGAGCGACTCGGCGCCGGCCTCTCGCTCTTGATAGACCTTCTCAGTCCCGACGTCATCGTGATCGGCGGAATATATGAACGCCAGCATCATCGCCTCGAGCCCTCCATGAATGAGAAGTTGCGGCGAGAGACGCTCCCGCAGTCACTCGCCGACTGCTCAGTACGGCCGTCTGCCCTCGCCGAAGAAATAAGCCGGTATTCGGCAATGGCAGTTGCAATGATCGACGAGCACACAACGAACGCCGGAGCCCTCATATCATCCGCCGTCACGTCTCGCTAGCTGTTCCTGTCTATCTCGGTTGCGGAAACGGTCGGGCACGGATCTGGTCAGTGTCCCCGCATATCGGGAGGCACCCAATGAAGCAACCTCTTGAGGGCGTTCCTTCGGACGCACGTCGGACTCATAAACTGAACCGATGAGCGACGCGGCGTCATCTGGTCCGCGCACACCACCGAAGCACGTCGTCGTTATAGGTGCCGGTATCGTCGGTCTCTCCTGCGCGTGGTCATTGCAAGATCTTGGGGTGAGCGTCCAGGTGGTGGACCGACGCCACGAAGGGGCGGGTGCCTCCGCTGGTAACGCGGGCTACATAAGTCCCGCGTACAGCGTCCCCCTCCCCGAACCGCGATTGCTTCGCTACGGTCTGCATGCCGTGCTCGACCCGCGCTCTCCTTTGTCACTTCCCCTGCGGGGCGACTCCGAGCGAGCGAAGTTTCTCACGAGCCTCCTCGCCCACTGCACACGTTCCTCGTGGCACCAGGCCATGGCGTCGTACCGCCCACTCAATGAAGCGGCACTCGCCGTCTACGACGCCCAGCACGCGGGCGGCGTCGCCGCGGCGTCGCTGAAGGCAGATGTCGTCTCTGGATTCCGCGAATCAAGCGAGGCGACGGGGCTCCTCGAAGAGCTCAATGGCGTCGTCGGTGCCGGCCAGCGGCTTGACATCGATCTGCTCACCGGCGAGCAAGTGCGGGCGCTCGAGCCACACCTTTCTACGGATATCAAGTTCGGAGTGATCGTGCGCGGACAGCGATACCTCACCCCGCTGCCCTACGTCGAAGCACTTGCGAGCAGCGTGCGAGAACGCGGCGGCGAGATTGTCGACGATGCGGAGATCGAGAGCGTCGAGCGAGACGGCAGCGTCGTCGTCGCTCGCTCCAAGGAACGAGAGTTCCGAGCCGACGCGGTCGTCATCGCGAGTGGAGCGTGGCTCAGTCGACTCGCGTCACCCCACGGTGTCGCCGTCCCGGTCTACGCGGGGCGCGGCTACAGCTTCACGCTCCCCGCCGACGTCCCGCTCGCATACCCCGTGCACTTCCCCGCGACGCGCCTCGCGTTGACGCCTGCAGGAGACCGCATACGCGTCGTAGGCGTCATGGAGTTCACCGATCCTGACGCTCCTCTGGCGAAGGGCCGTATCAAGTCCATGGTGAGAACACTCAAGCCGCTCATCAACGGCGTCGATTGGGACGGACGCAGCGATGATTGGGTTGGACCGCGCCCTCTCACGCCCGATGGCATGCCCGTCATAGGACACTCCGCTACCTCGGGCGTCTACGTCGCTGGCGGCCACGGCATGTGGGGCATGACCCTCGGACCGGTGACTGGATCGTTGCTCGCTCGAGAGATCACGACTGGTCACACCCCGGCCGAACTGCAACCCTTCAGCCCGCTTCGCCGACTTACGTCGATGCCCTGGCGCTAAACGCCCGAGGCGCACCAAAGTTCTGAGCCGTGCTCTTCGTTTGTACGATGAGCACGTGCGTGCACCCTCAACATCAGTCGCGGCGATATTGCTCACCGGAGGAGCAAGTCGGCGCATGGGGCGCGACAAGTCGGGTCTCATCGTTGGCGGCGTCACACTCGCCGAGCGCACGGCACAGCTGCTCGCGGGCGTCGTTGCGACGTCTGTCGAAGTGGGTCCCGGCGTGTCGGGGCTCGCGGCGACGAGCGAAGATCCCCTCGGTGAGGGGCCGCTCGTCGCCATCGCCGAAGGTCGCCGATTCCTACGACAGCGTGGACACGAAGGTGCCGCGCTCGTTATCGCCTGTGATCTCCCGCTCCTGAGCGCCCAACTGCTGACGCTGCTCTGCGACTGGGATGCGCCTGGCTCAGTGGTGCCGATCGTTCGCGGAATGCCCCAGCCGCTGTGCGCGAAATGGGGTCCGCACGATCTCGATAGCGCCCGCGAGATGGTCGGTGCAGGCGTCCGGTCGCTTCGCCATCTCATGAGCCAACCCGACGTCGTCTTGCTCGGCGAAATGAGCTGGCGCGATTGCGTCGAAGAAGATGAGTTCACCGATGTCGACAGCCCCGACGACGCGCGGCGCCTCGGTCTCGACGTCTAGACCGACCTACTCGGTCGAGTTCTCGGCCACACCCTCGGCCAGCCGCCGGGCGTCGCCGAGCTCAACACCGGCGTGAGCGACGAGCCAGCACGCGACCGGTGCCGCCGTGCGCTCAGAAGCGTGGGCGGCAACGCCGGCGAGCGCCAAGATCTGGTTGACCTCGTCCTCCGTCGGTGGGTCAATACCGAGCGCCTCGCTGTAGGCGGCGAGCCATTCCGTCGCAGTCGTTGCCATTGTCACTCATCCTACGACGGAGCCATTATCAGCGCTCGCGGGCCGCTAACTCATCGTCGTTATGCTCATTTCTGTTCGGTCGCTCGGCCGAGTTTGCCCGAGAACATGAGGACGAAGTGAGCCGCATCACACCCCAGCGAGACGTGCTTCGAGTCACTGTCGGAGAACCAGCGACGCATCGACGAGACACCTTGGCGGGCGAAGAGCCGCTCGAACTTCGTGTGAGCGGCACGTCGCTCGCGGTCACGATGCGCACGCCGGGCGCGGACTTCGATCTCGCCGCCGGCTTCCTCGTGAGCGAAGGAGTGGTCAGTCGAAACGAAGAACTTGTCGCGATGCGCTACTGCGCTGGCAAGGGTGATGATGGCGTCAACCGCTTCAACGTCCTCGATCTTTCGCTCGCGGCGGACGTCGCGCCCCCCGACGAAAGTGTGGCGCGAGCGTTTTTCACGACGAGCTCGTGTGGATTGTGCGGGAAGGCCTCGATAGACGCCGTTCGAACACGATCGAAGTTCGATGTGCACGACGATCCGCTCAAGGTCTCCTCGGCGCTGCTCGCGTCGCTCCCCGCTCGGCTCCGCGAAGCTCAGCAGGTCTTTGAGAAGACCGGCGGGCTCCACGCGGCGGGGCTGTTTGACCTCGAGGGCAACTTGCTGGCGTTGCGCGAAGACGTTGGTCGCCACAACGCCGTTGACAAAGTCATTGGCTGGGCATTGCGCGAGGAGAAGCTGCCCTTGCGTGAGACGATCCTTCTCGTCTCGGGTCGCGCGTCGTTCGAGCTCGTCCAGAAGGCAGCTATGGCGGGGCTCCCCATGCTCTGCGCCGTCTCCGCCCCCTCCTCGCTCGCGGCTGACTTAGCCGACGAGTTGGGCATCACGCTCATCGGTTTTCTCCGTGATCCCACAATGGTGATTTATACGTGGCCGGATCGGGTCATCCAGTCGGGAACCATTCAAGTCGAATAACGAGTAATTGAACTTGCATGTCAACGGGCCACGGACGTAGCGGCCTTTCCGACCACGATCAGGACGAAGCCTCAGTCGGCTGACGTCGCCGCTTCGGAGGCCGGTTCAGCCGGTTGACGATTTCGCGCTGCCACGACGGCGATCGCGGCGAGTCCGATCAACTCGCCCACGATCTGCAGCGCCGAGAGCGACTGCCCGAGAATCGGAATTGCAACGATGGCCGCCACGAGCGGCGAGAGGCAACTGATAGCCGACGAGACTGACGCGTCGACAAATCGGTGCGCCCAGTTCATGAGGAAGTGGCCGGATCCGGGAACGAGCGCCAAGAGCGCGAACCAGATCCAGTCCGTGAGATGCACTCGACCGAGCGCTTGGCCTGATGCGAGCACGACAACGCCGGTGACAACCGCAGCCATGATGGTCACGCCCGCCGTGTATTCCAACGCCTGAGTATGTTCGCGAGCACGCTTTGAGACGAGCCAGTAGGCGGAAAAGCTCACCAGCGCACCGACCGCCAAGAGATCGCCGAGCAGTCGATGGTGCGCCGCCGAAGACGGTCCGAGGACGGCAATGGTGACGCCCGCCATTGCGACGACAATCCAAAAGACGTCCCATCGGCTGAGGCGTTCGTCGAACATCTTGCGCGCGGCGACCAGCACGAGCGCGGGTTGGAAGGCGCCGATCACCGTGACGTCAACGATGGTCGTGAGGCGCACCGCGCTGTAGAACATCATCATGTCGCCCGCGAGGAAGATGCCGCCGAGCCACGTGTGGCGAAGCGTTGCCCAGCTGAGGCGCTGGCCGACGGCGTAGGTGATCATCGTGAGAATCGCCGCCCCAAGCCAGAGCCGGTAGAAGGCAGAAACCATTCCCGACGCAAAGGTGAGCGCGGCGAAGATGCCGCCGAACGCCCAGAGGGTCGCGGCGAGCGCCGAGGCACTCAGCCCCAGGGTCGAGCGTCGAGAGACCTCGCTAATAAGGCGTCACGAAAAACGGGGTGGAGGGCACCGCGGGCACACTCGCCTTACTTGCCTTCCGCCTTCGCTCGGTCGGTGGGCGTCGACGTGGGGAAGCTCAGCGACGCGTGATGCTGACCAATGTTCGCCCAGCGGCTCGTGACGGCCTTACCCTTCGTATAGAACTTGACGCCGTCGGGACCATAGACGTGCAGGTCCCCGAAGAGCGAGCTGTTCCATCCGCCAAAGGAGTAGTAGGCGACGGGCACGGGAATGGCCACGTTGATGCCGACCATGCCTGCTTCCACTTCGGTCTCGAAGAGCTGAGCCGCGCCGCCGTCGCCGGTGAAGATGGCGGCGCCGTTGCCGTAACCGTTGCGCTCGATCAAGCCAATGGCGTCGTCCAACGTGTCGACGCGCACGAGGGAGAGGACCGGACCGAAGATCTCGTCGATGTAGACCTTCATGTCTTCGGTCACGTCGTCGATGAGACAGGGCCCGAGCCAGTATCCGCCCGGATCCCCGCTGATGTCGTGCTCGCGGCCGTCGATCGCGATCTTCGCGCCTTCATTCTCGCCAATGCCGAGGTAGGAAGCAACCTTGTCACGGTGCTCGGAGGTGACGAGCGGACCCATCTCGGACTTCGGGTCCGTCCCAGGTCCGACCGCCAGACGGTCGACGCGTGCACGTATGCGCTCGACCAGCTCGTCGCCACAGCCGCCGACGGCAACGAGGACCGACGCTGCCATGCAGCGTTCGCCCGCAGATCCGAAGCCTGCACTCACGGCCGCCTCGGCCGCGTCGGCGAGGTCTGCGTCCGGAAGGACGACCATGTGATTCTTTGCCCCACCGAGCGCCTGCACGCGCTTGCCTTCGCGAGCAGCGGTCTCGTAGATGTAGCGGGCGATGGCCGTCGAGCCCACGAAACTGACGGCGGCGATGTCGGGGTGCGCGAGAATTCTGTCGACCGCGACGCGGTCACCCTGCACAACGTTGAAGACGCCGTTCGGCACGCCAGCTTCCGCCACGAGTTCGGCGAGCAGCATCGACGCCGACGGATCCTTCTCCGAGGGCTTCAAGATGAACGTGTTACCCGTCGCGATGGCGAGGGGGAACATCCACATCGGCACCATTGAGGGAAAGTTAAAGGGCGTGATCCCCGCGACGACGCCGAGCGGCTGACGCACCGAGTGCACGTTGACGCCCGTCGAGGCGTTCTCGGTGAACTCGCCCTTCATGAGCTGGGCGATACCGCAGGCGTACTCGACAACCTCGAGCCCGCGCGCTACTTCACCCGCGGCGTCGCTCTTGACCTTGCCGTGCTCGCTGACAATCAGATCAGCGAGTTCGCTCGAGTGGGTGACGAGCAGTTCGCGCAGTGTAAACAGCACAGCCGAGCGCCTCGCGAGAGACGTCGCGCGCCACGCGGGAAAGGCCGCCTTCGCGGCAGCGACCGCTGCATCGACGTCTTCAACGGACGCGAAGTCGACCTCGCCGCTCTGCACGCCGGTGGCGGGGTTGAAGACCTTGCCGCGGCGCTCCGCTTCGCCGACGAAGGGCTTTCCGTCTATCCAGTGCGTGATTCTTTTCATGAGGCCTCCTGGTGTCTACCTTAAAGTGTCGCCGATACGTGAGCTCGCCGTCAGAGCCCACCACCTACCCGCGCCGCAGACCCCTCAGAATCTCGAGCGCGGCCGCGTCGCCGAGCGCTTCGCTTTGGTACAAGCTGAAGCGGTCAAGAGCGCCCTCAAAACGTTCGGAGACCCGCGCCGCGACGTGATCGAGCGGAGCGACGATGCTGAACGCATCGAGCACGTCGTCACTTATCAAGTCCGCCATCACGTCCCATTCGCCCGATCGCGACAGTTCATTGAGTTTCGGCTGCAGGTCACCCCACCCGTGAAGGTCGAGCACGCCGCGGTACGCCGGTGTCGAACCGTAGAAGGCGATCTGCTTACGGACTCCGCCACTCGCCGTTCGACGTTCGTCGTCAGAGTCGCCCGCGACGACCATGCCCGAGAATGCGACTTGGAAGGTCGAACGGTTTCGGCCGACCTTGTCGAGTCCTCGATCGAGGGCCGGCAGCGTCACTTCGCGCAGGTATCGCTCGGTCGTGAAGGGATGGACGAGCAGTCCGTCGGCCACCTCGCCCGCGACTTCGGTCATCAATTCACCAACGGCGGCAAGAAAGATCTTGGGCGGCCCATACTCGTGTGGCGCCGGGCTAAAGAACGGTGTCATCAACGTGTGTCGATAAAACTCGCCGCGAAAGAACAGCTTCTCGCCCTCATTCCAGTTCGCCCATATTGCCCGCATCGCGAGGATGTACTCGCGCATTCGAGCTGCGGGGTGAGACCACGGCATTGAGTAGCGCTTCTCGATGTGCGGTTTGATCTGGGACCCCAGTCCGAGCAGCAACCGTCCCTCCGATAGAACCTGCACATCGTTGGCCATCGTCGCCGTGATCATCGGACTGCGCCCGAACGCGACGATGATCCCGGTGCCGAGTTCGAGACGTTTGGTTGCGGGCGCGGCGCCAGCCAAGATGAGCAGCGGATCGTGACCGACCTCGGGCGCCCATGCCCCGTCAAAGCCCGCATCTTCGAGTTCGCGAGCGCGCGTACCCATGGAGTGGGGGTCGAAATTCAGCCAGCCGTCGATCAACATGCGCGAATTCTAACGACGGGATCTGTCAGTCGCGGGCTGGCGCCTCGCCCTCGTCGTCCAGTTCATCGTCGGCGCCAGAGAATCCGAGCTCGGCGAGAATCTCGTCGGTCTGCTCGCCAACGAGTGGAGCGGGGCGGCGCAGCGACGTGGGCGTCGAGGAGAACTTCATTGGCGACTCGATGTGCCGGTACGTGCCAACGAGTGGGTGCGACTCCTCGCGCAAGACGCCGCGATGCAGCGCTGGATCGTCAACAATCTCATCGAGCGTAGGCACCGGCGACGCGGGGATGCCGAGTCGCGCACACAGTTCCAGCCACTCCGCGGTCGTGCGCTCGATGACGATCTCGGCGAGATCCTGAAAGACGCGATCAGCGTCGTTCAGCCGCGCACCATGCTCAGCAAACCACGGACGCTCCATCATGTCCGTTCGATCAACCGCCTCGAAGAGCGCTTTCCAGTGGTCATCCGTGTAGGGCATGATGGCGACGTAGCCGTCCGAGGTCTGGTGAGGACCTCGGTGGCGCGACATAATGCGGCTGTAGCCAGCGCGTGATCCGGGAATGGCAGCACCCGCCAGATGCTCAACCAAGTTGAATGAGAGCACCGTGTCGAACATCGGGATCTCCACCCTCTGACCCTCACCCGTGCGCTCGCGGTGCACCAGCGCCGCGAGGACCGCGTTGGAGATCATGACGCCGGTGATCTTGTCACCGATGAGCGAGGGTAGAAACGCAGTCACACCAAGGACGTCGTGATTGAGCGACGGCAGTCCGGTGAGGGCTTGAATGATGTCGTCGTACACCGGCGCGTTTTCTTCTTCAGTGCCCGACGCGAAACCGTGCGACTCGCAATAGACCAGTCGGGGCATTGACTCAGCCAGATCTTCGTATCGAAGACCGAGACGCGCGAGCGGCGCCGGGCGAAGATTGGTGATGAAGACGTCCGCCGTCGCGAGCAGCGCGCGAAGCACCTTCGCGCCTGCGGCGGACTTCACGTCGAGGGCAATGGATCGCTTATTGCGATGAAGATTGAGCGCGACGCCTGACAGGCCCCGCGTGGTGCCACCACCCATGATGCGGCTGCTGTCGAGAGGGCCGTGCTCGACTTTGATGACGTCGGCGCCGAGATCGCCCAGCATCTGACCCGCGTACGGCGCCATGATGACGGTTGCGAGTTCCACCACCCGCATGCCGTGCAGTGGCCCGGTTGGTGCTTGGTCTGACGTCACTGAATCCGATCTTACGAAGTCAGCGACGCCGCCTTGCTCGCCCCTGCCTGTGCCCACGAGCGTTGCTCTACCGCAAGACCCGACAACAGCATGCGCTGGGCGCTTAAGACGACGACATCGACCGGCGGCGTGCGTGAGGGCTTCCACGAAAACGAGATGGCGTGCAGTGCGCCGAGCAACATGTTCTGGGCGACTCGCAGATCGAGGTCCTCGTGGAGAAAGCCCTGTTCGCTCGCGTCCGCAAACAGCCGCGACCACAAGACGACGTACGCCTTTTCTGCGGGACGACACCGCTCAAGTACGGAGACGGGGACGTCGCCTCGCATCCGATGCGACGCCGCACGCGTGTAGTCAGAGTTCCTCACCGTCAATCGCAAGTGCGCATCGATCGCAAGGGCGAGCCGATCAAGCGCGTCGTCCGCGCGGTGTTGACTGAGTACGTTCTCAAGGGTCACTCGCGCGTTGAGAAATCCCGAGATGAATACTTCGCCCGCCAGCTCTTCTTTGCTCGCGAAGTGATAATAAATTGCGGGAGCCTGCACGCCGGCGACGTCGCCGACGTCCGAGAGCCGCATTCCGTTAAATCCCTTTTCGGCCAACACCTTCGCCGCGGCGTCAAGCAGGCGAACCCTCGTGGCCGCCGCCTTTCCCCCGTTATCCCCCGACTGTTCAACCAGCTTGTGATTAGTTATCGGGGCCCTTACGGTGGCTTTTGACTTCGCCATCACCCTCACCTTTCATCAAAGTACGACTGAAAATCCACTAACCCGAGGACTGAGCAGTGCAGTGCTCACCAATTTGGATGTGGCCCCCGTCACAACTAGTGCAACTGTACCGGGTCATTCGAAGCGCGTCTTTTGAACATGATCACCGTTTTGTGAGAACGAGTGAATCGCAATTCGATGCGATTTTCAAGAACGAGATTGGGGTGAATTATTCTCTGCACTCACGAGGCATTCTCGATGCGGACGTACAATCAACCACCGAAGCTCCAACCGTCGCCGCTCTCATAGCGATGAATGATGTTCTTCGCGATAAGAATCTTGTGCACTTCGTCGGGGCCGTCCGCGAGGCGAAGTATGCGAGCGGTCAAATACATCTGGGCGAGCGGAAGGTCGTTCGACACGCCCGCACCGCCCCACACCTGAATCGCGCGATCGACCACGCGATGGTAGGCGGCTGGCACGAACACCTTGATCGCCGATATCGCCGTACGAACGTCAGGGTCGCCGCTGGCAACCTTCTCCGCTGCGTTGATGGTCATCAGTCGTGCCGACTGAATGTCCATGAAGCTCTCGGCAATAAATCCTTGGATGAACTGCTTGTCCTTCAGCAGGCCACCATGCACCTCGCGCGAGAGCGAGCGCTCCATCATGAGGTCGAACGCCCGCCACATCTGACCGATCGAGTTCATGCAGTGGTACACGCGTCCTGCGCCGAGCCGGTCTTGAGCCGCCTGATGACCTTGACCGACAAGTCCGAGCGTGTTGTCGATCGGCACGCGCACATTTTCGTAACGGATCTCGCAGTGGTCTGACGTCGAGCGCCCGAAGATGCCGATGCCGCGAATGATGTTGACCCCGGGCGTCGCAGCGGGAACGATGATCTGGGTCATATGTCCACCTGCGCCGAGCTCGCCGGTGGGATCGTTGGCACGGCACATCACGATGAAGAAGTCGGCCTCAATGCCGTTCGACGTGAACCACTTGTGCCCGTTGATAACCCAGTCATCGCCGTCACGCACCGCCTCCGTCGTTATAGAGCGAGGATCCGAGCCAGCGTGCTCGGGTTCGGTCATCGAAAAGCCCGACTCCATGTCGCCCGAAATGAGCGGAAGCAGCCACTTCTCCTTCTGCTCTTCAGTTCCATACTTAAGAAGAATGCTCGCGTTGCCGGAATTGGGCGCCGCGATGCCGAAGAGCGCAGATGCTCCCACCGCGTACGCGAGGATCTCGTACATGTAGGCGAGTGACAGAAAGTCGAGCCCCGCTCCGCCATATTCCGTCGGCAGATGTGGCGCCCAGAGGCCCGCGGCGACCACCTTCGCCTTGATCGCTTCTCGCAGCTCGTGACTCTCGTGGCGCCTCGCCTCTCGCTCGTCGTCCGTCGTCCCGACGGCGCGAGATCCGCGCCACAGCACTTCTTCGTGCGGGAGGATCTCTGCGTTGATGAAATCGGCCGTGCGGCGACGAATGTCGTTGACCTCGGGACTTACGCCGTTGATGGGTGTCACGTTGATGGGCATGCGTCTCTCCTCAAGTGCTGCGGTCTTCCATGATTATGGTCGAGGTCCCTTTGCGCTTCGAGATCGAAGCGAGTTCGATGCCGTTGCGCTAGGGGTTCGCGGCCACTAACCGAATGCGCCCGCCGCGCGTAGCGTCGCGAGTCGATCGTCATCGACGCCCCAACTCGCGAGTCCCTCGCGAGTCCCCGAGCCGGGCGCGCGCGGAGGTTGACCAATCGCCCCAGGCGTCTTTGAAAATCGGGGTGCGGGTTGGGGTTGCAGCGCACCGTCAACCGAAAAGACGTCGCGTTCTGCGTTGTAGGGGTGATGGGGCGCCTCGCGAGGCGACAGCACAGGTGTCACGCACGCGTCGATGTCGAAGAATCGCTCGGTCCATTCGTCTCGCGTCTTGGTGCGAAAGATCGACGCGAACCGTTCCTTCACCACCGGCCACCGTGTCCGATCCCACTGCTGCTTCGGATCTTCGTCGGCAAGTTCCAGCCCTTCGAGCAGCGTCCGGTAGAACTGGGGCTCGATGGCGCCCACCGCCACGAACTGATCGTCGCTCGTATCGTAGACCTCGTAAAAGGGCGCACCCGTGTCGAGGATGTTGACACCACGATCGTCCAGCCACGTTCCGAGGTTCATCAACGCGTACGTCATCGACATCAGCGAGGCCGATCCGTCGACCATGGCGGCGTCGACGACTTGGCCTTCACCGGTCCGCAACGCGGACACGTACGCCGCCAGCACGCCGAAGACAAGGAAGAGTGCTCCGCCCCCGAAATCTCCGACGAGGTTAAGTGGTGGCACGGGGCGATCTCCCTCGCGCCCAATCGGCCAGAGGGCGCCCGACACTGATATGTAATTGATGTCGTGCCCCGCGCGCGCGGCTAACGGCCCTTCTTGGCCGTAACCGGTAATGCGTCCATAGACGATCTTGGAGTTTCGAGCAAAGACGTCGCCGGGCCCCACACCGAGGCGCTCGGCGACACCGGGGCGAAACCCTTCGATGAGGACGTCCGCCTGCTCGCACAGTTCAAGCACGAGTGCTCGGCCGGCGTCGTTTTTGAGATCAATCGCGACTGAGGGTCGTGAGCGATTGAGCACGTCCCACGACGTCTCGCCCGAGGCGTCGGGATCGCCTCGCTCGAGGCGCAACACGTCGGCTCCGAGATCGGCGAGCAACATACAGGCGTACGGCCCCGGTCCGATGCCCGCAAGTTCAAGAACCTTCAGTCCCTCGAGTGGTCCGCTCATCCGGTCAGTTTTCCACTACTTCTCACTTGGCGACGTGACGACCGAACTCGAGACCGTTCGGGTAATGAGATAAGCCCGCCTAAGGCGCCAAGCGGCCGTCCGGATTTGGCAGCCGCATCGCGACGTGACACGACACCAAGTGTCCGTCGATTTTCTCGGTCAACGTCGGGGCAACTTCACGGCAGTACGGCTCAACGAGCGAGCAGCGCGGCGCGTAGGGACACCCAACGCTGACCGCCACTTGGAGCGGCTCATGGTCCCTCACCGTCGCGACGCGCGCGCGTTCGTGCTCGGGGTCGGGCACCGGGATGGCTTCTGCCAGCGCAACGGTGTAGGGATGCAGCGGCGCGTCGAAGACCTGGGAATACGATCCCATCTCGACGACTCTGCCGAGATACATCACCGCGATCTGATCGCTGATGTGTCGAACCATGGAGAGGTCGTGGCTGACAAAGACGTAGGAGAGCTGGAGGTCATCTTGAATGCGAACGAGCAGATTGATGATCTCTGCGCGCACGGAGACGTCGAGCGCTGACGTTGGCTCATCGAGTACCAGCACCTCGGGTTCGACCGCGAGCGCGCGAGCAATCGCGACGCGCTGGGCCTGACCCCCAGAGAGCTCGTGGGGATACCTCGCCGCGAAGCGACCCGTAAGTCCGACCATGGCGAGCAGCTCCGCGACGCGCTCAGATTCCTTGCCCTGGTGAAGTCGATGCACGTGCAGGACCTCTTTGAGCGCTCGCTCGACGGTGAGTCGAGGGTCGAGCGAGGAGAACGGGTCCTGAAAGACCAACTGGATCTTTCGTGCGAGTGCTCGGTTGTCACCGCGATCGCGCATTCGCATGGCCCGCCCGTCAATCTCGAGCGATCCGGCCGTCGGAGCTTCGAGGCCAACTAACAGGCGCGCGAGCGTTGACTTGCCCGAGCCGCTTTCACCCACGATGCCAAAGGTCTTGCCCCGCTCGAGCACGAGCGAGGCGTCGACGAGGGCGTGGACCGGCGCGCGCCCGCGACGGCCGTACGTCTTTGAAAGATTCTTCGCGTCGAGGACCACATCTACCATTCGCTGGGATCCCTCCAGCACGCGGCCCGGCTTCCCTCGCCACGATCAATCAACGGCGGTTCTTCCTCGGAGCATTTGGCGATCGCGTACGGACAGCGGAAACGAAACGGGCACCCCGCCGTCAACTGTGTCGGGTCTGGCGGCGTGCCGCCGATCTGATGCAGCGGCGAGCGGTGCTCGGTGCCGAGTCCCGGGAGCGACTCGAGCAGTGCCTTCGTGTAGGGATGCGTCGGGCGCACAAAGAGCTGCTCGGTCGTCGCCATCTCGACGATGCGACCTGCGTACATGACGACCACGCGATCGACGAGGCTCGCGACGACGCCGAGGTCGTGCGTCACCCAAAGGATTGCCATGCCCGTCTCAGCCTGCAGCGACGTCACGAGCTCGAGGATCTGGCGCTGGATGGTGACGTCGAGAGCGGTTGTTGGTTCGTCGGCGATGAGCACGCGCGGCGAGGTCGAGAGCGCCATCGCAATCATCACGCGCTGAATCATCCCGCCCGAGAGCTGGTGGGGGTAGGACATCCGCACTCGCTCGGGATCGTCCAAGCCGACCTGCACGAGCACTTCGCGCGTACGCTCGCGAGCCGCCTCCGTGGAGGTGCCATGAGCACGCAGGGTCTCTTCGATTTGACGTCCGACGCGCAGCAGCGGATTGAGCGAGCTCATCGGGTCTTGGTAAACCATGGCGATGTCGCCGCCACGTACTTCGCGAAGTCGGCGATCGTCAACGGTGGCGAGATCCTCGCCGTCGAGCAGCACTTCCCCGCTCAGCACACTGAGCGGCGGACTCGCGAGCAGCCGCAAGACCGACAGCATGGTGAGGGTCTTGCCCGAACCGCTCTCGCCCACGATTCCCACTTTTTCTCCCGCATCGACGTCGAGAGTGACGCCCCGGACGATCTCTTCGACACGGTGCCGTCGCCGGATGCCGATGTGCAGATCGCGAAGAGAGAGCAGCGAACTCACGAAGTGACCTGGACTCCAAAGACGACCTTTGTCGGCGCCTCGCTCGACGGGAGGCTCGTCACCGCCTGTCGCCCAGGAAGAATGGCGCCGAGCACGCTTTCGTGGCTCGCGCCAGTCGCCGACGGCACTGTGCTTGGGAGACCGTGCACGCTCAAGAATCCGATGAGTGCAAACAGGCACGCCTCCTTCGCGTCCTCGGGAACCCCGAAGTCGTCGATCAGCGAGACCGCCACGTCGGGCAGCCGACGGCGGAGCCCCGCCATCAAAATTGGGTTGCGCGTTCCCCCGCCCGCGGCAAAGAGCTCGGTAACCCCGTACGCCTCAACCGAGCGCGCCACTGTCTCCACGGTGAGCTCTGCCAGGGTCGCGAGAAGGTCATCGGTCGAGATCAAGCGATCGCTCACTTTTTCGCGCAGGTACGACTCGTGAAAGTACTCCTTGCCGGTCGACTTCGGTGCCGGCATGTCGTAGTACGGATCGTCGAGGAGTTCGTTGAGGAGCGTGGTGTCAATTGTTCCGCGCGCGGCGCGCTCGCCGTCGCGGTCGAACGTCTCGGTGCCACCGGTGTGCCAGGTGACGGCCGCGTCCATCAGCGCGTTCGCCGAACCAATATCAAAGGCGATCGGCGCGTTTGTCGGTCCGACGACCGTGATGTTGGAGATCCCGCCGAGGTTGAGCGAGCCGCGAACGTGCGAAGGGTTCTTCCCGAGCAGGAGGACGTCGAGCAGACTCGCGAGCGGCGCGCCGTGACCACCGGCCGCGATGTCGCGACTGCGCACGTCGTAGACGATCGTCGCGCCCGTGCGTTCTGCGATCCACGCGCCCTGGCCGAGTTGCAGCGTGCCGAGGGCGTGTCCCCCGTCGACCCAGTGAAAGACGGTTTGACCGTGCGAGCACACAACATCGGGCGCGCCGCCAAAGTGCACGTCGCCGAGTGCGCGTGCGACCTCGGCGAAGCTTTGGCCAATCAGGGTGTCCAGCCGGCACACTTCTTCGATGGTCGTGGCGCCCGGCGGCAGCACGTTCGCGATGCGAGTGCGGAGCGACGCTTCGTAGGGCACTGACACGTGACCGAGTAGCTGCGCATTCACGACGCCGTGCTCAAGCGTGAGATCCATCGCAACCGCTTCAATGGCGTCGAACGAGGTTCCCGAAATCATGCCGATTACCTTCATGTCAACGTGTCCTTGTTCGAGGGTCGGAGGCGTCGCGAAGTCCGTCACCGAGGAAGTTGAAACCAATCACCGCGACGACGATGACGAGTGATGGCCCGGCGAGTGACCACCACGCGATGCTCGCGATGCTGCTCGCGTTGCTCACCATCTCGCCAAGGGACGCAGTCGGCGGGGGCGGCCCGAGACCTAAGAAACTGAGGCTCGCTTCGGCCAGAATGGCCCACGCGAGCGCGAGACTCGTTTGCACAGCGATCACACCGGTGACGTTCGGCAGGATGTGGCGAAAGAGCAGTCGAGCTCTCGAATAGCCGAGCACACGACCGGCGCGCACGAAGTCGGATTCGCGAAGTGCGAGGACCGGGCTTCGCACGACACGGACGTAGATCGGGATCCAACCAACACCAATCGCGATCGCGCTATCGAGAATGCTCGGTCCGAGCGCGGTGACGATGGCGAGCGCGAAGAGCACCGTCGGGATTGCGAACATCATGTCCGTCGCGCGCATGATCGTGGCGGATGTCCATTTGCCGAAGAAGCCCGCGACGATGCCCCCGAGGCTGCCAATGACGCCGGCAATCAGCACCGCGAGGACAGCGATCTCAAGAGAGACACCGAGGCCTTGCAGCGCGCCGGAAAAGACGTCTCTACCGAACTGGTCGGTGCCCATGAGGTGAGCAAAAGAGATGCCCTTCAGCACTGTTTGCGGGTTTTGCGCGTCGGGCGCGTACGGCGTAAAGCTCGCCAGTCCACAGATGCCGCCAATGATGACGAGACCAACAATGATGAGGCCAATGCGACCGTTGCGGCTGCGCCAGACAGCCCGCAGCCATCCCCTGTGTCGCGCCACGACCTCACTCGTGTCAATGGACGGTGTCGGTAGCGGCATACCCGTCGTGTCGAGACTCATCGCTCCCTCGTTCTCGGGTCGATGAGGGTGTAGAAGACGTCTACCAACATGTTCACGATGACAAAGCCCGCCGCGAAGATGAGCACCACGCTCTGGACGACCGGAAAGTCTCGGTTGTTGATGGAGGTGATGAGCAGTCGTCCCAAGCCGGGAAGGATGAAGATCTGCTCGATGATGACGGTGCCACCCAGTAGATAGCCGAGCTGGATGCCCGACATCGTCGTGACCGCGGTCAGCGCGTTAAGAAAGAGGTGTCGCCAGACAAAGGCTCGGCGCGAGACGCCCTTGCCGAGCGCGCTACGAGCGAAGTTGAGGCCACTGATTTCGAGCACGGCGGCTCGCGTGGTGCGAAGAATGGCGGCGGCGATGCCGATGCTGAGGACAAGTGCGGGAAAGATGATCTGCTGGAAGTTCAGCCACGGATTTGTAAGGATGCCGACGAACGGTAGCGACGACGGGAAATAGTGGAAGTGCGACGAGAGGAAAACTACGAGCACCGTACCGAGAATGAAGGTCGGGATTGCAAGACCAACGACGGAGATTCCTTGTCCGATGTCGTCCTGCCAACGTCCCGGATGAAGCCCGCTCCACATGCCGAATCCGACGCCGATGATGACGCCGATCACCATTGCAAAGAAGGCGAGCTCCAAAGTCACGGGGAGTGTGGCACCAATCAACGTGCTCACCGGCTCGCGTGAAACGAGAGAGACGCCGAGGTTGCCGGTGAGGAGCGCATGGAGCCACGACCAGTACTGCTGGAACGCCGGCTGGCCTACTCCGTAATAGTGGTCGAGCGAGGCGATCTGGGCTTTGCTGAGGAGACCTTCACTGACGCCGAGCGATTCCTGGACGGCGTTGCCCGGCAGCAACCGGAGCACCACGAAGATGATGATCGACACACCAAGGAGCGTGATGATCGTGCTGAGGGTCCGCCGCACAACGGCCAGGATGATGGACATTGTGCGGCGGACTCTCTACCTACTGCTCAGGACACGCTGGTGGTGGCCAGGCCCGCAAGCTGCGTGGTGTTGACCGGTGAAAGGGTGAATCCCTTGACGCTTGGGGCGAGGGCCGCAAAGTCGTAGGAGTCAAACAGCCAAATCCATACGGCGTTTGACGTCAAGTTGTTCGATAGTGCCTTCCAATCCTTCACCTGACCCGATGCCGTTGAGTTCTCGTCACCCGCGAGGAGCAGGGTCTTCAACGAACTCGAGCTGTACCCCGCAGGAATCGGGTAGTTGGCGTCGGCTCCGAAGTAGCGGTTGTACATCACGTAGGGGTCCGGGTCAGCGCCGTTCTCCGCAAACGCGGCCTGAAACTTACCCTTCAGCCAGTCCTGGATGTAGGCAGCGGAGGCCAAGTTCTGGATGTTCATCTTTATCCCGACCTTCGCGAGCTCAGACTGCATTGCAATCGCCTGTGCTGCACTCGTCGAGTCGAGGTCCGTCGACGTGATCGCCGTGAACGTGAAGCCCTTCGGCTTGCCCGCCATCTTCAGGTACCTCTTCGCCTGCTTCAAGTTCTGCGTCGGGCAGATTGCCGACACGGGAGTCGTCGCGTATGGCCCAAGCGGGACCGGTCCGACGACCTTGCCCTGTCCAAAGACCGCATCTTGGACGATCTGCTTGCGGTTGGTGGCGCAAGCAATCGCACGACGCGCGTTCACGTTGGAAAGAATACCTTTCTTGTCCTGGAGCTGAAGCGCGCGGTACGAGAGGTCCATGACCTTTTGGACCTGGTAGGACTTCGGCACCGTGCTCACGACGGTCGGCTGGGACAGCAGGCCCATCTGAATGGTGCCCGCCTGCAAGGCAGACGAGATTGACTGCTCCGTCGGGATCGTTTCGATCTCTACCGTCGCGAGGGACGGCTTGCCGCCCCAGTAGGTGGGGTTCGCCGTCACCGTGAACGAGGTGTTCGCCACCCAGTTCGAGTACACGAACGGACCGGTGCCGTCGGGCTTGGTCGCAATGGTGCCGGCAGTGATCGCGGTCGCCGGCATGATCGCCATGTTGACAGTGGAGAGACCCTCGAGCACAGACACGTCGGCGTGGCTCATCGTCAAGACGACGGTGTTGGGCCCGGAGGCTGCGATGTTGGTGACCGATCCAATGAACGCCGCGGACGCGTCGCCGGTCGCGGGAAGAATTGCGCGCTGGAGCGATGCGACAACGTCGGCCGACGTCATCGTCGTGCCGTCATCGAACTTGACATTCTGTCGCAACTGCAGCGTCAACGTCTTGTTGCCATTCGAGAACGCCCAGCTCGTCGCGAGTTCTGGCTCGATCGCCAGGTTTGCGTTTTCCTTGACGAGCGTCTGATAAATCAGACCAAGCGCCGAGAAGTCGAGAAAGTTCGTAACAACGTCCGGGTCAATCTTTTGCACGCTGTTCACCGATCCGATGACGAATGTGGAACCCGCCGCTGACGCGCCCGACGAACTGATCGTGGTTGCGAACACCCCGACGCTGCTAATGGCGAGGAGCGCCGAAGCGGCCCCTCGCAGCCCAATAAATCTTTTCATCATTCCCCTTTTGATAGATGCCTAAAAAAGTTCTTGCTTGAGTGCGACACTACAGTTGACATTTGGTCCAGTCAAGTCAGCAGTTGTCATATTGAGGTATGTTCATTAGGGAAACAAAGTGGTAACAATCCAGCGTTTTACGATAGAAGACGAGAACAGTTGACCGGACCAATTCGACTTGCTAAGTTTCAAAAAATCCACCAAATCAGGTGTGATGAGCGCTGTGGGGGCCGTCGTGAGCAATAGACCATCAACGATCGATCCGTCGGTCACCGCGCCGAAATACCAGAGCGTTCACGACTCGCTGCTCGTCACCATTGAAGGCCTCCCCGCCGGCACCGCCATGCCGACCGAGCGCGAACTGTGCTTAACGTTCAGCGTCTCGCGTGCGACGGTTCGCCAGGCGCTCGGTCAGCTCGAGCTCGAACAGCGAATCTTTCGCCGCCAGGGTAAGGGCACGTTCGTCGCCCGGCCGAAGATCGAACAGCGCCTCGAGCTGATGAGTCATACCGAGGGAATGCGAGAGCGCGGCATCGTGCCGAGTTCCAAGCTCATCGACGTCCGTCGCATCGCTGCCGGTCTCGACGTCGGCGCACAGCTCGGGCTGTCGCCCAAAGCCGAAGTCCTGCGCATCGAGCGACTTCGTCTCGCCGACGGAGATCCCATCGCCATTGAAGTTCTCTACCTCAACGCTGATCGCTTCGACGGCATCACAGCTGCCCTCAGCGACAACGGGTCGCTCTATCAGTTGCTCGCATCGAACTACGGTGTCGAGCTCGCATCAGCGGAAGAGACGATCGAAGCCGTTATCGCCGAAGGTCGCGATGCCGCGCTCTTGAAGTGTCAGGCAGGCATGCCGCTCTTGATGCTCTCGCGCCGTACTCTCGACACGAGTGGTCAGCCGACCGAATTCGTGCGATCGCTCTATCGCGGAGACCGCTACCGATTCCAGACCGGACTTCAACGTCCCCAGCAAGGACATGACGAATTGGTCACTAATCAGGGCGTACTCACCATTCGTGTGGCACAACCGAACGACGCGGAAGCAATGGCCAGTGTGTTCATCGATGCCTGGCGCGGCGCGTACCGAGGAATCGTGGACGACGCCGTCATCGACGCGCTGCAGCATGGCGACATTGCGAGTTGGATGCGCAACCTCGTCGCCAACACTGCGGCGCGCACGCTCGTCGCGGAGGAATCTCCCGGCGACATTCTCGGCTTCACGCGCTTCGGCGATGACACAGAGGACGCTGCGAACGGACATATCTTCGCGATGTACGTCGCGACCGGCGCCAGCGGCAAAGGTGTAGGACGTCAACTCCTTGAGCGTGCCATCGACGAAGTGGACCCGACCTCGACTCGAGCGGTCACCTTGTGGGTCTTCGAAATGAACGAACGTGCGCGAAAGTTCTACGAAGCCGCGGGCTTCGTGCCCGACGGCGGAGCACGCGTTGAAGATCTCTACCAGGCGCCCGAAATCAGCATGAAACGATCTCCGAAGAACGCGGGAGCCACGCTTACCGCGTCCCTGCGTTCATGACGAAGCTCGCCCCATCGTTACGCGTCGAGCTGTCCCAGAGCTCGTCGCGACTTTCACCCGAAACCCGCAACGAGCTCGTGGGGCGTCTCTTCGAGATGACCGAGAACTCGTTTCCCGCTGGCTTCAACCTCTCTATCGTTGAGAAGACAGGCCCCGTCTTTCGTGCGTGGGGTGGATTCTCCAATCTCGTCGATCCAATCATCGAAACGTCGAGCAACACGATTTACGATCTCGCCTCACTGACGAAAGTGGTGTCGACGACGACGCTCGCCCTCTGGCTCGAACAGCAGAACCGCTGGCGCTTCGACGACCACGTTGCGAAATGGCTACCGGGGTTTCCGCGCGAAGATCTAACACTCGTCCAGCTCCTCACCCATACCTCGGGACTTATCCCTCACCGACCGTTCTTCCACCTGGGCCAGCGTCCCGCCGAAGTGCGCCGCGCGGTCTACGAGGAAGCGACCCACGGGACCGCGCCCGGTCAGGTCGTCTATAGCGACCTCAATTTCATGCTGCTCGGCTGGGCGATTGCCAACTGCTCCAAGCGCCCGCTCGACCAACTGTTTCGAGAGGTCGTGGCAGAGCCGCTAGGCATGCGCGACACGCGCTATCGCCCCAACCGCCGCGACCTGACCAGAATCGCCGCGACCGAGCGCAACGGAGACCAGCGGCTCCAGAAGGGGCTCGTCTGGGGCGAAGTGCACGACGGCAACGCCTGGTCGCTTCGAGGCGTCGCCGGGCACGCGGGTCTCTTTGGTTCGAGTGACGACCTCGGTCGATTCGTCCAGGCGTTGCTCAACCCGAGGCGCCACCCCGTGTTGACGCCATCATCGATCGCCCAGATGACCCGTGTGCAGGCGGGTTCGTTGCCCGACGTCAGAGGACTCGGGTGGCGACTTCAACCCGTCACGTGGGGCGATTGGCCGGTCGGCACGTTCTGGCACACCGGCTTCACCGGCACGTCACTGCTCATTTCCCCCTCAGCCAACCTTGGAGTCGTACTCATGATGAATGCTGTCCATCCCACCCGCCAGCTCGAACGTCAGGAGGCGGTTCGCGTCTCTCTCCATCGCACCCTCGCTGAGGCGGTTGCCTGATGGATATGAACGACACCGAATTCCTGGAGCAGCTCGGCACCGAGCAGGTACGCCACGAGCTGGAGGATCTCGACCAGCTCTCCGTTGAGGAGCTCGTCGACGTGATGTGCGCGGACGTCCGTCAATTGCCCCACGCACTCGTCACAGCACAACAGCAGATCGTTGACGCCGTCGCCGACATCGTCGAGCGCCTTGAGCGGGGCGGCCGACTCATCTACGTCGGTGCGGGCACCGCAGGGCGCCTCGGCATGTTGGACGCCGCGGAAGCCGGACCGACGTTCAACGTCGACGAGGGCCAGGTCGTCGGCGTCCTCGCCGGCGGCACGAGCGCCTTCGAGACACCCATTGAGAACGCGGAAGACGACTTCCATGGAGGCCAAGAGGCCATACGAGGCCTCGAGATTGACGAGCGCGACTGCGTCGTCGGTATCTCGGCGAGTGGGCGCACGCCGTACGTGTTGGGAGCCGTCGAGGCCGCTATCGCCGCTGGCGCGCTCACCGTTGGCATTGCGTGCAACCTCGGTACACCCCTCGCCCACAACGTCGATCGGCCGATCGAAGTCGTGGTCGGACCAGAGCTCATTGCCGGTTCGACGCGCATGAACTCGGGCACCGTGCAAAAGATCGTGCTCAACGTCATCTCGACTGCATCCATGGTGAGACTCGGCAAGACGTACGGCAACTTAATGGTGGACTTGCGGCCGACGAATGAGAAGTTGCGCGACCGTTCGGCGCGGATCGTCGAGCGAATCACCGACGTGTCGATGGACGACGCTCGCCGAGCGCTCGAAGAGAGCGGATGGAAGACGAAGGTCGCCGCCACGATGATCGTCGGTCACGTTGACGCGAGCACGGCACGTGAGCGTCTCGCGCTCTACGAAGGACGCCTGCGACCAGCACTCGACTCCTATCGCGTCACGCCGAACGCGACGTCGTCGACCAGATCGGGACCCTCGGGGTGGACACGACTCGGGGTGGCACGCGCGTTCGTCGATGGGTCACTCGTCACGGGTGACGTCGCCGTCAGCGACGGATCGATCGTCGCCGTCGGACTCTCGCACCCCGGCACGGGCACCGCGATCGCCGGTTTCGTCGACGCCCAAGTGAACGGCTACGCAGGTGTGGACTTGCTCAACGCGAGCGTCGAGGACATCCTGTCGATGGGTGAGGCGCTCCTTCGCGACGGCGTCGTTGCGTATCAGCCAACGCTCATTACGAGCGATTTCGAGGACACTCGTCGCGCCGCGCAACGCTTGAAGGAAGCACGCGAGAGCGGGGCGCCGGGCGCTCGAATTCTCAGCGTCCACCTGGAGGGGCCGTTCCTCTCGCACCAGCGCTCCGGCACGCATCCCGTCCGGCATTTGCGCGCGCCCGATCTCGCGCTCCTTGATCAGCTGCTGGATCTCGATGACGTCGCCATGATGACAATCGCGCCGGAACTGCCACGAGCGCTCGCCCTCATCGAGCGCTGTCGCGAACGCGGGATCACGGTCTCGCTCGGCCACAGCGCCGCCAACGCCAGCGAGGCCGCCATGGGATTCGATGCGGGTGCCCGAGCGGTGACCCATATCTTCAACGCGATGGAGCCGCTCAGCGCTCGCTCCCCCGGCCTCGCGGGTGCCGCGCTCGCTCGCAAGGACATCGCGATCCAGTTCATTGGTGACGGGGTGCACGTCGCCGACGAGATGATCGCGGTGTCGTTCGCCGCTGCCGCGGATCGTTGCCTCGTCGTCAGCGACGCGATCGCCGCGGCCGCGTGCGACGCATCGACTGTTCAGTTGGGCGACGTCACCGTCCACATTCAAGATGGCGTCGCACGGCGCGACGATGGAACGATTGCGGGCAGCATCGGCAAGCTAGCTGACAGCGTGACGCGTCTCGTGCGCCTCGGCATCGGGCAGAACTGTGCGCTCGCGGCGGCGGTGTCACGCCCCGCGCGGTTGCTCGGCGTCGCCAGCTCCGTGTCGCTTGTTCCAGGCTCGTTCGCGAACTTCTTCATACTCAACGACGAGCTCGAACTCGCGCGGCGCGTGACACCCGACGAGATCATTGATCTCTAATTAGCGCGTCAGCGTGATCTTCTTCAGCCCGGGCGGCTGGTCGATTGGACGCTGATTCAGCTCACCGAGGCGCAACGCCATCACCTGGCCGACGACCACATTGAGAAACGGTGTGATCCAGTTCGGCGAGGCGACCGGCAAGGTGAGCTCGACGTCCGCTTCGGTGCGCGCGCGGTCGGCGGGGCGAGAGACGAGCGTCGTCAAGCCTGAGGACTTCGCACGAGCGACGAGGTCGGCTGCCGTCTCGTCGTCGATCTCGTCGCTCAGGATCAGCCACAGTGTTGAACCGTTGCCATCAGCGCCAATCGGACCGTGAAGGAGATCTGGTGCCGCGTACGTCTCGGCGCGAAGACCCGCCACTTCGCGAATCTTGAGCGCACACTCCTCGGCGGCCGCCAACCCAAGTCCGCGCCCAACCACGGTGAGTCCGTCAAGCGAGAGCCGGGTGACGACGCTCTGGATGTGCTCGAGCGCCCACGCGCTCGTGAGAGCGATCATGCCCGGGAGTTCGCCCGCGCCTGGAAGGACGTCGCGTTCGCCAGCGAGCGCCTGGACGAATTGGGCAACGGCCTGCAGCGACGCGAGCATGGTCTTCGTCGCAGCGAGAGAAACCTCTTTGCCGACGAGCAGCGGGATGACAACGTCCGCTTGATGCGCGAGCGGCGAGTCAACGTCGTTCGTGATCGCAATGGTCGAGCGGCCCTGGGCCCGCCCCGCTTCCAGCACTGAAACGATGTCGGGGGACCGACCCGACTGGGAGATGCCAACGACAATGGCGCCCGCCAGGTTCACGTGACGCGACTCGGCGTAGAGCGAGGGGGTGGCGAGAGCAGTGAGTAGTCCGAGCTCTTGACCCGCGAGGTATTGCAGGTACGTGGCAGCGCAGTCCGAAGAACCTCGGGCTGCGATAACAAGGTGGGTCACGGATGGATTCCACAACGCTGCAGCGCGTTCCGCTGCGCGTTGTCCTTCCACTGTCCGTTCCTCCAAGAGCACGCTCTGCGAGAGAATCTCACGTTCAAATATGGTGTCCACTGTCAGATCCTCTTCGCTGCGCGAAGTCGCGCTGTCGCCTCAATGCTAATTTCGACCGTTCACAGGCCGTTCGAGGAGTGCCCGATTCGCGTCGTCATGACAACCCCTTCGAATCTGACGTCATGCAGCGCGAGAGTGCTCAACTGATCCTCATTGGTACTGGGTCGCCACCAGGTCGCGAGCGTCATTGGTTGTCGCGGGAACGTTCGCAGTGCTGATGCAGAGCGTCGTGCTGTGAGCTGAACCACTCTCGCGCTCGTGTTAACGCGAGAAAAACTTCCTTAGTTCGGCAGCTCGCGCGAATCAAAAAGTCGATACGGATTCAGGAGTCCTTCGGGATCGAGCGCCAACTTGATCCGTCGCTCGAGGTCGAGCACCGTCGGATCTGTGAGCGCCAAGTAGTCATCACGCTTGTCGAGACCGATCCCGTGTTCACCGGATATCTGACCACCGAGACCGACGCCATAGACGAAGAGCTCGCGCATCAGCGCCGCCCGTTCAACATCGTCACCGAGGTAGATGGAAAGGTGCACGTTGCCGTCGCCGACGTGTCCGCAGCCAGTGATCGTCGTCTCGTGACGCTCGCCAATCCTCGCGACTTCTTCGAGGAAGGCGGGCACTGTGGAGCGGGGCACGACAATGTCCACGATCTCGCGAGCACCTGCGTCCTTCGTTACCCAAAACATTCGCTCACGCGCTTCGATCAACCTGGTCGCCGCGCCTTCGGGAAGTACGTACACGTCGAGCGCTTCCGCCTCGACCAACATCTCGCCGAGGCCGATGATGTCGGCGTCGAGCTGCTCGGCGGTGCGGGTCTCGAGGATGACAATTAAATATGCTGCGGCCTTCGCCGCCACCGACTGATCGACGCCCAGCTCGAGCGAGCCCGCCGTCGTTACGGCCGACATCGTGCGCACGTCGAGGTACTCGAGCAACGATGGCTGTACGCCGGAGGCAATGACCCGTGGCACGACACGAGCGATGGCGTCCAGTGACTCGAAGGGCACGAGCACGGTCGCCGCATGTCCGAGCTTCGGCGAGAGCTTGAGCGTGATCTCGGTCACCAAGGCGAGCGTGCCCTCCGAGCCGATGACGAGCTGAGTGAGGTCGTAGCCCGAGGACGACTTGACGACCGGTCCTCCGGTACGCGCGACCGTGCCATCAATGAGCACCAGTTCGAGTCCGAGCACGTGCTGGCGCGTCACACCGTGACGCACCGCGCGCATGCCGCCCGCGTTCGTGTTGACGTTGCCGCCGATCGAGCCCGAGAGCTCCCCCGGGTACACCGGGTACTGCAGACCCGTGGGCGCGAGGATGTCGGCGAGTTCACGCAGCGTGATGCCGGGTTGCACTACCACCACGTGATCATTGGTGTCGAGACGAAGGACTTGGTTCATCCTCTCGAAGCTGAGAACGATGCCGCCCGGTACGGGGGTCGCGCCGCCCGACAACCCCGTGCCCGACCCGCGCGCGGTGATCGGGAGTCCGTAGCGAGACGCCAGACGCGCAATCGCGGCCACCTGCTCGGTCGACGAGGGCCGAACGACGGCGAAGGGCTCGGCGTGGCGAAGATGGAGCGACTCGTCGTGCAAGTCGTCGGGGTTGTGATTCGGGGAGAAACTTACCGCGTCAGCGCCGACGACAGCGACCAGTTCGTCGTTGAGTTCGAGAGTAATCATCGCCTTCAACGCTAACGGTTTGGCGGCGAGCACCCAGACGCCTCGCGGGTCTGCCGCAATCCATTCCACCGGTTTGATTTTTCGACGGATCACGGGTAGGAAATGCTCTTTAGGAAGAGTCGGCGCAAATCCGCGGACGAGGGAGGCAACGGTGACTGAGCAACCAGCGGAGGCTCAAAACTCGAGCCGACCTTCGTCGCGCAACGGGTTACTGGCGCTGCTCTGCACCGCACAATTGGTCTTGACACTCGATTTCAGCATCGTCAATGTTGCCCTTCCCACCATTCAGCGCGAGCTGCACTTCTCGTCCGCCAACCTGCAGTGGATAGTGACCGGCTACGCGTTGACGTTCGGCTCGCTGCTGTTGCTCGCAGGCCGCGCGGGAGACTTGCTCGGTCGACGTCGACTATTGGTGATCGGCCTCATTGTCTTCGTGGTGTCGTCACTCACGTGCGGACTCGCGCAGAATTCGATGATGCTCGTGGTGTCGCGCATCGTCCAAGGCATTGGCGGGGCCATGATCTCCCCCACTGCACTGGCCCTGCTCACCACCAACAATCCCGAGGGACCAGCGCGCAACCGCGCGCTCGGTTTGTGGCAGGCGGCCGCGGCCGGAGGGGCTTCACTGGGCGTCGTCCTGGGCGGCATCCTCGTCGAATACGTCAACTGGCGCGCGATCTTCCTTATCAATGTGCCGATCGTGGCAATACTCTTGTTGTTCATTCCGCGCACGCTTGGGCCGAGTACACCGAAGACGGGCGTTCGACTGGACTACGTCGGCGCGACGCTCGTCACGTTGTCGCTGGCGTCACTTATCTTCGGTCTGAGCAACGGCGAGGATCGAGGATTTACGTCCGTCAGCACTGTGGTTGCTGGTGTCGCGTTTGTGGTGCTCGGCGCGGCCTTTCTCATCGTCGAACGGCGCGTGCCCTCCCCCATGCTCCCCTTCGCCATTCTCGCCAGTCGAACTCGGCGCGCCGCTGACGGCGCGATGCTCGTCATGGGAACAGTCGTGGTCGCGTACGTTTACTTCGCCTCGATCTACCTTCAGCGCGTCCTGCACTTCAGCCCGCTCGTGACGGGACTGTGCTTCATCCC
>DASXEU010000126.1:0-9027 GCA_036489935.1 Acidimicrobiales bacterium
GTGTACGTGGTCCCGTCGGCGTCGAGGGTGATGAGCGCGTTCAGGCCCTGCTCGCCAGAAACGGCGGTGCGGAAGGCCTTGGCGTTGACGGCGACCGGTAACGGCTCGACACCGTGACCGTAGATCACGCCGGGGATGACACCTTCGTGGCGCAGGCGACGAGAGTTAGCCGAGCCCCGTTCGCGACTGGTTGACGCGTGCAACGTGACTTGTGACATGAGAACTCCTCTACGAAATGACTGGCGGCCCAAGGGCGACGCACAGGGTAAATAGTCTAGTCTGAGCGGGTCTTACGGCTCCACTTGGCACTTCAGGCCGCTGCTCGAGGCCGCTCGGAACCCCCTCAGCGTGCTTCCATGGTCACCTTATTCGCCGTCCCGGTAACGATCGCGCGACGTAGGACCCGCGCATGAGGGTCGACCGATTGCAGGTAGCGCGCGACGCGTAGCGACCGTGCGCGCGCCAAAATCGCTGTATCGCCGTAGCCGACGCACTCGATCGGCGTTGACGACGGGAGCGCTCGGGCGAATTGGCGAATCGTTCGCTCCTCTGCGCCGTTCAGCCGGGAAGCACCCTGGACGAACCCGAGTTCAAGTGGTTCGGGGGCCACGTAGACCCGTGGGGCGACGGTGAACACGCCGTTCCCCGTGGCGCTCGAGCCCGCAGGATTGGACACCGTAACATTGCTGGCGCCGACGCGCGCGGACGTCGAGACCGTGATCTCAGCGCTCAACTCCTGCGCAGAGACGACCGTGGTCGTCGTCACCGTTATACCTGGACTCGAGAACGTGACGTCGGCCCCGCTCTGGAAGTCGCTGCCCGAGATCGTTATCCTCTGATGACTGCCTTGGCTCAACACCGTCGGGGTGACCGAAGAAACGGTCATCGAAGAAGGGCCCTCATTGGTCATGGCGAAGCCAACCGGCGAGGCGTACCCGCTCGATTCTGCCTCGACGGCGTAGCCGCCTGTCGTGTCGTTGGCGTAGAACGTCGGCGCTTCTGCCACACCCTCGGCGTCGGTCTCCACGAAGGCCATGGTCGACCCTCCGGCGAAGGTGCCACTCGCTCCAGACGTCGGGGCTACAAAGATCACCGGTACGGAGGGGACCGGGCTGTCCTTGGCATCGTCAACGGTCACGGCGAGCGCGAGCGCAAACGCGGTGCCGACATCGGTCGACTGGTAGGACGCGACGTCTGCGGTCATCGAGTCGGACAGGAGGTCGCTATTGGTGAGAGAAAACGTTGCGCTCGGACTTGCGGAGCTCGTTGTAGCTGGTGAGGTAGCAATCACGCTGTAACTCCCCGTTTCGTTGTTGGCAGTTGCCGACACCGAGACGAATCCCGAAGTAGTGGTTATCGCGCCCGTATCAAAAGAAGCCGAAGCGCTAGGCGCGCCGACGAGTGCGAAGGTGACGCTGGCAACTGACGTGTCGGGCGTCGGTGCGCTGCACAGCGTGGTGCTGACTTCCACCTCGAGCGGGTTCGCAAACGCGCTCGACACGGTCGCCGTCTGTGAAGCACTACCAATTTCGCAGAGGTAGTCATTCGGCGACGCCGCCGAGGACACCTGCGCTGAGGTACCGAGCAGCACGAAGGTTGCCGCGCTCACGAGCGCGCCCGAAAGCATCGCTCGCCCGATCAGTCTCGTGATGACCACGTTGGTCCTCCGAACTCGTTCATGATGACGAGTAGTCATGGGACAACTCCTGTTCTGTCGAGTGGCAAGAGATTCACCAGACTCCTATTCGCTTCTCAGTGCGTCGATCGGCGCCAGCTTCGCAGCGCGCGCAGCGGGGTAGACCCCGAAGCCGAGACCAATCACCATGGCAACGCCAATCGAGCCCGCGACCGCCCACCACACGATGTCGATGTGCGTTGTTGCAAGATGGGGAAGGACAATGGCGCCGAGGACACCGATGCCGGCGCCGAGAAAACCTCCGGTTAAGCCGAGCGTCGTGGCCTCAACCAGGAATTGACGCCGAATCGCCGCGGGCGTCGCGCCGAGCGCCTTTCGCAGTCCTATCTCGCGCACACGCTCGGTCACCGAGACCAACATGATGTTCATCACTCCGATGCCGCCGACAAGCAACGAGATGGCGGCGATGCCCGCGAGCAGAAACGTCAGGGCATCATTCACCGAACTTGCCGTGGCCTCAAGCGTTGAGGGAGCCGTGATCGTGAAATCAGCGTCCTTAGGATTCGTAATCTGGTGCAGCGCCAAGAGCTCATTATCCGCCTCGTAATACGCCGCGCCGAGCGTCGCCGACGACGCGGTCTCCAAGTAGATCAGCGACACCGACTGCGAGCCACTGATGGAGCTCTGAGCAACGGTGATCGGTACCAGAATGATGTCGTCTTCGTTGAAACCGTTCGAGTCCCCCGCCGTGTTGAGGACGCCAACCACGGTGAGCGGGACGCCCGCGACGTTGATCACCTGACCAAGCGGCGCGCCGCCGATACCGAGCTGCGACGCAGTCGTCGAACCGATGACCGCTACCGCGGCTCCGTCCTTGACTTGGGCGGGCGTGAAGAAGCGACCTTCGGAAACTGATCGATCACGAACCTTCAACCAGGACGCCGAAGTGCCGTCGACCTGAGTTGTCCAATTCTTTGTGCCGGCTTTGACTTCGTCTTCCGTCACCACAATTGGCGCTACGGCCTCAATGTTCGGGGAGACCACGTGCGACGCGAGGTCTTGCGCATCCGCATACGTGAGTGTGCTCGCTGACCCGGAGCCGCCGCGAACTCCGGCTGACGTCGCGCTGCCCGCCGTCACGATGAGCACGTTGGTGCCGAGCGAGGAGATGGCTGAGTTGACCGTGGCGCTCGCGCCCTCGCCCAGACCCACCGTCATGATCACCGCCGCTATGCCGATCAGGATGCCGAGTACCGTGAGCGTTGAGCGAAGTCTGCGATTCCAAATCGCCTCAAAGGCCGAGCGAATCGTTTCGATGAAAGTCACGAGGGGGTGCTTTCATCAGATTGGATTTCGCCGTCCTTGATGCGCACGATTCGCTGCGCGCGGTGGGCGGTCTCAACGTCATGGGTAATTAGGACGACCGTGCACCCTGAAGCGTTCAGCTCGCCAAGCAAGCTGAGCACGTCAGTCGCGGATGCCGAATCGAGATTGCCGGTCGGTTCGTCCGCGAGCACCAGTGCAGGTTCGTTGATGAGCGCGCGAGCCACGGCAACGCGTTGCTGCTGGCCCCCGGAAAGCTCGTTCGGGCGGTGATCCACCCGGTCGCCTAAGTTGACTCGCTGCAGCGAACGAAGCGCTCGCTCCCTACGTTCGGTGCGCGAGACGCCCGAGTAGATGAGCGGCATCTCCACGTTGCGCCACGCCGAAAGGCTGGCGAGAAGATTGAACTGCTGGAAGACGAAACCGACGCGCCGGTTCCTCACGTGGGCGAGTCCCGTTTCATCCATTTCGCTCACGTCCACGCCGTCGATCTCGTAGACCCCCGATGTCGCAGAGTCGAGACAGCCCAATATGTTCATAAGCGTCGATTTGCCGGATCCAGAGGGACCAATGATGGAGACGTACTCACCCGCGTCGATCCGCAGATTGACCCCGCGCAGCGCCTCAACCGTCATGGCGCCGAGGTGGTATCGCTTGTGAACGTCGGTGAGTTCCACGATGGGTCGCGTTGTTATCAAGGTGCGACGGTCTTCGAAACGATGCCGCCGAATTGGAGATGCTGACCTTGGCCTTTGTTTGAGGAGTTTGACCCAGGCAACGACTCTCCGAGGTTGCCGACGACCACCTTCTCCCCGGCCGTGAGCCCCGATTTGATCTGGGTCAACGCCCCACCGACGGCGCCAGTGACGACCGGACGTTTGACCTCTTTGCCCTTCTCGAGAACGTTGACGAAACTCGACCTACCAAAAGTTTGCACCGCGCTCGTCGGCACGGTCAGGACGTTTTTCACGTCCAAAACAGTGACCGTGAGGTTGGCCGTCGCTCCGACGTACATGTCGGTGGGCTTGCCGGTGACGCCGATGACGATGGGAAAGGTTGCTACTCCCGAGCTGATCGTGGGAATAGTGCTGATCGACACAACGGTCCCAATCGAAGGCGCCGTCGCACCCGTGGGCACAATGAGCACCTGGTCGCCGACCTTCAACTCTGAAACCTGACTGGTGCTCGCCGTTGCATCGACATCGAACGTTGACGGGCTCTCGACCTCGATCGCCGGAGAGGTCGCTCCGCTCGAATTTGATGTCGAACCATCCGTTGAGGACGCTGCCTGCGCACTATCGCCCGCTTCCACGTTCACGGCCGTCACGAGACCTCTGATGGGCGAGACCAGGCTCGCGTCCGCGAGGTTCTGCTCGGCGGCTGCGAGCCCGTTTTTTGCCGAATCTACTGCCATCTGGTCGGCGCCCACCTGGTCGGCGTAGAGGCCGTCCTCGGCGTCGCTTAGCGCGGTGAGGTCCTTCTTGAGTTGCGTCTTGTCAGCCACCACTTTCTGTTCGTCTTCGCGGCTCGTCTGCGCGTTCTTGAGCTGGGTCTCGGTGAGTGACGTTTCGACCGACTGCACCGCCGTCTCGTCCTCGGAAGTGCTCGTCTGGTCTTGATTGAGTTGTTTCTGATCGCTCGAAGCGGTCGTCTCGTCGCTCGAACACGCGGCGGTCGTTATACCATCACCGGCACAGTCGATCTCCTCTTTCGCCTGTGCTGCTTCGAGCGTCGACTGGTCATTGCTGAACTGCGCCGCCGCGCTGGCCGCTACGTCTTGAGCCGACGACACTGCTCCTTGGGCGCTCGTAAGACCGAGCTCGTCAGTCGTCGCGTCGTCGCTCATGGTCGCCCCGTCGTTGGCGAGGCTCGTACGGTCTGAGCTCACCGCCTGTTGAGCGCTCGCAGTCACCGAACTCGCGGGCGACTCGGCCGTTGCCAGTGAAGACTCGGCATTGTCGAGTGTGGCTTGGCTCTGGTCGACCTGCGAACTTAGGTCGGCAGTCGCGAGCGTCGCGAGCACTTCACCCGCCTTCACCATCTCGCCCACTTTCACGGGCACCGATGCGACCGTTCCTGCGGCCGCGAAGTTGAGATCAGCCTGCGTCACCGGTTCAATCGTCCCTATGAGCGTCGTTGTCTGCGCCACGGTTCCGTCGGTCGCGGGTGCCTCAAGGTACTTTGGAACCGAAGAAGAACCAAGTGCGAGTGCGCCGAGGGTCGCCCCCACGGCGAGGGCGACCAAGACCGTCGCGGAGACGACCACCTTCACCTTCGATCGTGGTCGCCACGACCGTCGAGTGATCATGACTCGCTCCTCGTGGCCGCTTCGCAAGTTACAGAGTCGAGCACAGCGTTCCTTCCACCCTTCGTACTCCGAGTGCATCCCGGCCCTCCGAAAACCTACGAAATTGCGCGACGCCGCGTCATCAATCAAAAGGGCCATTTACGTCGTGATATCGCGGTACGACGAGCGAGTCAGTCACTGCGGCGTGTCATACCTAGGTATGACACCGGTGGCGCGATGACGAGAGTCCTGAAGGTCGCGTACCGTAAGTGCATGAGCCAAGCTCTCTACGCAGCGGCGCCTTCGCGTCGCTTCACACGAACGCGTGCACTTGGTGCCGGCGTCAGTGAAGTCATCGTTGGCGCCGACCCCGCAATTGGATGGCGCTCGCCCCGACTCCGCCAAGCCAGCACGTTCGCCACCGTCGTTGGTGTCGGACTCGTGCTCGCCGCGATCACCGGCATCGTGGTGTCGTTGCGCGTCCCGTTGGGCTCCGGTGGCACTGATCGGGTATTCACCTCGTACCTCTCGCCGCACGCGGGACACCTCGTTTTTCAAGAGAGTCTTGCCCCGACTGGTGTTTCGCTGAAGGTTGCGTCCTTTAGCTCCTATGCCTCACTTTCGCTGTTCAAATGGTCAGTGCTCGGACTCGTTGGCCTTGGTCCGCTGTTCTTGACGTGGCGCTATCCGCTCTTGGCGTGGCGAGTTGGCTACGTCGCGGCGATGATCGTTCCCATCCTCACGCTCGGCCCGCTCAGCACGCTCCCTCCAAGCCTCCGGCTTCCACCTGAGCAGTTGCTGCTCCTCGTGGTCGTGTGGTCTGTCGCGGGGCTCCGCCACAGCCGCGCGGCACTCTGGTGGATGTGGGCGCTGATGGCCGTACCCGCGTGGATCTGGCTCGGCCCGGGTCTGCTCAAGCCGCTCATTGCCGAAGGCGCGCTCTTTGTTGTTGCGATTGCGCTTGATGCGACCGGCGCTTCGAATCGAGCTCGACGCGAACTTGCCGCTCAATCCGAGCGCAATGAGCTCGAAGGAGCACGTCGGGCGGTCCTCGAAGAGCGCACGCGAATCGCACGTGAGATGCACGACGTCGTGGCGCATCACATGTCTCTGATCGCCGTACAGGCAGAAACGGCGCCGTACCGTCTCAACGAACTTTCGGACTCGGCGCTGGATGAATTTTCGTCACTGAGCTCGCACGCGCGTGAGGCTCTCTCGGACATGCGCCGACTGCTCGGGGCGCTGCGCAATGAAGGGCCCGCGGAGCGGGCTCCTCAGCCTCGCCTCAACGACGTGCCAGACCTCGTTGCCGCGAGTCAGCGTGCAGGCGTCGCAATCAGTCTCACCATGTCAGAGCTCGACACCGTGACGTCGCCTGGTGTGGAGCTCTGCGCGTATCGCATTGTGCAAGAAGCGCTCTCGAATGCGAACCGCCATGCCTTTGGCTCCGAGATCTCCGTCGTCCTCGAAGGCGACGCCAAAGCACTGCGCCTACGCGTGCGAAACGGCCCGGGACTTCATCGCACACCAGCGATCGGCCGCAAACGTGCCGGACACGGACTGGTCGGCATGAGCGAGCGTGTCGCGATGCTCGGCGGCGATCTTGTGATAGGAGAGGATTCCGAGGGTGGCTTTGTGGTTGCAGCAGTACTACCACTGCGCACGACGATCCCGTCCCCCGTGTCGTGATCACGAAATGTCTCATCGTCGACGATCAGGCCATGGTCCGAGAGGGCTTCGGCGCGATTCTTAACGCGCAGGACGATATGAGCGTGGTGGGACAAGCGGCGAACGGCGCCGAAGCGATGACGCTCTACGAGGAGCAGCATCCAGATGTCATCTTGATGGATGTGCGAATGCCCGTCATGGACGGACTCGAAGCCACTCGTCGGATACTTTCCGGGCAGATCGGCGAAACGCCCGTGCGCGTCCTGATACTCACGACGTTCGATCTCGATGAGTACGTTTACGAAGCGCTCCGCTCCGGAGCGAGCGGATTTTTGCTGAAGGACGCGCCGGCGGCAGAGCTCGTGCACGCCGTTCGCGTGGTTGCAGCCGGCGACGCACTGCTCGCCCCTTCCGTAACCCGGCGTCTCATTGCTGATTTCTCGCGTCAGCGCCCGAGCGCTCCGCACTCGGCATCGGTGGAAGAGCTGACGCCGCGCGAAAATGAGATACTCCGCCTCGTAGCCCAAGGGCTCTCAAACGCCGAGATCAGTGAGACGCTGTTCATCGCCGAGCAGACGACGAAAACGCACGTCGGGCGAGTGCTGTTCAAATTGGGCCTACGCGACCGCGCCCAGGCCGTCGTCTTTGCCTACGAGTCCGGATTGGTCACGCCGGGCGAGTAACCGGACGCTAGGACTGACCGTTCAGCAGGTCACGACGCTGCTTGTAGTCATCGGCGTCGATTTCCCCGCGCGCGAAGCGCTCATCGAGGATGCGCAAGGCATCGGACGTAGGGGACGGAGTTCGATACGTCGCGAATCCGGCTCCCGGCGCACCAGCGAACCGATGAGCGAATCGGCTTCGGCGTATGAAGAGCGTTATCAGCAATGCGAGCGCAGCGATGACGATGACAAACAGCACGAGGAGGACGAACGCCGCGAGCGGACCGTTCCCACCGAAAGGTCCAGAGCCAAACTGAACGCGAAATTGCCCGTTCGGCCCGCCCAACGACTGACCTGTATGTCCGAAGAAGTTCACGGCTCTCCTCTCGCCTCAACGCATGTTGATCACTTGCGCCGAAGGCACGCCGACCACAAAAGGGGCGATTCGCTCAGTCTAGAGAAGGTTTTCGCCGCCGAAGATGTCCGAGACTGACGTGTCGTCGAAGATCGCAGAGATCGCGTTGGCGAGTATCGGCGCGATGGAGAGCACTTCGAGCTTCTCGAAGCGCTTCTCCGGACCGAGCGGCAACGTGTCAGTCACGATGACGCGACTCAGTGGAGCGTTGAACAGTCGATCAACGGCGGGCGGAGAAAACACCGCGTGCGTCGCCATCACCCAGATGTCGTCAGCGCCGTGCGACTTCAGAAGATCGCACGCTGCGACAATTGTGCCGGCGGTGTCGATCATGTCGTCGATGAGCACGCAGTGGCGCCCATTCACGTCACCGACGATGTGGCGCGCTTCTGCGACGTTCATCGCTCCTCGCGGACGCGTTTTGTGCACGAGCGCGAGGTCACATCCCAAGTGCTGGGCGTAGCGTTCAGCGACCTTCACTCGCCCGGCATCGGGCGCGACGACCACGAGCTCGTGCGGATTGGCGTTCGCTTTCAGATATCCCTCAAGCACGGGGGCTGCGACCAGGTGATCTACGGGGATGTCAAAGAATCCCTGGATCTGACCGGAGTGGAAGTCGACGGAGAGCACGCGGGACGCCCCCGCAGTTTGGAGCATGTCGGCAATGAGCTTGGCGGTAATCGGCTCTCGACCAGCGGTCTTGCGGTCTTGGCGGGCGTATCCGTAGTTCGGCACGACGGCGGTGATGCTCTTGGCCGAGGCACGCTTCGCGGCGTCGATCATGATGAGCTGCTCCATCACCGAATCGTTGACCGGCGACGAGTGCGTCTGCATGATGAAGACGTGGGCTCCGCGAATCGACTCGTCGATGCGACAGTGGATCTCGCCGTCGGCAAACTCGCGCAAGTTCGCCTCGGTGAGCTCGACACCGAGCTTGTCGGCAACATCCTGAGCCAACGCGGGGTGGCATCGGCCCGTGACGAGTACAAGGCGACGCTTGGCGAGGGACTCCACCGCGCCAGCGTACCTGGGAATG
>DASXEU010000137.1:0-9480 GCA_036489935.1 Acidimicrobiales bacterium
CTCGATCAGTCCCCCTCCACCGTGGGAATCCTGGTGCTGGAACGTGCCGTCAATCATGTAGGTCACGGTTTCAAAGCCACGGTGAGGGTGCCACGGCGTGCCCTTTGGCTCTCCTGGCGCGTAGTCCACTTCACCCATTTGATCCATATGCACAAAGGGATCGAGATCCTTCATGGTGAGTCCGGCGAAGGCGCGCCGAACGGGAAAGCCTTCTCCCTCAATTCCATGGGGGGCGGTCGTTACTGTCTTTACGGGACGTTCGACACTCTCTGCGATATCAACAGCGGAGAAATGTACGAGATCGCTCCACGTCTCAGGCGTAACAGCGGGCATTGTGACCTCTTTTGACTCGACGTTTCAATGCATACGATATGGGAAAAGCACAGAAAAGCAACAGGTCCTACGCCTAGCGAATGGGGAGTACTCGTTGAGTAAGCGAGGTTGAACTGCTGGTCGTTTGCGACTGAACGATCGAAGCACGTGCCCTAACGAGGCGAATGAGCTCGCATTTGCGAGGGTCGTGCGAACCCTGTGAAAACCTTCGGTACCAGGACAATGGCGCGGCAACGCGATCACATAATTCGTCGCAAAACGCAGCGATATCAGGACTTGTACCAATTATCGCCTTTCATAAGCGCTCTCACAGACATCTCACAAGGCGCTCACAATCTTCTTAGCAAGACTGGCCAGGTTCGAGAAATCTCGAATGTACGAAATGAAGGGAGCACTATGCATAGTAAATCGATGGGAATAGTGGGCCGCTCGGTCATTGCACTGGCCATGGGAACGGCGCTCACGGTCGGAGGCGCGAGCCTCGCGTCGGCTTCCTCGTTCCACAGCAAGGGTGGCAACTGCGCCAGCGCGCGAGTTTCTTCCTTTGATTACGCAAGTGGCGGTACAGGCGGTTATGTAACTGCCGTGACTCCCACATCAGTAACGATTCAGTCGTGGAATGGCACCTCGACGACGTACGCATTGACCTCGGCCACGACTTACACCGAAGGGAAGGCACCTTCCACCGCCGTCTCTCTCGTCGTAGGTGACCGCGTAGAGATCGGCGTATCGTCCACGAGCCCGACGACGGCCACGTCCGTCTCGATCGAACTCGCCATGCTGTTTGGCACGGTGACATCGGTCAGCGGTAGCACCATCACTATCAAGGACCCCCAGGGATTCACTCGCACGATCGTCGAAGGCACCGCCACGACGTACACCCTGAACGGCGCATCATCGACAATCGCTGCCGTGGTTGACGGCGCGAAGATCATTGCCGAGGGGACTATTGACCCGAACGGTACTTCGCTTGACGCGTTGAGCATCGCCGTCGGCAGCGCAGGTCAGATGGGCTTTACTTACGGCACCGTCACCGCGGTGACCAGCTCGTCAGTGACCGTCCTTGCGAAGGATGGCACGTCCACCACCTTCACCTACTCGACCAGCACGGGTGTGAAGGCGCTCGGTGACACGTCGGCCACATTGACAACTTCTGACCTCGCGGTCGGCGAGCACGTGGGTGTCTCCTTTGATTCGAGCGCGGCGACCACCGCCGTGACCATCGACATCAAGTTGGCTCACATCTCGGGTACAGTCAGCGCCGTCAGCGGTGACAACATCACCGTCCAGGACCACCAGGGGTTCACCCACTTGGTCCTCGTGGGCACCGCGACAACGTACGCCCAGCAGGGCGGCGGCACCGCCTCACTCGTGAGCGTGATTGTCGGCGCGCGCATTCGCGCCGAAGGCGTCATTGACACGAACGGTACGACGCTTGATGCGTTGACCGTCGTGATCTGCACAACCACGACGACCCCGTTGCCCACGCCTCAGGTCTCCGGCGGCCGTCACCACCATCACGGTGGTTTCAGTGACGGGAGCGGGACGAGCGGTTCCGGTGGCAACTCACGGGGTAACCACCGCTTTTAGCTGTACCGAATAACCGACTTTCTACAGCCGCCCCGCGACTCGTTCGCGGGGCGGCTGCCTTTTTGAACGCGTCATCACACTCGGCACGCATGCTCAGGGAATTCGTTCATACTTGAAGGATGGAGAACTTGAGCGATACGGTCAGCTGGCTCTGCGATATGGATGGCGTCCTGATCAATGACGGCCAGATGGTGCCCGGCGCCGATAGGTTCCTCGACCGTCTCCGAGAGACCAACCGGGACTTCCTCGTCCTCACGAATAACGCACTCTTCACCCCACGCGAGCTGCATGAAAAGCTCACGTCGCTCGGGGTCAACGTCCTTGAAGAGCAGCTCTGGACCTCGGCGCTCGCAACCGCACAGTTCGTCCACGACCAGCGGCCAAAAGGTCGCGCCTTCGTCATTGGCGAGACGAGTCTCCATGACGCGATGAGCGACGTGGGCTACGTCGAGGACGCGATCAATCCCGACTACGTCGTGCTTGGAGAGACGTGGAACTACTCATTCGACGAATTGACGATGGCAATCCGACTCGTCGATATCGGGTGCAAGTTCGTGGCCACCAACCCTGAAACCAACGGGACGACGCCGAACGGACTCCTGCCGGGTTGCGGCGCACTCGCCGCCCTCATCCAGAGTGCGACGGGCGTGAAGCCGTACTTCGTTGGTAAACCCAATCCGGTCATGATTCGCGACGCGCTCAACATTCTCGGCGCTCACTCGAAGTCAACTGTCATGATCGGTGACCGCATGGATACCGACATCATCGCGGGTGTCGAGGCGGGGGTGAAGACGATACTGGTGCTCTCAGGAGTCACCCAGCCCGACGAGATCGAGCGTTACGCCTTTCAGCCCTCGCGCGTCGTGAATTCGGTCGCTGATCTCGTGGACGAACTCTAGAGAGATTCTTCGGTGGGCCGTTCGTCGAGCGGCTTCCTCGCCGTCACTGCTCGTTCGACGGGGGCCCATTCACTCCGGCCCTCTTCTTCACGTTGTAGCCGACCGGCAGCAAGTCCGCATTGAATCGATCGCGAAAGGCACCCCAGATACCGCGTGGTTGCCACAGCGCAACGACGACCGCGAGGGTTCCGAAGATGATGAGATACCACGCGCCGTCCTGTTGCAGCGACTGCTGAAGGGCGAAGAAGATGATGGCACCGATAATCGGACCTTCGATGGTGCCAAGTCCCCCGATCATCGACACGAAGAGCATCTCTGCTGCCCACTGCAAACTGAACACGCTCGATGGCTGAATGAAGGGCTGACTGATCGCGAGCACCGCACCGGCGGCACCGCACCCCGCCGCCGCGATAATGAAAATCGTCCGTCGTGCTGCACGCACGTTCACGCCCGCGCTGCGAGCGGCAACCTCGTTGTCCCGGATCGACGCGAGGACTAGGCCCAGTCGACTCCGCAGCAAAAAGTACGTGCCGCCCACGACGATCAGAGCAACCGCCCAGGCCGCCAGGTAGGAGTAATGAGCCGTTTGTGCGGGCGTCAGGTTCTGCAAGCCGGGTACCAACCGACCGGTGCCGCCACCAAGGAGAGCGATCGTGCCGATGTAGAGCAGCGCGGTGTCCGCGACCACCCACGTTGCAATCGCGAAGTATCCACCACGTAGACGAAGCAAGAGATACGTAATGGGAACAGCGAGCAGGCCGCAGACGACGGCCGCCAAGGGAATCGTGATGAAGGGGTTCACTCCCTTTAACGCGAAATACAACGTCGCGTAAGCGCCGAGTCCCACGAACGCCTGTTGGCCGATGGAGACCATGCCGGCGTAACCAGCGAGAAGATTCCACATGGTGGCCATAATGACGAGGATGTAAAAGTTCATCAACGTCGTGGCGAACTCTGCGGGCACGACCCACGGCGCAACGCTCAAGAACGCGATCAACACCAGCGCGCCACTCGAGGTGAACCACGCGGAGTGATTCGAGCGCCGTACGTCGAGCGTCAAGAGTTCGGTCGTCGCGTCCGATACGGTCACGAGAGCGCTGTCTTACGTCCGAAGAGGCCCTGCGGTCGAATCGCCAGCACAATCAAGAAGAGGACGTTGCCCGCCAAGATCTGGTACTCGACGTTGAAGTGCGCACCGAACTGCTGTGCGATGCCGAGCGCAATGCCGCCGATCAGAGTCCCCCACAGCGACCCGATGCCGCCGATTACGACCGCCTCGAAGGCGAACAACAGATTGACGCCGCCCGAAGTGGGTGCAAATTGGGTCATCATGCCGTACGCGATTCCGGCGAGGGCGACCGTCGCGAACGCGATGGCTGCGGCGATGCCGAAGATGTGGCGATAGTTGGCGCCGCTCATCTGCGCCGCTTCGCGATCGTCAGCGACGGCGCGAATCAGTCGACCGGTACTGGTGCGCGAGAGAAATAGTTGCAGGATCAACAGCACCAGCACCGCGGCGCCGAGCACGCCGAGGGACACGTACGAGATATAGAAGATGGAACCGGGGTGCCACGACTCATAGCCGAGCGATCCAATGTTCACCGTCTGCCCGTTCGCTGAGTAGGCCTCGAGCAGCAGGTTCTCGATGACGACCGAGAGACCAAAGGTCACCAGCAGCGTCGTGAAGGGGTCTCGGTCGATGCTCTTTTGGATCAGTGTCCGCTGCACGACGTACCCGAGAGCGCCAAAGATCGGCACGACGATCAAGAATGACCAAATCTCTGGAATGTGGAGGTGTGGCGTGAGGAAGACGGCCACGTAGCCAGCGACGACCGCCATGTCGCCGTGCGCCAAGTTGATCACCTTTAACACGCCGAACATCAACGAGAGGCCGCACGCAAAAAGCGCGTAGAAGCCACCGATGAGGGCGCCTTGAATCAATATGTTGAGCCAGGTCATGTGCTGAGAGCACCCGGTGCGCTTGAGGCGAGATCGGTGCCAAAGTATGCGCGATCGATCTGCTGAGCGGTCAACTCACTCGGCGTCCCGACGAGCGAGGTTTTTCCCTCGAGCAGGCAGAGCACCCGATCGGCAACGCTGACCCCTTGGGCCACGTCCTGCTCGACAACGAGAATGCTCACGCCGTGAGCGACGATTTCGGGAATGAGCGCGTAGATCTTTTCCACCACGATGGGTGCGAGGCCCAACGAAAGCTCGTCGAGAAGGAGGATCCTGGGGTTCGCGACCAGTGCACGACCAATCGCGACCGCTTGCTGCTCGCCACCCGACAACTGCCAGACTGACTGTTTTCGACGGGCCGGCATCCATTCAAAGAGTTCGTAGATTCGTTTCACCGTGAAGGGTCCGTCATTGGCGTGACTCGCGCCGACTAAGAGATTCTCCTCCAGCGTCATCGATGCGAACAGGCGACGACCTTCTGGAACGAGCGAGATTCCGCGTCTCACTCGTCGATTAGGAGTCAGCTTGCCAATGTCATCGCCGCCTAACACGATCGAGCCCGATGTCTGGTGCTGAAGACCGGCGATCGTTCGCAACAGCGTTGATTTTCCCGCCCCGTTGGCACCCACGATGGCGAGGATCTCACCTTCGGGCAAGGTGAAGCTCACGTCGTCGACTGCACACAACTGACCGTGGTGCACGTAGAGGGAGTTCACTTCGAGGAGTTGGCTCATAGGACCTCTTCTACTCGCTTGCTTCCGAGATAGAGAGAACGTACTGCATCAGAGGCCAGAACATCCGTCGGATTTCCGTCCGCGACGATGACACCGCTCGCAAGGCACAACAGACGATCGACCGTCGATAACAGCGCTCGCACCACATGCTCGATCCACACGACCGCGATGCCGTCTGAACGCAGCGCGCGAATAATGTCGGTGAGCTGGACAACCTCAAGGTCGGTGAGGCCGCCCGCAATCTCGTCGAGCAAGACGACGCGCGGATCGGTCGCGAGCGCGCGAGCCAGTTCAAGTCTCTTGCGGTGCAACAGCGTCAACGAGCCCGCGCTGGCGTTCGCAAAGTCCGAGAGACCAGTGCGTTCGAGCGCACCGTAGGCGAGAAGATAGCTCTTCTGGCCTCTCGTCTTCCCACCTTGCTGCGCAGCGAGCAACGTATTTTCGAAGACTGTCATCTTCTCGAAGGGTCTTGGTACCTGATACGTCCGGCCAATGCCCGCGCGAGCGCGCCGAGCAGGACTGAGGTGCGTAATGGCACGACCGTCGAAGATCACTTCACCGGAATCGGCGGGAATGTCGCCCGACACGATGCCAAAGAGGGACGTCTTCCCGGCGCCGTTCGGCCCAACGATGCCCAAGGCATCGCCCGCACCCAACTCGAAACTGATCTCCTCTGCAACTACAACCTGACCGAACTTCTTTGAGACCCCTTGCAATTGCAACAGCGACACCGCGAGGTCTCCTTACGTGTTCGTCGGCTCGAGAGATGCGTTCAACGGGACATGCGGGTTCAGAGAATTATCGACAACCCACTGTGACCACGCGTACTTGCGGTGACCGACCAACTTTGTCGATCCCGGCTTCCACTGGACACCAACGGGCATCACCATGCCGATACCCTTCGCGGGGCTTGCCATCATCGGGTTGGAACTCTTCAAGTTCATATTGATCGGTCCGCACATGCCGTCGTAGCTCACGGTCTGAAGAGCCTTTGCGAGGGCGAGACGATCGTGGGGGTTCGACACCTTCTTCAGCCCTTCGATCGCCACCTCGAACAGTGAATATGTCGAGCCCATCGACTGCACCCACTGACCGTGACCCGCTGACTGGTAGTTCTCCGCGAACTTGTTCGCCGTGAGGCCCGTCAGTGAGGACTTGTAGGGAGAGTATGGCGTGAACCATGCGTCCGTCGCGATGTTGTTGGACAGTTGGCCGAGTGCGTAGGCGTCAGTTGGAAACAGCATGACCTTTGCGACGGTCGCCAGCTTCGGGGCGTAGCCCTGCTGAGACGCTTGGGTCCAAAACGACTGAAAGTCGGGAGGCAGCGGACAGTTGATGAAGAGGTCGCACGCGGCGCCATTCTTTCCGCCCGTCTTGAACGTCTGAATCATCGACGAGTAGCTCGTAGTGAGGTCCGTGTACGCGCCGCCGTCGACAAAGTTGTACCCGCCGTTGGGGTAAATCGCCCCGACAGTCGGCGCGAAGGCCGCGCGAAAGGCGTTGCCGTCCGAGTCGTTCGGGAACATCTCAGCGACGTTGGTGTTGCAGTTGGTCATCTTTTGGACCCTCTGCCACATCGGGACGAAACATCCGACGAACTGAGGAATGCCGAAGAAGAACATCGAGTTGTACTTCGGTCCGGTGCCGGCGGCGCCACCTTCAGCGGTAATGGTGGCACCAGTGAACCCGCCCCAGTACGCCTCCCACGGCACAACTGTCGAGACGCAAGGAATCTTGTACTGCTCGCACGTCGTCGCCACGGGAATGGTGGTCTCGGGCGCGGAGCTGGTCAAGATGAGGTCCACTCCAGAGTTGATCAGCTCTTGGGTCACCTGCACCGCAACGTTGCCGAGGGACTGCGTGTCCTTCTCGGTGATTTCGATGTGGTATTTCGTCTTCCCGATCGTGATGCCCTTGGAGAAGTAACTCGACGCTCGGATGAGTTGCAGAACAAAGGAGTCAGGCCCCGCGAAGTCGGCCAACGATCCTGTTCTTGGCGACACGTAGCCAATCTTGATGGTCCCCGATTTCGTCGCCGCGTACGCGTTCGACACCTCGGTGAGACCCACCAACGCCCCCGAGGCAGCGATCACTCCGGCTGCCTGGAGACCGAGACGTCGTCCGAATTCGAAGCTTCCCCAACTCGGATCCCCTGTAGGACCCTCAGGTTTCGTTCCATTTGCCATTTATTGATCCCCCCTCAATAAAGCTTGGTTGATTCTTAACACACTATTTCGTACATAGTGGACAGAAATGTTGAAAACCCAAAAAACCTCTTCTTCTAGATGGCGAGTGCGGCTTCTTCCATCGAAGCGAGCATCCGGCGCGCAGCGAGTCCCCCTCGATCGATCTTCACGCTGACCTCCGTGATTTCGGAATTGGTCTCTGCTCGGCGCTGCAAGACATTGAGTGCGTCGACGTCCTCCTGCACCACGGCAATCTGCATCTTCTCGAGGAACTGATCTATCTCACCCTCCCCCACGCAGAAGTCTCGAGAGACTGCCCAAAAATCGAAGAGCGACGACTCGGTCGACGGCGTGAGGCCATAGAGGATCTTCGTGTGGAAAGCGTGGTCGTCCGTGCCGTCGGGTAACGGCGGCTCGCCGACGTTGGCGATACGTGCGTGGAGTAGGTAGTAGCCGGGCGGCGTGTAGTCGATGTCTTGCCAGCGATCCACCTTGCCCGACAGGCCAGTCGTTCGCGAATAAAACGGCGGACACTCAACGGCGTTCATGTGTCGAAAGACACGCACGACGCCGCGATCGTTGTCCACTTCGACTTCGAGCGGAGTGGTCGCGACTTCTGGCGTGCCAATCGATCCGTTGTGCAGGTATGTCTCGTGCGACAAGTCGAGCAAGTTGTCGACGAGCAGCCGGAAGGGAGCGTCGATCTTCGCAACTCCGACGACCGCGCTCCAATGCTCCGTATCGACGAGCCACGGAGTCTCGGGCAATGACGACTCGTCGGGCTCACCGTGGCCCATCCATATCCAGACCCAGGAGCCTTGCTCAACCACCGGATAGCTTCGGACGTCAGCCTTGCTCGGCACGCGATCTTGGCCCGGGACCGACACGCACGTGCCGGAGCAATCAAAGGTGAAGCCGTGGTATCCACAGATCAACTGATCGCCCACGACCGTGCCGAGCGACAACGGATACCCCCGGTGCGAACACTGATCCGCAAGGGCAACCACCCGGCCCGATTCACTACGAAACAGCGCGACGTGCTCTCCGAGAATCTGTCGCGACAGCGGCTTCGTCTCCAGCTCCGTGCTCAGCGCTGCGACGTACCAATGTTCTCGCAAGTACATAACGTTCCCCAAAGTGTCGGCCGCGAGGAGATGTCCTCGGCGCGGAAATAACAGGCCCCTCGGGCGAAAGTTACCAAATATGTGATAAGCAAACAAGGACTATTAACTAAGGGGTTAATATGACTTTTCTTTCAGGTGCCCCCTGGCAAGGCAACATCCTTCTCGACGGCTGGCGCAGTGGCGGCGACGGGGACGCGCCGGTCATTGAACCAGCAACGGGCTCCGAACTTGGTCGAACAGGTCGCGCAAGTATCGCGGACGTCGCAAAGGCTTCTGAGATAGCAACCGACGCCCAACGCGAGTGGGCAGCGTTGCCCTTCAACCAACGCGCCGCGATCCTTCGTCGCGCCGGCCAACTCTTCACCGATAACGAGGCCGAACTCTCTGAATGGATCGTCCGCGAGTCCGGCGGCATTGGACCCAAAGCGGGACTCGAAGTGCACATCGCGGCAGAAGAGTGCTTTGAAGCGGCGAGTCTCGCGTCGCATCCAACGGGTGAGATTCTGCGCAGTGAACAACCGCGCCTCAGTTTCTCTCGCCGCGTGCCCGCAGGCGTCGTCGGGGTCATCGCGCCCTTCAATTTTCCCCTCATTCTTTCCATTCGATCGGTCGCGCCGGCCCTGGCACTCGGCAACGCCGTTATCTTGAAGCCCGA
>DASXEU010000052.1:0-5070 GCA_036489935.1 Acidimicrobiales bacterium
CGCGGCAGTGACGTCCTCGGCGTCGTGCACGTTCGCGGTCATTCGCAGCGCGTGGTGAAACACGCGAAGTCGGTGGAGATCGAAGATGGCGACGAAGGCATCCGGGTCATTGCTGAGGGCGGCAGCCCAGTCTGCAGCCTCATCCCCCATCGATCTCACGACCAGTACTGTCCGCACCGGCGCAAGCGTTACACCCGTGCGAATTGACGCAGAACGCTGACCAACTGCGACTTAGTCAACTCAACCAGATGCTCTTGTGTCACGGGCGCACCAGAGCGTGCAAGTGAGTGTCGTGCCACCCGTCTTGGTAGAGACACTCGCTTTTGAGCGTCCCTTCGAGTTCGAAATCCGCTTTCGCCGCCACTCCACACGATGCAACATTTTTCACCGAGTGAATCAGTTGGAGCCGGTGCAGCCCCAGTCGATCGAATGCCCACCGCGAAATCGACAACGTTGCACGCGTCGCATAACCCTCGCCTCGTGCGTGCGGGAGGAGCCAGTAGGCGATTTCGGCCGAGCCGCCAATCAGATCGATGGTTTGAAAGGCAACGCGACCGAACGCCGAATTATCAGACTTTTTTGCGATGGCCCAACAGACACCGGTTTCGTTTCGCCAAGCGTCGCCCCACGTCCCGATGACCTCCTCGGCTTCGACCGCGTCGTATGAGTACGGCATCCACCTTTGAATTTCGGGATCGCTGGACGCCTCGACTACCACGGAGACGTCGTCGAGCGTCCAGGGTCGAAGAAACGAGCGCTCGTCTACTTCGAGACGTGGCTGAGGACTGTGACCAAATGAGCCCGGGCTGACGACTGGTTCGATGAGGCGGGGCATCGCTCAAGTATGGCCGAACGTTTTTGGAGCTCACCTACGACTTTCAGCGAGTCTCGGTTGTCTCCACTGCTCCTAAACGTATTCATCATTGAATTCTCCTCGGCCGCCGACTTTTTTGAGCCCGAAAGAGAGAGCAAGTAATCCGACTTCGAACTATCCGGGCATCCCCGACACCCCAGAGATGTGCATTCGTTGCGACCGGGTTTACCGTTATTTACGGGCCCGTCGTACTGTCGAAGCTCACCGCGTAGCTGGCTACCAGCCTGCAACCTCAAGACAGGATTCGAACGCCGTCCTCAACGACGTTCGCGCGAATATCACTCGAGTTCGAGAACAGCAACGTACGGCTCGGTGACGCCGTTCGCCAGCACTCGCGCTTGACGCCAGCCGGTTCCGCGGAGAATCGCTCGCATCTCGCGTGGCGACACGAAGAGCCACGTAAACCACTCCCCCGTGAACCCTTCGAAGCGGTAGCGCAGTCGAACGCTTCCTGGGGGTCGTCCGTGCTCGAGGTTGCGGCGATAGTAGAGCCGGTCAAACCCTGGCGCGCCGCCAAAGTACGCGCTCGTGCTCTCGACGTAGATCCGCGTCCCGGGCTTCGCCTTCTCAGCCCACTCGCCCAAAAGTTCGTGGGCGTGTTCGGGCGTACCGAAGAGGCCGAAGTTGTTGCCGAACAGAACGATCGAATCGAACTGCGCAATGGTTCGACCTAAGTCATCGATCGAGCCCCGACGAACATCCTTCACGCCACAGATGCGCGCTGCCTCGACGGCACGAGCCGACCAATCCAGCCCCACCACATCGACGCCGCGATCCTGGAGCGCGAGTGCGACGCGGCCGGCCCCGCATCCGGCGTCGAGCACCTTCCCGCGCATCAATCGCAGCGCCAGGCGCTCGGCGCCGGGCCAGTCCCTCGTGGCGGCAAGGTAGACCTCGGGGCCTGCGCCACTTTGGGTAAAGCCGTCTTCTCGTTCAACGGTTTCTGGAACGGTGCTGCCCCTCGCCCAATCGAGGAGCGCCCGCCCGAACACGTCGCTCACGCAGTCAGCTCGGCGTAACGAAAGCAGTTCGTCGCGTGGTCGTTCACAAGGCCCGCTGCTTGCATGAAGGCGTAGCAAATCGTCGGGCCCACAAACTTAAATCCTCGAGCCTTCAGATCCTTGCTCATGGCTTCTGCCTCTGGGCTCGTCGCGGGAGCGGGGCTTGATCGCTTGCGCTTGTTGTTGAGCGGCGTTCCATTGACAAACTGCCAGAGATATGCGTCGAGTGAGCCGAACTCCTTCTGCACCTCCAGCACACCGCGAGCGTTGATGACGCTGGCGTCAATCTTCTGCCGGTTGCGAATGATGCCGGCATTTGCCATCAGACGTTCGACGTCCTTCTCGCGATACTTCGAGATCTTGACAACATCGAAACCGTGCATGGACCGCTCGAACTCCGCGCGCTTGTACAAGACCGTTCGCCAGCTGAGACCCGCCTGCATGGCGTCGAGCACCATGAACTCAAAGAGCTTGGGGTCATCGTGCAGCGGCTCACCCCACTCGACGTCATGGTACGTCGTCATGAGTTCGTCGTTTCCGGGCCATTCGCAGCGTTGAAGAGTCACGGCCTCAGTTTTACAGCGTGGTGCAACACCCGCGCTCCTCTCAGTATCCCGAGGCGTCGCCTTCTTCCGTGAGGGGGATGCGCAGCCACGAGATCATCGTGCGTAACTGCTCGTAGGCGCGAAGTCGCGCCTCATCCGTGCCTTCGTTCTCCGCGTCGTCAATCGGCGCCCAGAGACGATGGACCATCGTCGGACCGAGCTCCAAGAGCCCCCCGCTGCCGCCCGAGGCCCACTTGGCCAGCACGTAGTGCACGATCGCGCCTTCGGGCACGCCAATCGCCTGCGCCAGACGCTCAATCGTCGTCATGGGATCCACGTTCGCGTACAGCGCGATGTCGGTTTTGAAGTTCGCGTCCAGATCGTCCTCCGCCCACGGCCCACGCCACCTGACGAGCGTGACCGCGCGATCGTCGTCGCTCACGGGGCTACTTCGTCTTGGGCAGCCACGGCTGCTTCCACGGCACGTGTCCACGAAGTAGTTCGTTGGCGGTAGGAGGCCCCCACGTACCCTTCGGGTAGGTCAGCGTCTTTGGCGGATGATCGATGAGCGGCTGCAAGATCCGCCACGTCTCCTCGACAGCGTCCTCGCGCGTGAACAGGGAGCGATCACCGCAGAGTGCATCGTGAAAAAGGCGCTCGTAGGGCCCGGGCGCTTTCCCCAATTCTTCGGCGAAGGGCAGGTCGAGGTGCACGTCGCGCGATCCCGCGCCATTGGCGTCTCTCGAGAGAATGACCATGCGAAGTCCCGCGTCCGGGTCGATGCGAAAGACGATCTCATTCGGATTGGTGTGCTGCGGCGCGTTCAAGAAGGTGAGACGGGGCGGACGCTTCAGGACCATTCGAACTTCCGTCACCTTCGCCGGAAGCTCCTTGCCCGCACGGATGAAGAAGGGCACTCCCGACCAGCGCCAGTTGTCAATGCCGAGTCGCAGCGAGACGAAGGTCTCGGTATCCGAACCCTCCTTCACGCCCGGCACGCGCTCGTAGCCCTCATATTGTCCGCGGACGCACTGGTTCGGTTCCACGCCCGCGATCGCACGAAACACGTCGACCTTCTTGTCCCACAGGGCCGTCGGACCCGGACCGACGGGTGCCTCCATCGCGATCAATGCGATGAGCTGGAAGAGATGATTCTGGACGACGTCGCGCAACGCTCCGACCGGGTCGTAGAACGATCCGCGATCTTCGACGCCAAAGTTCTCCGCCATGGTGACGTAGACGCCGGACACGTGCTCGCGGTTCCACACGGGTTCGAGCAACGCGTTGGCGAAGCGCAGATGCGAGATGTCCCCGACGGGCTGCTTTCCGAGGAAGTGGTCAACGCGCAAGATCTGATTCTCGTGGAGCACCTCATGCAGCTGATCGTTGAGCGTCTGGGCGGATTCGAGGTCGTGACCGAAGGGCTTCTCGATCATGACCGTCGCCCCTCCCACGAGGTTCGCCGCACCGAGCGCGGTGACGACGGGCGCAAAGAGAAAGGGAGGAATCTCCAAATAGTAGAGAGGGTGCTTTGCCGAGTTGAGCGCTTTCTCGAGCTCCTCGTACGTAGTGGCGTCCTTGAAGTCGCCGTGCACGTAGCTCACGCGACGCGCGAGTCGGTCGAACACGTCGTTCTTCACGTCCTCGCCACACATCTCAAGACCCGCGCGCATCGCGTCGCGCAGATGGTCAACCGACCACGGTTCGACGGCCACGCCAATGATCGGGCAGTGCAACTGATTGGTCGATTCCAAGTGGTAGAGCGCCTGGTACGTCATCTTCTTGGCGAGGTCGCCGGTGATGCCAAAAATAACCAGCGCGTCGGCGGCGCTCAACTCATATTCGCTCATGCGGAACCCTTCGTCTCGCCCCCCATCTTCACAGGCGGGGAACGATGGGGACGATAGCCCTAGGCGCGATTCGCCCGCGAGTCGAGCAGTCGGGACGCCGTCTTAAAGTCAGCACTGTCGATATCGAGACTCAGGCCCTTGGCGACGTTCTCGCCCAGTGTGGCGTCGACGTTGTGCCAGTAGGCCACGACCCGATATTGAACGTCCGTCGACACATGATCGCTTGCGTGATCGACGATATTTGTCGTCAGGTTCGCGCGATCGCCGTCATTCATCACGTCGCGAACGAGCGCGCCCGCCTGAACGAAGTCGTCGTCCTCCTCGTGCTTCGCATTTGCGTAGCGGCCGATCTCCGCCATCTCCACGCTCCAATTGACCCCCGGCGCGCGGCTGGGATCGGCGGCGGGTCCGCCGTAGGAGTTGGGCGCGTAGACCGTCTGGTCGCCCGGATTGCGATACGCCATGGCCGCATCCTTGTTGTAGGAGTGCACTTCGACCTTGGGTGCGTTGATGGGCAGCTGCTCGTAGTTCGCACCGATGCGATGCAGGTGGGTGTCGTGATACGAGAAGATCCGGCCCATGAGCATCTTGTCCGGACTGAGCCCCGTTCCGGGCACCAGATTCGCTGGGGAGAACGCCGCCTGCTCCACCTCAGCGAAAAAGTTTGTCGGATTCTTGTCGAGCACCATACGTCCGACTTGTATTGCCGGGTAGTCCGCGTGCGGCCACACCTTCGTGACGTCGAACGGATTGAATCGATAGTCAGCGGCCTCGTCAAAGGGCATCACCTGCATCTCGAG
>DASXEU010000097.1:0-4190 GCA_036489935.1 Acidimicrobiales bacterium
TTGTAGAGATCGGCATCGGCTTCGCTCGCGGGCCCCGCGACGGCACGACGCGACTTCACTGCTGACGGACCAACCAGCGTTCGGGTCTGCCCACCAACGGTGATCGTCCAGCCGAACGGCAGCGTAGTGATGCGAGAATCACCCGTTGAAATCACGATCCCGTCAGGACTCACCTCACGCACCGTGAATTCGTAACCGCCCCACTTGAACGCCAAGCCAATCTCTGCTGTTATCGAGTTCGTGCCGCGCACATCGGCGTTCGAGTCGCGTTTCGCGGCTGCGCGCACCTCTCCCTCGAGCGCACTCGCTGGAGCATCCAGTTCGGCGAGGAAGATCGACGGAGATTCCGCGTCGGCGGTAATGACCAGCGAAGCGGTGCACCGAGTGATCGCCACGTGAAATACGCGGCGCTCCTCTTCGACATCGACGCTCAAGCGGTGGGGAAAGACCGTGAAGCTGGCGTCGTACACGACGACGTGGGGCCACTCGAGGCCCTTCACCCGATGCACGGTCGCGAGAGTGATGCCACTCTCCTCCGATGGAACGCTGAGTGCCTTCTTCAACCAGGTGTCGAATGACTTTGGATCGGAGTGCTGTCGACCGAGGGCAATCAAACTGCGGAGCCCGTCGGAGTTCGAAGGACTATTTCTGCCCTGATGCGATCCGTCGAGCGTCGCCAGCGCCTTATCGAGACCGATCACGCTTCTGATGAATTCGATCAGCGACGACGTCGTTGCCTCTTGCGCGAACGCGGTGACACGATCGAGGTCACGAACGAACTCCGTGATCTTCGCGGACGCGGCGGCATCCAGTCGCCCCGCGAGACGACTAAGGCCGTCGCCCGAGTCCTGTTCACCCATCCACTCGCGAACTCGTGGAGAGATCCCGCGGCCGGGACGGCGAACAGCGAGCTCAATGTCCTCTCCCGCCATTCGTTCCGGTCGAACAGCAAGTCGCAGCCACGCAAGGGCGGACTGCACGCCGGAACTGCGCAGGAATTCCCCGCCATCACGAACATTGACCGGAATACCGGCCTCAATGAGTGCCACCTGTACCGGAACGAGGTTCGCATTCACTCGAGACAGCACTGCGACCTCAGAAGGCACCGCGCCAGCGTCAAGAAGCGCGTGTGCGTGTTTGATGATGTGCTGAACCTGGTCATCGACTTTGGCGACAGACAGCGAGGCGGGGTCGAGCACGTTCGTCGGGCCCGGGCGGATCACCTTCGCCACCCTCACCGTGTTGCGCGTCAGCAGATTAAAGGCCGCGCTCACAACGGGCGCGGGACAGCGATAGTTCACCTCGAGTGCGTGATGAACTGCCTCAGGTACATGGTTTTCGAACTCAACGAGCCACTCGGGCGTTGCTCCGGAATAGCCGTAGATGGTTTGATCGTCATCGCCGACCGCAAAGATCGACAACGATGGTCCTGCGAGAAGTCGGAGCAACAACATGTGTGCGGGCGTGAGGTCCTGGAACTCGTCAACGAGCAGTACCTCAGCCCGGCGCTCCGCAGTGAGGCGCACCTCCGGATCGCGGAGCATCACTTCGATGGCGAGGTAGATCTGTTCGTCGAAGTCGACCTGACGATGGTCCGCCAGATGCTGGCGGTAGAGGGAGAAGAATTCGGCGAAGCCCTCAAGATCGCCTTGGTAGTCCTCCTCGACCAGCGTGGGCGAACGAAGCCCAAGACGAACCTCGGTCAACGCGTCAATCCAAGCGGCCACCGGATCGGTATTGGTCTTTCGAGGAAACTTGACGTGGGCAGAGATGATGTTGCGGACATCGCGCTCATTTATCGTCTGCACCCTCACACCTCGACTCGCAAAGCCGTTCGTTCCGTTCAGGATTGAAAGCGCCAGCGCATTCAATGTCTGTATCTGCAGGTGTGGATGATCGGAGGTGCGCTCGCGCATCTCCTCCTGGGCGCGCTTATTGAAGGCGACGAGGAGCAGAGAATCTGCCGGCACACCCGAATCAAGAACGTGTCGAGCACGTTCCGTCAGCACTCTCGTCTTGCCCGATCCGGCGGGAGCAATGATGCGAGCCCTGGTCGAGGGATCCGCGACAGCCGCGAGCTGGTCGGGGGCCAGCGAGGCCGTTGGTGGTTGCGCCGCGACCGATGTGAGGAGACCTCTGGTGAGAGCGATTCGGGGTATCACGACGGCTTCCCCAAACCGCTCGTCCCCTTTTTGCCAAAGATGCAATGGCCCACCGTCACACCAGGCCGGCCTCCCGTCGGGGAGCACGACGTCGGCTTCTCTCCCTCGCGCCGCCGTCGCCCCGGCAGCGAGCGCCACAACGCGAAGGGACCACTTGGGATTCGTGAAGTCGCGCGCATCGACAGCGTTCGCCCTCGCGAGGCGCAATGTCGCTTCGGCTACGAAGTCTGCGTCCGGCGGAACATCCCAGACTTCTCGCCCGTCAGTCCCTCGTTCAGGTGCTTCCAGTGCCGGATCGACCTCGTAGACGACAGGCTCTCGACGCAGATAGGCGCGGCGCACCGCGTGCAGAGTCTCCGGGCTCGCGAGCGATGCCCGGTTCAGGAGTATTCGCGCCGAGCTCGCCCAAGGATGCGGCGGGTCGACGCCGAGAGCGAGCAGCACTGATCGGCCGAACACTTTCGGACCGGCCAAAGAGGTCCAGAGATCGACGTCAGTATCGTGGTCACCACCGTGACCTGCTGACCCGGGTGCGTTCATCAAGTCCAACCTTTGGCGGCCGCATCCGTGCCCAAGCACTGCGGCAACTGGTGGACTCGGTCAAATTGCACCACAACATCTTGCACGATCAATGTGACGAACGACTTCGACTCTCGCGTCTCGCAGCCCGGATTGCCGATGATCCACTGAACGGACGCTTTGCCGTTCGCATTGTCACCAGGATCGAGCGCAGGAAGGCACCGCGATTGGATACGCGCGATCTAACGTTGCGGGAGCTTTCGCACTCTAATGATCGAGCATACGAATGACGGAATCCGACTTCCTTCGCGTCAACTTCGTTGAGTCTGACGTGATCCATCGAGGGCGAACGCCCCGCCTGGTCGGGGGTCGAGGTCATCGCGCTCCCCGATCCATGTGACCATCAATAGCGGGCGGTGAAATAGGGAAACACCACTTCGGGCGATGCGGCGATGCGGCGATGCGGCGATGCGGCGATGCGCGCGCTGGCATTGATCACGTTGGTCGTTTCATTTTGACTCGAGGGGTGGTTTTACTCGACACTCTTCTTCAAGAGCGCGAGAGCGTCCGGCCAGAATTCGTCGAGCAAAGCGCGTACCGGCTGGAGCGACTCCGGCCGTAACGAATAGAGCCGACGAGTGCTCTCTACGCTCGACGACTCGCGAAGCGCCAGAACGGAGGCGTCAGAACGGAGGCGTCAGAAGCGCAAGGAGCGTGGCTACACCGCTGTCAGCCGTGCGCGCGGATCTCGACACCATGCGAGCATCGATGGCCACGCTCCATATCCTGCATCGGGAGTGAGATGTTCACCGCCGGGAATGACGTCGGAGTCAAGTCCCAGCGATTCGAACGCGATCTGCGCCCCCTCGGGACAGAAAGGATCGTTGTCGCTGTGCACCAACCTCGTTGACGTCGCAACGGCTTTCACGGCCCGGGCGTCGTGCGGGACTTCGGCAAACGCAGCAACCTCTGGGTACCCTCTCAGCACGGTCGGGCTCGGCGGTGATACCAATAACACTCGATCGACATGCTCATCCGTCGACAACTGCGGCGCCAGATTCAGCCACAGCGACACTGCAAGCGAGTGCGCAATAACTACGCGCTCACCTGTACCGAGTTGAGCTAATTCTGCTCGCACGACATCGCTCCACGCCTCAAGCGATGGTTCGTCGGCATTGGGAAGCTGCGGATAAAGCACCTGCGTGCCGTCTTGTCGCAGCGCTTCAACCGTCTGCCACTGCCAGTGCTGCTGCGGGCGACGATTCTGCCAGCCGTGCAGAACGAGAAAACGCGCAGACGGATCTTCTGACATGTTGTGCTCCTTTATCAAGCGGCGACGCTTTCTTGAGGGCGTACTTTACGCCCCCTGCTCGGGTCTCGACCACGACATCGGACCCAAACGCGAGATGGGCGCGGGCGGATCGATTTCATTTCGTTGCAGATCCTTCTGCATCCAGGCAACATCGTGCCAGGCGCCGTCCTTCCAGCCGATCCGGCGATAGCAGCCAA
>DASXEU010000153.1:0-5116 GCA_036489935.1 Acidimicrobiales bacterium
GTGCCAGCGAGCGACGAGCGAAGACCATTCGTCGGGCAGTTCGGAGAGGACGAAGAGTCGCGAACGCGCGTCTTCGGAGCGCTTTGAGTCGTGGGTCGAGGTTGCATTGAGTGACGAGGGGAGTCGTTGGTGATGTCGGGATAGCTCGTGGAACTTTTCAGGCTGCGCGCTCGCGTGGTCCGGATCACATCCGACCTCGGCGTGACTCAGCAGGCCTGAATATCGATACGTCGCCGTATCCTCGACGCCCTTGGCCATGACGGCGCCCGAGAGTTGCTGCCACCGCTGAGTGAGATCCAGCCCGGCTCCCGGCGCGGCCATCACGTCAGCGACGAGAAGGACTGCGCGCTGAGCTTCTCCCTCAAGGAACTCGCTGGCGGCGTCTCGCGCGCTTGCGAGACGCTCACGATCACTTGTCGCCGCGGCATTGGGCGAGAAGTATGTGCGATAGACGTCAAGGCGCACCGTGAGCTCGGCCAGCGCTCGGCGCACATCGAACCACGAGAGGTCGTGTCCCGGGCGTATGTCATTAAGCGCGTTCATGGCAAGGCGCGCCAGTCGCTCGAGTCCGGCGTCGAAGAGACGGGCGATCACTTCGCGCTTCGCCTCGATACCGAGCTCGCCAAACGAGGCGTGATTGCCTGTCATTCGCTCACCGGTTGTCGCGAGTCGCCGAGCTCCATCCTCAGCGACGAAGAGCCCTCCGACCACGTTCGCGAATTCGTAGCCGGTCGTTCCGTCGCTCGACCAGGAGTCGGGCAGCTGCTCATTTACACCAAGAATCTTTTCAACGAGGACGACGGGTGCGGTGGCGCGGTCAATCGTCGTTGCGCCCACGAGCCTCGTCAAGTAAGTAGCGGGGTCACTCAACCCGTCGATGTGGTCAACGCGCCAGCCAGCAATGCGGTGGTCTCGAGCGAGGGACGTTATGCAACTATGCGTGCGCTGAAATACTTCGTCATCTTCGACGCGCACACCAATGAGCCCGTCGATATCAAAGAAACGTCGATAGTTACCTTCGTGGTTGCTGAGCCGCCAATACGCGGGCTGATAGTGCTGGCGCGCGAGCACCGCGCCGAGGTCGCTTCCCGTTCTGGTGCCGGGTGCGAGAGGGAAGTCCTGGTCGCCAATCTCCATCACCCGTTCCGCGCCTTCGCCCACGTAGTGAATCGAGTCCAGCAGCCCTTCGAGTGGTTCGGGAAGCGTCGGCACGAGTACGCGGCCAACGTGACGAGACCAGTCGATGTCAAATGTCGAGGCGAACTTTGACGTTTGCCCGAGCCGTAAAACATCCCACCACCAGGTATTCGATCGCTGGCAGGCCATGTGATTGGGCACGATGTCGATGAGCAGGCGCATGCCGTGGGCGTCGAGCTCTTTCAGCAACTTTTCGAACTGACGCGACGTCCCGAGGGCCGGGTCGAGCCGGGTCGGATCGATGACGTCGTACCCGTGTGTGCTCCCGGGCGCTGCCGCGAGGATCGGCGAGACGTAGAGGGTCTCAATACCGAGATCGCTCAAGTACCCGACGAGACTTCGCGCACCCTCGAATCCCAGCCCCTGAAGCTGCAGCCGGTAGGTTGAGCCGAGATGGGGAGAACTCATCCTTCGGGTCGCTCCGTGTGACGAAGGAGCACACTCGAGTGCGCATTCAAATTGATGGCGTTGTTGCGCACGACTCGCGTCCAGGGACCTGGTCGCGCGGTATTCAGCACTTCTTCCCACACGCCGGGAAGCTCCATTGATGGCAGGGCGTAGGAGAAGGATTTCGCCGACGCGTTGAGCACCAAGAAGAGTGACTCACCGGCGCTCGATCGGCCCCGAGTGTCGAGTTCGTCGGCGGCGGGACCGAAGAGCAACATCCCGATGCTTTGCAAGTTGGGGTCGGTCCAGTCGCCTTCGGTCATCTCGACACCATCGCGACGAATCCACGTCACGTCCTTCGTGTGGAGTCCGGCAGCGTCTTCGCCGGTGAAGAAGCTCCGCCGACGAAGGATGGGGTTGTTCTGGACGATGCCAATGACGTCGCGCACGTAGTTGCGCAGCTCGACGCCGGACTCGCCAATGTCCCAATCGACCCAGCTGATCTCGTTGTCTTGACAGTAGGCATTGTTGTTGCCTCGCTGGGTTCGACCGATCTCGTCACCGCCGAGCAGCATTGGCACGCCCTGGGAGAAGAACAGCGTCGCAATCAAGTTGCGCTTCATCCGATCACGCGTGCGCACGATGCGCGCCGACTCCGTTGGTCCCTCCGCGCCCCAGTTGCGGCTCGCGTTGTCGTTCGCGCCATCGCGATTGCCCTCGCCGTTCGCCTCGTTGTGCTTGTTGTCGTAGGAGACGAGGTCGTTGAGCGTAAACCCGTCGTGGCAGGCGACGAAGTTCACGCTCGCGTAGGTGCGCCGTCCGCTCGGCCCGAAGATGTCGCTCGAGCCCGTCAGCCGAGATGCCAACTCGGGTACCTGGCCCGGATCTCCTCGCCAGAAGCGGCGAACGCAGTCACGGAACGCGCCGTTCCACTCGGACCAGCCCGGGGGAAATTGGCCGAGCTGAAATCCGTCCGGACTCGCGTCCCAGGGCTCGGCGATGAGCTTCACGTTTGACAAGATGGGGTCTTGCTGGATGATCTCAAAGAAGGCACTCGGTTGCTCGCCCGCGACGCCGCGTACGAGCACGGGCGCGAGGTCGAAACGAAAGCCGTCGACGTGCATGTCTTGGACCCAGTAGCGCAAGCTGTCGGTGATGAGCCCCATTGCTCGGGGATGGAGCGTGTTAATGCTGTTGCCGGTGCCGGTGTAATCGAGGTAGTAGCGCTGGTCCTCGGGGGAAAGCCGGTAGTAGACGGAGTTGTCGACTCCTCGAAGCGACAAGGTAGGCCCGAGTTGATTCCCCTCGGCCGTGTGGTTGTAGACGACATCGAGAATGACCTCGATCCCGGCTCGGTGCAGCGTGCGCACCATGGATTTGAACTCACTGACCTGTTGCTGGGAACCCTCGGTCGCGTAGCCCACGTGCGGGGCGAAGAACCCTATGGAGTTGTAGCCCCAGTAGTTGCTGAGGCCCTGCTCGACGAGGTGGCGATCCGAGGCGAAGTGATGTACCGGCATGAGCTCGACGGCGGTCACGCCAAGGCTCAGCAGGTGGTCGATGACGGGGTCGGAGGCGAAGCCGAGGTACGTGCCGCGAAGATTGGGTGCGACGCCCGGGTGCTGTTCGGTCATGCCGCGCACGTGGGTCTCATAGATCACCGTCTGGTTCCACGGCGTGCGCGGAGGGCGGTCGTCCTGCCAGGTGAACGCGGGGTCGACGACGATCGATTTCGGCATCGCGCTTGAGGAGTCGCGTGTGTCAAAGCTCAGGTCTTGGCCCTCGTCGCCCACCGTGTAGCCATAGAGATCGTCACTCCAGCGCACCGGCCCGCTGACCGCCTTCGCGTAAGGATCGATGAGCAGCTTGTTCGCATTGAATCGGTGGCCCTGAGCAGGTTCGTAGGGTCCATCAACCTTGTAGCCGTAGAGCGTCCCGGGTCGAGCGTCGGGTAGGTAGGCGTGCCAGATGAAGTCGGTCCTTTCCATGAGCGTGACCGTCGACGTTGGTTCGCCGTCGGACTCGTGCTCAAAGAGGAGCAGTTGCACGCCCGTCGCGTGCTCGGAAAACAGCGCGAAATTGACACCCTCGCCGTCCCACGTTGCCCCGAGGGGATGGGGTCCACCGGGCCAGATTCTCATGAGGTCACCTCTCCATAGATCGCGAAGCTCCACGGCGACAGCAAGACGGGCTTGTCCTCGTTCGGTTGGTCGTCGCCGAGCAGGTTCCGCCACTTCCTCGCGCGTGGCAGCAGACCGGTCGCGTCGCTCGCACCAAGATTGAAGAGCGCGACAATGTCGCCCGCATCATCGTCCCTCACGAGCGTGATGACGTCGCCCTCGGCCCACGCTCGAGCGTGCGCACGCGTGGAGTGACGTAGTGCGGGTGTCGAACGGCGCAGCGCGATGAGTCGTTGGTAGAGATCAAAGAGTTCGCGGTGTCCATCCTCGTGCCGCAGATCGTGATTGAGGATCGCGGCCTCGAACGTGTCGGCGCTCGCGGGATCGAAGACGCCCGTGGCGCCCGCGAGATCCGAGAACTCGTGGGCGCGTCCTTCGCGGACCGATTCGATCAACGCCGGATCGCTGTGGTCGACGAAGTAGGGAAAGGGTGCGGTCTCTCCGTACTCTTCGCCCATGAAGAGCAACGGCACGTTCGGCGAGAGCACGACGAGCGCCGCCGCGAGCGCGGCGCGCTCGGTGCCCACCATCGCCACGAGGCGATCTCCGCGTGGTCGATTTCCGACGTGGTCGTGGTTCTGGGCGAAGACGACAAACCGTTCGGGCGGTATCGAGGCCGACGGTGCACCGTGGCGATGTCCGCGAAAGGCCGAGTATTCGCCCTGCAAGACGAAACCTTCGTTCATCGCGCGCGCGAGATCGCTCGCCCCGTCGTAGTCCTCGTAGTAACCAGAGTGTTCGCCCGTGAGCGCGACGTGGAGCGAGTGGTGAAAGTCGTCGTTCCACTGCGCATCGGTGCCCACGCCGCCACTCGTGAGTGGCGTCACGACGCGCGGGTCGTTCGCCGCGCTCTCGGCGATCAGGTCACAGCGCCGCGCAAGTTGTTGACCGAGGTCGTGGCTGCGCTGTGAGAGCTCCGCAATGAAGGGCGTTGCTGACGTATCAAGAATTGCGTGCACGGCGTCGAGGCGCAACGCGTCGATGTGGAAGTCCTCGAACCACTGGCGAGCATTCAGCCAGAAGTAGTCGCGGACATCATCGGACCCGGCGCCGTCGAAGTTGAGCGCCGGGCCCCAGGGGGTCTGATACACGTCGTTGAAGTACGGCGCAAACTCTCCGAGCACGTTCCCCTCCGGACCGAGATGGTTGTAGACGACGTCGAGGATGACGGCAAGCCCCCTGTGGTGACAGACGTCGACAAAGCGCTGCAGCTCGCGCGCGCCACCGTAGGTGTTCTGCGCGGCGAACGCGAACACACCGTCGTAACCCCAGTTGCGCCCTCCGGGAAACTGCGCTACCGGCATGAGCTCGACGGCAGTGACGCCGAGATCGGCGAGCGAGTCGAGCTCCTC
>DASXEU010000075.1:0-3122 GCA_036489935.1 Acidimicrobiales bacterium
GGCGCATTGGTGTGGATCTTCGTCGCGCGTCGAGGCATCGTGAGCGCGCTCCTCGTCGCTGCGTTCGTCGGGATCTTGCTCGCGCTCGCAGGCGTGAAGGTTTAGCTGATCACCAGCAACCGGGATCATTTCGCATGGTCTCGGATTCGCATGGAGTCTTCATTTATCTACGGGTGAGTGGGAGCTGAAGTTCCGGTAATACCTGAGGCCGCAGGTTCCGAGCTCAACTAGAGGAGCCACCTCGCAGATCGGACCGCGTTGGGTGCGAAGTGGCTCCTCTAGTTCCCCCTCTAGAGGGCCTGTGGCCCTCGTTCGTTGGTGCGAATGCGCACCACGTGCTCGATGTCCGTGACCCACGCCATCCCGTCGCCGACGGTGTCCGTGCGTGCGGCAGCGACAATCGCCTCAAGAAGGTCCTCAACGATCTCGTCGGTGCAGATGATCTCGATCTGAAGCTTGTCGACGAAGTCGAACGTGTACTCCTTGCCGCGAAACACCTCGATGTGACCGCCGGTGCGGCCGAAGCCTCGCACCTGACTGACAGTGAGTCCGGTAATACCCACTACCTTCACGGCCTCTTTGACTTCATCCAGCTTGAAGGGCTTGACGACTGCGGTGACTAGTTTCATTGCTCTCCTTAGACGTTGTCAGTGTGGGTGTGGCTCGGCGTTAAGACAGGTTCGCCAAACGTCGGCTCGGGGAAGGCTTCTTCCTCATGGATTGCAATGTCGCCTTCACGCAGCGTCTCTTCATCTTCACGCAAGCCTCCGACAAGGAACTTAACCACGGTGAAGACGACGAACGTGCCAAAGGCCGTCCAACAGATAATCCACACCGCCGCGAGGAACTGTTCCCAGAGCTGATGGAATGAATGTCCGTAGAACCAACCGGCCACGTGGAAGTTCCCTGCGCCTTTGTAGGGGCCCTTTACGCCGTATTCGACCATGCTCGGGTCGGCGAGGATGCCCACCAACAGCCCACCGGTCAAGCCGGCGAACCCGTGGGTATAGACGACACCGAGCGCATCGTCGATCTTGGAGAACGGACGGAGCTTCGAGACATAATTCCAGGCAATCCACACGATCGAAGAGGCGACGACACCGACGACAATGGCACCTACGCCGTTCACCCACCCTGCGCTCGGGGTAATCGCGACGAGTCCGCAGATCATGCCGTTGATGGCACCAAGGAATGTGGGCTTTTTCTGCTTCGAGACGAACATGTCCCAGAACAGCCACGTGAGCAGTCCCGCGGCTGTCGCCACGTTGGTGTTGAGCACGGCTGCCGCCGCGTCTGCTCCCGCATAGAACGGGTCGCCGCCATTGAAGCCGTTCCACCCGAGCCAGAGGATGCCCGCTCCGACGGCAACCATCATCAGGTTGCTCGGGAAGGCGTTCTCTCGATCTTGCCAGCGACGCGGTCCGACCATCCAGGCGCCGACGAAGGCCGCCACGCCCGCAGAGAGGTGAATGACGTATCCGCCCGAGTAGTCGACCGCACCCTTCTGGGCGAAGAAGCCACCACCCCACAGGAGCGCCGCATTGACGCAGTAGACCATCGAGATCCAGAGCGGCACGATAAGAAGCCACGCCTTGAACTTGAGACGACCGACCAACGCACCAAGAAAGAGAATGGGCGTGATCGCGGCGAAGACGAACTGGAAATACGCGAGGGTCGCCGTTGGGAAGTGGAACGGAATGAGCGTGTTTGCGCCCGAGACCGCTTGACCCTGTTCCGAGCTCGCCGTCGCGAGAGGTTCGAAGTGACCGATGAAGCCGCTCCAGAAGGATCCGGTTGAACCGAAGTGCGAGAGCGGACCGAAGGCCATGTTGTAGCCCCAGAGCATCCACACGATCAGCGTCAGCGAGAACGCGGAGAACGTCATCAGCATCGTGTTGACGATCCACTTCTTGCGAACGAGCCCGCCGTAGAGGACGGCGAGTCCCGGCAGGCTCATGAGTCCGACGAGCGTCGCGGCGACAAGCTGCCACGTATTGTCGCCGGGGTTCAGCCAACTGGGATACGGAATGTTGGTCGCGGCATCGAGCACGTCCACTCCTCCTGATCGAAGAGGGCGGCGCTGACCTCAAGTAGTTGGATTCAGTGTTCCAACCGAGGATTTCTAAACCGCTAACAATGTGTTTCGGGCATGTGAACAACCGCACCGATAAGGAAAAACTCAGTTAGAGCGACTTCTCCATGACCTGGGAGATATCCATGACCGAGACATCGTCCCCGCGGCCGTTGGCTTTCACCGCGTCGTCGAGCATGATCATGCAGAACGGGCAGGCGGTCGAGATGATGTCGGCACCCGTCGCGAGCGCCTCGTCGGTGCGTTCCATGTTGACGCGTTTGCCAATCGTCTCTTCCATCCACATGCGCGCCCCACCAGCACCGCAGCAGAAGCCGCGTTCGCGGTGGCGAGCCATCTCCACTTTCTTGAGTCCCGGGATGGAATCAAGCACGTCGCGCGGCTCGTCAAAGACGCGGTTGTGGCGGCCGAGATAGCAGGGGTCGTGGTAGGTAACAGTCCCTGTGTAATTGACGCCCGGTGTCAGTCGGCCGCTCGCAACGAGGTGGCTCAAGAGTTCCGCGTGGTGGATGACCTCATAGTTGCCGCCGAGAGCGGGGTACTCGTTCTTCATCGTGTTGAAGCAGTGCGGACAACTTGCGACAATCTTTTTCGCGCCAACTTCGTCAAGCGTGGCAATGTTGGCCTTTGCCATTTCCTGAAAGAGATACTCGTTGCCCATCCGTCGCGCCGGGTCGCCGGTGCACGATTCGCGCGGACCGAGGATCGCGAAGTTCACTCCCGCGCGGTGCAGCATGCGCGCCGTCGACACGATCTGCTTTCTCCCGCGCTCGTCGAGCGCACCGGCACAGCCCACCCAATAGAGGTACTCGACATCGTCGGGAATAACGTCGTCGACGACAGGCACTTCGAAGTCAAGCGCGGCGAGCCACTCGGTGCGCTTCGATGAACCCAGCCCCCAGGGGTCGCCCTGGTTCTCCATGTTGCGCAGCAGCAAACCAGCCTCGCTCGGGAATCGGGATTCCATCAAGACCTCGTAGCGACGCATGTCGATGATGGCGTCGATGTGTTCGATATCGACGGGACACTC
>DASXEU010000162.1:0-4730 GCA_036489935.1 Acidimicrobiales bacterium
GATGTATCGCTGGGACCCCGAGCGGGCGTTGGAGCTGATCGAGCGTCACCGCGTCACGAACTTTGTCGGCGTCCCGACCCAGTCGTGGGACCTCATGGAGTCGCCGAGCTTCGCGAACTATGACACCTCTTCCCTCTCGGCGGTCGGTGGCGGGGGTGCCCCCGCGCCGCCAACGCTCGTCGCGCGCGTCGAGCACACCTTCAAGCGCGGTCGCCCGAACCTCGGCTACGGCATGACCGAGACCAACGCCTACGGTCCTGGCAACTACGGCGAAGACTACGTGACGCATCCCGATTCGACGGGTCACGTGCCGACGATCGTGATGGACGTCGAGATACGCGACGACGAGGCGCGCGCACTGGCGCCCGGGGAGCGCGGCGAGATCTGGCTGAAGTCCCCGACGCTCATCCGCGGGTACTGGAACAAGCTAGAGGCGACTGAGTCCACGATCGTCGACGGCTGGTTGCGCACGGGCGACCTCGGACGTATCAGCGATGAGGGCTATCTCTACATCGAGGACCGCGCAAAGGACATGATTCTGCGCGCGGGCGAGAACGTGTACTCCGTGCAGGTCGAATCTGCGATCTACGAACACCCTGCCGTCTACGAGGCGGCGGTCTTCGGGCTACCCCACGAACGATTGGGCGAAGAGGTGGCGACGGTCATCATGGTGCGTGAAGGCATGGACCTCACGCTGGACGAGCTGCGAACGTTTCTTTCGACGCGCATCGCGGGCTTCATGATCCCAACGTGCGCCGCCTTCACGCGCGAACCGCTCCCAAGGAATCCCGCGGGCAAGTTGATGAAGCGCCAGATGCCCGCGATCTACTTTTCGAGCGCGAGCTGAATAGCGCGAGCGGCGTATTCGGCAACGTTCACGCTGTCGAGTTCGTCGAGCTTGAACCAGTGCACCTGGTTCGTCGTTCCAATGGCTTCGTCGCGTAGCTCGCCACCCTCAGCGGAGACGGTGTAGAGCACTCTCACGGTGTGGATTCGATCTCCGTTGGGGCGTCGACGAATGTCGCTCGCGACGTCGAGAAGCACCGGATCTGTGATCGCAAGTCCGGTCTCTTCATGAAACTCACGCAAGAGGGTCTGTTCGGGGGATTCGCCGAAATCGATGCCGCCACCGGGGAGCCACCACAGTGGCGGCACGATCTGTGGACTGCTCGAGCGCACGAGGAGCACACTCTCGTTCTGAATCAAAATGCCGTACGCCCGCACGCTGGTGTGTTGTCTGCTCATCGACTCGTCGTCGTCCTCACTCGATTGGCTGGCGGGGCGACGCAGCATCGATGAAGATCTTGCGGCACCCGTCGCTGCAGAAATAGTAGGTCACGCCTCCGCGCTCAACCGGCGTGTCGTTGGGGTGCGGGGTCACACTCATGCCACAGACCGGGTCGATGAACGTTGCTGCGGGCGTCGCGGGCGTTTCCGCAACGAAGTGGTCGCGACAGCGCGGCGAGCAGAAGTAGTAGGTCGTGGACCCTCGTGTGGCCGTGGCGGCGGCTGAGGACTTCTCGACGCTCATGCCACAGACCGGGTCGGTTGCGATGCGCTCGCTCGGGGTCGACGACCTCGCGAGCAGCCACGTGGCGAGCAGAACCAAGGTTGCGAGGATGTTCAATATCAAGGTCGGCCCGAGGGGAAAGTCGCCCGCGAGCAGCGCGACGTGATGTCCGCTGGGTGTCAGATTGGTCAGTCGAAAGAGGCCGTCGATGGCGAGTCCCGCGAGACTCATGGCGCACCAGAGCAGCACGAGGAGCCGCCACGTCGTCGCGACGCCGTAGAAGCGCCGGTAGATCGCGAGCAGCGGCAACGCAATGAGGTCAGCGAAGATGAAGGCAATGACACCGCCGAAGGCGACGCCGTGTCCCCAGAGCGTCGCCGCGAGCGGGATGTTGCCGACGGAGCACACGCACGCGAGCACGGCGACGAGTGGTGCGAGGAGGACATTTTCGAGCACGGTCCAGGTGCCGTGTCCACTTATGAAGAGGTGATGCCACCACGACACGGGTACGTGGGCGCTCAGAAAGCCCGCGACGACAAAGCCCGCCACGAGCTCGATGCGAATCATCGTGAGGTCGCCCGTCGTGTAGCGAGCGGCCGCGACCAGCGTCTGGCGGTCGCGCAGACGCGAGCGCCACGATCGTGCTGGCTCGGCATGTGCGGGCGAGTGGTCGCGCTCGACACGCGCGCGAAGTGCGTCGACTCGAGAGGACCGGAACATGACGCGCGTAAAGAGTCCGAGCAACGCGATCATGATGACGCCCCCGACGAGCTGGGCGACGAGGAATCGCCATCCGAGGATGAGGTAGAGCACGACGCCGAGTTCGATGACGAGATTGGTGGAGGCGACCATGAAGACAACGGAGTTGGTCCAGGACGCGCCACGCGCAAACAAGGCGCGGGCCATCGCGCTTGCCGCGTAACTGCAGGACGACGAGATCACCCCGAGCAGCGAGGCCTTCGCGAACGATGCGGGGGTGTCGCGACCGAGCTCGCGGCGAAGCCCATCGCGAGCGATACCGCTCTGCACGAACCCCGACAGCGTGAAGCCGAGCACGAGTGGCCACCAGGTGAGCCACACCATGGCGACGCTCTCGCGAAACCCGACACCCACCCAGTGCGCGACGGCGCCGACGTCCGCGATCATCGAAACGCCCCGACCCGCTCGCAGGCCCGAGCGAAGCATTGGCGACGAGTGCGCGTCAGGTTCATTTCGTCCCTTCTTTGGAGTCGCCAATCTACTGGTCAGAGACGTTGTGACAGTTAGAGTTGGGAAATGAGTCCCGCCGACGAAGGACGCGCCCTTCGTGGCGTGGCAGCGCTAGAGCCCATTGCGGACGGTCGTTTTGCCGTCGAGCTGTCGCCGATCTACACAATTATGGGACACCCGCACGGCGGGTACATCCAGTGCATTGTCGCGAACGGCGCCCTCGCCGCAGCGAGCGCGCAAGGCGGGACGCATCTGAACGCCACCGCGGTGACGACGAACTTCGTGAACGCGCCTGTCGTGGGGCCAGCCGAGCTGCGCGTCGACGTGCGCCGAATCGGCCGCGGCGTCTCCTACGTCTACGCGGCGCTCTACCAGAAGGATGAGCTCACCGTCGAATCGCTCGTCACCCTTGGAACCTTCCGCGAAGACGCGCCGCTGCGCTACCAAGACGCCCGCCCGGTCGAGCTCGCGCCGCGGGAGCAGTGCCGTCCCTGGACCGGGACTGACGACGTCCGCATCTCCGAGGTGCTCGAATCGCGATTTGATCCCTCGACCTCTGGATGGTGGGAGGGGAAGCGCTCCGCGCAGGCCGAGATTCGCTCGTGGCTGCGCCTTAATGACGAGGAAGCCTCGTGGGACGCCTGGAACGTGCTGTTCGCGAGCGACGGGTTGCCGCCGGCGACATTGCCGCTCGGCTCATCGGGTTGGGTGCCCACGCTCCAGCTGACCAGCTATGTGCGCCGCCCGCCGACGAGCGAATGGTTGCGCGCCCGGCAGTGGGCGATCGTCGTCGCAGAAGGTCTCGTCGATGAGCGGTGCGAACTCTTCGATGAGGCGGGCAACCTCGTCGCGTCGTCGACCCAACTCGCCATGGTGCGACTACCCGGGGGCAGTTAGCGGGTGCCGTCTGGTCCGCGGACCAACGACGACGGCTCCCTCTCGATTCGCTCGCGGGTGACGATTCCGGCCGACGAGATCGAACTGCGCGTCACGACGTCGGGCGGCCCCGGCGGTCAGCACGCCAACCGGTCGCTGACGAGAGTCGTTGCCACCTTCCACGTCGAGGCGTCGAGTGCACTGAGCGACGCAGATAAGCAGCGCCTTATCGAGTCGCTCGGGCCGGTTGTTCGCTCGAGCGCGAGTCGGTTTCGCTCGCAGGGCCAGAACCGCCGGGCCGCGCTCGACCAGTTGGCTAACAAGCTCGCCGTTGCCCTCGCCCCGCGTACGCCACGTCGAGCGACTAAGCCCACCAGGGGATCCACCGTTCGTCGCGTCGACAAAAAGAAGCTGAGGGGCCGCCTGAAAGAGCAGCGACAACGTCCCGTCGAAGATTAGCTAGAGCGGACGCTCGAGCTGGCGCTTCATCGCGTTGAGCGCGCTATGCATGACGCCGTCGAGTCCGGGGTCGTTGTCTTCGTGGGGTCCACGAATCGGCGTGAGCGATGCGAACCCCGCAACCAACAGCGCTCCGTCCTCGTCGGCGTCTTCGTCACTGACGTCGCCAATCACGGGACTCGCCGCCCCGAGTCGCAGGGGCAGCTCTCCCTCGTCGCTGAGCGGCTCGCCACCCGCACGGGGACCCGCTGCTTTGATGAGACCGGCGGTAGAGATGCGACCACGTCGCACACCCTTCAGCTCGTGGAGCGCGAGGTTGGGAACGTTGAGATTGAGCAGTGTGCGCGACGGTGCACGAAAGAGCTCCTCTAACACTTCGAGCGCGACGACCGCTGCCGTCTCGTAGTGCACGTTCTCGCCCCACTGCACAGAGACGGCGAGACCCGAGAGTCCGAGTTGCGCGCCCGAAAGGACTGCGCCGACGGTGCCCGAGTGCAGGACGCTCCGTCCGACGTTCGCTCCCGCGTTGATGCCGGAGACAATGACGTCAGGTTGGAAGTCGAAGCTGCCGAGCGCGCCCAAGATCGCGCACAGTGCGGGCGGGGCTTCTAAGCCGTACGTCGGAATTGACTCCGCACCCGCGAGGTGGTGGCGGCGATAGTGGACGGTCGGGCGC
>DASXEU010000050.1:0-7664 GCA_036489935.1 Acidimicrobiales bacterium
TGCGGCACAGGAGCGAGCGCTGCGCCACGGGCGCCAATGACGACGGGCCAACCCGCTCGGGTCCGCTCCCATTCGTCACTCGATGCGACCGGGCATCCTCGCTGTTCGAGCCGGCCACGCAGCCGTCCAGCCCAGGCTTCCGTCGGTACCAGCACCAAGAGTGACCCCTTGCGGTCTCGGGTCGCGTCGTAGACGGAGAGCACGAGTCCAATCGGATCGGTCGTTGGCGCGAGCTGGATGACGCCGGGCGTGAAGCTTGAGTTTGGCACCGCGACAGAAAGTGCCGCGGACGCCGGCGGGGTGGGCAGATAGGTAACGATTCGTTTACTCGACGCCGCGAGCAGAAAGCGCGACCAGGTGCCGTACCACCGCTCACTCGCCCACTTCAGGAACTCGAGTTCTGTCGCCGGCGGTCCGTAGCCCAGCCACTTCTTGATCGTCTTCAGTTCGTCCGCAGATACCGCGTCCTCGACGATCCATCCGCGCACGGAGCGATGGTTGAAGTCGACGCGCACGCGATCGCCGAGCCCCGCGTTGTTTGAGGCGTCGTCAAGGAGATAGTCGAACGGTCGATCGACCGCAGCGACTTCGGTGATGACACGAACTGCGCGCGCCACTAAGGGAGCGCGAGTTCCCGGCGCAGATCGTCCACACGGGGAGTCTGCTCCCAGGTGAAGCCCTGATCGCTTCGCCCGAAGTGGCCGTACGCGGCCGTCCGCTGATAAATCGGACGGCGTAGGTCGAGATCGCGAATGATGGCGGCGGGGCGCAGGTCAAAGATCGCGTCGACGGCCTTGGCGATCTTCTGGCGGTCCACCCGCTCGGTGCCGAAGGTTTCCACCAATACCGACACGGGGCGTGCGACGCCAATCGCGTAGGCAACTTGCACCTCGCAGCGCTCCGAAGCACCCGAGGCAACGACGTGCTTCGCGACCCAGCGAGCTGCGTAGGCGGCCGAACGATCGACTTTCGAGGGATCCTTACCGGAGAACGCACCGCCACCGTGGCGGGCCATGCCGCCGTACGTGTCAACGATGATCTTTCGTCCCGTGAGCCCCGCGTCCGCGTGAGGACCACCGAGCACAAAATTGCCAGAGGGGTTCACGTAGAGGCGCATCGACGTCGTGTCGAGGTCGCTCGGGAGCATCGGACGGATGACGTGCTCGATCACATCGCGTTGGATGGTCTCGTGGTCGTAGCCGTCCTCGTGCTGGGTCGAGACGAGCACGGTGTCAACGCCGACGGGTCGGCCACCTTCGTACGTGATGGTCACCTGCGTCTTACCGTCGGGGCGCAAGTAGGGCACCTGGCCGGAGCGGCGCACTTGGCTGAGGCGCATCGAGAGCCGGTGGGCCAACCAGATCGGCAGCGGCATGAAGTCTTCGTTGTCGTCGCAGGCGTAGCCGAACATCATGCCCTGATCCCCGGCGCCGAGCGCGTTCATCTGGTCTTCGCCGCCCGAACCGTCGCGGTGCTCGAGCGCAACGTCGACGCCCCCCGCGATGTCCGGGCTCTGCTTGTCGAGCGAGACGAGCACCGCACAGGTGCGTCCATCAAAGCCCTTCGCACTGTCGTCATAGCCAATGTCGAGGATCGTTCGACGTGCCGTCGCGGAGACGTCAACGACGGCGCTCGTCGTGATCTCGCCGGCGACGACGCAGAGCCCTGTTGTGAGCAGCGTCTCGCACGCGACGCGCGCAAAGGGGTCCTGGGTGAGAATGGCGTCGAGCACGCTGTCAGAGACCTGGTCCGCGATCTTGTCGGGGTGACCTTCGGTCACCGACTCCGACGTGAAGAGAGTGCGATCGCTCATGAGTCTCCTTGTGGTAACAATGCAACGACCTTAGCCAAGATCTCCCAAGAAACTGCTTCTTTCGAGCGCAGCGAAACCCGCGCCAGCGCCTCGGTTCGGTCTACGAGCAGCACTTCATTGGTCTCGTGCTCGAAGCCCACCCCCGGCGCGGCGACGTCATTCACGACGAGGAGATCGACCTGCTTTCGTCGCAGCTTCTCGCGTGCGTTCTCTTCAACGTTGGACGTTTCGGCAGCAAACCCGACGATCACTTGCCCCTCGTGGCGCTTCGCGACGATGTCCGCCAAGACGTCGACGGACGGCTCAAAGTGCAGTTCCGGCAATCCGTCACGCCGCTTCAGCTTCTCCGTCGCTGGCTTCAGCGTGAAGTCAGCGACGGCCGCCGACATAATCACGCAGTCGCTCTCGTCCGTCCTCGCGATCATTGCCTCATGGAGCTCGTCCGCACTGTCAACGCGCACGACATCGATGGCCTGACGAGTGTCAAGGCTCAACTCACGCTCGACGGTGGTGACGAGCGTGACGGCGGCACCCATGCGGCAGGCAACCTCGGCGAGGGCGTACCCCTGACGACCCGACGAGCGATTGGTGATCACTCGTACCGGATCGATCGCCTCGCGAGTGCCACCCGCGCTGATGAGTACTCGCACGCCGCTCAATGGGCCGTGATATCCGCCGACGATGCGATCGACGAGTTCGGCAATAGCCGCCGGTTCGGGAAGTCGACCCGTCCCCTCGTCCCCACCCGCGAGTGCGCCAGACTCCGGCTCGAGCACGAGCACACCGCGTCGACGCAGCGTCGCGAGGTTCTCCTGCACCGACGCCTGTTCCCACATCTCAGTGTGCATCGCCGGACAGAGCAGCACTGGCGCGCGCGTGGCGAGCAGTGTCGCGCTCAGTAGGTCATCGGCAAGTCCCATGGCGTAGCGCGCGATGAGGTGCGCGGTCGCGGGAGCGACCACGATCAGGGACGCGTTGGAGCCGAGATACGTGTGAGGGATCGGCGTCGTCGGATCGCCGTAGAGCGTGGTGCGCGCGGGCTCACTCGCCAGCGCAGAAAATGTCACCGTGCCGACGAAACGCGTCGCGTCGGGGGTGAGGATGGGAGCGACGTGGTATCCCTTCTCGCGAAGGAGTCGCAGGAGTTCGACGGACTTATAGGCGGCTATGCCGCCCGCCACGCCTAGGACAATGCGAGGTGTCGACGACTCAGGCGTCGCGGAGGGCATCGGTGAAAGCGTCCAGGTCACTGTTGGCGTCCTGGCGAGCCTGCTCCAAGGCCTCGGCCTGCAGGCGCTCGTTCTCGAGCTCCTCCGTAGTCGGGCGGTGAAACTGCAACTTGCCTTCGTAGAGCTCCTCCATTGCGAGTGAGAGGGACTTGTTCGAGAGCGAGGTCACCTGCGGTGGGATGAGGGCGCCGTGGCCCGATCCGAGTCCGTTGTAGTACTCATTGATCTCGCGCGCGCGAATGGCCGTCACCGCGACGAGGGTGAACTTCGAGTCGCCCACCTTTCCGAGAAGGTTCTCGATGGGCGGATCGACGAGAGTGGGGCGTTCGGCCATAAAAGTCAGTCCTTTGACGAGAATTCGCGTCGTTGCCGACGGAGTCCCTCCAGTATAGAGACGATTTCGCCACTAGCTCGCTCAAGATCGTCGTTGACCACGACGTGCGAGGACAATTCGCGGCCCTTTTCGAGCTCTGCGGGGGCACTCGCGAGCCGGGCGGCCACGTGCGCACTGTCATCTCCTCGGGCGCACAAGCGCTCTTTGAGCAGTTCCATCGACGGCGGAAGGATGAGCAGCACCACCGCGGTCGGGTCGAGTTTCAGTATCTGCTCAGCGCCTTGAACTTCAATCTCGAGGAGCACATCGGAGCCATTAGGCGCTACGGGCAGCGGCGTGCCGTAGAGATGATCGTGGAACTCGGCCCACTCGAGGAACTGACCCGCCTCGATCGCCTTTTCGAACGTCGAGCGGTCGACGTAGAAATATTCATCGCCTCGCTCGCTCGGACGACGTTCGCGGGTCGTCCAACTTCGACTCAGCCAAAGATTCGGATCAGCCTCGACGAGTCGACGCGCCAGGGTGCCTTTGCCGACACCACCCGGACCGATAAGTACGACCAGGAGTGGCTCAGCGGACAAGAGCTCGAAACAGTTCGGCGCGCTGCTTGGGACCGAGACCGCGAATACGACGAGTCTTCGCAATCGACGCACTCTTCATGATGCGTTCGGCCTTCACTTCGCCAATCGCCGGCAGCGCACTGATCAAGTCGTACGCGCGCATCTGCGCAACGCACTCTTCCTTCGCGGCGAGCGCGAAGAGTTCTTCGAGCGATATGTCACCCGACTTCACCATTCGCTTTACCTCAGCACGGCGGCGGCGGTTTGCGACCGCCAAGCGCGACGCCTCAACACGCTGCTCTTGCGAGAGGGTTGGAGGAGTTGGTGTCACATTCGTCAGACTACTCCGAGACGCCGTCCCTGGCTACAGAGGGTGCCCATCACTTTGCACCCTGTTTCACTTACAGCGCCGATCTCAGATCATCGCGCCAGCGTTGCGCGGAATCCTTGAGACGACGGCGTTCCGGTCCGTTGGACAAAATGTCCCGCGCGACGTTCACGAGCACGGTGCCTTCCTCTACCCCACTGAATAAACGTGCGACGTCGCTCGGCCCCGCCCCCTGGGCGCCGACGCCGGGCACAAGGTACGGCCCCGAGAGCGACGCGAGGTCAAAGCGCGGTGCGTCGCGCGTCGCGCCGATGACGACCCCGATCGAACCGAGTCGGCCTTCGCGACGATTGAGGTCGGCGACCTGCTGGAGCACCATGTCTTCAACGCGTTCGTGATCGCTCGTCGTTGCTTGTTGAATTGCGCGCCCTTCCTCGTTGGAGGTGGCGGCCAAGACGAAGACGCCGCGGCCGCTTGATGCCGCCTGGTTGAACAGGGGCGACAGCGCGCCGACGCCGAGGTAGGGATGCACCGTGACGGCATCGACACAGAGCGGTGAGCGGTCCGCCAACCACGCTTCCGCATATCCCTCGTTGGTGTTGGAAAAGTCGCCACGCTTCGCGTCGGCGACGACGAGCAGTTGCGCGTCGTGGGCTTCGGCAATAAGCCGCTCGAGCACACGGTAGCCATTCGAGCCGAAGCGCTCAAAGAACGCGACTTGCGGTTTGATCGCGACCGCCACGCCGATGACGGCTTCGAGCACGGCGAGCGCAAAGAACTCGAGTCCCTCGACCGTGTCGGTGCGCTCCCACGTCAAGAGCAGCTGCGAGCTCGGATCGACGCCGACACAGAGCGGCCCCAGCTCTCGTATGTGCTCTTGGAGACGCTCTCCGAACGTCTGGGTCACTTCAGCCATGGGCTGCTCCAATCAGTTGGCCAATCGAGTGCACGTCGTGACTCGCCATCCACTCGCCGAGCTGGCGTTGGACAATCCAGGGCGCTCTCGGATCGGCGAACGTCGCCGTACCGACCTCGAGTGCGTTCGCGCCAGCCATCAGCATCGCGGCGGCGTCCTCGCCGCTCGCAATGCCGCCGACTCCGACGATGCTGGCGTCAGGAAAGGCCTCGCGGCACTCGTACACGGCGCGTAGCGACACAGGCAAGATGCCCGGTCCGCTCACACCGCCGCCGACGTTCGCGAGAACGGGCCGACGAGATTCCGTATCAATGACGAGCCCGAGCAAGGTGTTGACGAGCACCAGCGCACTCGCACCGGCTTCGAGCGCGGCGCTCGCGACATCGATGAGCGCGGGTGTGTTGGGGCTCAGCTTCACCCAGAGCGGCACGCCCGCGGCTCGCGCCGCCGCTACGACGTCAGCCGTCGCCTGAGGAGAATGTGCGAACATCTCGCGTCGACTCTCCAAGTTGGGACAGCTCGCGTTCACTTCGAGCGCAACAATCGCTGCCCCGTTCATCGCCAGGGCGGCGCCGGCGAACTCTTCGACCGTTCGTCCCCAGATCGAGCCCACCACCGTCGCGCCGCGGCGCACCAGTGCCGGCAAATACTGCTCGCGCCACGCACCGACGCCAGGACCCGAAAGTCCAACGGCGTTCACCATGTGTTCACCCGACGCGGCGAGTCGCGGCGCGGGATTTCCCTCGAAGGGAAAGGCCGCCAGCGATTTCGTGACGACGGCGCCCAAGTCGCGCAGCTCGCCGTATCCGGCGAGCTCGTCGCCGTGGCCCGCCGTGCCCGACGCCGTCATGACGGCCGAACGCAGCGCGACGCCCGCGACCGCGGTCGAGAGATCGCTCACGGGTGCATCTCTTGCAGGGAGCGAACGCGCCAGCCGTGCTCGCGCGTGTCGGCAATGCCCTTCGCGGCAGCGAAGCCCGCACTCATCGTCGTCACGCAGGCAACGCCGTGGCTCACGCACGCGCGGCGAATTTCGGCGCCGTCGGATCGCGCGCTCGAACCCGATGGCGTATTGACGACCATCTGCACCTCACCCGACGCGATGAGCTTGACGGCATCGACGCCAAGGTCCCCGAGACCGATCTTGCCCACGAGCGTCTCGACCACCACGCCATTGGAGCGCAGATAGCCTGCGGTGCCGACCGTCGCCGCGAGTCGAAACCCGAGCTCGGTGAGCTGGCGCGCGAGGTCGAGGCCGGCGACCTTGTCGCGGTCGGCGACCGAGAAGAACACTTGACCGCTGTCGGGAAGCCGTGTGCCGGCGGCGAGCTGTGACTTCGCGAAGGCAATGCCGAAGCTCTCCCCAATGCCCATGACCTCTCCCGTTGAACGCATCTCCGGTCCGAGGACCGTGTCGACCCCGGGAAAGCGGCTGAAGGGCAAGACAGCCTCTTTCACGCTCACGAGCTCGGGACAGGGCGTCGTTGCGGGCACGAGTGCTCGCTCTCGCAAGGTCGAAAGGCTCTCGCCCATCATCACGCGAACCGCCACCTGGGCAAGTGCGACGCCCGTTGCCTTCGCGACGAAGGGCACAGTCCGACTCGCTCGAGGATTCGCCTCGAGTACGAAGACCTCACCGTTCTTCACCGCGTACTGCACGTTGATGAGGCCCACCACCTCGAGCGCGGCCGCAATTTTGCGCGTGTAATCATCGAGCTGCGCGAGCACGTCCTCACTCAAGGTCTGGGGCGGCAGCGCGCAGGCCGAATCGCCTGAGTGCACGCCCGCCTCTTCGACGTGCTCCATGATGCCCGCCACGAAGATGTCGCCCTTCGCATCTCGCACCGCGTCGACGTCGACTTCAGTTGCGTCTTCGAGAAAGCTATCGAGCAGGATGGGGCGCGTCTTTGACACCCCGCCCTCTCGCGCGAGTGAGCCGTGCGCGCTCGTGAGGTCCGCCATCACGCGCGTGAGGGACGCGTCGTCGTACACGATCTCCATGGCCCGACCGCCCAGCACGTAGCTCGGACGAACGAGCACGGGATAGCCCACCTGACGGGCGATCGCACGGGCCTCTTCCAGGTTCGTCGCGACGTCGCCCGGTGGCTGGCGCAGTCCGAGCGACGTGCAGATCGCCGACCAGCGTTCGCGATCCTCTGCGGCGTCGATGAAGCGCACCGGCGTCCCAAGGACGAGGTCGGGATCGATCGAATGAGAGAGCTTGAGCGGGGTCTGTCCCCCGAGCGAGACGATCACCCCGACGAGTCGCGCACCGTCAACGCACGCCGCTTCTTCGGCGGCGATGACTTCGGCAAGATCTTCGGGCGTGAGCGGCTCGAAATAAAGGCGATCCGAGGTTGAATAGTCCGTCGAGACCGTCTCAGGGTTGCAGTTCACCATGACGGTTTCGTAGCCCATGTCGCGCAGCGCCATCGACGCGTGCACGCAGCAGTAGTCGAACTCGATGCCCTGGCCAATACGGTT
>DASXEU010000057.1:0-23764 GCA_036489935.1 Acidimicrobiales bacterium
TCCCGAACCCATCTCGCTCGCCACGATGCTCGCGAGCGACGTCTTGCCGAGTCCCGGCGGCCCAGCAAAAAGCAGATGGTCCGAGCACTGACCCCGTGCCCGGGCCGAACCCAGCACGATCTGAAGGTGCCCGACGAGATCTCGCTGACCCACGAAATCTGCCAGCGTCTGAGGACGAAGCGACACCTCGGTTCGGCGTTCGAGGTCACTCGCATCAGGTGCGACGACGTGATCGCTCAGACCCTCGAGGTCGATCTCGCGCTTCACGGACGCCTCAAGAGCTGCAACGCAGTGCGCAAGGCTGCGGCTTCATCGCTCGGCAGGACCACGTCTCGAAGCGCCGTGCGCACTTCGTGGCTGGTGTAGCCGAGCGCATGCAGGGCGTCATCGATCGCGGCGTCGACGTGGTCGGTCGGTTCATTTGACGCAAAGGTCCCGTCAATAACAACTTTGCCCTTGAGTTCGAGCACGATTCGGCTGGCCGTTTTTGGACCGATGCCCGAGATGGTCGCCACTTTCTTCGCGTCGTCGTGCTCGATGGCGAAAGCGAGCTCTGCGACGCTCATGGTGCGCAGCGCTCCGAGGGCGGTCGAGGGACCGACGCCCGGTGTCGCCAACAGCAACTCGAAGAACTCTCGTTCCTCGAGGGTGTGAAAGCCAAACAGCTGAATCGAATCCTCACGAACCACGGTGAAGACGAAGAGCTCGATGAGCTCATCGAAGGCCGGTGGATCGTTGGACGCTACGTGCACTTCGTAGCCAACGCCCTGGACGTCGACCAGCATGGCTCCGTTACGGAGCTGGTGCACGATCCTTCCCGTGAGCCAGCCAATCACGCGGGACTCCCGAGAGCGAGGCGGCGCTCGGTGCGAACAATCGCAAAGTAGGCAATCCCGAGCGCCAGGGCGTCCGCAGCGTCGGCCGGACGAGGGATGTCGTTCAGTCCACAGAGTCGTGCCACCATGCCCTGTACTTGGGACTTGCTCGCCGCGCCGTAGCCGGTCACCGCCAACTTGACTTCCTGCGAGGTGAACTGACGGACCGTTACGCCTTCGACGCCGGCGAGCGCAATGGCGACGCCACTCGCTTGGGCGACGGGGATGGCGGTTTTCGCGTTTCGCTGATAGAAGAGCCGCTCAACTACGACGGCATCAGGTTTCGTCTCACGCAGCAGCTCATCGAGCTCGACGTGCAGCTGGCGAAGTCGAAGTTCGACGGGCGCTTTAGGGTCGGTCTCGACCGTGCCCGCTCGAATCGCTCGAAAGGATTCGAGCCCCTCGAACGAACCCTCGACCAACCCGTAACCGCAACGGGTCAGACCGGGGTCAATGCCGAGTACGAACATACGTTCGATGCTACAACGTGGCTACCACGTTGCCACGGACTGATTCAGCCCTCGTAGCTCGCCATTATCTCATCGGAGATATCGAAGTTCGAATAGACGTTCTGGACATCGTCGTGGTCATCGATGGCGTCCATCAGCCTGAGCACTTTCTTTGCTTCGCTCTCTTCGGTAATGGGGATGGTGTTCTGGGGCACCAAGGTCAGATCAGCACTGGTCACCTTGAGGCCTTGCTTTTCGAGCGCGTCGCGCACCGCCCCGAGGTCGTGTGGTTCGGTGGTGACGCTGTAGTTGACCCCGTTCGCCTCATAGTTCTCGGCGCCCGCTTCCATCACCCATTCGAGCAGCTGATCCTCGTCGAGCGGACCTTCCACATCAATGACGCCCTTACGGTCAAACTGCCACGAGACGGCTCCCGGCTCGGCGATCGCTCCCCCGTTTTTTCCAAAGACGTGCTTGATCTCGGCACTGGTTCGGTTGCGATTGTCGGTCAAGGTCTCCACGATGACGCCGATACCGTCGGGGCCGTATCCCTCGTAGCTGATCGCCTCGTAGCGCACGCCTTCGAGTTCACCGGTACCGCGCTTGATGGCGCGCTCGATGGTGTCGAGCGGGACGGACGCTTCGCGAGCCTTTTGAAACATGGTCCGCAGCTGGGCGTTGCCGTTGGGGTCACTGCCGCCTTCGCGCGCGGCAACCTCTACTTGGCGAATGAGTTTGGCGAAGACCTTGGCGCGGGCAGAGTCTTTTGCGCCCTTGCGATGCTTGGTCGTTGCCCACTTGGAATGGCCGGACATTGTTCCTCCTGCCCATAGAGGGCGTGGCTATCGTATCGAAAATTACAGCGAATCGAGAAAGAGACGATGCAGACGCGTGTCGCTCGTCAGTTCGGGGTGAAATGACGCACCCCACACGTTCCCCTGGCGCACGAGCACGGGGTGGGGACCTTCGCCGCTCTCCTGGTCGTAGGTCGCGAGCACCTCGACCTCGTCAGCAGCGTGCTCGATCTTGGGCGCACGAATGAAGACCCCCGGCACCGCGCCGACGCCCTTCACGTCGAGTGAGGCTTCGAAGCTCGCGATCTGACGGCCGTATCCGTTGCGGCGCACCGATACCGCCAGCGCGCCGTAGCTCCACTGGTCGCTGCGACCGTCGAGGATCTGGGAGCTCAAAAGAATCAGTCCCGCGCAGGTGCCAAAGACCGGCATCTCTTCTTTGATCTTGAGACCCAGTGCGTCACTCAGGCCTGAGGTTGACAGAAGATGAGCGATCGTCGTCGATTCTCCTCCGGGCATCACGAGCCCTTCAACGCTGTCGAGCTGTTCGAGAGTCCGAACCTTGACGACGTCACACCCGAGAGCGCTCAGCGTACGAACGTGCTCACCGACGTCGCCCTGGAGCGACAGCACCCCCACGCGTTTCATTACCAACCGCGCTCGGCCAAACGCTGCTCAAGTGATGCGGTCTCCCAACCCTTCATGGCAGCACCGAGACCGGTCGACACCTTCGCCACCACGCTCGCGTCCTCGAAGTGAGTGACCGCCTCAACGATCGCTTGAGCCATGCGCACCGGATCATCGCTCTTGAAGATGCCCGATCCGACAAAGACCGCTTCAGCGCCAAGCTGCATCACGAGCGACGCATCCGCCGGAGTTGAGATGCCGCCCGCACAAAACAGCGGCACAGGAAGCTTGCCGGTTTGTGCGACTTCTTGCACCAACGGAAGCGGAGCCTGCAGGTCCTTCGCCAATGCATAGAGCTCGCTCGCGTCCGCGCTGTGGAGTCGACGGATCTGGGCGTTGATCGTGCGCAGGTGGCGCACTGCCTCGACGACGTTGCCGGTTCCGGCTTCACCCTTTGAGCGAATCATGCACGCGCCTTCACCGATGCGCCGAAGCGCCTCACCGAGGTTGGTGGCACCGCACACGAAGGGTACGGTGAAGGCCCACTTGTCGACGTGGTTCTCTTCATCGGCGGGGGTCAAGACTTCGGACTCGTCGATGTAGTCAACGTCAAGGGCTTGAAGAATCTGCGCCTCGGCGAAGTGGCCGATGCGAACCTTCGCCATCACCGGAATCGTGACGGTCTCTTGAATCTGCTGGATCATCAGCGGATCGCTCATGCGCGCGACACCACCGTCGCGACGAATGTCCGCCGGTACGCGCTCGAGGGCCATGACCGAGACCGCACCCGCATCTTCGGCGATCTTGGCCTGTTCGGCGTTGACAACGTCCATGATGACCCCGCCGCGCAGCATGTCGGCGAGTCCGCGCTTAACGAGGGCGGAACCGGTGATCGAGGAATTTCCTGAAGAACTCATGACAACAGCCTAATGGCCAGTGTCTACCATTCCTCGAGTGCACGCGCCCGAAGCTCCACGTCGTCAAGGTCGCCGAGGTCGCTCTTGGTTCGATCGCTGTGCTGATCGAAGAAAATCCAGCGCCATTGGTCATAAGTGGGCGACGTGAAAAACGAGGCCGAGGAGAGCTCCTGACGGGCACACTTGCGAAGCGCCCCGGCGAGTCCGAGCGGGTAGCGAATGCTCGCCGCCGCGACTTCGTCTGCCCGATACGCCTCGCCCTTGCCCGCGAGTGACTGCCGGGTGTCGTCGTTGAGCTTCGAGATGCTCGCCAGGCTTTGACGTTCGAGGAGTCCGAGGCGCTGACGAGCGAGGCAGTGCGCGACCACCCCTTCGAGCTCGATCAGTTCGAAATCCGCCATCATCGATGACGTCACAAAGATCGAATACTTCGCGCCGTCGGGTACGAGAGTTGCGTTGTACGCCTGATCGCTCACGATGAACGCCGAGACGTTGTCGACCCCGAAGGTGGCCGCGAGTCGGTCCAGCACCGTCACGAGGCGCAATCGGTCGGTGGCGTCACCGCCAGGCTTCAGCGCCTCGAGCATCGCCGCCCCCATGCTCTGGCCGCGCTCGTGGTACGTCGACAATGTTCGATGCAGCATCCAGGCATAGAGCGCCGCGACGACGACGCCGATGACCGGCAGCCAGGGCACCGCAACGACGCCGACAATGAGCGCGAGCACGATAACGGCGACCACGATGGTCTGGGGCAAGCTGCGACGGATCGCGAAACGTCGAACGGCACGGGAATGGTCGTGTCGCTCTGCGAGCGACGGCGCGTACGGGTTTTGCCAGGACGGATCGAGCACCGGTGCCACGTACTGGGGCGCACGATCACGCGAGCTGTGCGGTCGACGAGCGCGCGATCGTTGCTTGGTTGCCATATTTCTAGGCTACTTGGTGGCTTGTAAAACGCTGGCGAGCGAGCTCGTATCGAGTCTCATACTCGTCCATGAGCTTCACCATGGACCAGTTCTGCGCGTACGCGCGAGCAGCGGCGATCTTCTCCTCGGTTTCGCCCGTCAGCGCTTCGAGGACCGCGCGTTCCAGCGACGAGGCGTCACCAGGATGAAAAAGCGTGGCGTATCCGTTCGCCGCGCCGCGATATCCCTCGATGTCGCTCGCGACGACGAGGGTCTCGCTCGCCATCCCCTCCAGGAGCACCAGCCCGAAGCTCTCGCCGTGCGTCGAGGGAGCGAGCAGCACATGGACGCGGCGCATCCACGAGCGCTTCTCTGCGTCGCCGATGAGGCCGAGAAAGACCACTCGCGGATCGCGGGCCGCGAGCGCGGTAAGACGCGCCCGCTCTGGACCGTCGCCGGCAATCACCAGGCGCCACGGCTTGCCACCCTTGGCGTTGTGCTCCCGAGTTGCTTCAATTGCGGTCGCGACACCCTTTCGCTGGTCGAGTCGCCCCACGAAAAAGAGGACGGTCTCCACGGAGCGCTCGCGAGGAGCGTCCACGAATCGTTCGGTTTCGAATCCGTTGAAGAGGACATCGCACGTGATGCTCGCGGCTCGTTGGATCGTGGCGGCGGCCGCGTCGCTCACCGCGACCGCTCCGTCCAGGCGAGCACCGAGGCGCGTCAGCAACGGACGGGTGTAGCGAAGTGCGGGTCCGTCGCCACTGCGGTGGAAGGTCCCGAGCGTCGGATATCCGTGAGTCACCAGCGTTGACCACGCCAGCAACGGAGCGAATGGCTCGTGCACGTGCACGATGTCCGGACGGAAGTACGACACCGCGTCCTTCGCACGCAGCGCGGCAATCGGCGAGAGCGTGAGGGGGGCGCGTGAGCCGTTCGCGGGCAGCGACAAGCGCGGACCGAGCCGAACGATCTTGGCGGGCGTGTCGTAGGTCGCCTGATCGCGGGCATCGGGCGCGATGACGAGCACGTCCGCCCCGCGTGTGCTGAGAACTCGACTCATCGCGAGCACCTGCTCTTGCACTCCCCCAAAGACGCTCAGGGCGTAGGGCGAGATGAGCACGACACGCTGACTCACGAGGCGAATCGTGGTTCGAGCACGTGCCACTGCTCGGGCGCGCGCCGGATGAGTCCTTCCAGCTCGTCGGCGACGAGCTGCGTGACTCGCTGAACATCCTCGCGAAGCTTGCCCATCCTGGCGGTATCGATCGGCGGCGTGACGACTGCGAAGTGGTCGCGCCGAGGGCCCGAATAGCACGCGGCGGCAACCAACGTGGCGTCGGTGCGCAGCGCGAGCGTTGCGGGTCCCGCGGGGATCTTCACCCGCTCGGAGAAGAAGTCCACCTCGACACCATTTCCTTGAATGTCTCGGTCACACAGCAGCCCGACGACGCCGCCGGAACGAAGTGTCGAGAGCAACGTGGAACCCGCCTTCTCGTTGAGGGGTTCCACGCGAATGCCGATCGACTCGCGCTTCTCTTTGAACCACTCGAACAGTGCGGGCGGCTCAAGTTCCTCTGCGACCGCAGTCATGCCCAATCCGAGGGAGTTGAGATACGAACCGCCCCACTCCCACGATCCAATATGGGGCAGCGCGATGATGAGGCCCTTGCCCCGCTCTTTGGCGGCGTAGAGATGCTCGAGACCCTCGGCGATGATGAAACGCTCGAACACGCGCGCTGGTTTGATTCCCGGCAGCTTCGCCCCTTCTGCCCAGTATTGGCCATAGCTGCGGAATCCTCGCTCTACGAACTCTTCGAGCAGCTCGTCATCGAGCGGCTCTCCGGGAGCCGCCAATACGCGGCGCAGGTTGGCCGCAAGATTCGCTCGAGCAGTGCGATTGCGGCGACCGAAGCTCTGGGCGAGGGACATCGCGAGACCGACGTCGACGCGCTCGGGCAGCGACTCCATGATCGCGCCGACCGTCTTGAAGAGCGCGACGCGCCCCTGTCCCGCCACAATCAGTGACGCGAGGCGCGGCTAAGTCCTCGACGCAGGCGCTGGCTGTGTTGACGAAGTCGCAGCGTGGACGACGGTGAGGGCGCCGGTCGCGCCGCCACCTGCCAGACTCGCCAGAATCGACCGGCGGCGGTCATCGCCGTCAACCCCAGCAAGATCCACAGCACCGGGATAAATACGGCAGTCGCGACGAGTCCCACCCCGAGCAGTATCAACCGCTCGGCGCGTTCCATGAGGCCACCCTTCGCCACGAGACCCAGACTCTCTGCCTTCGAGCGCTGGTACGAGATAAGAAAGGTCGTCGTCAAGATCCCAAAGGGCAGCAAGACCAGTTGTCCGTGTTGGTGCGAGGTCAAGTAGTAGGCAACGCCGCCCATGAGCAACGCGTCCCCGACTCGATCGGTCACCGAGTCAAAGAAGCTGCCACGCTGGCTCGCGCGATGCGACGCCTTGGCAACCGCGCCGTCAAGCAGATCGTGAAAGCCCGTGAGCGTGAGGAGCACGATGGCCCACCAGTGCAGTCCAATGGCGATGGCCCACGCCGTCGCGCCGGCAAACACCAGCCCAGAGGTGGTGAGCACGTCGGCGGAAAAACCGATCTTGACGAGTCCGCGCCCAACGGGCGCCATCCTCGCGTCTACCGACTGGCGGAACTTACCGTCGAACATCGGCCCTCTTGGCTCATAATGGGGATTCTATCGGTACCGGCTGGTAACACCCCGGTTATAGACAAGCGTGCACTTTGCGCCACGTGGACTGAAGTGATTCCGAGAGCACCCGCGTTTCCCCAATGGAGGTCATGAAGTTCGTGTCGCCGTTCCAGCGCGGCAGGGCGTGCGCGTGGAGGTGCTTGGGAATCCCGGCTCCCGCCGCCGAACCGAGGTTCATGCCGACGTTCATGCCGTCGGGCCCGTAGGCCTTCGTGAGCGCTGACGTCGCCTCGCGCAACAGCTGGGTGAAGTCGAGGTACTCCTCGTCGCTCAGCTCGTCGAGCGACGCGAGATGGCGAAGCGGCACGACGAGCAGGTGGCCCGATCCGTACGGAAAGGCGTTGAGCACGATAAAGCTGTGCGCGCTCTTCTTCAGCACGCCAGATGATTCGCTCACGTCCTCGGCGCCCAGCACACAAAAGACGCACTCGTCGGCATCGTGCTCAAACTCGCGATTAAACGCGCTCGTGACGTAGCCTTCGCGCCACGCCGCGGAGAACCGCTCGAGTGCCACTAGGGCGCCTCGGGTGAGGCGTGATTGCGAATCTCGTGTTCGAGTCGAGTCGCGAAGGTCTCGACGGAGACGCCACGCTCGGGATCATTGGTGCCGCGCGCATTGATGCCGAGCGTCGCGTTCGCCACATCGTCGTCGCCGACCACGATGACGTAGGGAATCTTCTCGAGCTTCGCCTTGCGAATCCGCGCACCAAGGGGCTCGGTCGCTTCTTCGACACTGACGCGCACACCGCGCTGGCGCAGCATCTCTGCAACCTCGTAGGCGTAGTCGTCGTGATCGTTGCGCACGCCGAGCACGCGAACTTGCTCGGGGCAAAGCCACGTCGGCAGATTGCCCGCGTAGTGCTCGATCAAGATCGCGAGAAAACGCTCCACCGACCCAAAGAGCGCCCGGTGAATCATGATCGGGCGCTGGCGCGTGTTGTCGGACGCGACGTAGGTCGCGTCGAAGTTCTGGGGCGTCTGGAAGTCCAGCTGGATGGTCGACATCTGATGCGTGCGCCCAATCGCGTCGCGCGCCTGCACCGAGATCTTCGGGCCATAGAAGGCGCCGCCGCCCGGGTCCATCACGAACTCGAGGCCAGCCGACTGAGCGACCGTGGCGAGAATCGATTCCGCCTCTTCCCACTCTTCGTCGCTGCCCACGGCCTTACCCGGTGGACGAGTCGAGAGCTCGAGGTAAAAGTCGGCCAAGCCGAAGTCGCGCAGGAGGTCGAGCACGAACTTGAGGGTTCTCGTGAGTTCTTCGGCCATCTGCTCGCGCGTGCAGAAAATATGCGCATCGTCTTGGGTCATGCCCCGCACTCGGGTGAGGCCCTGGACGACGCCCGACTTCTCGTAGCGATACACCGAGCCGAATTCGAACATGCGAAGCGGCAACTCGCGATAGCTGCGTTGACGAGCCTTGAATATTGTCACGTGGAACGGGCAGTTCATGGGCTTCAGGTAGTACTTCTGCCCCTCGTCGAGGATCATCGGCGGATACATGCCCTCGGCAAACCAGGTGAGGTGCCCGGACGTCTCAAAAAGCTCAGCCTTCGTGATGTGCGGCGAGTAGACGAACTCGTAGCCCGAGACCTCATGGCGTTGGCGCGAATACTCTTCGAGCACCCGGCGGATAATGCCGCCCTTCGGGTGAAAGACGGCAAGTCCGGGGCCAATCTCACTCGGAAACGAGAAGAGGTCGAGTTCGGCGCCAAGCTTGCGATGGTCTCGCTTCTCGGCTTCTTCGAGCTGGACCAGATGTGCGCTCAGCGCGTCCTTCGACTCCCAGGCAGTGCCGTAGATGCGCTGGAGCTGTGGGTTCGTTTCGACGCCACGCCAGTAGGCGCCCGCTACACGGGTGAGACGAAAGTGTCCGAGTCGCGACGTACGTGGGACGTGCGGTCCACGGCAGAGATCGACGAAGGTCGGGGTGTTCGAATAGGTCGACACGACCTCCGCGCCACCGGTTTCTGCGAGATCGTCCTCACTCCCGCGCGCGACGGCCTCAATGATCTCAACTTTGAAGGGCTGGTCGCGAAAGAGTGCGAGACCCTCTTCAATGGAGAGTTCCCCGCGCGTGAAGGGCTGGTCCTCGGCAATGATCACGCGCATCTCGGCGTCGACGCGTTCGAGGTCGTCGTCGCTGAAGTGCCTGCCATCAGGAAGTTCGAAGTCGTAATAGAACCCGTCATGAATGGCGGGGCCAATCGCGTAGTGCGCGCCCGGCCACAGGCGCGTGACTGCTTGGGCCATCACGTGGGCGGTCGAGTGACGAATGACGTCACGCCCGTCTTCGCTCGCGGGCGTGACGATTGCGACCTTGTCGCCGTCGGTGAGCGGCGTCGTGAGGTCCGTCTCGGCGCCATTTACCCGTGCGGCGAGGGCGTCCTTACCGAGGCGCGAGCCAATCGAACGGGCGAGGTCGTGCGCCGTCGCGCCCTTCTCCAGGGTGCGGGCACTGCCATCAGGGAGCTCAACAGTGATCTCGGACATCGTCGCCTTTCGTCGACTACAGAGTAATGCCGAGCAAAGAAGCGGCCGAAGTGACGTTGGTACCCGCGTGGGCCGCCGCGTCGATCGCACGAAGCGCTCCTGGTGTGTCGAGGTCATTGTCGAGCGTGTCACGCACGTCGTCCAGCACGTCTAACGAGCGGGCCGTCATCGTCGAGCGCCAGGTGGCGAGGCGAGATTGGGCGCGTGAAAGCAGCTCGTCGCGCCACTCCCAGTCGACGCGGTAGTGCTGATCGAGGAGCGCCAGACGAACTGCGGCAGGCTCCGATCGCGCGACCAGATCGTGGACGAACACGAGGTTGCCGAGCGATTTACTCATCTTGACCCCGTCGAGGGCGACGAGACCGACATGCATCCAGTGCTTGACGAAGGGAGCACCCGTCACCGTTTCGCTCTGGGCCGCCTCGCACTCGTGGTGCGGAAAGGCGAGATCCTTGCCGCCACCGTGGACGTCGATGGTCTCGCCAAGCTCTCGCAGCGCTAACGCCGAGCATTCGATGTGCCAGCCGGGACGTCCCGGGCCCCAGCGCGACTCCCACGCGGGCTCGTCGTCGAGTGACGTCTGCCAAAGCACGAAGTCGAGCGGATCACGCTTGCGCGGGTCGTCGGGCTTTCCGCCGTGGATCGCGGCGAGGTCCAGCATGGAGGCTCGAGACTCATGGCTCACCTGGCCAAAGCGCGGGAACTTCGACACTTCGAAGTAGACATTGCCGTCAACCTCGTAGGCGACTCCTTTGTCGAAGGTGGCGCCGATCAAACTCAGAATTTCTGAGATCGCGCCGGTCGCTCGCGGCTCGGAGTACACCGGCAGCAAATTGATGAGCTTCATGTCTCGTTCGAACGTGACCATCTCTTGAGCCGCGAGATCGAGGTAGTTGACTCCGAGTTCACGCGCTTTGCGCAAGAGGTCGTCGTCGACGTCGGTGACGTTTCGCACGCAGCGCGCCTCATGTCCCGCATCGTTGAGCCGTCGCGAAAGTATGTCGAAGGCGAGATAGACAAACGCGTGGCCGAGGTGTGCCGCGTCGTACGGAGTGATGCCACAGCTGTACAGCGTCGCAATCGGACCCACCTCGAGTGGATAAACGCCCTGACGGGCGCTGTCGTAGAGCTGCATCAGTTGAGACCCGCGAGCTTTACGTAGCTGTGCGCCTTGTGGCGAATGTTCACTGAGATGCAGACCGCGGTAAAGGCCTCGATGGCGCTCGCAAGTGACATCGATCCCGCGATGACGGCGTGCAACCCAGGCATCTCGTTGACGATTTCTGCGACGAGCGTCCGACCCGCGTCACTGTCGGAAAAGATCACGACGTCGGCGTCGAGAGGGCTGTCGAGGTTTTCCATTTCACTCGCGGGCAGGTGGTGGAACGCGCCGACAATGGTGCTGTCGGGAAGTGCGAAGGCGAGCTGGGCCGCCATTGATCCGCGCGGTGGGTACATCGGCAACAGTTCCTTGCCCTCGCGTACGAGGGCGTTCACCATCGAGATCACGACTTTGCCCTTCAAGGACGTGCGCAACGCGGTGACGGTGGCGACGGCTGAGTCCCACGGCGTCGCGACGACGACGAGCTCGCACTCGGCCGCGACGTCGTTCGTTGCTCCGCGGATGACGCCTTCGCCGCGAGCGAGCAACGTGGTCGCGATCTCCTGCGCACGGTCCTCGTCGCGCGAGCCGAGAATCACGTCATAGCCCGCACTCGCGAGACGGATCGCCACGCCTCGCCCGGCTGGACCCGTGCCACCCAATACGCCCACTGTCGTCATTGTCGCCCTTTGTTCGTAATGCCTAGAACTACGCTAACAAGATGGCACTGCTCCGCGATAACCGTATCCTGATCACAGGCGTATTGACCGATGACTCCCTCGCCTTTGGCATCGCGAAGCGCGCACTCGAAGAAGGCGCGACAATCGCGTTGTCGGGCTTCGGCCGCGGAACGTCCATCACCAGGCGCACTGCACGCAAGCTCGGCGACGTGGGTGAGATCATCGAACTCGACGTCACTGATCCGGGCCAGGTGGCGGCTGCCGTGGAGGAAGTAACCACCCGCTTTGGTCGCCTCGACGGCCTGGTGCACGCCATTGGCTACGCCCCGCCGAGCTGCCTCGGCGCAGGAATGTTTACGGCGCCCTTCGAAGACGTCGCGACCGCAATGCACGCCTCCACCTATTCCCTGTCGGCCCTCGTCGGCGCCTTTCGGCCGTTGCTACAAAAGAGCGAAGCGCTCGGAGGGGCGTCGGTCATCGCACTCGATTTCGACGGTACCCGCGCCTATCCCATGTACGACTGGATGGGGGTCATGAAGGCGGCACTCGAGTCCCTCGGCCGCTATCTCGCGCGCGAAGTCGGACCCGACAAGATTCGCGTCAACATGCTCGCGGCGGGTCCGATCCGCACGATGGCGGCACGCTCTATTCCCGGTTTCTCACTGTTCGAAGAGACGTGGGCCGATCGTGCCCCGCTCGGGTGGGATGTGCACGACCCGAGCGCGGTCGCCGACACCGCCGTCGCCTTGCTCTCACCGCTCCTTCGCGCGACGACGGGTTCTATCGTCCACGCGGACGGCGGTGCCCACGCGATGGGCTAATCCTCCTGGTGCGCGAACTGCGTTTCGTAGAGGTCCCGGTACAGACCCACTTGGGCGTGCAACTCGGTGTGCGTGCCACGCTCGACGATCCGGCCATCGCTGACCACGAGAATCTGGTCAGCATTTCGAATCGTTGATAGTCGGTGCGCAATGACGAGTGAGGTGCGCGAACTCATCGTCTCATCGAGTGCGCGCTGCACCGCGGCTTCGCTCTCGGAGTCGAGGTGCGCCGTCGCTTCGTCGAGCACGACGAGGTGCGGCGACTTGAGCAGCAAACGAGCGAGAGCAACGCGCTGCTTTTCACCACCCGATAAGCGATACCCCCGCTCCCCCACGACGGTTGCGAGGCCGAGCGGCAGTGATGCGATGAGTTCCGAAATCTGGGCGGAGGCGAGCGCAGCGGCGATCTCTTCGTCCGTGGCGTCGGGTTTTGCGAAGATGAGATTTGCACGCAATGTGTCGTGAAAGAGGTGCGAGTCTTGGGTCACGACGCCGACGGTCGCGTTGAGCGACGCGGTCGTGGCGTCGCGCACGTCGACACCGTTGATGCTCACCGAACCCGCGTCGACGTCATAAAGCCTCGAGACGAGCATGGAAATGGTTGTCTTGCCCGCGCCGCTCGGACCGACGAGCGCCGTCATGGTGCCGGGTTCGACGACAAAGCTGATGTCGTGGAGCACCGACGTCCTCGGCGTGTCGTCGAGGCGCGCGACTGCTTCGAGGGAAGCGAGCGAGACGTCTTGCGCGCCGGGGTAGGAGAAGTCGACGTGGTCAAAGCGCAGCTCGGCTGGACCACTCGGAATCACGCGCGCGTCGGGACTCTCTTTGATCATCGGTTCTAGATCGAGCACCTCGAAGAGCCGCTCGAAGCTCACCATTGCTGACATGTAGTCAATGTTGAGGTTGGACAGCTGGGTGAGTGGCCCGTAGAGGCGACCCAGGTATGCGGTTAACGCAACGACGGTGCCGGCGCCGATCACGCCGCGCGCCGCCTCGACGCCGCCAAAGCCGTAGGCGAACGCAGTCGCGAGCGCCGCCGTGAGCGAGAGCGTGACGAAGAAGTAGCGCTGGTAGAGCGCTTGTCGCACGCCGATGTCGCGCACCTGCGCGGCGCGAAGTTCGAACGCCTCGCGCTCCTCGTTCGGGCGACCGAAGAGCTTGACCAACATGGCGCCCGCCACGTTGAACCGCTCGCTCATGACCATGTTCATCTCAGCGTTGAGCTCCATGCCGCGCTGAAAGAGTGTGCCGAGACGTCTGCCTACTCGGCGAGCCGGTATCAAGAAGACGGGCACCAGTACCAGCGCCACCAGTGTGATCGGCCAGCTCAGGAAGAACATGACGACGAGCACGATCCCGACCAGCACGATGTTGCCCACCACATTGGAAAACAAGTCCGTGAACGCCTGCTGGGCACCGATGACGTCGTTGTTCAATCGACTGATCAGCGCGCCTGTCTGTGTCCTCGAAAAGAAGGCAATGGGCATCTCTTGGATATGGCGAAAGACTTCGGCGCGCAGGTCGTAGATGAGACCCTCGCCGATGATGGCGGAGATTCTGCGCTCGACCATCTGAAACCCGGCGTCGCCAAGCGCGAGCACCGCCGTCAACACGGCGAGCCAAATCACAAGGTCAACGCGGTGCTTGGGAATCCCAACGTCGATGATCTCGCGAAGGAGGAGCGGAGACACCGAAGAGATGACCGCATCGAGCACGACCACGGTGAGAAAGATGATGAGCGCCGGGCGATAGTGCTTGGCGAAGGTGAGAATGCGCGGCAGCGTTCCCTTCTTCAGCTGATGCTCGAGAATCTTTCGGTCGCGCCCCATCGAACGCCCCGCCATCATGCCGTGCATGCTCATAGCCACTCCTTCGTACAGGCAGTGTAGGAACGACGGCCTACGAAATCGTCGCTACGCGATAAGAGCGCTCACGACGATGATCACTCCAAGAGTCATCATGACGCACGCACCAATCGCGCGAAGCACCACGAGTCTCGTTGTCGAACCTGACAGCCACTCACGAGCCGTGCCCGCGATGATGCCCCACGTCGAGTCACTGCAGAACGCCATCACGCTAAAGATCAGTCCCAAGAGCAGGAGCTGACCCGTGACGTCGCCGGCGGATCGATTCACGAAGTGGGGGAACACGGCAGCGAAGAACACGAGCGACTTGGGATTGAGCAGTCCGACGACGTAACCCTGGCGAACCACATGGACGTTCGACGGCCGCTCTGCTTCGCGATCAGTCATCGCTTTCGCGTGCGCGTGACGGTGGCGATAGGCCGACACGCCCAACCAGATGAGATAGAGGCCGCCAGCGAGCTGAAGAGCAATCGAGAGTGCCTTCGAATGGGCGAGCAGTGGGCCGAGGCCGATCGCGACGATGACCGCGCACGTCAACGCACCGAGGCTGTTGCCGAGCACGGTGAGGACGGCCACGGCACGCCCCCACGCCACTCCGCGCGCGAGCGTGAACAGGACGCTCGGGCCCGGCACGATGATGATCGCCATCGACGCGATGAGAAACGCCGCAAGCTGTCCGCCACCAATCATGAACGACCACCTTATGAGACAGCGAGGGCGCGTCGAGGTGAAATGCTGTTCGACGAGTGCTCTATCCGTGAGGGCGCCAGCGCGAGTCGAGCGAGAGTCGGTTAGTTCGCGCGTGCGGCGAGCAATGGTCCTAACTTGGGGCCATGACCGATCGGGCGGCATTGTTTCCCAAAGATTTTCTCTGGGGCACGGCAACGTCTGCGTATCAAATCGAAGGGGACAACACCAACTCTGACTGGTGGAGCTACGAACGAACGCCGCACACGCGCGCGGTTGAGCCCTGCGGAGATGCGTGCAACTCGTGGCAACGCTACGAAGAAGACCTTGACCTCGTGCACTCCCTCGGACTGAACGCCTTTCGCTTCTCGATCGAGTGGGCGCGCGTCGAGCCGAGTCACGGCACCATTTCCACCGATGCGCTGGATCACTATCGAGCCGTGATCGAGGGGTGTCACGCGCGTGGAGTGGTGCCCGTCGTCACGCTGCATCACTTCACGCTGCCCCAGTGGGTCGCCGACGCCGGTGGGTTCGAAAATCCCCGCATCGCTTCGTGGATGGCGGACTATGCGCGCGTCGTCAGTCGAGCCCTTGGCGAAAGCATCGGTGTCGCGTGCACAATTAACGAGCCGAACATCGTCGCTCAGTTCGGTTATCTCAATGGTCTGTTCCCACCGCAAGTGACGAGCTGGGAACGCTTCGTGCGCGTGAACGACACGATGCGCGAGTGTCACGTGGCGATGCGCGACGTGTTGAAGGAGGGTCCCGGAAACTTTCCGGTGGGACTTCCACTTTCGATGCAGGAGTACGAAGCGCTGCCTGGCTTCGGTCTCCAGATGGAGTCGTTTCGTGCGGAGATGGAAGACAAGTACCTTGAGGCGCTGCGAGACGACGACTATGTCGGCGTGCAGTGCTACACAAAACTCCTCATCGGAGCCGATGGAGCGGTCACCCCTTCCGAGGGCGAAACGACGGATATGGGATATCTCTACTGGCCCCAGTGCGTCGAATACACGGTGCGCCGGGCCATCGGACTTGCGGGCGTGCCCGTGATCGTCACCGAGAACGGCATTGGTACGGTCGACGACGGCCAGCGGATCCGTTACCTGGGCGACGCGCTCGCGGGTCTGCGCTCGCTCCTCGACGAGGGGCTCGATGTGCGCGGTTACTTCCAGTGGTCGCTTCTCGACAACTTCGAATGGGCGCTCGGTTACCGACCGAAGTTTGGCATCGTTGCGGTCGATCGAACGACCTTTGCGCGCACACCGAAACCGTCGGCAACGTGGTACGCCGAGGCCACGCGGAGCTTCTTTACAACTGCGTGACGAAACGACTCGCTCCTTCTTTACAACTTCGTGACAAACCAATGCGCGCAACGAAATCGCGTATCGCGCACCCGTAGATTAGTAATGCATGACGTCCACTCACAAGGTTGGATGCCATGCGCAGAGTGCACACAGAAGGAGCGTGATGCGTCGCCGAAGGATTCTCCTTGAGGGAAGCCGGACCACCAACGTCATCACTGTGGCTGCCGCAATGGTGCTCGTTGCCTCACTCTTCATCGCGGGCTTTGCCGGTCGTCTCCTCGCGTCGTCCGCCGCGGCCACTCCCGAGTGCACTACCGCAAAACTTGACGTCTGGCTCAACACCAACGGAAACGGTGCCGCGGGAAGCTCGTACTACGACCTCAATTTGACGAACCTTTCGGCGAGCACGTGCACGCTCTATGGGTACCCCGGCATCTCTGCCATCACCCAAGCCGGAGCCCAAGTCGGCAGCGCCGGCGCTCGCAGCAGTGCCCACGCCGTGTCGGTAATCACGCTGACCAGTGCGCGCAGCGCGAAAGGTCTTGAAACGTCGACCGCGCACAACACGGCCACCGTCGTGCTCCAAATCGCCGATGCAGAGAACTTTCCCCAAAAGAGCTGCGTGCCGATCACGGCGGCGGGATTTCGCGTCTACCCCCCGAATCAGAAGGAATCCACGGTCGTGCCTTATCCCTTCGTCGCTTGCGCGAAGACCGGACCCCGGGTGCTGCACGTCGAAGCAGTCCAGCGATACGTGGCTTCTCAGTAACTCCTGGCGCGACCGAGAGGTCGTGTTATAGTTCACTAGGTTACTAGTAAACTAGGAGTTGAAAATGATCGAGTTCTACATTGACGCACACTCAGGCGTCCCTCCGTATCTCCAGATCATCCAGCAGGTACGAAGAGCGCTCAAGCTCGGCCTCCTCTTCGAAGGAGACCAGCTGCCGACGGTGAAAGAAGTCGTCAGTCGCATCGCCATCAATCCGAACACGGTGTCAAAGGCCTACCGCGAACTCGAGCACGAAGGGCTCGTCGCAGCACGCATCGGCGTTGGCACGTTCGTGGCGAAGTCACTTGGCAATGACTCCTTCGCCGCGCTTGCACCACTTCGCCACGACCTCCAGAAGTGGATGGAGTCAGCCCGTCGAGCCGGCCTCGACGATGAGAGCATCGAAGCGCTCGTGCGCGAATGCTTTCGGGCCACCTCGGGGACGATAGCGACGTGAGCGCTGTCCTAGAGACCGAGGACCTGACCAAGCGCTACCGGGGCAAGACGGCGCTCAGCAATTGCACGCTCAGCGTGCCCGAAGGCCATGTCGTCGGTCTCGTGGGACCGAACGGATCTGGCAAGTCGACGCTGCTCAACATTGCGTCGGGCATCCTGTCGCCCACGACTGGGTCAGTGCACGTCTTCGGCGCTCCCCCGGCCTCAACGCCAACACAGCGGGAGCGCGTGGGCTTCGTTGCCCAAGACACGCCCGTGTATTCGGGATTCAGTATCAAAGATCACCTCCGTTACGGTCACCACGTCAATCCGAAGTGGGACGACGAGCTCGCGATTCGCCGAATAGAGCAGCTCGGACTTGATCTCAAACAGCGAGCGGGCAAGCTCTCGGGCGGTCAGCGTGCACAGCTGGCCCTCACGCTCGCCATCGCCAAACGTCCCGACTTCCTCTTGCTCGACGAACCGGTCGCGAGCCTCGATCCCTTGGCGCGGCGCGAGTTCCTACAGATTCTGATGGAGACCGTTGCCGATCACAACGTGAGTGTGCTGCTCTCTTCACATCTCGTTGCCGACATCGAACGAGTGTGCGACTATCTCGTCGTCCTCGTCTCCTCGCGAGTCCAGGTCGCAGGTGAGGTCGAAGATCTCCTCGCCACTCATCATCGCCTTATCGGACCGCGCGACGCTGACCTCTCCGAGAGCCAGGTGGTGATTGAGTCGAGCCACACTGACCGTCAGAGTACGTTGTTAGTCCGTTCGGATGGTCCGATTGCCGATCCACGCTGGACGGTCGAAGCGGTCAACCTCGAAGACGTCGTCCTCGCCTACATGGGTCGCGGCCGTGCGGAGCGCGAATCGTTCGTCCGCGACGAGTCCGCATGATGTGGTTCGCGTGGCGCCAGTTCCGCGTCCAAGGACTGGTCGCACTTGCGTTGCTGATTGCGGTCGGTATTGGATTCTGGCTCACGGGCCCGGGGCTTCTGCACGACTACAACACGACCATCGTGGGATGTGGAGCTCGTGGCAACTGCCAGGGTGCAATGAACAGCTTCCTTTCTCGTGACCCGTTCTTTCAGAACCTGATCCGAGAAAGCGAGCTGCTGGCTGCCCTCATTGGACTCTTCTGGGGCGCTCCTCTCGTCGCACGCGAGTTCGACACGGGCACGTACCGACTCGCGTGGACGCAAAGTGCCTCGCGCACTCGCTGGCTCGTCTCAAAACTCGCCATCGGAGCGATCGCTACGGTGATCACCGCCGGACTCTTTACCCTGATGGCCACCTGGTGGTCGAGCCCCCTCGATCGCGTGAACGATACGCCCTTCAGCTACTTCGACACTCGAGGCCTCGCGCCCATTGGTTACGCCCTCTTTGCCTTTGCACTCGGTGCCGCCCTCGGCGCACTCGTCCGTCGGTTGATTCCTGCAATGGTGCTCACCATCGTGGGCTTCGCGGCGGTGAGAATCAGCTTCAATCAGTATGTGCGAACGCACTTTGCTCCCGCGCTGCACGCCGCATTCGCGTATTCACTGCCGACGGGCACAGGGAGCAGGGCACTAAAATTTGGCGGATCCCTCAGGTCCAGTGACTGGACGATATCGACAAAAGTGATGAACTCGGCGGGGAAAGTATTCCCCGCATTGGGCCGTGGGTTTGGATTCCAACCCGACAGGAACGGCGCGGTCACCTTCGTCGGCGCAGGACGCTGTCCCAACAAGATTCCTCGCGCCTTCAACAACGGAGGCGCGAGCTCCGGGCCATCGAAAGCGGTCCAGGAAGCGCTCGCAAAGTGTGTGAACTCGTTTCATCTGCACGAGGTGGTCTCCTACCAGCCCGCGGGCCGCTACTGGAGTTTTCAGTGGTACGAGCTGGGTTCGTACGTTGTGCTCTCGGCACTGCTCGCCTCGTTCAGCATCTGGTGGATCCGCCGACGCTGAGGGGTGGCTGACGTAGCACGACTCCCTTACGCACGCGCTGATCGGACGGGGGATGTTTCAAGATCGCGAATTCGGCACACTACAATCGTTCGGTGCCTGGCGAGAGAGATGTGACCCGCCAGGAGCGTGCGGCGCAAAAGATCGCCAACCACGATCGACTCGTCGCCATGGGCCACGCCGTCGAACGCCGCAATGGCACAAGCAAGAAGAAGGGTCGGCGGCTACGCACCCGCCGCCAGATCTGGGTGCGCCGCTCGTTGATCACCGTCGGCATCGTCATCGTGCTCATCATTGGTGGTGTGGCGGGCGACTACTACTACCTCGGATCCTTGGTGAAGAAGGTCAACGTGAAGACGCTGCAGTCCTCAGGCACTGCGGAAAACATCTTGTTGATCGGCTCGACAAGCCGCTGCGCGCTGAAGGTCCAGAACCCTGCGTACGGCATCTGCTCCACTGCAAATAGTGGCGTCAATAGCGACATTGACATGATCCTTCACTTGGTGCCCTCAACTCATCAGGTGTCGTTGCTGTCGATCCCCCGCGATACGTTCGTTCCTAACGCCAGGGAGACTGGCGCCAACAAGATCGACGCCGCCCTGTACGAAGGACCGAGCCAGCTCGTCACCGCCATCGAAGAAGACTTCGCCATCCCGATCAACAACTACGTGGAGCTGAACTTCGACACCTTCGCCAACGTCGTCAACGCGCTCGGCGGCGTGAAGATGTACTTCCCGATCCCGGTCTACGACGCCTACTCCGGGCTCAACATCGAGCACGCCGGCTGCTACGACCTGAACGGCTACCACGCGCTGCAAGTGGTGCGCGCTCGCCACCTCCAGATTCAGCCGGACCCCTCCAACCATGATCCTCACACCTGGACGTACGAGTCGTTGTCGGATATTGCGCGCATTCGACGCACGCACGAGTTCCTCCGAGTGCTCGCGGCCAAAGTTGCGTCGCGCGGCCTGAGCAATCCCGTTACCGACCAGAACATCCTTACCGCGGTGCTGCCTGACCTCACCGTCGACAGCGGATTTTCCGAATCCAAGATGGCGGGCCTCGCGGAGACATTCGCGCGCACGAGCATCGCTAACGTGCCCCAGTTCACGTATCCCGGCTCGGACGTCAACTCAGGAGCGAACGGACTGCTTTATCAGGGTTACTCCTACGGCGACGTCGTCTTCCCGGTTCAGCCCAATGGATTCGAGGCCGTCAACTCGATCTTCGACATCAAGCCCGGTTACAACTCGTTCACCGACCAGCTCCTCCCCGCTCCATCGAGCATCAAGCTCACGGTGGAGAACGGGACCGGCGTCACCAACCAAGCGGCCGCGATTGCCAATCCGTTGCGCGCGAAGGGCTACGACGTTCTCTCGACGGGTGACGTCACGTCGGACGGTCCCGTTAGTGAAGCCGTTGTTTGGTACGGCGGTCCCCCGCCACCCTCGAGTGGCAACTGGACGAGCCCGGCACAGGCAGCGGCGCAGAGTGTGCTCGCCCAGCTCCAAGGACCCGCGATCCTCGGATACAACCCGAAGATGGTGACCCCGGGTGCAACGGTCACGGTGCAGACCGGCACCGGCGTTACCGTTGCGTCACGAGCGACTTCCGCAACGACGACGACCACGAAGCACTCGAAGAAGGGCTCCGCAAGTGGCAAGTCCACGAACACTTCGTCGTCTGCCACCACGACGACCGTCTACACGCCCCCGGGAATGAAGAACAGCCCGGATTTCACGGCGCCGAGTGCAACAAACATGCCGATGCAGCCGTGGGACCCGCGCGCGTGCAACCCCGAGGGCACGGGACCCGCGCACTCGTAACCGCGCTGTGTCGTAGCGGAACCACACGGTCGCCATCATTGCGTCGACGCGTGCCACCATTCGTCCAAAGATGTGCTCGCGCGCTAACCGCACGCCTGGGTGAATGCGGCCGTTCCGGGTTGCAGCGCTTGGCCGGAGTTGGGGCTCACCATCAGACACGATTCGTCGACCGCGACGAAGTCACTCGCGGGAATCTGCTTGAGCTGGTCCACCTCCGAGTATGACCAGCGCGTGTCGGCCGTTCCTTGGAAGTACCAGTTGCTGCCATTATCGGCGAGTATGAGACCGTAGGTTTTCATGGTCGTCAACACGGTCTGACAGAACGCGCCGCACTCGGCTGACGGAAGCGTGAACGACACGCTCAAGCGAAATCGAGCGCCCATCGGCGGACAGTTCGCACTGGACTGTCCCGCTTCGTGTCGCGCCGGCCACAGATACGACGACTGCGTGCATTGTGCGGTGAAGCGAATCGCGTGGTCCATCGATCCCGACGCCACTTCGTTGTAGTTGACGAGTCCCGGCAGGATAGGCAACCCCGCCGCGTCCGCGGAGGTGAAGCCTGCGGGGCGAAGCGCGTTGGAGTTGAGATTCCACATCGCACCGGATCCCGCTGTCGATTTGCCGCCCGGCGCGTAGTGCGTGGCCCACGTCTCGAAGAGCGTGCACGCGGGCGACGTGGCTGCTTTTCTTGGATCGACCATCAGTGCGTGGCGATCGGAGCCACCCTCAATGGGTGTGCGTGCCCCGAGCGGATAGAGGCCGCGGTAGCTCTCTGATGCGTACAGAAACTTGATGTGAGTGAATGAAGTTCGTGGGGGCACCACCTCCCATGGAATGCCGTAGGGGGCGCGCGGATTGCCCGAGGGCCCGTAGTCGGGGTGGAGGGACGTGGACGATGAGTCCATTGCGGCGAGCCACGCGGCGCTATCCGCGTTGACCGGCAGCGTGGTGATCGACGTGTTCCACACGTTGTCGGCGGGAAAGGCCGGACACGCCGTCCCCGGCAGGGTCGTTCCCGCAATCTTCGGTGACGGACGCGATGCCGCCGAGCTCGGTGCGGACGCCAGGGCGAACAGTGACGAGATCGTCAACAGGCACGCGGAGGACCGTAGAAGCAGCTGATGCGTGCTCGCTCGCGTGATCGGCATAGAGATACCGCGATTCTTGCCCCTCTTCGTCATCGAACGTGGTGCACATGGGGATCTCTTTGACGGCAACGGCTGCGGGGCCATGGAACAGCTGCTTTCTACGATGGCGGGATGGACGCACGCGATCTGGGAAGCCATGAGGGAGGAGGCACTACCCCACTCGGGCGGGATTTCTTCGCTCGCCCTCCTGATGTCGTTGCCAAAGAGCTTCTGGGGACGTTCATGATCGTTCGCGGCACGCGTGTACTTCGCGCGCGCATTCTCGAAACCGAGGCGTACGACGGCGAGAACGATCCCGCGTCGCACGCGTATCGCGGCCTCACGCCGCGTACCGCCATCATGTTCGGCCCGGCAGGATTCCTCTACGTCTACCTGAGCTACGGCATCCATTGGTGCATGAATATCGTGACCGGAGAGAACGGCGTCGCGAGCGCGGTACTTCTGCGCGCCGCGGAGGCAACGGACATCACCGACAGCGACCACGCGGCTGCGATCCTTCTGCGCGGCCCGGGCAATCTCACGCGCGGGCTCGAGATCACGGGTGCGGATAACGGTATCGATTGCTGTTCAGTGCCAAGTCAACGCCTCAGCTTCCTCGCCGCGATGACGGAGAATGATCCGCACGCAATTGGTCAGTCGCGGCGGATTGGTCTCTCACGGGGACAGGAGCGGCTGTCGCGCTACTTCCTCATGCCCGAAATTGCAAAGTAACCAATCTCACGCGTCGCCGCCGGAGTCCTGATCGTCTCCGTCAACTGACCTGAACCGGTTCTCAAGACGGCACTGGCTAGGCGACAAAAAGCGGACTTTAATTACGCACAGAGGTTCAACCGCACACTAAGGAGGATCAATGCCCAACGATTTCGCCATCGACATCTCTCGCATCCGTGACGAGGCACGTAAGCATCTCAAGCAGGGAGCGCTCACGCCGTCGGACACGACCAACGTCGAGCGGGTGATCACGGTGCTCAACCAAGTCGTGGCGAGCGAGATGGTCTGCTACTTGCGCTACACGCAAAACTCGATCGTCGCCCAGGGCATCGACCGCGAGCAGGTCTCCGCGATGTTCGTAGACCACGCGAACGAAGAGCTCGGGCACTTTCAGCGAGTGTCGGACCGCATCAATCAGCTGGGCGGGTCACCGGACATGAACCCCGCGACGATGATGGAACGCGCCATCACGGATTACGTCGAGCCGACCGACGAAACCGACTTGCAAGGCATGCTCCGCGAAAACCTCGTCGGCGAGCGCATTGTGATCGAGGTCTACACCGAAATCATCCGATGGCTCGGCGAAGACGACATCACGTCGCGTCGAATGATGGAGCAGATCCTCAAAGAGGAAGAGGACCACGCGGACGAGCTCAACGACCTCTTTGAGGG
>DASXEU010000088.1:0-78696 GCA_036489935.1 Acidimicrobiales bacterium
CGACTCAAGCGCCGTGGGTGCCGCTGTTCAACCCCAAGCTGATCGACTTCGTCTCGAAGCGAGTGGGCAACTACCAGTTCTCGCTCGAGTTCTACATGTACGTGGACCAGTTGTGGGTGAAATAAGCGGGGCATTCCTTGAGGAAGAGGCCGCCGAACTAATCGCCAGTGAGGACGCCCGGGCTCCCGAGAGCCCGTGGCGATCCTCGCTGCAGCAACTCAGGCGCAACCGCGCCGCCATGATCGCGGTCGGCGTGCTGCTCTTCATGATCATTGTGAGCCTCCTCGCTCCTCTCTATTCGCACGTCATCGCTCACGACAATCCCTTCGCCTCGAACCTGCAGGGTCGAATAAAGATTGGCAATCACTACATCAGCGTCATGCAGTCCAACACCCAGGGACTCGGCCTCGGCGTCTCCCCTATCGGACCCACCTGGCACTTCTCCAACTACTTCCTCGGGGCTGACGAGCTGGGGCGCGACGTCTTTGCTCGTCTTCTCTATGGCGGCCGAGTGACACTGCTGCTTGGATTTTCCTCCGCGCTCATTTGCGTCGCCGTGGCCACGGTGTTCGGCATGGCGGCGGGTTACTTCGGGGGCGTCGCAGACTGGCTGATCTCGAGAGTGCTCGACGTTATCTGGGCCTTTCCCATCTACCTGCTCGCGATCTCGCTGTCGGTGATTCTGCTCACGAGCGGACTCGACCTCGGTATTGTGCACATCGGCGCCGGTTCGCTGTTGCTCCCAATGCTGATTATCGCCTCGGTCTACGTGCCCTACGTGGCGAGACCAGTTCGCGGCATCGTGTTTTCGCTGAAGGAACGCGAGTTCATTCAAGCGGCCATCGCCTCGGGAGCCTCGGACTGGCACATTCTGCGCAAGGAGATCCTGCCTAACGTCGCCCCGAGCGTGATCGTCTTCTTTCCCTTGATGGTGGCGCTCAACATCTTGACGGAGTCCGCTCTCTCGATCTTGGGTATTGGCGTGCAGGCCCCTCAAGCCAGTTGGGGCACCATCATCAACGATGGACTCCAACTGCTCTACACCCGTCCCTGGGTCGCCATGGCGCCGGGCATCTGCATCGTGATCACCTGCGTCGCCCTCAATATCCTCGGTGACGGAGTGCGTGACGCCTTCGACCCGAGAGCCAAGCTGCGCGGTTCGATATAGATGCTTCGTTTCATTACTAAACGTTTGGCCTCAGCAGTGCTCGTGATGTTCACCATCAGCGTGCTGGTGTTTCTCATCTTCTTCGCCACGCCCGGCGTCAATCCGGCGGCACGTATTGCGGGGCGCAGTGCGACCCCCGCTGTCTTGGCTCAGGTCTCCAAGCAGTTCGGACTCAATCGACCCCTCCCCGTTCGCTACGGCTTGATGATGTTCCACCTCTTCATCAAGCAAGACCTGACGTCATACGTGAACATCGGTGACAGAATCATTCCTCAGATCACGGCGGCTGCTCCCATCACGCTGTCGCTCATCTTCGGCGCGGTGGTGATCTGGCTGGTGGTGGGCGTGCTCGGTGGCGTCCTTGCCGCCAAGAATAAGGGCCACTTCATCGATCCGTTGATCATGTTCTTTGGCATCGCCGCCATCTCAATCCCCGTGTACTGGCTCGGCCAAGTCGTCTTGCTCGTCACCCAAGGCCACTTGCACACGTCGGTCTTTGCCTGGGTGCCGAACGGCGGCTTCGTGCCGCTAACCCAAAACCCCTGGGAGTGGGCGCTCCATCTTCTCTTTCCCTGGATCACGCTCGCGAGCCTGTACGCCGGCATCTACGCGAGAGTGCTGCGCGGTGAGCTCATCAACAACATGAACGAGGACTACATTCGCACCGCGCGTGCGAAGGGCCTCTCCGAGCGACGAATCTTGTACCGTCACGCGCTTCGTTGCTCGCTGATCACGATCGTGTCGCTCTTCGGCCTCGATGTCGGCGTGCTAGTCGGCGGCGCGGCACTCTTGACCGAGGTCGTCTTCGGACTGCAGGGAGTGGGCTGGCTCACGTACCAGGGACTGCAGAACCTGGATCTCCCCCTCATCATGGGGTGCGTGATGTACGGCGCGTTCTTCGTCGTCCTGGCGAGCGCCGTTGTCGACGTGCTCTACGCATTCATCGACCCGAGGATTCGCGTTGTCACTCGATAGCTCGACGGAGCCCATCCTCAGCGTGCGAGACCTGCGGGTCTCCTTCTCCACTCGCCAAGGCGTCGTCCAGGCGGTCGACGGGCTCTCCTTTGACGTCGGAGCACAAGAGGTGCTCGGCATCGTGGGTGAGTCGGGCTCGGGCAAGAGCGTCGCGATGTACTCAATGCTCGGACTCGTGCGCGACGCCAACGTGAAGATCGAGGGCAGCGTGCGCTTCCAAGGTCGTGAGATCCTCGGCCTCTCCGACCAAGCGATGCAGTCGGTGCGCGGTGGTGAGGTCGCCATGATCTTCCAAGACCCGATGACCGCACTCACGCCGGTCTACACCGTGGGCTGGCAGATCGTTGAGCAGCTGCGTGCGCACAGTGACATGACCAAGCGCCAGGCCCATGAGCGCGCGATCGAGCTCTTGGGCGAAGTGGGCATACCCAATCCCAAGAGCCGAGTGAACCAGTATCCACACGAATTCTCGGGCGGTATGCGCCAGCGCGTGGTGATCGCCATGGCGCTCTCGTGCAATCCCAAGCTTCTCATCGCCGACGAACCCACCACAGCGCTCGACGTCACGACGCAGGCTCAGATTCTCGAGCTGATGGGTCGTCTCCAGGCGACGCACGGCTCATCCATCGTCATCATCACGCACGACATGGGCGTGATCGCCGAGATCGCCCATCGAGTCGTCGTCATGTACGCGGGCCGTCCCGTCGAGATCGGACCCGAGATCGACGTCGTGCGCTCACCGCGTCATCCCTACACGTGGGGCCTGCTCGGAGCCGTGCCGCGAGCAGACGTCAAGAACCGTCGCCTCGTGACCATCCCAGGCAACGCCGTCTCGCCGCTCGACGTCCCAGAGGGCTGCGCGTTTGCGCCACGATGCCAGTACCGCATGGAGATATGTGTGCAACGACCTCCGCTGCGCGGGTACCGCGACCACCTCGACGCCTGCTGGCTCAACGACGGACAGCGAGTAGCCATTCGTTCGTCGCTCACGCATCGAGGTGAGGCGTGAGCGACGACGTCCTTCTCCGGGTGACCAACGTCGTGAAGACGTTTACCGCCCGCAACAAGACGCTCGGTGTGCGCTCGGTCAATACCGCCGTCAACGGAGTGTCCCTCGAGGTCAAGCGCGGAGAGACCCTCGGCATCGTCGGCGAGTCGGGGTGTGGCAAGTCAACCCTCGCCCGATGCATCGTCCAGCTACTGCCGGTCACGTCGGGCAGTGTCGAACTCAACGGCACCGAGCTCACGAGGCTGTCCCGACGCCAACTGCGCCCTCATCGCCGCCAAATGCAACTCGTCTTTCAGGACCCCTACGCTTCGCTCAATCCACGACGAACAGTCGGCGAAATCGTGGCCGACCCGATGCGGATCAACAAGGTCGCAAGCGCAGACGAGATCAACGAGCGCGTTCGTGATCTCTTCGACACCGTAGGACTCGATCCCGCATCGCTGCGACGTTACCCTCACGAGTTTTCGGGAGGCCAGCGCCAGCGCATCGGTATCGCTCGCGCCCTGTCGCTCAACCCTTCGCTCGTCGTTGCTGACGAGCCGGTGTCCGCCCTCGACGTATCGGTGCAGGCCCAAGTCCTCAATCTCATGGCCGATCTTCAGAGTGAGTTCAATCTGACGTATTTATTCATCGCGCACGACTTGGGGGTAGTGCGCCACGTGTCCGACCGGGTGGGCGTCATGTACCTAGGCGAGATCGTCGAACTTGGCGACGCGGAAGTTCTCTACGACAAGCCGTTGCACCCCTATACCGAGGCCCTACTTTCTGTGGTGCCGGAGTTGAATGACACTGACGCACCGCGACGCGAGCGCATCATCATTAGCGGGGACGTGCCGGACCCATCGGATCGACCGTCGGGATGTTCGTTCCATCCGCGTTGTCCGGCGGCGACCGAGATATGCGCCAGCGAGAAACCGGCATTCGTAGAACTACAACCCGGACGCTTCGTCGCCTGTCACCATCCCCGTAACAACGACTAGGCCGCTCAAAAGAGCAGGGCCGCGGGCGCGCAACCTCGGGCTTCAACACTTGCGCGGATCGCGCAGCCGTGACCACCGGGCGCATACGACACTGCGTTGATTAGGTCTGCTGGTCGAGCACCGCGTCCGCCAACCAGTTGAGTTCGTCGGGCCACCAAAGAACAGGCGCCACAGACCTGAGAACGAATTTCGATAGCCCTTGATCGATCAACGCGTCGATCATGGCTCGCAGTGGTCGAAGACCGACGGGGACATTGACCTGCTCCGTCGATGACGTTCGCAACTGAGACGCCCGCTCCAGATCGGAGTTTTCGCGGGCGTATCCAATGCTCAATCCGAAGTGCTCGGGGTCGATCGTCCTACCAGCCTTGGAGGCTACTTCTTGGATCTGAGCCCTAATAATCCCGGCCCGTTGAGGGGTGACATTCGAACCCAGCCAACCATCGGCCAGTAGCCCGGCTCGCCGAACCGCTTCGGGTCCGTTTCCGCCCAACCAGATTTCGAGCGGCTCCTGCCGTGGCAGCACCGAAAGTCGCAGCTCCGTAGCATCGCCGTTAGGAACCTTTATCGAACCTCCCGACCACAGTGACCGAAGATCCGGAAGCAACTCGTCGAGAAGCCTGCCTCGGTGCTGCTTCGAAATCCCCAGCGCCGCCCGCTCCCCCGGACGATCAAGTCCAGGAACCAATGTCAGGAGCAGCCGGCCGCCCGAGATCTGGTCGAGTTCAGCGACCTGTCGAGCAAAGACGAAGGGCTCGTAACCGAAAGGAACCAGGTTCACCCCGAGTCTCATCCGGTCCGATATCGCTGCAGCGAAGGAGACGGCCAGCATGGGGTCGGTTCCCGGAAGCATCGTGAGATCAGAGAACCAGATGCTGTCGAAGCCTCGTTCTTCTGCCCCCGTTACCACCGTGGCAAGAAGTTCGGGATTGGGGTAGCCCATTCCCACCGATACAGCGAAGCGCACCTTCATGAACGCGAGGTTATGGGTAGAAGAGCGGGCAACTCGTCCCAGCCATCAAGTCGTAGCAAAATGACGTTTTCTAGGCGTGACGCTGCTCGCGGGGGTTCCGCATACTCGCGACTGAATTCAGCCAGGGAGTCGGAGCCCCGTATCGCAGTGAAAAAAGTGTGCGCTTCCCGGCCGTGTTTCAAGGCCGACTCGCTCGCCTCGCCTGGGGACCAGCTCCGGCGCCGTGCGAACAATCACCGACTTGTTCGATCCGTCGATGTCGATCACTGCATGCACGTAGGCCTCGCTTCCCAGTTCTTCCACAACGTCGACGACTGCGGGGATCCCCGTTTCTGGGGGCGTCAGAAGAAAGCCTTCCGGTCGGATCCCGACGGTCACCCGTTGATCGACTCCAGAACGTTGCCCGCTGTCCATCGGTATTGCGACGGGCCCGAGCATCGCGCCTGCATCAGCGACGTTCACGTCGAAGAGATTCATCGCAGGTGAGCCAATGAAGCCGGCAACGAAGCGATTGACCGGTCGTTCAAACAAGCCGCGCGGTGTGTCACACTGTTGCAGAATTCCGTCGCGCATTACCGCAACCCGATCAGCCATCGTTATCGCTTCCACCTGATCGTGCGTTACGTACACGGTGGTCACACCGAGCCGCCGTTGGAGCGATGCGATCTCTGTTCGGGTGGCGACGCGAAGCTGCGCATCGAGATTGGAGAGCGGCTCATCCATGAGAAATACTCTCGGCTCTCGCACGATGGCTCGACCCATCGCCACTCGCTGACGCTGGCCGCCCGAGAGGCTTCCCGGCTTGCGATCCAGATACTTGTCGAGATCCAGTATTTTTGCGGCGGCGAGCACGCGTTCCTTTACTTCCGGCTTGGGCACCCGGTGAATCTTCAGGCTGAAGCCGATATTTTCCGCGACGGTCATCTGGGGATAGAGCGCGTAATTCTGAAAGACCATCGCAATATCGCGGTCCTTCGGGGCCAAGTCAACGACATCGTCGCCACCAATGAGAATGCTGCCACTTTCGATGAATTCGAGGCCCGCAAGCATCCGAAGCGCGGTGGACTTGCCGGAGCCCGATGGACCGACCAACGCCATGAACTCCCCGTCGCGGATATCGAGCGTTAATGCGTCGACGGCCGGCTTCTCCGTGCCCACGTAGATGCAGGTTGCCTGTCGATATTCGACTTCAGCCATTTCAGCGACTCCCGTGCCGGCAAGTGCCGCCGCGTCGTGACGGCGCGAGGCCGCCCTTTTCATCACACATTGATAACTCCTTTTACGAGAAGAAAGCAGCCGTACGGTCGTTGCTCAGCGGTTGCCACGACCGCAAAGGCATGCTTCGCCCGCTCGTAGAACTCCTCTCGCGAGAGCGAGCTCACCTTGAGGGCCCTCCCCTCGAGGGACTCACACGTGTCTAGGAACTCTGCCTGGACCGAGGGAATCGCAGAGGGATCCCCCACGACTTCCATTCGACAAATCGGGTGGTCGACAAACGTGTCAAGCGGCATAAGGCCGACGATCGCGGCACACGCCTCGATGAGGTTTGCCCCGTCAAGGCGAATCGTCTTCTTGCCGATCGAGGCGGCCGGAAAATTGCAGTCAACGATGGCGAGCTCGTCGCCGTGGCCCATGGCGGCGAGCACGTACAAGAGCTCAGGGCTCAGTAACGGGTTGATTCCCTTTAGCATCGCGCAGTCACCTCACTCGAGTTCGCGATGGCGTTCGACCGCCGTCTGTAGTCTCCGCTCACGCGATGAACACGTTGATCTAACGACAGTAGTGACACTTCTTCACTCATCCCTTTACCGCTCCCGACGTCAAGCCACTGATGAACTGGCGCTGCGCGGCCAAAAAGACGACCACCATAGGGGCGGTCACGATGGCGAGCGCGGCGAAGAGCTCTGGATAATTGGTCGTGTGCGCCGTCTCGAAGACCACGAGACCGAGCGGGAGGGTTTCCAAATTGTTTTGGTGGATCAGCACGCTCGCCATGAAATATTCGTTCCACGTGCTCGTGCCGATGAAGATAAGCAGCGTCGCAAGACCCGGAACAGCCAAAGGAAGAACGACGCGAACTAACGCTCCGAATCGAGAGCAGCCGTCGGTCAGCGCAGCCTCTTCGAGTTCGTTGGGGATTGACTCAAAGAAGACGTACATGAGGAATGTCCCGAAGGGTAGGGACTGCGCCGCATAAACAAGAATGAGGCCCTGCATCGTGTCAAACAGGTGAAGCTCCAGCGTTACCGTGAGCACCGGAATCGCGGTGACACCGAAGGGAATCATGATTCCCACGAGGATGTAGTAGTACATCCACCTCTTTAAGGGAAAGCGCACCTTTGCGAACGCGTATCCCGCCATTGAACAGAGCGGAATCACCAGCAGCAGCGTTCCGGCTGTAGCGATGATGCTGTTGATGAACTTGCGGCCAAGCTGGGCCTGATCCCACGCGGCGGAGAAATTGCTCCACGTCAAGACGTGCGGCCATCCCCAGATGTTCGTGTAGAACTCGCCCTGAGACTTCAGTGCGCCGAAGATCATCCATATGATCGGGTAGATCGTCATGACGACGACGACCACCATCACGAGGTAGGTGATCGGCGTAAACGCGCGAGGCTTCCGGTTGGGCCGGCGAACCTCTTTTTCCTCCGGCTTGAGCAGACCGTTGCGCCCGACTTTGGCGGCGACCTCAATGTCTTGCACCGCTCCGCCCGACCAATCACGTTCGGTCATAGCAACTTCCCCCTGCCCCGCAGCATCAAGCGCAGCTGCACGGCACCGACGATCGCCACGAGCACTATCAAGATCATGCTCATGGCGTTCGCATAACCGACCTCGTCTGCGGTGAAGGCCGTCTGGAAGATATATGTCAGCGCGACCTGCGTGGAATTGAGTGGGCCACCGTTGGTCATGACGTACACCACGTCGTAGTTCGCCACGAAGGCACCGGTAAGAGCCAGCAGCACGCTGAAGGCAATCACGGGTTGAATCCAGGGAACCGTCACGTAGCGAAAGCGGGCCCATCGGTTCGCACCGTCAATGTCGACCGCGTCATAGAGCTCCGATGGGACACTCTGCAGGGCGGCCAGGTAGAGCACCATGTGAAAACCTGTCCACTTCCAGACGTCGACCCACATCACCGAATAGAGCGCCAGGTGCGGGTCGCTCAACCATCCAGGGAAGTTGTGGATGCCGAACAACAAGAGGAAATGGTCGGCCAGGCCGAACAGGGGGTTATAGATCCACGACCAGAGGACGCCCACAACGACGAACGAGAACAGCACGGGCAGAAAGGCGGCAGTCCTGAAGAACGCCCGACCCTTGAGCGTCTTATTGAGGAGCAGCGCGAGCCCAAGTCCGAAGATGTTTTTCAGGAGCGTCGTGCCGATCGCGTACACAAAGGTGTTGCGCAAAGCGAGCCGAAATATGGGGTCATCGAATGCGTATTGATAATTCTTGAATCCGACCCACGTCATGGTCGACGACAGTCCGTTCCAGTTATAGAAGCTGACCATGGCGCCCCGTATGACGGGGTAAATGACGAACAAACTGTAAAGGATCACCGTCGGAGCGACAAGAATCAGCCCGAACAGATAGCCACGCCGACGATATCGGCTGCTGCGACGACGTCGTCGGCGTGCGCCATCTGAATTGACCGTTATAAGTGGCTCACCCGCCGTAGACATGCATACTCCCGAAGTGAAAGTGGAGAGAAGTTTCCGTTAGTTCTGAACTTGAATTTTCGGAATCTTCGCAGGTTCGACCGCGGCCTTTTGCGCTGCGCTCCACTTACTCCAGAAGTTAAAGGTGTAGTTCTGTTGTCCGCGGAGTGTGTCGAGCTCGTTCTGCACACTCTGGGCCGCGCTCTTCGGCGATACCCCGGTGAACATGACGCCACTGATGGCAGTTTCAATCGACGTCACCACGTCGGTGGGCCATAGCCAGTCGAGCCAGCCATTGGTCCGTGGCAAGTAGCTACTCAGCGTTTTGGAGAGCGGATCATTCCCCGGCGTCGTGCCTTTAATCGTCGGAACGACGGGATCGAGCGTCGCAAAGAGCTTGTTCGCTTCCTTGGGGGAGGTGATGAACTCCAGGAATTGGTCCGCCATCGGGAGATCCTTCTTCGGAATCGATGAAGGGATTGAGAGACCTTCCGTTGCCGAGCCATTCGACTGGGCGACGACACCAGGCGTGCTCGTCACCTGCGGGAACATGAACACGCCGATCCTGAACTTTGGATTCCCCGCTCGGAACGTTGGAAGGTCCCACGTGCCGTCAAACATCATTGCCGCCTTGCCTTGCAAGAACGCCGCGACCGCGCCGTTCTCGTCAGTGCCAAGCGCGTTCTCGTTTATGATGCCGTCCTTCGAGAACTCCGCAAGGTCCTTTAGGGCCTGCACCGATGCCTTGCTCGTGAACTTGTACTTGCCGTCGAGGAATGATTCGGTGTCTTGCACCGACTTGTTGCCCGACGTCTGAGCAAAGGTCGCCATGTACCACATCGGCCATTCCCAGGTATCCGATCCGCCTTCGACAAACGGTTCGACCTTGGTCTTGGACTTTATGACGTCCGAGTCGTGCACCAACTGGGTAAACGTGGTGGGCGCCGTGAGCCCGAGCTTGCTAAACAGCGACGCGTTGTAGAAAAACACCGAGGACGTCTCCGGCTCAATCGGCACTCCCCACACGTGGCTATCGACTGTGAACGGCTCTAGCGTCCCTGGGTCGAAGCGACTCTCATAGGGCTTAATCAACTTCGTGATGTCTTCGAGATCCCCTGCCGAAGCCAGGTTGAAGTTCTCCGTCGTGTCGGTGACTAGGTCTACCGTTTGGTGAGCGATGTTCGCCTCGTTGAGAAGTTGAGGAACGCCGGTGAACTGACCCTCCCACGTCGCCGTCACGGTGCAGTGATATTGGGTTTTGAAATCGGAAAATATGCTGCTCCACGCTTTGGACTCAGCCGTGGACGTCCGGGTCTCTCCCAACAGATGAAGCGTGCAACCCGATCCAGAACTGGCCGCACCACTGACGGCGGTGCCAACGGGCAGTGTTATTGGCAAGGCAATAGCGGCAACCACGGCCGCTACGGCACCTACGCGAATACCTACCTTGGATCTCAACAGAACGTTTTTCACTAGCAGCCCCCCACTCAGCAGTCGATATCTACTCGTGTAGAATCTACACGAGTAGAGTCAAAAGTCAAGGCGGCCGATAGCCGGATTTTGACACTTCCTCTGGGGGAATCTGATGAGCGAATTATTTGCAGAGCCTGACGCCGATCACAGTCCCGCTGTCTATTGGTTTTGGCATCGACTTCCCACTTCGAAAGAAATTGACGATCAGATTCACGAGATGTACTCGGGTGGCATCAAGTCGTTTCAGATCCAAGCGCGCCTCGCGTATCCCATTGAGGACTACATGGATAGTGCGTACCTCTCTGCGTGTCGTCTCGCCGTTGAAACTGCTGCTCGACTTGGAATGACAGTCGGGATCTACGACGAATACAACTGGCAGAGCGGCATGGCCGGCGGTCGAACGGTCCATGGAGCGGACGAACTTCGAGAGCGTCACGTCTTTTGGGCGGAGGCCGATCGATCTACTCCGGGCATTGCGACATCCACCATTGATCACATTGAGTCCTCGACAGCAAGTCTGGGCGACGCCGGCATGGCGTGGCAATACGACGGAGGCGTGGTTCAGTGGACGGAGTGGGAGATCGTCTCGGTGCTCGCCTACCCCCGCACCGAGATCAAGTCCGTTGATGACGTTCACGATCTCACCGAGAGCTCGCGGATCATTTCAGCAACACAGGACGACTGCGTCGTTGAGACCGCAATACCGGAGAATCTCCAAGACATGAAGGTGGTTACCTTTGTGAGCGGGCGCTGTGCCACGTCGCGAGTGCCGAACTATCTGCTGAAGGCGACAGCGGAGCGCTTTATCGAGGTCGGTTACGAACCGTTCTTCGAAGCGTTTGGCGACTATTTCGGAAGTACCGTCACGTACTTCTTTTTCGACCAGCCACACGCCACCTTCTACAGCTGGCCACAGCATTTCGGAAATCTACGAAGCAGCCTCCCCTACGCCTCAAAGCTTCGCGACTTCCTGGAAGCGGCGACGGGGAAGGACTTCAGCCACCTGCTGCTTTCAACCATCGAGCACATCGGGCCCGACACGTCCGCCATGCGCACCTCGTTCTACGAGCACTACACCGAGCTCGTGTTCCAGAACTATCTGCAGACTCTCTCCGAGTGGACCGTCGCCCACGGCGTGGCGTTGAGCGGTCACGAGGTATTAGGACACGTCGGATCCTGGCACCCCAGTCGCGCCTTTTCCGACTGGGATCTTCGTGTCAATTTCGGCCTCGATTATTTTGGCGTGGATCAGTTTCGAGGAATCACCGGCATCGACGCGCAAGATTGCGTGCCCCAGCTCAGTCCAAAGTTGGGCGACTCGGTCGCGCGTTCAAACGGCCGGAGCGGGTGCATCGTCGAGCTCTACATCGCGGGCAAAGACCACGGCCCGGGAGCGTTCGCCGGAGCGTGGGGTCTCACGCTCGAAGACTTGAGAGCGCAGGCGATTCGACTAGAGATACTCGGCGCACGGCAATTTCTCTACCACGGCTTTTATCAAACTGACGGCAACGACCATGACTTCACGAAATTTGCCAATCCGCGTTTCGACTTCCCTCCCGGCATCAACTTTGAACCGTGGTGGCCCTTCTATCGGCCGTTCGCGGACGAAGCAGCCCGGCTCTCGGTCTTCGTGGACGAAGCCGAGCCGTCGTGCGAAGTCGCCATCTTCTATCCTCGTCGAACCGCGTGGATGGAAGGTCCCTCTCACAACTACGGCGACCACATTGAGTTCTGGGCGTCCTACCTCGCCGAACGTGGGTATGGTTTTCACTTCATCGACGAACGAGATCTCCTGAAGGCGACGATTGATGCCGGCGAACTGTGCGTTGATCGACGTCGTTATCGGGCCCTCGTACTGCCGTCAGTCACCACGCTCGAATCGATCGATTCGGTGAACGTGCTCGCGTCGTTTGTAGAAGGTTCCGGCATTCTGATCGCGACCGGATCTGTGCCGACGCACTTGCAACATGGCCGTTCCGAGGACACTGCTCGGGCGTGGCACGACACTGTCGAGAACCGACCGAGCTACCACCGCTCGGTCGGCGTCCCCGACGATGAATTCGTCGCCCCCATCCTGTTGCCGCTGATGGACTACCGCCCTCACGCGGTGCCAGCGGACGGCCAACCTCTCTGGCAGTGGTCGGGGCGCGACGAGCACGGTTCTCGTCTCGCGATATTCAACGATCAGTCGGTACCGAGAACGATCACCGTACGACTCCCCTCGTCCGACGTCGCGTTTGAGCAATGGAATGCGACGAGCGGACTTCGTGACGACACGCTTCACATCGATCGCTCATCAGATGAATCGATTTCATTCCTCCTCGACGCGATGAAGTTGGTCTGCGTGCGCATTGGCGAATCAACCGTCGATCAGCCTCGCGGCACGCCCCCGCGCGCCGCAGCGGCGAGGACAACGAACGACCAGTTCTCTGTCATCACGTTGGATTCTGACTGGACACTCGAGCTCCCGTCCGGTTCGGGAAAGCGGTTCCCCGTGAGTGTCCTCGAGGGCTGGGAGGGTCAAGGGTTTCCCGGCTTCTCCGGTGTGGGGACGTATTCGTCCCATTTTGATTCTCCGTCGGGCGAGGGACCGATCCTGCTCGCCCTTCCGGTCGTGAACACCGCGGTCGAGGTTCGAGTGAACGACGTGCTGGTGGGAAGCCGCGCGTGGGCGCCGTACGAATTCGTCATCGATCGAAATCTTTTGAGCGACGAGAGCAATGAACTTGAACTGCGAATCTACAGCTCGGCTGGAAACAAGTATTACGGTGGCACACCGTTCCAAGACGAGCCTGAGCCGAGCGGACTTGGAGGAGCACCGACTATTCGGTACCTTGACCTCGCCGGTGCCTAAATCAAATGGCGCGCAAACTGGCGCACGCCACAAGTCGCACTCTGGAATTCGCGAGGTGGCGCCGCTTCCCCGCGAAATCCGCTGATTCGTTAAGACCCAACTCCAGCGTTCGCGACGTCGGCGGCGACATTACTGTGCGTCGGGTCTGCGAGAGAATCGTCTCGACAACCGCAGCTCCCGCGAACGATCAGCTTCACGGGCAGCACTTCGTGAGTCTTGGTGGCGTCAGGGTTGCGGACGAGTTCGATCAACCTCGCCATCGACGTCCGTCCTAGTTCCTCGATCGGTTGGGCGACCGTCGTGAGGCCCGGAACGGTGTATGAAGACTCCACGATGCCGTCGAAGGAGACGATCGCTACGTCCTTCGGCACTGAGAGTCCCGCGTCCGCGACTGCTCGAAGGGCACCAATAGCTTGAACGTCGGTTGACACAAAGATGGCAGTGGGCGGGTTGTCGTGCTCGAGGAGCTCGCGCGTCGCCTCATAGCCACCGAGCTGATGAAGGTCACTGCGAACGAAGAGAGAAGGTACCGGCTCAATCCCGGCTTCGAGCAACGCTCGTGCCCAGCCGCGATGGCGGTCCGCCGACGGCGTCAAGTCGCTCGAACCCGTGATGCAGCCGATAACCCGGTGGCCGTGCTCAATCAAGTGATTCGTCGCGAGAAATCCCCCACCCTCGTTGTCAACGATGAGCGTCGTCGCCTCGCGATCTGGAAGGAGACGGTCAACCACCACGAGTCGACTGTGAAGTCGATCGAGCTCTTCGAAGCTCTTGGTGCCGCCGCCGACACTCATGAGAAGGAGTCCGTCGATCTGTTGCTCGCTAAAAGACTTCAAATAGAACGCTTCTCGCTCAAGGTCATCGGACGCATTTCCAAATAAGAGCGTGAATCCTTGGGAAAAGGCGACGTCTTCTACGGCCTTCGCGAACTGAGCGAAGAAGGGATTCGTCGCGTCGGGCACCAAGAGTCCCAGCACGAGAGTGCGGTTCGCTCGAAGTGCGCGTGCAAGGCCATTTGGCCGATAACCCAACTCCTTGATTGCCGCATTGACGCGATCTCGCGTGTGTTGCGCGACAGATCGCGGGCCGCCATTCACCACGTAACTCACGACCGCGGTTGACGTCTTTGCACGCTTGGCGACATCGTCGCGTGTGACACGCTTCGGTGTTGGTCGTTCATTCGCCACGTTCAGCCACCCATCAGTGATGTGTACCCACCATACATATCTACTCGTGTAGATTCTACACGAGTAGAGTTACATGCTTAAGGGTCGAACAGTTTTTTACCCTAATTACTTGACTTTCGTTCTAACAATTAAAGGCGGACGTTTTCTCACGATGAGCGAGGCGCATATCAACCGGGCCCCAGAGATTCCCCGCAAGGTGCAGCACCTCGGCGTGGTTGGCAGTTGCAATATTGATCTCGTCGTCCGGTGTCGCGACCTACCGCGCCCCGGCGAGACCATCATCGGCGAAGACCTCCGGCGCCTTCCCGGAGGGAAGGGCGCTAACCAAGCCGTGGCGGCATCGCATCTTGGCGCCGATGTCTCATTCGTAGGTTGCGTGGGATTGGACGCCGACGGCGACTGGCTCATTGATTGCCTCCGAGGGCATGGCGTTAATCACGAGTTGATGCAACGAGCGCATCGCTCTAGTGGAACTGCGTTCATTATCGTCGACGACCGAGGCGAAAACGAGATCGTCGTCGCACCGGGTGCCAACGAAGAACTGAATATCTCAGATATTGATCTTCTTCAATTCGATGTCGTGTTAGCGCAGCTCGAAATTTCGGGCGCCATCATTGAAGAAGCGGCCCGACGTAGTAATGCGTTCATCTTGAACATCGCTCCCGCGTCAACGGTGAAGCAAGAGACGCTTGAGTTGTGTTCAGTCGTGATCGCCAACGAACTTGAGGTCACCTCCGTCGACCTCAACTCCCTTGCACATTGCGTCGTCACCCTCGGCGCGAAAGGCGCCGTGCATTACCGATACGGCCGTGAAGTGGCTCGGGCCCAGGCTCCAATCGTGGACGCGGTCGATACCGTGGGCGCGGGCGACGTCTTTTGCGCGGCGTACGCCATCGAGTTTGCCCGAGGTTCGACGCCACAAGATGCGCTGGAATTCTCAGTAACGGCGGGGGCGCTTGCCACGCTCGCGAACGGCGCGCAAGGCGCACTGCCCACTGAGTTGGAGGTCCACCAGCTGCTGGTTGACCGACGGCTCAATCCTCGGGCGAATTGAAAGGGACAACCATCAGTACATTCGAGCGTGGGCGCGACGTCACTCGTGCACTAATAATCATCGACGTTCAGAACGACTTCACCGAAGGTGGCCCCCTCGGAGCCCCTGGTCGTGACGCAGTTGCACGGGCGATCGGCGCCTACGTTGCGTCCTCTCGCCCCAGTTACGAACTCGTCATCACCACCCAAGACTGGCACATTGACCCTGGTGAGCATTTCGTGAAACACGCCGTCCATTGCCGAGCTGCGACAGAGGGCGCAGCCTTGGATTCTGAGCTCTCCACCGGTGCTGGCCGTCCCATCGCTCAACTCGTCGACGTCATGCTGCGCAAGGGTCACTATGACGAGGACTTTTCGGGCTATCTCGCCATCGACGATGACGGAAGAGCTCTTCGCGACGTTCTAACCGCGAGCGGAATTGAAGCGCTCGACGTATGCGGTTTCGTCACGAACGGTTGCGTCGCCGCGACCGTTCGTGACGCCCTCGCCGCGTCAATGCCAGTCCGACTGATCACCGATCTTTCATCGGCCAGTGACCCGGTCGCTGCGTTGGCAACTGAGAAGGAATTCGCCGAGGGTGGTGTTGACGTCATCACCTCGAGCGAGGCCTGGTAGACGAAGCCGGTCATTTGTGAAAGCCGCTGTTTCGAATCTTGATCGGTCTTGGTGGCGGCGGGCATTCCGCACCAATCCGACTCATTGCGAGGAGGGCCGACGAAATGAATCCCTAGACTTTCGTACCATGAATCAGAAGATTGCGGTGAGCGTCGTCTACGTGGCAGCCATGTTTATGGCCATTATGGACACGACCATTGTCAATGTCGCGCTGCCCACGATCGCCCGTGATTTTCATGTCTCTACGGCCAGCGTCGCTTCCACGGTCATTGCCTTCCTCGTCAGCCTCGCCGTGTTCATCCCCGCCTCTTCTTGGCTCGGGGACCGCATCGGTGCTCGACGAGTGCTGATCGGCGCCATCATCATCTTCACCGTCGCCTCCGCACTTTGCGGGCAGGCCTCAAGCCTGAGCGAGCTCGTCGCCTTCCGAGTACTGCAAGGGGTGGGCGGCGGGCTGATGACCCCCGTCGGCTTGGCCATGTTGTTTCGGGTATTCCCCCCGGCCGAACGGGTGCGAGCGTCGGCCATCCTCGTAATCCCTACCGCATTAGCCCCGGCGTTGGGTCCGGTGATCGGTGGCCTATTTGTCACCGACCTGTCGTGGCGCTGGGTGTTCTACGTGAACGTGCCCATCGGAGCGCTCGCCGTGATCTTCGGCTGCATCTTCCTGGCGGATCAGCGGCCGCCGAGCGTCGGCCGCTTCGACCTCCCGGGGTTCTTGTTGTCCGGCCTCGGTTTTGGGTTGGTCATGTACGGCGTGTCCGAGGGTCCGAACATCGGTTGGCACCGCGGGCAGGTTGTGGTCACCATCGCGATCGGCGTGGTTGCGCTACTGGGCATGGTGATCCTGGAATTGCGCACGAAACACCCGCTCCTCGACCTACGGCTCTTTCGCGATCGACTGTTTCGCTCGACGAGCATCGTGATGACCCTGGGTTCCGTTGCCTTCCTCGGCGTGCTCTACCTGCTGGCACTTTTCTTCCAAGACGCGTTGGGGCTCAACGCTTTGCACGCCGGGCTCAGTATCTTCCCCGAAGCGTTGGGTGTGATGACGGGCGCCCAACTCGTCACCCGCTTCGTTTATCCGGCGCTCGGCCCACGTCGCGTCATGGTGGTCGGCCTGGTGGTCATCGCCGGGACGATGTCGCTCCTAGCGCTGGTGGGTGCGGGGACCAACCTGTGGCTGGTCCGGCTGGTCGTGTACATCCTCGGGGTTGGGATGTCCGGAGTGTTCCTGCCCTCCCAGGCCGCGGCATTCGCCACGATCCCGGGGACCAAGACGGGTGACGCGTCGACAATATTCAACGCCCAGCGTCAGTTGGGAGCGGCAATTGGGGTGGCGATCTTGACGACCGTACTAACGCTGCTGCACCCGGTGCACGTGGTCAACGGCCACAGCGTGGCCAACCTGCACGCGTACCACGTCGGATTCCTCGTGGCTGCCGGGATCGCTCTGCTCGGCGCGCTGTCCGCTCTCACCGTGCATGACGAGGATGCTGCATCGACCATGGTGGCCCGCCGTTCTGGTGGCCAGCGGCCGGACGATCCTGAGGTGGCGTTACTCGCCGACTAGGCACAAGTCGTCGAGGGCTTCAAGGAGTAGATCTTCTCGTGTCGATGCCCTTTGGGCTATCGCAAGTAGGTGAACGGATCTGTCGCGACATAATGAACAGATGAACCTGTGACCCACGCGCTTCATGGATTATGTGAGAATTCGTTGTACTTGATTCTCGGCCGATTTGCTAGACATGCTGCTCGAGAAGGTTCGCCACAACACGCGATTATTCTTCAGCAATAGTTACGGCGTTGCATACGAGTCCGATGCGGGTCAGTTACTCGTGGTATCGACGGGAGATTAGAGCGCCTCTGCGACAACCTTCAAAAACACCTTCACTAGTCGGGTCGGAAAGCACGGTCTCTTAGGTCATTTCGTCGTTTCGAATAGCATTTCTCCACCGAAAAGTGAGAAGGCACACTCGGTCGCAGCCTGTCATGAAACAAGTCGCAAGTAATGCAGTAAGGAGACAGAACAATGGGTAGAGCTATAGTTATGGAAGCCTTCGGAGGCATCGAAAACCTGCACGTTCAAGAGGTCGCTGAACCACATGCCGGGGCGGCACAGATCCGAGTAAGAGTTGCCGCTGCGGGTCTGAACCCGATGGATTGGGTAATGACCGCGGACGACGAGGTGGCGAGTCGCTTTGGGCTTACTCTGCCATCTGGCTTTGGCACTGACTACGCAGGGACCGTGGATGAAGTCGGTGCCGACGTCACCAATTTCGCGGTCGGTGACCGCGTCTTCGGTTGCGCGCTGTCGCGGGCAGTCGCGGATTACGTCGTCGTCGATCCGGAGGGCAACATCGGCGACGGCGCGCACCTTACACCAGGCGGTCTCGATGACAAGACGGCAGCCACCCTCGACATCGCTGGACGGACCGCATCCGCTGCACTCGACGCGATCGACCTCAGGGACGGCGACACAGTGCTCATCGGTGGAGCAGCGGGTGGCGTTGGACTTTTCGCTGTACAACTGGCAAAACTTGCTGGCGCACGCGTGATCGGCACCGCATCCGAGTCATCGTTCGACTACCTTCGTGGCCTTGGAGCTGAACCCGTTGCCTACGGTGAAGGGTTGGTTGATCGGGTGCGTGCCATGGCTCCCGATGGCATCACCGCCGCAACAGATCTCTTCGGTTCCGAAGTCGTCGACGTGGCGCGCGCTCTAGGCGTTCATGACGAGCGCATCAGCGTCATCGCCGAACAAGTTACTGGTGTCACTGGTGTCAGCGGCGCCAACGCGAAAGCCGGCACTCTCGAACGCATCGCCGATCTTGTGGCGACCGGTGAGCTGACGGTTCCGATCGCGGCCGAGTTCGGGCTCGACAGGGTTCGTGAGGCCGTCGAGCTTCAGGCCAGCCGGCACGCCAAGGGCAAGGTTCTAGTGACCCTTGACGAGCCTCGGTAGTGCATTTACCCTCGTCGTCGGCGCCGGGGGGACTTGTTGGCCAGCGCCTCTCGACCGCCCTCGCCGTATCGACGGAGCTAGTCAGCGGCCTCGCCTTCGATATGGGACCTGTCGAGCTGCCCCGCTGCGACGAAATCCGACACTGAAATTTGAATCGCGCCATCAGCCCGGACCTTGCGTTGTGGTGCACCGTTGCTGGCGCCGTTCTTGATCACACCATGGAGCTGATGTCCGATCCACCTGTCGGATACGCGTAGATCATGTCCTTAAGATCGCCTGCACTCAGGCCCTTTCGGATGGCCAGGCCGAAAATGTTGATGATCTCTTCAGCATTCGGTCCAAGTACATGCGCGCCCAAGATTCGTTGGGTGCCGTCCTCGACCAACGTCTTGTAGCCCGTGTGGTCGAGCGCGACGCGCCTTGACGAATACCAGCTCGACGTATCTTCTCTGCGCACGGTAAATCGAAGACCGCGGGCTCGCGCAGTGGTCTCATCGAGACCGACGCGTGCGAGGGAAGGCGTCGTGAACACCATGCTCGGGATGCCCTCATAGTTCGGGGTGCGGGTGTTGCCATCGATCAGATTGGCGGCGACGATGCCGCCCTGCATATCGGCGACCGGCGTGAGTGGGAGACCGCCACTCGCTACCGCGTCGCCCGCCGCGTAGACGGCGGGATTGCTTACGCTCTGCAGGTACTCATTGACCGCGATGCCACCCCCGTCAACACGCTCGACGTCTGCCGCCTCGAGGGCCAAGTCGTCGATCTCTGGCACACGACCGGCAGCATGCACGACAAGATCGCAGACAATCTCGCCGTGCTCATCCCCGCACCGAGTGCGCACGATGAATTCGTCCCCACGCTTTTCGACAGCCACAACCGTGGTGCGCAACTGCACATCGACTCCGAGATCGCGCGTGGTCGTAACGAGGTCATCGACGAGATCAGCGTCGAACCCCTCGAGCGGACGATCGCCGCGATGGATCACCTGCACCGCGGCACCGCCACGTGCAGCGACGTGCGCAAACTCGAAGGCGATGTACCCGCCGCCGACAAACGCGACCCTTCGCGGAAGCGCTTCTAACTCTAAGAATCCGGTACTCGTGAGGAGCTCCTCCTCTCCGGGAATGCCAAGAGGGGCGTGCCGGGCCCCCGCAGCAATGACCACGTGACGAGCATCGTGAGTCTCGCCATCCACTCGCAAGCTTCTCGGGCCTGCAAACTGTGCGCGCCCCCGTACGGCCACGATCCCGGCGTCGCGCAACTCTGCTTCGGTCGAGCTGGGAACATTTTCGGTGAAGGTTTCTTTGAAACGCATCATGTCGGACCAGTCCATGGTTGCGGCCGGAGCGGAGAATCCCTTTCCCTGCATGCGCCGACTCCAGTCGGCCAGCTCTGAAATGCCGACGAGCACCTTTTTTGGATCACAGCCGCGCTGCGAGCACGTGCCGCCGAGCGGCCGCGAATCAATGACCATGACGCTCCACCCTGCATGGCGGCACGGGTAGGCCACGCTCTGGGCAGCCGATCCCGAACCCACCACGATGAGATCAATGGTCATATTGCAGCCAGAAGGTCGCGCGCACCGGATCGAAGATGATTCTGACGGATCAGCGTGGCACGTCTCACCCCAATGGGGCGGGTACTCCCCACGAAGATCGAAATCCAGTGGGACGCTCGTCGTTCAAGAGCCACAGTGTTCACGGTACCGTTCGGCGCGGTGAGTCGATCGGACTGTCGACGTGCGCGATCCTTCGAATCCGCCTCACGGCCTCGAGGCCATATGGCGGCGCGAAAAAGAACAGCGCCACAACAACGAGGAGATCCGAGATATGGTCGTCGGCCTGCAGAAGGTGCAGGACCAAGCTTTCTCATCGCAGCGAATTGCAGGACTCTGTCGGTGGCGAAATGGCGGAGGTGGACGGGAATCGAACCCGCCGGACGGGGATCACCCGTCCCACCCGCTTTGAAGGCGGGGAGGCCCACCAGGCACCTAAACACCTCCGCTCGGCAAGGTAGCACCGTTCCGCAAGCTCTCGATCACCGCACGAGTAAGGACGTACCGGCAAATGGAATGAACTCTCCGATGATCGGGTGCCCCGAGAGCTCTCCGGCAACGAGGAGGCCTCCCGACGTTTGAGCGTCCGCGAGCAGCAACAACTCGGACTCGGGAAGCGCTGACTCAATGTGGGACGTCACCCACGAGAGATTCCGTCTCGTTCCCCCAGGGACGTAACCCCGCGCGAGCGCATCGCGGGTGCCAGAGATGTAGGGCACCCGCGCCGACTCCACGACAGCGGTAAGCCCGCTCGATCTCGCCATCTTGTAGAGGTGACCCAATAGGCCAAATCCAGTGACGTCGGTGACTGCTTCGATCCCTGCATCGAGCGCTGCGCGAGCCGCATCTCGATTGAGCATGGTCATCGTGGAAATGGCTTCAGGTATGTCTTCGCCCGTCATTTTGTGAAGATTGTTAAGTATTCCGCTGCCGAGCGGCTTCGTGAGGGTGATCGGTTGACCGGCCCGCGCAGCATCGTTGCGCAGCACCCGATCCGGATTGACGATGCCGGTCACCGCGAGTCCGTAGAGAGGCGTGTCGTCTTGGATGCTGTGGCCCCCGAGCAACACGCACTCGGCTTCGGCAGCGATCGCCCGTCCGCCTCGGATCACTTCGGCCGCGATGTCGAAAGACAGTCTGCCCATGGGCCACGCCAGCAAATTCAGCGCCGAGACGGGAAGACCCCCCATGGCGTACACATCGGAGAGGGCGTTCGCTGCTGCGATCCGTCCCCACTCAAAGGGACTGTCCACGACGGGCGGGAAGAAGTCAGTGGTGGTCACGAGGGCGGTGTCGTCTGCGATCCTCACTACGGTCGCATCGTCGCCGGATTCAAGTCCGCACAGCACCTCGAATGGCCCACTCTTCGATGGAATCGATGTCTCGTACGCCGCGACGAGCAACATCTCGAGGTCGCCAGCGGGGATCTTCGAAGAACAGCCTCCACCCGAGGCGAATTGCGTGAGCCTCAACGCGCCAGGGTCTTTGCTTGGATGCGTATCCTCCATCATTCTCCTTCCTCAGTGGGATCTGACCCTAAACGCGGGCCCGCGATCCGCAGATCGCCTCGGCGTCGCGTGATGCCCGCGGCGTCGAGATAGCTCAAGATGGGCAGCGCGTATTTTCGCGTCGTTCTCAGTTCGTTGCGAACTGCCGAGGCGGTAATCCCCTCAGGACTCTCGGCAAGCAGCCGCGCCACGCATCGAGCGGCCGTCTTCACTGCTGTCGGCGAGAAGTAGCAGCCCTCGCGCTCGATCACGCGACCGCTACGAACGAGCTCTCGCAGCTCCTCTTTGCTCACGCCTGATTCTTCAGGAGTCGGCGGAGCAAAGGGTGCTCGGTCAAGCATCGCCAAGTACGGATGATCGGCCAATGGGTGAATTGACGAGGTGCGACCAAACCGTGCCCACGTTCCATCCGAGGTGATCTCGTCCATCGTCGAGAGCACGGCGCGCTCGCGATCGGAGAGTTGTGCAATCTCGAGCCCTAGGGTGCCCGATTCTTCTACTGCTCGTCGAATGCGCTCTTTTGATGTGTGGAGTGCCGCGGGATGGACAATCCAGCCGAGGAGCGTTGGCACTCTGCGCTCACCGGTGAGCCGATCAAGCTCATCAGGTGTAAGCCACAACCGCTCGGAGATGACGCGATCCACCGAGCGGTCGGGGCGTGCTCGAGCGAGCGATCGAACAGGCGATACGTCGAGCACCTCTCCCCCGCCAATTGTTTCGGACCGACCCGATTCACGCAACACGTACCGGTCGCCCGGGAGTAGCGCCAGGGCTACGGGAAAGTGCATGCGGATGAAGCCATCCTCCCCAGGAGCCAGTGCGTCGCCGCCGAGGATTCGAATGGCGACGGAGTGCTCACTCGAACCGAGGTACGCCTGGTACGCGCCTTGACGTCCCACGTCATGGCCCAGCGCGGCCAGCACCGTGAGCGAGGCGTCAATCGTCGTAGCGGGAGCCCACTGGTCAAGATGGACGAGCGCTTGCCCCCGTCCAAGTTGGGTATGGGAAACCCCGGTTACGTTGACCGCTACTCGCTGCCCCGGCGTCACCTCATGCAAGGCCTGCTTATGGCTCTGAAGTCCCCGAACTCGTACCTCAAGAGGAGAGCGATCGGGCAGCGGGCCCGGCACCGCCGAAAGCACGTCGCCAACGGCGAGGGACCCTCCCGCCAACGTGCCGGTGACGACCGTACCCGCGCCACGCATTGTGAAGGAACGATCGATCCAGAGTCGGGCCCGACCTCGGTCAACCGGCGAGGGCAGTGCGGCGACGAGTTCGTCCAGGGCTTTGGTGAACGCGCTCAGACCGATCCCCGAGGGAGCGTCCACCTCGCATATCGGCGATCCTTCGAGGAACGTCCCCGCGACTCGCGCTGCGACATCTTCACGCCGCTGCAGGAGAAGCTCATCGTCGACGAGTGCGACTTTGGTCAGAGCGATGATGCCGTACTTCACGTCGAGCAGCTCGAGTATCCGCAGATGCTCCTCCGATTGAGGCTTCCAGCCTTCCGTCGCTGCTACCACGAATACGCAGGCGTGGACCGTCCCCGCTCCCGCGAGCATGTTGTGGAGGAAGCGAACGTGTCCAGGCACGTCAACGAAAGCCAGCTGACAACCCGAGGGCAACGTGGTCCAGGCAAAGCCCAGGTCGATCGTGAGGCCCCGGGCCTTCTCCTCGGCGAAGCGGTCGGGGTCCATGCCGGTGAGCGTCGTGACCAGGGTGGACTTCCCATGGTCGACATGTCCTGCGGTCGCGACGACGTGCATCCGAGGACTGCTGCCCTATCCCACGCTGCGCAGTGAGTTGAGTGCGGCGATGAGGACGTCATCGTATTTGGCATCAACGGTCCGAACGTCACAGATCGTTCGGTTTCGCTCGACGCGGGCAATGACCGGGGGGTCGTGCTGGCGCAGCGCCTCGGAACGATCGCCCTCCAGCGCCACACCGGCGGAGGGAATCTCGAGCCCGGGCAGGGACCCGCCGCCGATGACCGAGCGACATTCCACGAGGTCCGTATTGCTCGCCGCAGCAATTCGCGACGCTCGCTCGTTGACGTCGAAGAGCGAGGCCGTCGCCATCTTCCAAAAAGGGATCGCGCCACCGTCTCGGCGTAGGTAGGCGAGCATCGTGTCCTGAAGAGCGCTGAGGACGAGAACCCCGGGACGCAGTGCCCGAACGAGCGGATGCTTCGCGCAGGCAGCAATGATGTCACTCGACCCAGCGATGATGCCAGCTTGGGGTCCGCCGAGCAGCTTGTCGCCCGAGCATGTGACGGCGACGGCACCCTGATCGAGCGTTTGACGGATGGCCGGCTCGCGGGTCAACCAGGCTGGCCGTCCCTTCTCGAGCCACGGCGCGTCGGCGTCGAGAAGACCCGAGCCGACATCTGCCAACACCGGAACGCCGAGCGTCGCGAGCTCCGCCACGGACGCGGACTCGGTGAATCCGACGATCTGATAGTTGGACGGATGCACCTTCAAGATGAGGGCAGCGTCGGGATGCCGCTCGAGCGCCTTTTCGTAGTCCGATCGCCGGGTCCTGTTCGTCGTGCCCACTTCGATCATCGTGGCACCGGACAACGCCAGAACTTCGGGGATTCGAAATCCGCCGCCGATCTCGACGAGCTCTCCGCGACTAACGATCACGGGTCGTCCTGCCGCCATCACCGTGAGGACAAGGAGCACCGCGGCGGCGCCGTTGTTGACCACGAGGACGTCGTCTGCGCCCGTCGCCCTCGCGATGAGCGAGCCCGCGTGCACTCGTCTCGAACCTCGTCGGCCGGTCTTCAGGTCGAACTCGAGGTTCCACGCCTCCGGTTCGCTATGAATCCCGAGCGGCGCTCGCCCAAGATTGGTGTGCAGGAGTACCCCAGTGGCGTTGATGACAGGTCGCAACAGGGCACGCGAGAGATTGCCCGCTCGCTCGGACGCCGACCCGGGGTCACCGGCGGCGATCGCCGCGCGCGCCGCTTCCACCAACAGAGGGTGAGGGAGGTCGCCGTGCGCGAGTGAGCGCGCAATTGCGTCAACCGACGGCGGATGACGCTCTTCGGTCTCACCTGTCATGATGCGAGATTAGTTGTCGCGCACCATCGCGCAACTGGTCAGATACGCACTTCGAACGCCTGATACGTTCTTGCGCACTCGGTCGCTCACTACATCGTCAGGTGCGTGCGAGCACACGTTCGATACCGTTCCTCTACGAGGCAACATTCACTACGTCGAAGAGAGAACGCATCGCTGACGGGGCGAAGGCAACGGATCGCCTTGCTCAAACTACGGGATCAGCACGCTTTCGTCGGCCGAGCCCCTCGCTCCGTCGGCTCGCTCGCGTTGCGGCACAACGGTGTACTTCGGATCGCGGGCGGAGGCCTGACCCGCTTCGAAGATCCCAAATCGGACCAACGCCGAGGCGAAGAGCAACGCAAGTCCCGCGAGAAACGAGACCGTACGACTGCGACGGCCTGCGATCAACGTTGCCGCGGCGGCGCCCACCGACAACACCTTCTGGGCGCGCCAGTAGCGCTGGGCGCGACCTTGGTGAAGCGGCTCGGCGGTGATCCCCATCGATTCCTCCATCCGCCACTCCGCCACCGTTTCCAGGATGACGCCGATCAGTGCCATTCGTCGCGCGGGACCGGCTTGGCTCACCGGCGAACCAATCATTCCCAGCCCGCCAGACGCCGCGGCGGCGGAGCCCACGAACACAAATGGCAACTCGCGCCGAGCTTCGTGCCATGACGGCGTGGCGGTATTGGAGAGCAGCACCGCGGTATAGGACGCGAGCGCGGGGGCGATGAGCGCCGCAGTCATCCCCGCGGGTCGACCGAATGCCGAGACGGTCCGGCCAATGACCCCGCGTCGATGACGACCAGGAAGCAGGCTCGCCAACTCCGCGAAGCCCGCGACGCTCGCCACGGGACCATACGCGCTCAGAATCCACGTACCTACCGACATGGGCGACGTGGGTTTCGCCACTCGGAGCATGTTGGCGAAGCGTGCAGGTCGCCCGAGATCGTGCACCAGTGCCACGAAGCTCCCCGCGAGCGCGACGACGGCACCGAGTCGCGTCGTCCGGCGCAGGGCTGACCGCTTCGTGAGGTCCGCGCCCGCGGCGAGGAGCGATGAGCCGGCCGCCACGCCGCCGAGGAAGAGGTACGCGGGGATGTCGGCCCCCCACGGCGACGCCTTGACGATTGGCCGCCCGTAGTACGAGGTAAATGTCGCGTCGGGGACCATCTTTCGTTCGCCACCGCGCAGGCCCCGCCCACCGAAACGAGATCGCGACCTCAACCCCCCTGGCGACGCGCGATCCTCGACGGCGCTCACGATGAGCTTCCGATGAACGCGACGATCGCTCCGAGGAGCAGCGAACCCGCCGCGAACGACGCGCTACGCCACATCGTAGGCAACTCCCTGGTCGTGACCACCGGATTGGGCGGCAGACCGTACACCTCGGGTTCGTCGAGCAGGAGAAAGAAGGCTCCCGCGCCGCCGATCCCGTCAGACGGATCATGACCGTAGAGTTGCGCGCTGGCGACACCCGCCTGCTGTAAGACGTCGACGCGTTCGGCGGCGCGTTCGCGCAGGACATCCAGATCGCCGAACTGGATCGACTTGGTCGGACAGGCCTTGGCGCACGCGGGCTCCATGCCTTCGCCTATTCGGTCGTAACAGAGCGTGCACTTCTGTGCGAGACCGGCGTTCTTGATCACGCCGGGTTCGCCACGACGCCGATCAATGACACCGAAGGGGCAGGCGGGAACACAGTACCCACAGCCGTTGCAGATATCTTCTTGCACCACGACGGTGCCGAACTCGGTGCGAAAGAGCGAGCCGGTCGGACAAACGTCGAGGCACGCGGCGGACGTGCAGTGTTTGCAGACGTCAGACGACATGAGCCATCGGAAATCGCCCGCGTCGCCAAAGAAACCAGCGTGCTCGTCTCGCTCGCTGGCAGCACCGTCACCCGGAGGCTGCATCGGAGATTGACCGGCACCTCCGTCGTCACCACGGAGCGGCGTTCGCTGTTCGATGAAGGCGACGTGGCGCCACGTGTCGGCACCGAGCGCGCCCGTGTTGTCGTAGGAGGAGCCAAGGAACTCGAATGGGGTTTCGGGCACCTCGTTCCACTCCTTGCAGGCGACCTCGCACGCCTTGCACCCGATGCATATCGACGTGTCCGTGAAGAATCCCTTGCGAGCGGGCGGCGACGTCCAGCCTGCGGCGACCGCGGGGTCAGTGGCCTCGAACATGTCAGTCCTCCTCGCTCGTTCGAACGATCGTGCCGGTCTCTTCGGTGATGTGGGCCCGGGCTCGATAGTCCTCGACGTAGCGAAGCAACGCGGGTCCCGTCGGCCGACGACCGGGCTGGATGTCGCAGCTCGCCACCTTGTTCTCCTGGATGTGCACGTTGGCGTCGAGCTGGACGCCGAACAAGTCGTTCGCCGAGTCGCCGGTGCTCAACGCGTCCTTCCCAACGCCCCAATGGTACGGAACCCCGATCTGATGAATGGTGCGTCCACCCACCTTGAGCGGCACAACCCGATCAGTGACGAGCACCCTCGCCTCGACGGCCGTACGAGCCGTGACGATCGTGGCCCACCCGAGGTGCTCGAGGTTCCGCTCCGCGGCGAGCTCGGGAGAGACCTCGCAGAAGAACTCGGGCTGGAGCTCCGCGAGATAGGGCAACCACCTGCTCATGCCCCCTGCCGTGTGGTGCTCTGTGAGGCGGTGGGTCAAGAACACGTACGGGAATACCTCACTCCCCTCCTCGGGCGGCGAGGGGTTCATCAAGTTCTCCTTGCGCGGATAGACCTCGCGCGTCGGGTTCGCCTGCTGGGTATACATGGCGTTGCGCAGGGGCGATTCCGCGGGTTCGTAGTGCGCCGGCAGAGGTCCATCGACGAGCCCGCTCGGAGCGAAGAGCCATCCCTTTCCGTCGGACTGCATGATGAAGGGGTCATCACCGGAGAGCCCCTCCGGCCCCCCTGTTCCCTGGGGCGGACGATACGAGGGCGCCGTCGTCGTCGGAAAGTCCGGCACATCGTGGCCCGTCCACTTCTGTTCCGCTTCGTCCCACCACACGTAGGCCTTCTTCTCGCTCCAGGGCTTGCCGTCCGGGTCAGCCGACGCACGGTTATAGAGGATTCGCCGGTTGGCGGGCCACGCCCAGCCCCACTCCGGTGCGACCCACGACTGTTCGCTGCCGGGCTTGCGCCGTGCAGATTGGTTCACGCCGTCGGCGTAGACGCCGGTGTAGATCCAGCACCCACCCGCGGTCGAACCGTCGGGCTTCATTTCGGTGTAGCTGCTCAGCATCTGGCCCGCCTTCTCACCGCTCAAATGCCGGCCGTTCACCTCGCGCAAGACATCCTCGGCCGAAGGCTCGCCCGATTCGTCCATCGAGTAGTTCCAGACGAGATCTCTCAGGGGTCGGTCGCGCTCCGCCGTCGAGCCGGCGAGCCGCTCCTTCAGCATTCGGCCCAGATGAAAGAAGAAGTGGAGCTCGCTGCGCGCATCACCGGGCGGGTCCACCGCCTTGTGGTGCCACTGCAGCATTCGTTGGGTCTGGGTGAACGAGCCGTCCTTCTCCGTGTGCGCGGCGGCGGGAAACAAGAAGACCTCGGTGCCGATATCCTCCGTCTTGAGCTCACCCGTCGCAATCTCGGGGCCGTCCTTCCAGAAGGAGGCCGATTCGATCTCCTGGAAGTCGCGCACGACGAGCCACTTGAGCTTGGCCATCCCGAGTCGCTGCAGCTTGCCGTTCGCCGAGCCAACGGCTGGATTCTGGCCGACGACAAAAAATCCGTCGACCTTGCCATCGTTCATCAGCATCGCGGTCTGATATGTGCCGTGATCGCCCGTCAATCGCGGCAGGTAATCGAAGCAGAAGTCGTTCTGAGCGGTCGCCGCGTCGCCCCAGTAGCTCTTGAGCAGACTGACGGTGTAGGCGTCGGCGTTGGCCCAGAAACCCTTTTGACCCCCGGTGCTGATCGAATCGAGGTAGTCCGACAGCGTGTGGTCGATGCCCGCTTTGGGCATCGGAAGATATCCCGGCAGGAGGTTGAACAGCGTCGGGATGTCGGTCGATCCCTGAATGCTCGCATGACCGCGCAGGGCCAAGATGCCGCCTCCCGGGCGACCCATGTTGCCTAAGAGCAACTGGATGATGGCTGCTCCTCGGATGTACTGCACACCCACAGTGTGCTGCGTCCAACCGACGGAATAGACCCACGCCGTCGTGCGCTCGCGCCCGCTATTGGAGGTGACGGCTTCGCACACCGCGAGAAACGACTCGCGCGGCACGCCGCAGACCTCTTCGACCATCTCGGGGGTGTAGCGCGCGTAGTGGCGCTTCAGCACCTGGAACACGCAGCGCGGATGCTGGAGGGTTTCGTCGCGGCGCAGGTCGCTGCCGTGCAGGTTGGCACCTCCGCTGCCGAACTGGTCCCCCGTCGCGAGACCCTTGTCCGCGCTGTCCTTCCCGCCAGCCTCACCGGGCTGGTCCGCTTCTCGCACTCCGGCGGCCGAAGATTCGGACGCGCCTTCATAGGACCAGCTGCTCGTGTCGTAGGTGCCCGATTCGTCGTCGTAACCGGAGAACAGACCGCCGAGATCATCGACGTCGCGGAAATCTTCGTTGACGAGCGTCGAGGCATTCGTGTACGACACCACGTATTCGCGGAAGTACTTCTCGTTCGTGAGGATGTAGTTCACGATGCCGCCCAGGAACGCAATGTCGCTGCCTGCTCGTATTGGCACGTGCGCGTCCGCGAGGGCCGAGGTGCGAGTGAAGCGCGGATCGATGTGTATGACCTTGGCCCCGCGCGCCTTCGCTTCCATCACCCACTGAAAGCCGACCGGGTGGCACTCGGCCATATTGGAGCCCTGAATAATGATGCAGTCAGAGTTCTGCAAGTCCTGCTGGAACCCCGTGGCACCGCCACGGCCAAACGAGGCGCCCAAACTGGGCACCGTGGCGCTGTGTCATATTCGAGCCTGGTTCTCCACCTGTATCACGCCCAAGGCGGTGAAGAGCTTCTTCATCAAATAGTTCTCTTCGTTGTCGAGGGTCGCACCTCCCAGGCTCGCGATGCCGAGCGTACGGCGAAGCGTGTTGCCGTCGCTATCGACGTCCTCCCATGTGCGACCGCGACTCTCGGCCACGCGATCGGCCACCATCTCCATCGCCTGTTCGAGCGAAAGTTCCTCCCACTCGGTCGCGTAAGGGCGGCGGTACTTGACGCGCGTGAGACGGCTCGGACTGTTGACGAGCTGTTCGGTGGCGGAACCCTTGGGACACAGTCGGCCTCGAGAGACGGGCGAATCCGCGTCGCCCTCGATCTGGATGACCTTGTTGCCCCTAACGTAAACCCGCTGGCCACACCCCACGGCGCAGTAGGGACAGACGCTCGCAACGACGCGATCGGCGGTTTTGGTGCGCGGCTCGATAGTGACACTCTGGGCCGATTGCACGGCCGCACCTCGACCGAAACCGTCAGTTCCGATGACTTGTTTGACAACGGGCCACGACTGAAACTTCTCCGAGATTCCCATACTGGCCTCCACCTCGCGGTCGTTTCTCGAGCCTAACTTGCGATCAGTCTCGCAATAATGGATTCGAATGAAGATCACACTTCTACGTTTCATCGAAGTGCTGCTGAGGGCCCGAGTCACCTCACTGAATGACGACGCGGGCGTTGATTATCGGTCGTGGTCGTCGAACGCCGATTCCTATTGATCGTGCATCGTGGCGCGACGCAAAAGTGATGGCAACACTACCGGGCCGACCTGCGTCTTCTCACTTCATTGGAGTGAGCCAGAACTTCCATTCACGAAGTTTTTTCACACCCGAGTGCCTGACAACAGCGATGACCGCCTTCCGTCATTCCAAACGTGCGCACAGATATGTTTCGGATCAAGCCCGTTATCGTCAAACACGAGGTTTCGTTTCAATCTGCGTAGTCGTTTCGTTTCAATCTGCGTAGTCGCTGCCCGTCCGTCAATCTGAGGAGGACACATGACCAATGAAATTGGACGCCCTGTTCGGAGACGAAACATCCGAGCGGCCGATAACGACCGACTCATTCGTGAGGCGGCGATTCAAGAGTTGAATCGAGTAGGCGTCGATCAACTGTCCCTCCGCGAGGTCGCCCACGTCGCGGGTCTCACGCACGGCGCCACGTACGCGCGCTTCGAGGATGTCGAAGAACTGCTCATTGACCTCTGGCACAGCGCTCTTCGCGAGCGCTTGATCGCATTGTTTGAGTTATCGATCGCTGCCGTGCAGGAGCCAAGCGTCGTATCGGTGGGAGCACTCTTTGAACGTCTCCGCGTCGCCGACGCCCGTGACACCGCGGCGATCGAGCTCCTTCTCACGTCGAGACGCATGCCGAACGTGCGCGAAGAGTGCGCTCTCTTCGTGCAAAACTATTTGGAGCCCGACGAGAGTTTGACGCTCCGGTCCGAAGCACTGTTCTCGCGCGCCGTTCTCCTCTTCGGCGTGACTGCAGGACGACTGTTCGCCAACGCGATGTTCGGCGCGGAGGACGATTATCACGATGCACTGGAGAAGTTAATACTTGAAATCCTGAGCATCGACGTGGCGGACGTCCCAGAATGGGGATCGCACGCACAGGAACTGCTCGCGCGCTTTGAAATGAGTGACCGAGACAGTTTTCCACGGGGTGATTCACTGGGCGCGGAGATAGCCCGCTCCGCTTATTCCGTGGTAGGCAAGAGCGGCTACGTTCGAGCCACGATCTCGCGAATTGCGCGCCGGGCGCAATGCTCGCCGGGCGCGATCTACAAGATCAATGATTCCAAAGAGGGGCTCGTGATCCACGCGTTCCGCGACATTATCGGTGCGCGATGGATGAAGGCACTCGACGTCGCCGACGTTCTCGACGATGACTATTTGACAGCACTGTTGCGGGCGGAAGCGAGTGATCGCAATGAACTTCGCCGAAACTTCCTCCTTGAGATGATCATCGCTGCTCGACACAATGACGTCCTTCGCCAGACGCTTCGACAGCACATTGAAGGACTAGAGAACGGAGTGTCGAGCAACATCGGAGCAGATGACGAGATGCGGCGACGCCTTCGCTTCCTCGTGCGGACGATCACGACCTTCATAATCGCTGCGAGCTGGCTCCCGACAATCACCGGTAGCGCGAAGTTTCTCGATTTTTCCCAACTTGGCGAACCAACGAAACGCGCAATCCGCGAACACTGGGTGCCCGAGTGGGACGTTACGTCTCGCGAGTTGCGACATCTCCCGAAAGTGGCTCTCCTCGTTGAGGAGAGCCGCGATGCGGGCGCCGGCCTTTTCTCGAAGACTCGAATAGTCGATCTCGGGGGTGCGTAATGCCAACCATATTGATCACCGGCGTTCCCGGCTCGGGCAAATCGAGCGTCGCTTTTCAGCTCTCGGTTCGCGGTTACCGCGCAATCGATGCTGATGAGGATCCTGAGCTCTCCGGATGGGCGCCCCGAGAAGCCTCGACGTCGGACGCTCCCGAAATGTCCATGACGTGGTTCACGACCCATCAGTGGCAATGGAATCCACGACGGCTCAACGAGTTCGCTGAAGAGGTCGGGTCCGATCCCCTTTTTGTTTGTGGCTCCGCGTCGAATCAGGACGAACTTATCGACTGGTTTGACAAGGTCATCTTGCTGAGCCTCGACGTTGAGACATTGGCAGAGCGCCTAGAGGCGATTGACCGTGAGACCGGTCAGGGCGACGGCGATGGCGACACTCGCGACCAGATCGCCGGTTGGCTTCCGCAACGCCAAGATCATCTGAGAAGTCAGGGAGCCCTTGTGGTGGACGCAACGCAGCCATTGGATCGCGTTATCGCCGATATTTTGGAACACGTCTAGATGTTGAGTTGAATCCAGTGCCAGATTCCTTCGGGCCCTACGTGTTCTCTCGAGGTTGGCATCACGAGAACACATCGGATCTTCGATGGTCACGACGGCGAGCCGTCACCCGAGACAACAAGGACGAGCACTAGCAAAAAATTGAGCGCAAATCTCCACAGCTTGGTCGTCGGCAACGCGACGTGGGGAGCGCCAATGCGGGCGATGTACGTTTCTTCGCGCGCGTTTCCATGAGGTGTCGAAATTCTGCCTTCGGAGCAGATCGCACCCCAAGCAAAGCCATAGATAAAGCCGATCGCGCGGGAACTCTCTTCCCATTGAGTTCCCATTTCTCGAAGGACAGATGGGCTGACGACCTCATCGTGATGCTCGCTCACCGAGGTTCTGTTGGATGGCTCTGCAGTGCCTCGCAAGTCGGTGCGCACGTTTCTTGAGACGCGGCGCTACGAGATATCGAGTCAGCTCGACGGGAGAATCTCGTGTGCAAGGCGCTCGTAATCCCGGAGAACCGCAAGTCCGTAGGTTGTCGCACCCGAGTCAGGCTGTCGTATGAGCGACCGACATCCTTGGTTGTCATTCCACGTCCACGCGAGCACGGAGATACGCCTGCTATTGGCCCAGTCAAAAAACTTGGTGAAGAAGGAACCTGAACAGTCGTCTTCCCCGACTTCCGTAGCGATGACGGGAACGGACTTCGACACGGAGCCGACCGTAGCGCTCCAACACTTCGACGTCACGCAGAGATTCTGCGGGTACACATGAAAACCGGCAACGAGTTGATGCTTAGGATCGAAGAGCGGGTGCGACAACCAACCAGAAAGATTGTTTGCCCATCGGAGCCCGTCGACGATGATTGGCTGCGACGCCCCCGTCCCGCGCACCACGTCGATGAGGGACTGCATGCCAACGGATCGCCAACCCCCGGGCATTTCGCAGCCCGACATCCAGCACTGCCACGTCACACTGTTGGGTTCGTTGTAAAGCTCAAAGATGACCTGGGCACTCGTTCGAAACGTCGTTGCCACCGAGCGCCAAAACGCGACGGAGTGTTCGTCGGGCATCTCCTGCTGGCTTTCTGCGGGAGTGGAGCCCGGAGCGCTCCAATGGAGGTCGAGAATTGCGATGATCCCCTCAGAAGAGAGCTGTCGGACATAGCGCATAATTGCCGCGCGGTAGACAGCGCCCGAGAACTTGGGCGTCACGTTGATCCCGAGCCAGCAATCCTCGTTCAGCGGGACGCGAACGGCGTTGACGTCCCACGACTTCATTGAGCTGACGACGGGCGGCCCGCTCGGTCCGTCGAAGATCCCCCAGCCCTGCGCACACGCGTACTCGGTGCCTGCGCGATTGAGACCGATCAGCCGAACCGGAGCCCCCATCTCATCGACGAGCCCGGAGCCCACCACGCGGACTCCTGTCACCGAGAGAGGATTTCGCTGCCCGGCGAGACCGCTTGAGGTCTCGCTGGTTCGCGCAGTCAGCATTCCCGCAATCACGATGGCGAAAAGGAGCCGCGCCGCCAGCTGCAGTGCGGCCGTTCGTGGATGGGTCAATCGTCAACTCCATACAAGATGCCAGTCGCGTGTCGGAGCACGTCAGCACGGTGTGCCGTCGCGGTACTCACGGTGCCGCGGTGGTCGTAGTCGTCGACGGCGCGGTCGTAGTCGTGGACGGCGCAGTCGTCGTCGTGGACGGCGCAGTCGTGGTCGTGCTTGACGATGCCGTAGAGGTCGGAGTCGATGTGTTCGTGGTCGTGGTCGTGGTCGTGGTCGTGGTCGTGGTCGTGGTCGTACTTGACGACGACGAGCTCGTCGTCGAGGTCGAGGACGGCACAGTCGTGGAGGTTGTTGTCGTGGTCGTGGTGGAGGTGGTGGTCGAAGAGGATGTGTGCTTGGACACCGGTACGTCGAATGGACCCTTTGTTCCCGAGCGTTGGGGCACCGTGAAGGGATTCGATGGATGGCCCGCGTTGGTGGTGCCGAGGGCGAGGACAACGACAAACACAGATGCCGCCGCGGTGACAAGTGCAGCCGATCCGATTGCCACTGGCCGCAACACGGTGACGAGCCGCTCTCGCGCTCGCTCCGTGCGACGACGCTGCTCGAGCTCTGGTGTCAACTGGGCACGTTGTGCCAGCCAGGACATCAGCGGAGCTGAACCGTAGACAACTCCCTGCCAGGCGATGAGCGCGAGCAGCAATACCGTCGGATGAGCAACAACCCCTAACGCAATCCCCGAACCCCACAACAACGCCAGGATGAAGGTCTCGGTTCGAGCGGCGAGCAACGCGGCGGACAACTTATCGTGAGCATCCGTTTTCGGGGTTCTAAGAAAGACACCTTCACGTCGAAGGAGCCCTTGAACGCACGCGAGAGCGACCGTCCACGAAAGAGATAACCAGTTCAAGAACGCCAGGATTGCCCGGCGATACGTGACACCGGTTCTCTGGCGAAGCGCCCAGATTGCCCGGAGGAGCCCCGACGCGAGCAGTGTTCCAGGAAGAAGCACCGTGGGTCCGATGAGTGGTCGGATCGACACGGTGTCGCCGGCGAGCAGAAGGCTCGCGACCGTCAGGAGGACGATGGTGAAGCCTTGATAGACGAGATCGTTCATCCACTGCAGTCCACCGATCAAGTAATCGAAACGCTGCGCCAACGAGAGGTGGTTGTCCGGCGAACGATCCCAGGGCATGAGACTCTTCCAGTGTTGGCGCAGAATTTGCATGCCGCCAAAACACCAGCGGAATCGCTGGCTCTTCAGTGAGGTGAACGTCAGCGGCATGATGCCCCGCCCAAAGCTTTTTCCGATGAAGAGGCCGGAGTATCCGGCACGCAGGAGACGTAATGAGGTATCGGCGTCCTCGGTGATGCACCACTCGTCCCAACCCTCGATCGAGGTCAGAAGACTTCGCCGCAGCAGGCCCATCGTGCCCGCAAAGATGATCGAGTTGCGTTCGTTGCGCGAGGGCATCGCGGTAGCGAAGAAATAGCGGTAGGCGTCGTAGCAGGCGGTGAGGTACGTGCTGCCCTCATAGCCGCGGTAGTCCTGTGGGGTCTGAACGAAGGCGAGATTGGGATCAGAAAAAAATCCGACGGTCTCTTCAAGCCATGACGGATCGACGAGATAGTCCGAGTCGATCACCCCGACGATCTCGGCATCTGGGTCGGTGTAGTCACCCAGAGCCAGGTTGAGCGCGCCCGACTTGTATCCGGGCCACGGGTTGACGTGGACGAACGTGACGTTGGGCCGATCCGCGCAGTACTGCTCGACCGGGAACCATACGTCCGGATCCGGTGTGTTGTTGTCGATGACGACGATCTCGAAGTTGGGATAGCGCATTCTCTCGGCGGCTCGAATCGTCTCGATGAGCATCTCCGGGGGTTCGTTGTAGGTAGCGATGTGCAGCGACACCTTCGGTCGGTAGTCACGATCGGGTTCGGGGAACTGGCGCGAGTGGCGGACCCGACAGACGACATCGCACGTCTCAAAGGCGAAGCTGCAGGAGAGAAACAGAGCCGTGAGCTCGAGGATGAATAAAAGAGCAGAAGCGGCGGCGCCAATTATCGAGAGATTTCCGTCGACGGTGATGGATGCCGCGAAAGCCAGATATGCGAGCGCGGCAGCGACCACGCTGCCCATAAAGACTTGGCCGATCGCGTTCCATACCGGTCGGAGCGTGATGATGACGATCGTGACCCCGAAGCAATAGATCTCCGCGACGTCAACGGGACCAGAGGAGAGTCCCCATACCTCCGAGGCGATCCAGCCAGCAGCGAAGTACACCGCTGCGGCCAGGATGAGGCCCGTGATTCGAGAAGCAATCCGAAGCCGCTCGCCCGCCAACGCGAGCAGCACAATTGCCAACCCAAGACCGACGCTGCACACGACAAAGAAGCTGAAGAGCACGATGCCTCATTCCTTTCCGTTATCAACCCCACTCCGGATCACCCGTCACCTCACCGACATCGCCAAGTCGAGGAAGCTTGCCAAATAGTGGGGCGCGAGATAGTGATCGCGCACGCTGACGTGGGCCGCGCGGCCGAGTTCTTTCGCGAAATCCGGGTCTTCGAGCAGTCCGGTAACCGCTCGACCAAATTCCTCGAGGTCGTGCGGCTCAATCAGCAGTCCATTGACGCCGTTGTTGATCTGGTCCTGAATGCCGCCGACTGCAGATGCGACCGTCGGCGTCTCTTTCCACATCGCCTCGGCGACCGTCAGTCCGAAACCCTCAGCCAGGCTCTTTTGGACGATCACGTCGGCGCGTCGTTGCAGGGCGTTCACGATCGCAGCGTTCTCCTCGAGATCGTCCATCGGCAAACAGGCGATATGCACACGCTCGCGGCACGCGCCGGGCAGTTGGTCCCACGCAGCGCGAAGTTCGTCGAGGGTAACGCCGCCCTCGGGATCATCGGTGACTGATTCGGGAGATGGTCCCACCAGCACGACGTGGGCGCCCAAGTTCTCGGGCACGTACTCACAGAATCCGACCATGACGCCTAAGTGGTCCTTCAGCGGATCCCAACGCGATATCTGGGTCACAAGCTTCGCGCCTGCGGGCACGGGCGCTTCTTCTAGCATCACGGCTCTCGCGGCCACCACCGCTTCGTCACCGTTCTGACGACGAAAACTCGCTCGCGCTGATGATCCGTTCGGCACGACGCCCGCTTTATCCAAGATCGCGGCTACCGTGTCCATTTCAAGAGGCTGATTCTTTGGCGAAAACGCATCGATGCACGGTGGAATGACCGCAACCAGGGTGGGATCGAGTTGGTCCCACGCGTAGCTGGGTCGTGAGAACACCGCCCGTTGTGCACAGTGCGCATACGGAGCGAGGAACTCCCACGCCTGGTGCGCGAAAGTGTTGGGCGAGTCGATCCCGACGTGACAACTCCAAATGACCGAAGCACCCAGCTCACGAAGATGGGGCGCGAATCCAAGCGTCTGGGGATCGTGGAGGACGACCACATCGCCCGGCTGGACGAGAGTTTCGAGCTCTTTGAATTGACGACGGAGGGTGAGTTCGTACGCAGTCCGCTCAGACTTCGCGAGCGCGCCGCCGTCGCCCTCCGAGCCGTGAAGGAAGTTGTGGATCCGCTTGGTGACGACAAAGAACTCGTGATCGCCGTCAATCACCGCCCAGCGAGTATTGACGCCGCCACCTCGGAGGTACGAAAGCACCGATTGGAGCATTTCCGCCACGCCCCCGCCCGCGGCGGTGGAGTTGATCTGCCAATAGGTGTATCCGTCCAATTGGACGGTAGCTGCGCGCAAACACGCGGCAAACTCTTCCGACTGACGCTTATCCAATACCGACTCAAAGCGTTTCGCATCGAGTGATGGTATTTCGATCTCCTCCATGCACCCTCCACGTGTCGTTAGGCGATCCTGCTCCAGCACTTCTACAGTCACTTTTTACGGTAGCCACCCGGATAATTCATGGAGCCTGGCGCGGCCGTGGCGCGATAAAGAAAGTCGCACCGATGAGAGCGCGCAATTTCTTTGCGTGTAAGCACTTTCTTGTGTCGAACTGGCTACTCAGGCTCGACGACGCCAAGAACTTCTCAGTTAAATCGCAGTCACCATTTCACACAAATCGAACCGGCGATGACGAAATACGCTTCATTCGTGGTGGGTCGCTTGAGTGTGCTGCTCATTGCCTTGAGACTCATGCCGAATGACTCGGATTACGGAGCCAACAAATCGGAGAGCTTCACAAGTCGCTTCCAGCTCGGCGCAACGATTGACTGCAGTCGCCGACGTCTGCGGTACAGCTCATCACGCGATGAGTGCTCACCCGCCATGTCGTCCAACATGAACGCTCCTCCCGACGATTCGAAGAGACTCATTCTCATAAAGCGCTCGGCGCGGGTCGGGTCCCAGGCCCAAAGTTTGAGTTCAACGTCGCGCGTCCATTCGTCGCACTGACGGGTCCACTCCTCGGTCGGCTCGAAATCGCTCAACAATGCCGCACACCGCGCTAACTCCTGAGTGAAATCCGGCGTCGATTGTCGAAGTGTTGCGTGTTTCATTCCTAATTCCTTTCATCGGTGTAAAGCGTGCTCGGTTCTAGGCGCCCATTCGAACGCTCCGGTGCCGCTACGAAGGAATCGCTGCGGATAGTTCCTTCGCACCGTGGATGGTGAGCCCCGGTAGTAAACGGTCTCGTGAACGCCAGGCGCGGTCTTGCACCGCGCGCATGTCATGGCTGAGCAACGTTCCGTTCATTTTCACGAGTCGTCCCGCAACGAATATCGTCTCCACATTCCCGGTATCAGCGAGCGTGATCGCAGCAGAGAGGTCGTTCACGAGCGACAGATTGGGCATGTCGACCTTCAGCATGATCACGTCGGCTTGCTTACCTGGCGTGAGCGAGCCAATCTTGTCTTCCATCCCGAGCGTCCTAGCCCCCTCGATCGTTGCCATGCGCACCACGTCGCGGGCAAGGAGTTCCAGCTCGCCCACCCATTCACCACGTTCGAGCGCAATTCGGTTTTGAAGACCCCGCTCGGCCTCGAGCGTGCCACGCATTTCGGCGAACAGGCTTCCGCCGACGGCGCTCACGACGTCGACGCTCAAGCTTGGCTGAATGCCAGCGGACAACAAACGACCTGTCGCGGGATAGCCGTGCCCCATCTGCATTTCAACCCTGGGGGAAATGGACACGTGTCCACCCGATTCACTGATCAATCGCAATTCGGCGTCTAAACACGTGGTGCAGTGAACATAAATAATGTCGGGGCCTAAGAGACCACGCGCATTCATGTTGGTCACCGCTCGCTTCTCGCCCAGGAGTCCCACTCCAAGGTGGACCGACGTCCGCAGTCCCAGTCGACGAGCGAGCTCGATGTCGTTCACGCCTTCATCGAGCGAGGAAAACTCAGCCCCCAAACTCGCGAGGGCCATCGTGAGTCGACTATTTCCACTGGAAAAATATGCAGTTTGCACGCGTGCGACGTCGTCTTCATACCACGATGACATCGGCGAGCGTGGCGCTCCGTACGCGTAGATGGCGCGAATTCCTGATTCGGTGAGGCCCTGGACTGCCGCGTCGGCGTGTTCCGGGCTGTTCACGATGTGCGACCAGTCGAGGATCGTGGTGACTCCCCCATCGAGCGCTTCCAACGATCCAAGAAGATCGGCGATGAGGACATCCTCGGCACTGAAGCGCGGACCGATGACACCGAGCATCATTTCCACGTACTGTCCAATGGTCCAGTCCGCGGCGATTTGGCGAAGCGCTGACTGCCAGAGGTGCCGATGCGTATCTACGAGCCCGGGCATAACGATCATGTTCGTAGCGTCCACGAGACGGACGTCGTCGGCAGATATGTCGGCCCCGACCGCGACAATCTTGTCATCCTCAATGAGCACATCGCCCTTGGCGAAGTCCCCGATTTCTGGATCAACGCTGTAGACGATCCCGCCCTTGATAAGTGTCCTATTAGTCATCTGGATCCCCCCTCATACGATTACTGCAGAACTCTGGTCGACAGATTCGCACCGCTCTTCGGCGTCGTATCGCTAAGCGACCCATTCGAATAGACCTCGCGTCCTCCCACCACCGTGAGGTCCGCGCTGATCCATGGAATTTCGTCGAGCGGAACATTGAAGTAGTCGGCGTCCAGCACGGCGAAGTCTGCTCGTGCACCGACGCGAAGATGACCGCGATCGTCTTCTTCGGACGATAGCCACGCACTTCCCGATGTATAAGCGACAAGTGCCTGTGTGCGGGTCATTCGCTGCGCCTCATCGCGACGGACAACACCATCGAGAGATCGACCGGCAATCAGCCACCACAAAGCGAGCCACGGATTGAACGACGAGGCGCGGTTCGCGTCGGTACCGGCGGCGACCGGCACGCCGGCGTCGAGCAGATCAAGCAAGGGAGGGGCCCGCCTGAGCGACGCGGTGCCCCACGCTTGCTCGGACAGAGCAGCCTTGAAGACGAGATGATCGTCAACCACGACCCCGACACCGAGCTTCTCCAGTCGCGCGATATTTCGTGTACTGATCGTGTCGACATGGACAAGCGAGAAGCGAAGGCCGCGAAGGGGAAACTCCTCGTTCACTTGTTCCCAACAGTCAAGGATCACATCGATACTGCTGTCGAGCACCGCGTGAATGTGCATGGGCCAACCACGCTCGGCGGTTCGACGACTTATTGCAAGCAACTCGCCACGCGCTCCTGGCGAAATGTAAAAGTCTGACGCGAGACCTTCGAAGTCATGACAGCCATAGTGGACAACCTCTCCGATTCCCACCAGGCGAAGCATGTCGTCGCCAAAGTGGCTATGAGCGTGTCGAAGCCACGCGTTCAATTGCTCGTATTCCTTGCCCGCGTCAACGGCAGAAACGAAGAGGCGCATTCGCATCGTCAACTCGCCCCCGCGCCACAGATCAAACAGCGAGTCGTAGCTCTCGGGCGGCATGTTGAAACCTCCCGGGTCTACGATCCCCGTCAATCCGAGCGCGTGAAGCTGACGCAGCATCGCCGCCGTGCCCGAGCGTTTCTCCTCACCACTGCTCGGCTCCATGACCGCGAGACACGCCGCAAAAGCGACCATGCCGGTGATGACGCCGGTGGGTTCGCCGTTGGGAGAGAGTTCGACGCCGCCCGTCGAGTCGACGAGAGGCGCGTCGAAACCAACAGCTTTCAGTCCCTCACTGTTGAGAATGGCCGACTCATACAGTGCCTGGACGTACACCGGATGATCCCCGCTCACGTCGTCGAGCTCGCTGCGAGTGGGTACACGATTCTCTATGAACTGCGATGGGTGCCAGCCGCCGACGACGCGTATCCACGTGTTCGGCATCGCGGATGCGGCGGCGCGGCGGATACTTGCCAATGCTGAAGCGATATCTCTCACGCCGGTCCAGTGAAGCTCCTGGTTCCATGTTGCGCCAGCTCTCACAGCGTGAAGATGTGCATCGATGAGGCCAGGTATCACCCGACGCCCCCCGAGATCAGTTATCGCGCTATCGGGTCTCGCGAACGCGAGCACGTCCTCTGTCGATCCAACCGCAACAACGCGCCCGAGATCGACGGCGATCGCCGTCGGCGCGTCTTCGATGGTCGACGTGTCGTCGCGAACTCCACAGGATTCAGACCCGGTGAAAATAAGCCCGTTTATGTAAAGAGAGCCAGCGTTCACATTGTCTCCTCACCGCGAACCGTTTCCGCAGATTTCCAATCACACCACGTCAGCACCAGTTGATCCCTCGGTGTCGTGGCACTTCATCATCTCGTAGTGTCGCGACGTGTGTCCAGCTCGAACGGAGCCGACTCCCCGCGTCGTTGCGTCTCACCGGACTCGCTTTCTTGCCCATACGTCAAGCGAGACCGCAACTAACAAGATCAGTCCGAGGACGATCTGTTGATACAGCGGATTGAGCCCCAAGAGGTTGAACCCATTGCCAATCAAAGCGATGAAGAGAACACCCAGCACGGTGCGACTGACCGCACCCTCTCCTCCGGAGATGGACGTTCCGCCCACGACGATGCCTGCGAGCACGGTGAATGCGAGGGCGCTACCCCCCGCGCTCGACTCTGCGCTGAGGACTCGAGCCGTGTCGATGATTCCGCCGAGGGCGGCCGCACCGCCACTCAGGACAAAGGTCACAATGCGCACTTGGTTCACGCGCACACCCGCAAGCCGGCCCGCGACTGGATTACCGCCCGCAGCGACGGCGTAACGGCCAAACGTCGTACGCGAAAGAAGAATGCCGAGCGCGAGAACAACAAAGATCATGATCCAGATGGCGCTCGCAACCCCGAGAAACGAACTCACGGCCACGTCAGCGAAACCTTGCCGATTGGTCAAAACGATGAGGTTGCCCGAGGTGACGAGTGTTGCGACACCTCCCACGACGAACGACATCGCGAGTGTGGCGATGAGCGCGTTGATACGAAACACGGTGATAATCACTCCGTTGAGGAGCCCTATCCCGAGACCCACCAGGATTCCAACGATGACGGCAACAATCGGCGAGTGGCTCAGGGCGAGTTGCGCGGAAACAACGCTCGCGAGCCCGTACGTTGCACCAATTGATAGGTCGATACCCCCAGCGACGAGCACCAGCGTCCCTGCGGCAGCAATGATCAACAGTGACGCCTGTTGATCAAGAATATCGAGCAGATTTGTAGTTCTGAGGAATGGCGCGCTCGTGATCGAAAGCACGATAAAGAGAGCCAAGAACGGGATGAGGATTCCTGCCGTACGCCACGAACCCATCACTCGACCTGTCGCGCGTGCGACCTTGTGTACCTTCGATTCGGGAGCCCCCACCTCGTTGAGAGAGAGATCTGTCATCAGTTGCCGCTCGCATTCCTGATCGGATCAGCAAACGCCGCCGCCAGCACCGCTTGTTGGGTCATGTCGGGGCCCGACAGCTCCGCAACCAGATGCCCCAATCGCATCACCAGCACGCGGTGTGCGAGGCCAATGATCTCTTCCAATTCGGATGAGATAACCAGTACGCCGTTCCCGGCTTTCGCATAGTCGCTCAGCAAGTCATAGAGAGCTCGTTTGGAACCCACGTCAACACCGCGCGTCGGTTCATCAACGATGAGCACCTGCGGAGCACAAAAGACCGTTCTCGCGAAGAGAACTTTCTGCTGGTTGCCGCCCGAGAGCGAAGCGACAGGGGACTTCAACGTCGAGTTCTTCACCGTAACGCGGTTGAGCAGTTCCGTCACATCACGCTTTTCCTGAAAGGGCTTCACCCAGCCCAATCGACTGACCTTCTTCAGGTTCGATAACGTCACATTCTCTTGGACTGATCTCGACAACAGCAGTCCCTGATCTTTCCTTGATTCTGGAATCATTGCGAGACCCCTCCGCAGCGCGCCCTTCGGTCCCCTGACGCGAAGCGGGCTTCCGTTGAGTGCAACCGTCCCGCTCTCAGCTTTCACGTCTCGAAATATCGCGTGTGCAAGTTCCGATCGTCCTGAACCCACGAGACCGGCGAGTCCGACAATCTCTCCGGCGCGCACAGAGAATGAAACGTTATGGACCTGAGGCGCGGAGAAACCCCCTACGTCGAGCACCACCGGTGAGTCTTCTGGTGCGAAGCATTTTTCTGGAAACGCTGTGCCGAGACTTCGACCAAGCATCCCCTCAATCAGCGATTCTTCGCTCGCCTCTCCTGCTGGCAGGGTTCGAACCAGCTGGCCATCGCGCAGCGTTGTAATCGTGTCTGCCAGCTCGAGCACCTCTGTGAGGAAGTGCGAAATGAGCACGACGGTTTTTCCGTCGCGCGCCAACGATCGAATGACGGCGTGCAGGGACTCCGCCTCGCGGCTCGAGAGCGCAGCAGTGGGCTCGTCCATCACGATCAGCGATGCGTTTCGCGCCAGTGCTCGGAGAATCTCAACCTTCTGCTGATCGGCGATGCGGAGACTTCCCGCGATTCGGTCGGCGGGGAGATCAAAGCCCACACGAGCAGTGAGTTCCCTGAACTGACGCCGGATACTTGCGCGTCGCACGAATCCCGCCACGTTGGCCTCGGCGCCTAGAAACACATTTTCGGCGACGCTGAGGCCGGGTACGATCGCCAGCTCTTGGGCAATTGTGGCGATGCCACAACCGAGGGCTCCACGGGGCGATCTGAGCACGAGCCGTTCACCGCCGAGTTCACAGTGCCCGCTGTCCGGACTGAGTACACCAGAGATGATCTTTCCGAGCGTCGACTTGCCCGCGCCATTCTCACCGACCAAGGCGTGCACATGACCTGACGCAATCGTCAGCGATACGTCGCATAAGGCGGGGACCCCACCGAACCGCTTCGAGACACCTACGACCCGTAAGTCACGGGCTTCTCGTGCGGTTCGGTGGGGGTGGGGACTTTTTACTGCAGTTCTCACCGGCATCTAGTGGGAGTCTTTCGTGATGGTCTAGGGCGAACGCCGCCAGAGTGCGTGCGAATCAACCGGGCCACTGCGCGGTAAACGAGTGCGCGTCGGCGGCGGTGATGACTCCGTGGTCCGGTAGGGCTGCGACCGGGTTCTGCGCGGCGGACTTTACGCCGGTGCGGATCACCTTGACTAATTCGGCCACGCCAAGCTGGCCCTCCGTCTCGGGTGCCTGAGCAACATCCGAAAACCACGCGCCTGACTTGACGCCCGCGATCGCTGCGGCGCTCCCGCCGTATCCAGCGAGGAGAACACTGCCGGATAGCTTCGCGCTTGAGAGCGCCTCCACGCTGCCTTCGATTCCTTGGTCAGCTGCAGCGATCACGTTGAGACTTGGATTGGACTGCAACATTGTCTGCGCCGCCGTCAGGCCTCCCGAAATCGTGTAATACGACTGACCTTCCGCCACCACCTGCACTGAGGAATGACTCGCAATCGCGCTGGAAAAGCCCGCGTAGATCGCAGTATCGATGGTGGAACCCTTGATGCTGTACATGTAGCCCACCTGGCAAGGATTGAGGTTCTTCGATGCGCAGGCAGCGACGACCTGCTCGCCGAGTTGCGTACCGATCTGAGAAGGAACGAACACGACGTTGCCGGAAAGTCCGTTCACCTGGATCTTGCCGGTCTTATAGCTAGTACCGAGAATTTGGTCAATGTTGACAACCTTGATTTTCTTTGCAAGGGCCTTTCGCACGAGCGGAATCAAGTTGGTGTTCACAACCGGCTGTGTGATAATTCCTTGGTACTTCCCCGACTCGATCGCGTCTTGAAGTTGGGTGTACTGCGTACTCGGACTAGCGCCCCCGTCGAACACGGTGAGCTTCGCGCCGTCGCTCGCCGCTGTCGCCTGCGCCGCCGCGAGCATGGGGGCGTCGTAGCTGTTCGCCACATCAAATGACATATAGGCAATGTTGATGGCCGTATGTTTGGTTGCTGCACCTGCGCTGACTGCAATTCCGGCGAGCCCTGAGAGCATCGCAACCCCAGCCAAGATCGTCCTCGGCATTCGTGACCGTAGAATCATGTTACAAATCCCCCCTGTTTGTTCTCACGCGCTCTGCGTAATGATTCGTTCCACCCCATGCGCACTACGTCGCGTCAACTCCGCAATCGAAACTTCCACCCCGAACGGACGAGAACGTCGATGAGGCAACTGCCACCTCTTGTCAGAGGACCATACAGATGTTAAGTAAACGTGTCAAGTGTTACTGAACACTTGCGAGATGAAACGTTTTCAAGTCGACCCGGAGCGTGCGGGTGCGGAGAGAGGGAAAACCAGTAGTGCTCGCGGGAATCTACGCCTCGGCGGCGGAATGAAACTCCTTCGCGTAAGCGACGTTTGCTTTTCTAATGCCACGTGTTTCATTGTGCTGAACGCTCGGGATATCCCACCGCTGCAGATCCGGCGCACTCGTCGCTCGTTACTTTTGCCATCGCAACCTTGATCGCTTAGCTGAGATTTTCAGGGCTCTTTGATTAGGATGGCGACACTGGCAAGGGCTGAGATTCCGAGTGATGACATTTCGGTACGGAACGAGGGCGGTCGAGCTGTGACGAAAGCGAATAGCTCAAAGAAACCATCGCCCCGGTCACTCGCACCCGTTAAGGCCAAACCCAATTCGCCAAAGACTTCCGCGACTCCGAAGAAGACGGGCATCGCGAAGACGCGCGCCAAGCAAGCCGGAGTCGGCGTATCGCAATCTTCGTCCATCGTCGAACCAGCGGAATCGCGAGCATCAATACGTAAGTTGTCGTCCAATCACGTCGGTCCCCGTCTGCGCGAGCGTCGCGAAGCGCTAGGTGTATCACTGCGCCAATTCGCCCGCGAACTCGACGTGTCAGCGTCATTTCTTTCGCAGTTGGAAACCGGAAAGGCGCAACCTTCGGTGGCCACCCTCTATTCCATTTGCGATGCCCTCAATATCTCAGTTGACGACCTCTTTACCTCGGAATCCTCGAACCTTGATGGCCTCGAAGTGATGGCGGCGCACTCTCGTATGGGCGCAACGCTTGGTGTTCATGTCAACAGCGCATCGGGGAACGACACTGGGTTTCAGTGGCTGCGCCCGAACTTCGGTGACGGGCACTCGCCCGTCGTCACGCCCGCTGACCGTAAGGTGATCGCCCTGGACTCAGGCGTGACCTGGGAAAGACTCACGGCGACAACCGGCGCGCAGTCGAATTTTCTGTTCGTTCGCTACGACGTCGGTGGGAGTTCCACGGACGGGAACCTCATACGACACTTGGGCACCGAGTATTGGTACGTCATGAGCGGAACACTCGAAGTTGTTCTCGGTTTCGAAACGTACCGACTCAACGCCGGCGACGCGATCTCTTTTGACTCGAGCACACCGCATCGGCTCTCCAACGGGGGTGACGTAAGCGTTGAAGCGATTTGGTTCAATCTCGATCATCACGTTCCCATCGCCTGAATCACATGACGGGGACACATTCAGTAAGGGAATGGACAGTTTCCTTCTGGGGGCCGCGGAAGGTGAATTCTTTTCGCTTTCGCTGCTAAGCACTCCTCACGGCGACATTATGGAGACGTGTCCTACATCTCCATCAATCCCGCTACTGAAGAAGTGATCGCCGAATTCGCGTTGCACAGCGACGAGTACATCGAAGAGGCCCTCGAGGCATCAACGCACGCATTCGCTCAGTGGCGCACAACGTCGTTCGACAAGCGAGCTGAATTGATGAAGTCAGCTTCCGACGTATTGGAACAAGAGTCCGACGAAGTCGCCATGATGCTTACCTCGGAGATGGGTAAGACGCTCACCGCAGCGAAGTCTGAAGTCGCAAAATGCGTCTCGACCATGCGCTACTTCGCCCAACACGCAGAGTCACTCCTTTCCGAGGAGGTCATTCCAAGTTCAGCGCGGTACAGCGGGATTCGCTATGAACCACTGGGAACGGTGTTGGCAGTCATGCCGTGGAACTACGCCCTGTGGCAAGCGATCCGATTTCTCGCTCCTGGGTTAATGGCAGGGAATTGCGCCCTGCTGAAGCACGCGCGCAATGTACCCCGTGCGGCCTCCTATCTTGAGTCTCTGTTTCTTCGAGCAGGTTTCCCTGCTGGCGTCTTCACCAACCTCTTCATCGACCATTCCCAACTTTCCGACGTGATTGGCGACGATCGAATCGCGGCAGTGACGTTGACCGGCTCCGAAGGGGCCGGAACCGCAATCGGCGGACTCGCGGGCTCACATTTGAAAAAATGTGTTCTCGAACTCGGTGGCTCGGACGCGTTCGTGGTTGCAAGTTCCGCCGACATGGCACGAACGATTCCGATGGCCGTCACCGGTCGCATTCAAAATAACGGTCAGAGCTGCATCGCGGCGAAGCGATTCATAGTGGTAGAAGAGCGGGCTCAGGAGTTCATCGACGGCTTCGTTGTAGCAATGGGCGCCGTAACCATGGGCGATCCGACCGACTCCACCAACACTCTCGGTCCGCTCGTGAACGCTCAGCAACGAGACCTCCTCCACGCTCAAGTCGAGAACTCTGTCGCAGCCGGAGCCACGCTCCGAGTCGGCGGATTCATCCCTGACCAAAAGGGCTATTACTACCCGGCCACGGTCCTGACCGACGTGCCTCGAACTTCACGCGCCGGTTGCGAGGAGCTATTTGGCCCAGTTGCCGTCGTCATTGTTGTGAGCGATCTCGAAGAAGCAATCGGCGTCGCCAACTCCACACCGTGGGGACTCGGCTCGTCGGTGTGGGCTACCGATCAACGAGAAATCGATACGGCGACCGCAGGATTAGAAGCTGGTCTCGTTTTCGCGAACTCCATTGTGGCTTCAATGCCAGAGTTGCCATTCGGTGGCATAAAGAGGTCTGGCTATGGACGAGAACTATCGGCACTTGGCATTCGCGAATTCACGAATGCCAAAACCTTTTATATGGCGTAATTTGTCGAAGCTCCCGTAGACGTATACCGCGAACTTTTCCTGCTGTCGACGTGACGATCGACGTTGCTTCTTAATCCAACTGCGAAGCACATTTGCGTTGCGTCATCATCACAATTCTCTGGGTGCAACTGCACCTTCCGAGATCGCGACCTCTGTGCCCGCAGTGTTCACGAAAACTCGACAACCGCGAGATTTAGGGCTTGACGGGGCATCATCATCCCGATACTCTTCTATTTATTCCACTCAGAAAGTAATAAATGAATAGACCCTCGATTACTGACATCAACGAGTTCATAGTCCTGGACGCAGTGAGATTGGCCAAAATCACGACGAGGACCGAAATTGGTGAGCAACTTGGTCTTTCGCCCGCATCAATAAGCCGAATCGTTCGACGACTCCTCAATGAAGGACTCGTTCTAGAAGAACCAGGTGAGTCAGAAGGACTTGGTCGCAATGCAAACGCCATTCGCTTCAACGAGCTCGCCGGATCAGTTATCGCGATTGATCTTGGTGGAACCAAATGCCTCGGAGTTCTTGCAGACCTCTTAGGAAACGTGCTTTACGAGGAGGAACGACCGAGTTTTGCAAACGGCAATCCCGAAGAGAATCTCTTGACCACCATCGAGAACCTTTTCAAAGCTTCACTGGAATTGGAGCTACCCGTTCGTTCGCTCGGCATCGGCATTCCCGCAGTTCTTGATCCAGATACAGGACTTATCACGAGTGGACCAAATGTCCAGTGGGAAGACTTTGACCTGGTCAGTTTGCTTCGGGGCAGACTTGATGAACCATTCATAATTGATAACGACGTCAATCTCGCCGCCCTCGGCGAAGCGTGGCGCGGAATCGGCGTCGACGCGCACTCCTTCGTCACGTTCTCCTTTGGCACCGGCATCGGTGCCGCCGTTGTTATCGATGGCGAACTCATTCGGGGACGCCACAACGCGGCTGGCGAAGTCGGCAACATACTCGCCGATCGAAGCCAAATCCAAAACTTTGGCCCCAATCTTGAGCACCTCATATCCGGCGCTGCATTGGTAAATGGCGCCCGTGAGTACATGGCGAAGTCTCCTGAGAAAAGCGAGCTGTCCCAGATTGAGATCACACCGCGATCGATCTTTGAAGCCGCGTCAAGAGGCGACGGCGTAGCGCAGCAAGTCATCTCCGATCTCGTCGAACACATCGCGCTTGTCGTTACCAATTGCATTGCCTTCATAGATCCGGAACTTGTGGTATTCGAAGGCAGCATCGGCCGAGCACTGGAACCTTACCTTGGTCGAATTGAAGACCTCGTCGAGCGCGCCATGTGTCGGCGTCCAATCATTTCCACTTCAACGCTAGGACCGAACGCCACCATTATCGGTGCCATCGCATCGGCGCTCTTGCTGGACATTGAGACCAGAACGCCAATGACGCAGGTATCGCAGCGCCGGCTTCCGGTGTCGTAAGGACAACATGTTCTTGAAACCTCTACTCCAGCGCAATAAAGAGTTTTTGGAAGCAATCGCCGTACTCCACAATGAAGGTCGTCTGCCACCAAATTCGTATGCCATCGATCTTGATACGGTCACGCAAAACGCTTCAGCGCTCCATTTGGAAGCGGAGAATCATAACTTGACCGTCTTTGCCATGACCAAGCAGATGGGCCGCAATATCCACTTCTGCGATGCCGTACATGAAGGAGGAATCACACAAGCAGTCGCCGTCGACTTGGATGAGGCCCGCGCTCTACAAGACTCGAAACTTGACCTTGGTCATTTAGGTCACCTAGTTCAGATTCCGCGACATGACGCGCTTGAGGCGAGCACGCTCCATCCGCGTTTCTGGACAGTCTTTAACCAAGAAAAGGCAGAAGAAGCTGCCGCCGCAGCGGCAAAGCAGGGGCGGATTCAGAACTTCCTGCTGAGGGTCCATTCCGAACATGACACCTTCTACCTCGGTCACGGAGGCGGATTCCCGGCTGAAAAAGTGACCGCGGTGGCTGACTTTATCGATGGTCTCGCGGGAGGGCGATTCGCCGGAATTACTACGTTTCCCGCTCTCCTCTTTTCTGAAGAGAGCGGAAAAGTCACTGATACTCACAATCTGAAGACTCTTGAATATGTAGCCAATGCGCTCACTCAAATCGGACGATCTTTTGAGATCAATGCCCCCGGCACAAACAGCAGCGTCCTCTTTGAGGAACTTGCATCACGAGGCGCGACGCAGGTTGAACCTGGCCACGCTCTCACTGGTACGACACCGCTTCACGCGGTCAGAGATGATCTTCCAGAAGTCCCAGCCGTCGCCTATGTGAGCGAGATTTCTCACGAATTCGCCGGCAAAGCATATTGCTTTGGAGGTGGGCTCTATATTGACCCAGTTTTCGCTGACTATCAGTTGCAGTGCTTGGTAGTTCCCCACGGCGATTTCCAAAGTTCCTTTTTTGCAGACGTGGAAATCCCACCTCCGGCAGCGATTGACTACTACGGACTCATAACGCCTCCCGACAACAAGACGATCTCGGTTGGCGACACCGTGATCTTTGGCTTTCGCATTCAAGCGTTCGTCACTCGCGCCCGTATTGCTCCGATTCAAGGTGTTCATACCGGAAAGCCTGAAGTACTGCTCTAACGAAATTTTTAGAAATCGGCTCCCTTCTCCCCAAAAGGTTGTCCCAACAAAGCAAGGAGAAAAGAATGACTACGGATCAAGGTTCAAAGCCCTCCACAAAGAGAGTGTTTAAGCCCGGACGGCTGCGAGGAGGCGCTCTCGGTGCGATAGGTGCTGCCGTGCTCGCCATGGCATTCATGGGACCGGCCACGAGCGTCGCGTTTAATACTCCGCCAGCGGCAGCAAAGATCGGATACGCGTTGCCCTTTGGAATCTTGCTGGCGATGATCGCGTGCCTCATCATGGCCTCCACGATCGGATCGTTTTCCAGCAAGCTTCCCTCCTCGGGTTTTGCCTACACGTTCAATACGAACGCCTTTAACAAGGGGACGGGATTTGTATCGGGATGGTTGCTCGTCTTCGCCTACGGCGCCGTTGGACCCATGCTCTTTTCTGCAATGGGAGGATTCGGAAGTCAATTCCTCAAGTCACAGTTTCACTGGGACGTGAGCTGGTGGATAGTGAGCGCCTTCATTCTTGCCGTGGTGTGGTTCATTGGAAGGCTTGGTGTAACACGGTCAGCCAAAACCTCCCTGATCTTTCTCACATTAGAGATTGGCGTCCTGCTATCGCTCTTTAGCACGGTCATCTTCAAAGGCGGAGCGCAAGGAAACTCCCTCGCAACGTTCAATCCGCACAACTCTCTCACCGGACTCAGCGGCATCGGCTTTGGCATGCTGTGGGGGATCTTGATGTTCGTGGGTTTCGAGTCAGCGGGAACCTTGGGCGAAGAAACGCGAAATCCCAAAAAGAACATCTCACGAGCTCTATTTATAGCGGTGATCCTTGTTGGGATCATCTACGTGCTTTCGGGTTACGCCACTTCGATTGGCTTTGGAATGAGCCACGTTAAAGCGTTGTCGAGCAGCGCTAGCCCCCTCACGACACTGTCAAACAGTTTTTGGGGTCCAAACGTTGCGTGGCTCATCACGCTGACGGTGCTCAATAGCCAATTTGCCAATGTACTTTCGGGATCGAACGCGGCAGTAAGAATTGTCTTCTCACTCGGCCGCGAAGGAATCTTTAACCGGCGACTCGGCACCACCAACGAGCGCGATAATCCTGTCACTGCTCAAACTGTGTACATCATTTTCGCGGCGATCGTCACCTTCGCCTTGGGAGCGTGGATAGGACCATTGGGCGCGTACGATTTCCTCGGGAGCATTCTCGGACTCGGCATCATTGTTCTGTACATCATGATGAATGTCGGACTGGTCGTTTACTTCCATCGGCGCTTCGCGAACGAATTCAATATATTCAAGCACGCTGTCCTGCCGATCCTCGGCAGCCTGCTTATGCTGCTTCCGATCTATGGTCAGCTATGGCCGATCCCGCCTTGGCCGTACGATTTGGTTCCCTACCTCATCGTTGTCTGGGTCGCTGTGGGCTTCGGCTACTTCACCTTCATTCGAAGTAAGCGACCGCACCTTATCGACGCGATGGGTCGTGTGTGGGAGCCAGACGCGACGCTTCCTGAACCGCGACACGTACTCGACATTTGAAACCCGTCGCGCCTCGAATCGCGACGGGTTGATGGAAACGAAATCGTCTCCGAAGCGGCCACACGCGATGTCCACCAACTCATCATCTCGAAGCCGGATAATGAGTTGGTGGCGCACGAGCGCGACAGATCGTCGCGAGAGATCTGTTCACCATTCGGCACTCTCATCAACAACCCGCAATGGCGCATTCGCCACGACATCGCGGATGTGGGCTCACCCCGCTGAATCTCGCCAGTAGGGCGGGGGCGGGTCGGCCGTCAAAGGCGACGTCCAAGGTCGTAAGCTTCGGCGATCGTTGCACGCAAAAGGCGCGGCGCCACGCAGTCGCCAACCCGGTGAATCGGAGTGCCACTCCCCGTGGCTAACCACTCCCGATAGAGTCCGTCGGTCGGTTCGCGCCCGATGGCGGCGACGAGGATGCGCACGTCGGAGACATCTGTCTCGCCCCCCGTGAAGACGTTGCGGAGCCGGACTGTAGATCCGTCGTTGCTCACGACCTCCGTCATGGCGAGAACGTTCATTCCGCGCGCCGCTGCGCGATCGTAGAACAAAACCCGGCTCGATTCTTCAAGCGAGGCTCCCACCATGTGCCCTTTGGTTATCAGCGAAACTTGGTAGCCGAGATTGCTGAGGTATTCGGCCGTGCCCACGGAATCCCAGTGGCCCGTGATGTCCACGACAACAACGTTGCCCTCCCCGCGCTCATCGATCCTCATCGCGTCGTCCACAGAGAACGCATTCCCGTGACCGAGGACGCCGAGCGGGAGGTCCTCGGTGAGATCGGGACAGCATCCGTAAATCTCAGCACTTCCGTTCGCGCCGATCATTCCCGGAAGGGCAGGCCGCGAGCCGCTGGCGAGAACAATGGCGTCAGGTGAAAACTCGGCGATGTCCTGAGACGTGATCTCGACCCCCAGGTGAACTTCGACTTGCAAGCGCCGCAGCTGGCGTTCGAGATAGTCGATCGACTCAAAGATTTCGACATGTTCAGGCTGTCGCATGGCAAGAAGTACTTGACCGCCCAGCATCTTTTGTTTCTCGAAAAGTGTGACCTGATGACCCCGGCGAGCAAGTGTCTCTGCCGCCTTCATTCCTGCGGGACCCCCTCCGATCACGAGCACCGACTTCGGTTCCGGTGCCATTTTCAAACGCCTCTCGCTGAGAAGCACCTCCCTGCCCGCTGCAGGGTTATGGTCGCATCGAATCGGGTGCTCGCGGGCTACCTGAAAGATGCACGAGTCGTTGCTCGCCATGCAGAAGCGGATGTCCTCTTCACGCCCTTCTGTGATCTTGAGCGCCGTGTCAGGATCGGCGATGAGTTGGCGAGCCATGCCAATGAGGTCTGCTTGACCCATCGCAATCATCTCTTCAGCCATCTCTGGCCGCTTGATCCGTCCAAAAGCGATTATCGGCAGCGACGTGCAGCGCTTGAGCGCCGTGTTCAGTTGACGGAAGTGGCCCTCGGGAATCGCCGCGGGAGGAATCTGCATCCAATAGTTGAGCGCGGTTCCTGCGTCACAGTTGAAGTAATCGATTTGCTCGGTTTGCTCGATATAGCTCGCCATCTTGAGGCCGTACTCCGCGTCGTATCCCCATGGTGTGAATTCGCTAAGACAGATCCGCACACCGACTACGTAATCCGGACCCACTTCATCTCGAACCGTATTGATGACCTCGATGATCAGTCGCATCCGGTTCTCGAACGATCCACCGTACTCGTCGACTCGGCGGTTGGAGTGCGGCGAGGCAAAGGCTCTAAGAATCCCGTCATGTCCAACCTTGATCTCGACCCCATCGAAGTGGGCTGCCTTCGCGTGGTGTGCGGAGAGGCGAAAGCCCTGTCGCAAGCTCTCGATGTCATCGCTGTCCATGGCTCGTGACGCGCCCAGCGACACGGACCCGCTCAAGTGGCTCGGCGCGAGCATCACCTCAGGCCTGCTCTCAAGTGAATCCGGCCCAGAGTGCGTGAGCTGGCAGAACATAGCGGCGCCCTGCGCGTGAACGCGTTCAACCATCTCCGCATAGAGGGCGACGTTGTCGGGCTCGTACGCTTCAATCACTCGGTGAGAATCTTTGCCCGAAGGCATCACGGCCTGTCCTTCGACGATCACGAGCCCCACGCCACCAGCAGCGCGCTCCTCGTAATAGGCAATGAGATCAGCCGAGGGGCTTCCGCCGTGACCCAACGCGGTGAAATGCGGTTGGAAGACGATGCGGTTTCTCAATACGACGTCGCGGATGGCAAACGGACTGGAGAGATAGGGGCGCTCCGATTTCGTCACAGTGGCTAAGTCCTCCTTCAGGATTAATTGAACTAGTTGTTCGCGGCGATGTCGATCGCTACGTTCCTTGGGTCACCTTTGACAAGAGATCCGGCTCATCAGGGTTCAGGCCGCGCCGAATCGACCAGGTCAATGCCAGTTGCTGCGCCCTCACGACAGCCAGGATCGTCTGAAGCATTTCACCCGTATCGGCCGGCAGCGGTAGGTCGGCATCGCTTGCAGGAGAGCACCGAGCGACGGGAACGCCGAGCTCGGCCAGATCCTCGAGAAGTCTGTGCACGTCCGCTGCGACCGGGCCTGCGGGGGCGATTCCCAGTACCGGGGTGGTCGTTGAAACCGATGCGACAACTCCATGACGCAAGTCCCCCGTTGAGAGTCCCTGGCAGAAGAGGGAGGCGGACTCTTTTATCTTCAACGAAGCCTCAAGGGCCGCCGCGTAGGCGACGCCCCGGCTCGCAATGAACAGTCGGTCAAAGTCAAGCCACCGATCGACCAAAGCTGCAGGGCTGTCCCAATCATTCAATACGTCGGTGACCCGTTGTGGAAGTTGGTCGATGCGTCTGATCGACTCGATCGAGCCCAACGTCGACGCCAGGATCAGCACAGCGAGCATCTGGGCCGTCACGGTCTTGGTGGCGGGAATTGCCCGCTCCTCGCCAGCCTCGAGCGTCACGCACGCGTCGACGACCGACGCAAGGTCCGAGTTAGCGTTGTTGGTGATACCAATCACCTTCGCTCCACAGTGGTCGCGAAGTACTTGGCACGACTCGATTATCTCCGTAGTCATACCTGATTGGCTGAGCGCGATGACCAGCTGTCCCCTGTAGTCGGGCGTCCTTACGTATCGTGTCAACAGGCTCGGGGCCAACAGTGACGTCGGCCTGCCTGTCGCCATCTCCATGACGTAGCGCCCAAAGGTCCCGACGTTCCCCGAGGACCCGCGACCGAGAAAGACGACGCCCGCCAACGGGTCGGGACGTACCCGTTGAATGACATCGCCGAGTTCGCTTGAGCGTTCGGCGAGACGAGCGAGTACCTCGGGCTGCTCGTTCATCTCCGACTTCATGACGGCGCCGACGCCCGACTCGTCGCTCACGCGTTTACCCACGTTTCCTTCGACCTGGATTCGCCAGCCTGGGCGAGAGCCAAGCTCACCGCTCCTTCCAATGACGCGCTGGTGAGGAAGTGAGCCCTCACGAGGTCCGGCCTGAAGGGAAGGCGATCCAGCTGCTCGTTGAGTGCGTCGAACACGACGCCCCCCGATTCCATCAACCCGCCTCCAACCGCAATGCGCGCCGGATCCACGAGGAGCGTCATCTTGACGACTGCGAGCGCGATCTCGTAGAGAACCTCCTCCAGATACGCTTTGACCGCCGGCTCGCCCGCGGCAAATGCCTGAGCCGCGGATACCGTTCGTCCCAACAGGCGACTGACGTTGCGACCAATCCCGCCGCCACCCGCGCGTTCCTCGAGTAGCGACGTGGCGCTCTGCGATGGTTCGATCGCACGAGACGGCATATAACCAATCTCGCCAGCACCTTGATGTGCCCCTCCGACGACGCGACCGTCGACCACGAGTGCCGCGCTGATGCCAGTTCCCAGATTCACGTACAGTGCCGGATTCGCACCGCGAAGCGACCCTCGCTCGTACTCCGCCAGTGCGGCAGCCTTCACGTCGTTGGCAGCGACAACCGTCTCAATCCCCAGGATGCTTCGAGCGCGATCGAGAACTTGCACGTTCTCCCATCCAGGTCGACTCGGCGCCAAGCAGACCCCGTGGTCTCGAACGATGCCCGGACAGACGATGCCCACGGCCCGGCAGTTGCCCCTCCCCTTCCTGATCGCTGTCTCTATCATCTTCAAACCGAGCATCAAAGCTCGATCGACGACCCCCGCCGCGTCGATCGCTTCTGCGCCGTATTCGAGACGCTCGCTCGCCAGCTGTCGCGCGTCCAGGGTGGCCACGGCAAGTGCAGCCTTGCTACCCCCGAGATCGATACCTAGGACAAAATCATTTCCGCCGTCGCCACTCCCGCTCAACGCGTCCCTCCAGGACCGGACTGCGCGCGCACGACCTGCTCGTCGGCCTGCGCCCGAGAAGCAATCGCCGGGACGTACGTCGCCAGTTCGAGGTCGGGCAGCACGATCTTTCGCCCCAGATCCGCTGACTTGTAGAAACCCATGAGCAGTTCAACAACCGCGAGTCCGTCGTCGAAGGTCAGCGCGGGCTTCGTGCCGTGCAGGAACGCCTGCACCACGTCTCGGTTCTCTGCCACGTACCCGTACGTCTCGGGTTCGTTGTCGACGACAGGCATCAGTCCCTGTTCTGCGTTCTGCTTCTCGACAAGGTCTTCGCCCTGGCCGCCGGCAATGGCACGTGAAAGAAACAGGGACAGTGGGGACTGCAAGGTGTCGATCGAAAGGGAGTACTCGGGACCGAGCACCTCGATCTGTATTCGAAGACCCGGCCCAACGTAGACCCAAGAAGTACGAGCCTCAATGAACACGCGCCGACCAGCCGGATCCTCGAGCTCCAGCACTCCGGTGGCCATGTCTTCGGCGGGCTCACCTTGGTCCCCGACGTTCAATCCCGCGTTGCGCCGCCACTGCTCCGCGTATTCGGGGAGAGACCATTTGACTGAAGCGGTGGTCGCTGTCACCGCCACCGGGCGAAGCGTCGCTCGCTCTTTTCCCGGTTCGGTGAGCATGTAGCGCCCGACCTCCACTGAGTGGCACAGCATGTCCAGCATGACTCCCCCACCCTGGGAGCCCGCTCGCCAGAACCAGGGACTGTGAGGACCGCTGTGCTCCTCCGCGGCCCGAGCCAAGTACGGTCGACCGGCAATCGCTGCAGCTCGTGCCCACAACAACTCGCGGCCACGGGTGACCGACGGTGCGTAGATCTGGTTCTCCAGGTAGGCGTGGTTCAGTTGCGCCGCTTCGACGAGGCGCACCATTTCATTCGCTTCAGGAACGGTCCTCGCGAGCGGCTTTTCGCAGGCGATCCCCATCAGGCCGGCCCGACCCCCGACGACGAGGTCGTGAATTTCTTGCATGACTTCGAGACGAGCGTGATTGGGTACGAGCAGCCAGACGGCATCGACCTCCTCGGAGCACACCAAGGACTCCAGGGTCTCGCTCGCGACACACGGACCGATCCCCAATTCGTTCGCCCGATCCGCGGCTGCCTCTCGGTGGGCCTTCGTCGGGCTGAAGACTCGCGTGACCTGGCAATCCCTCACTCCCAGGAGCGCCGTCATGTGAAAATTGGCAATGAACCCACTGCCCACGAGCCCGATCTTGAGAGGCGATTGTCCGTTCATACCGTTACCCCCTTCGACACCCAGTACTGGACGCTCTCGTTGAGCTCTCGAATGACCACCTCGTCGGGAGTCTCCACGGAGTGCATGATTTCTAAGAACATGAAGACAGTGCCCTCCGTAGCTAGATTTTGAAGTTCGCTCACCACCGCCGCGCCATCGACCAAGCCATCGTGATTGCGTTCGGCCGTGAACGGCCAGTGGTGGTCCACCCCGCGACAGGCCTGTTGAAGTTGAAGTACTGGCTGATGGGCCCAGGGCTCAGCGATCCAGGCCGAAGAATCACCGTCCGGTATGTCATCGGACAGCACCGCGATATGACCCACGTCGAGACAGAGCACCCAGGGTGTCGGAGCAGCACTGACTTCGTCCAAGACGCGTGCTTCATCGATCAGATGTCCGAACTCAAGAGGACCAGACATGTTTTCGAACATCAAGAACTCGAGACCGCGACGGCCCGCGTGGTCGGACAACGTTCGCATCCGTTGCGTCAGCTCCGTCAGCAGTTGCTCTTTGCGCGATGGGTCGGCAGCGTCGAGCGACGAAAAGGAGCCAAGGAATCCGCCGGTGCCGCGAGCTCCGGCAGCCGCCGAGAAGTTGATGGCCCGCTCGAACCAACGCTGCGACGCCTCTCGAGCCGACTCGAGCGGATGCAGGAGGCCGTTACCGCTGTAGGAAGCCATTCCCGTGAAGGTGCTGTGCAGGTCGATATGGTATTCGCGCACCGCTTCTCTCACAGTTTTGGCGTAGTCCTTGAGCACGGTGTCTGAGACGGACGTGTCGAGGAGGTCGAGACTCAGTTGGCAGGTACGCACGCCGAGTGACTGCGCCGCGATGCGCGCCCAGGCTCCTCCCTCGTTCCAGCGCTTCGCGGCGAAACACGTGTTAATACCCAACTTCAGTTCAGGTGGCACTGGCCGGACTCTCTCGATCAGTCAATCGCAGCTTCGACGCGGGGGCTGATGGCTCCTTGTCGAGCGCTCGCCGCTTGACCTTGTCCGCCCCAACGACCCGCTCTTCTGCGTCGACGTGAGTACGAGGTGGCCAGTGCAAGGTGTCCTGTGCCGCGAACGCGGCGCCGAGCAAGACGGCCTCATCGTTGATGGCGCTCAACGTCAAGATACGTGGCGGATCGGCCAATAGCTTTTGCAGGCGTCGCCGCATCTCGCCCAGGAACGAAGTTCCGACGAGCTTGATCCACCCTCGCAGAATCACGGCTTCCACGTCCAGCAGCGCGCACGCGGACGCCACCAGCGACACGACGAGCTTGAGCATTTCTTCCTTCGCGTCAGCGGAAAGTCGCATGGTGCGCCCTCCACCGGCGAGATCACTGGCCAGCCGGGCCGAGCGAAGCTCGGACTCGTCCGTCCTTATGCCCCGACGTCGACACTCTCGCTCAAGCAGATCGTGCACGTTCGCTTCGGCCCATCCGAACGAGCGATAGCTGAGTCCACGAGAGGAGGCTCCCGCCACCATGTAACCGACCTCGCCCGCCGCTCCGCGCCCGCGGTAGATACTGCCGTCCAACCACAGCGCGCCACCCATGCCGTCAGCGAAGGAGACGAGGAGCACCTCACGGCACCCAACGGCCGATCCCTTGCGCGCTTCTGCGAGCAGCGCAAGGTTCACGTCGTTGTCAATGACCGCAGGGAGGCCAAGAATCTGTTCGAGCATCGGGCCGAAGGCGACATCCCTCCAGCCGAGCGCCGGCGCCCAGTGAATCAGCCCCGTCTCGATCTGCGTCGCTCCGGGCGCACCGGCCCCCACCGCTTCAATACGGTCGACGACGCCATCTCGCGTCAGTTCATCAACGTAGCTTTCGACGAGTTGCGCTGCCGCTTCGGGGTTCAGGTGAGCATCAACTGTGTAGCGTCTCGTGTCCAGCATCTCGCCCAGCGGGCCGACGGCGCCCAGTCGGACTTCGCCACTCACCGACAAGTCGCAACCCAGTGTCGCCACTCGAGAGTTTGGAACCAACATCTTGGCGGGACGACCCGGACTGAGTCCCGGCCCTAACCCAGGGGGCCTCTCTCGTACCAGACCGTCACTTATTAATAGGGCCGTAATCGCAGAGACCGTGGGCATGCTGAGCGATGTCAACTGACAGAGCTCAGCGCGCGAGATCGGCGCACGGTCACGAATGGTCTGCTCGATGAGGGCGCGGTTGACCGAGCGCATCGTGCCGGCACGAAATCCCGATGGCGATCGTCGAGTGTGTGGCATGTCCGGAGTCACGAGAGGGCGACTTGTACCTTGATGGTGCTCGGATCAGTGGGCATCGCGTCGAGTACGTTCTGTAATTCCTCGAGCGGCACGACGTTGGTCACGAGATCCTTGACGGGAAGTCGCTCCGCGTGCAGGAGCGCAATTGCGTCGGGCCAGGATCCGTAGCTGCCCGCGTATGAACCCAACAGACTCAGTTCTCGGCGATACACGTCGAACGGCTCGATCATCAGCTCCGTTCCTGTCGGGGCTGCTCCAAAGAAGAGGACGCGCCCGCCGGGGCGGGCGAGTTGAAGTGCCGATTTGTACGTCGCGGCCACGCCGGCCGACTCAATGACAACGTCCGCTCCCTCGAACCCGGTCGCTTCGAACAGCGCTTGCTTTATCTCCTCGAGCGAACCTCCGACCGAGCGGTCGGCACCCGCCGCAAGTGCGAAACCACGCCGAAGCTCGTTCACCTCACTCGCGACAATCACCGATGCTCCGCGCAGCCGACTTACCATGCAGTGCAAGAGTCCCATGGGCCCACTTCCGAGAACCACGACGACCTCGCCCGGCTGAATTGCCACCCGCTCCTGCCCGTGAAGTGTGCAAGAGAGAGGCTCCACGAGCGCCGCAGTCTCGTAGGACATGTCGCTCGGGATCACTCGGATGGCATCGACGGGTACCTTCACGAATTCGGCAAAGGCTCCGTCAAAGTGCACGCCTATCTGACGCAGATATGAACATTGCAGACGACGACCACGTTGGCAGTAGACGCACGAGCCACATCCGATATTGATGTCGACAACCACGCGCGTCCCCGGGGTCAACCCACGCGTCGGCGTTGCGACATCAGCGATCTCGCCCGAGAACTCATGGCCAAGCACGCGCGGCAAACCGTCGATGGGAAACACCCCTTGCCAGATGTGACTATCGGTGCCGCAGAGCCCGCACCGGTGCACTCGAATAAGAGCATCCAACGGACCCAGGGAAGGTTCCGAAACCTCCTCGACGCTGAGCACTCCCGGTCCTTTGAAGACAGCAGCTTTCATGTGGATGTCTCCTTTAGCTCTCGCTCCTGCTCTCGCAGGAAGCGTACGGACTCCTCCGTATAGATGTCCTTGAATTCATCGGCCCCGCGGCCCTTCAAGGAGGTAAACGGGTCAGCAGCGGCTGGAAGCAGCTCGAAATTCAGCACCTCCGAATATCCGATGTCGCGCAGGGCGCGAACAACGTTCGGCCACGGAATATGACCACGTCCGGGGGCGGCTCGGTTGCTGTCGGCGAGATCCATGTGCCAGAGGAGGGAACCCGCGGCCCTTAGCGACGCAGCGAGGTCGGACTCCTCAATGTTCATGTGAAACAGGTCGCCCTTGACGCCGACATTGTCCTCGCCAACGTCCGACACCAATTTCATGGCCTGATCGAGCGTATTGATCAGATACGTCTCATAGCGGTTCCACGGTTCAATCACCAAGCGGATCCCACGGCGGCGAGCTTCCGCGGACAGCCTCCGCACGGCGTCCCTCGCCCAGCCCCACTCAGTATCACGGTCCGCCTCGGCAGTTATCTTCATGCACGCCGTCGGCGTCACCGGAAGCACCCTTACCCCTATCCGTTGGCCGCGCTTGAGCATCTCGAACACATAGTCTTCGGCCGCCCGGCGTGTCGCGGGATCGGAACTCACCAGATCAGTCTCTGGCGTGTAAATCATGCACAAAGCATGTACGGGGAGGTCGTACTTCTCTTGTAGGGCCAGCACCTCGACCACGTCGAGATTCTGAACGTCCGCCACGAGCTCAATCGCGTCGTACCCGCAACGCGCGACTCTTGCGAATGACGTCTCGAGCGCTTCGCCGGCGTACGGGAGGTTGCTATAGCTGTATTTCATGTCTCCCCTAGTCCGACTCATCTAACGTTGCCATCCCACTTTGGGTAGCCGTGGCGGAATCTACTCCCTCTTCCATAAAGATTGACTGCGTGGCGTCGACGATTCGTGGCGCCTTCCACTCGAGAATCACGAGCACGATGCCACCGGCGACAATCCACGCAGGAGCAAAGAAGAGAGCGATCCGCACGGGATACGGAGAGAGCGGATGGTACGTGTAGTACAGCGGCAACAGCATGATGAGGAAGCCGAGGGCGGGAATCACAATATGAACCAACGGCTTCAATTCGGCGCGCCGCCGCCGTGTGTACTCAACGATGCACGCGACGTTAGCCAGCATGTACCAGACGATCACGAGAACCACGAAGGCAGTCGCTGTTACCCCGAAGGCCACCAATGGTCCCCAAGCCCAGTCCGCGAGAAGAGCAATGACGGTTGCGACGATGGTGTTGGTAGCGATGGCTAAAGACGGCGTTCGAAATCGTGGATGTACTTTGGCGAGGGCCCCAGGAAGCATCCCCTCGCGGCCCATCGAAAAGAACACTCTCGAGCATGAGTTCACGCCCGCCGTTGCGTTGGCTACTCCGGAATTGATCAGTGCCAAGAAGACAACCACCCAACCGACTCCCCAGAATTTGGTGGCTAACACAAGCCAGGGATTGGAGTTCGTGGCATAACTCGAGATGTCGTGAGTTCCCCATCCGATGACTCCCGCGTAGGCAGTGATGCAAAAAAACGCTCCGACGATCAACGCAGAAAGCACGACGCCACGGGGAATCAGCTTGAAAGGGTTTTTGGACTCCTCTCCCAAAACTGCAGCGCCTTCGAATCCGACGAAGGCGAGGATCGCGAAGACTGCGCCCTTGCCGACCCCGACAAACCCCGATTGTGTAGCGAAATGCGGCTCGAAGGCGTGAAGAGTGTTGTGCGACCCTGAAGAAAAGATGATCGATAGTGCCAATGCGAGGAGGACAATTATCTCGAAAGCACCAAGGATGACGCCGATGTTGGTCGACGTCTTCACGCCGATCACCGTCAACACATAGACCACACCTGCGGAAAACAAGATGAATATTGGCGCGGGCAATAGAACGCCCGCCTTTAGTTGCAGGGTGCTCTGAAAGACGTTCGCAAGCATGAGATAAAGCAGAACTGCGAAGAACGGCTGGAAGAAGAGGTTTATCCAACCGGTCATGAAACCAACGCGTCGGCCCAACGCTTTCGACACGTAGGCGTAGAGACCACCGGCGTCGGCATACACCCGTCCCAATTGACCCACCGAGTTGGCGGTGCAGAGTATGAGGACCATCGCCACAAGGGTGGCAAGCGGGAGCGTGATGCCTGCGTAGGGAATCGACGGACCGTAGTCATAGGCCACAGCGATTCCGGGCCCCATAAGGGCGATAGACATGAAGATCACGTTCAGCAGCCCGACGCTGCCGTGCTCAAGCTCGAGCGATCCCCCGGACCCACTTCCAGTGCCGCGCATGTTGCTCATGTATCCCCCCGGAGTGCGAATTCCTGGTGTGCACCGGAAACTCGCATAATTAATTAGTAAAGATTCCGAAATATATCAAGGCACGAGAACCCTGTCAAGGCAACTTTGTCTCTACGACGATTCGCCCACCGAAATTGGCACGCTCGTCGGCCCCAGAACTGCCGTAGTGACGAAGTAGGGATCGCCTACGCGTTTCAATTCGACGGCAACCTCGATGTCGTTTTACACTCCTTCGTAAACGAGGGAACGCGAGCACGGAAGCACAGGCCAAGAACCCGGCAATCGCCGCGAAGACTGTAATGACCGAAGCGCGCGCTCGCTCCAAGGACGGAGCCGAGCGGCCAACGAAGCGTGCGCTCTCGAGTCCGCGCATGTCGACGTCCACATCGAATCGGCCACACCACTCACAAGAGCTGAATGTTCAGGCCCCGGAACCACAACGGTCGCAGCGAGCAAGTCGGTCGGACTACTTCACCGCGACGATATCAACCATTCGAATTTGGGGATCCTTCGCCAGTAGTTCGCCCGCAACTTGGCCCAGGGCCGTGGGAATCTCGCCATTGAGATGGACCTCGCGGGCATCCTCAGTCTCGAACGAGTCAAAGATGCCATATTCCGTCTCACTTATCTTGAAGGCATACCAAGTCACCGTGCCTTCTTCTGCAACCGCCAAAGCTCGTCCACTTTCGAGGAACGCAGCGAGGTCGCTCCCCCTTCCAGGCTTAGCCTCGAGCAGGGCGAGGAGTCCAAGTTTTACTGTCATATTGATCTCACTTTCTCTTTGAGGGATGGTCGGCGACTACTTGAGTAAGCGTATTTGTCAGACCGCGTTCGAGTGATAGACCACTCCATCGATGGTGCACTTTGCGAGGCGTCATCATCAGTCGACGTTCCAAATCTGACCCGTTGCATCAGTTATCAAATTGAGGACGAGGGATTCCGCGGAGTCATGAGGCGTTATCAACTTTCCGGCCTCGTACGACTCCAAGAAGCGATCGCGCAAGTCTTCAATGACCCGACTTCCGTCTTGGCGACGAATCCAGGCCTGCATCTGGGTGTCAACGGCGCCGGGGCGATAAACGTTCACCGTCACGCCCGTACCGGCGAGCTCTGCCGCCAAATTAATGGTGTGCGCCTCCAGCGCGGACTTCGACGTGGCGTATGCGTTGCCACCAATCATGCCCTCGGGCTTCGCCGCGATCCCACTCGACACGTTGGCCACGCGACCCCACCCTTTTTCGATCATTCCGGGCAGCAAGGCCATCGTCAAACTCACCGCACCGATGAGATTCACTGCGATGGCCCTCGCCCACTCGTTGACGTCGACGGACACACTCGGCCCGAGTGGCCACACCACTCCCGCGTTGTTAACGAGAATGTCAATGCCGTCAACGTCCTTCAAGATGCGCAACGTCGTATTCGCTAGTTCGACTGGATCGCCGACATCCGTTGGTATTGCCAGTGCGTCACCTCCGCGCTCGCCGATGACCCTCACCACGTCGTCGAGTTCGCTCCTCGTTTTAGACAGCAAGATGACCCGAGCGCCACGGTCGGCGAGTGCAATGGCGGTCGAGCGACCGATGCCTCTCCCCGCACCGCTCACCACGGCCGCTTTTCCCTTGAAAGGTGTAGACGTCACGATAGGTTCTTAAGCACCGCTTCAAGATCTTCAGGTGCGACCCGAACGCGCCAGTCGGCATCGACGAAGGCGGCTTGTATGACACCTTGGCGATCAATCACGAAGGTGGCAGGGACGGGAAGCGACCGAGTCCCGTTGGCGTTTTGAGTGCTCGGATCGTTTTGAAAGACGTTGACCTGCAGATCCTCAAGATCACCGCTGAGCGTGAACTGCACTCGGTAGGCGCGGGAGACGTCTTGATCGACGTCACTGAGAACCGGGAACTTCAAGTCGTGCTTCTCAGTCAGCGAAAGGGCGTGATCCGGCGACTGGGGACTCACGGCCACCAAGGTTGCGTCGAACTTTTGAAATCTGTGCAGTGCGTGCTCCAGGTGACGCAGCTGGACATTGCAATAGGGACACCACTCACCGCGATAAAAGGTCAGAACGACGGGGCCGTTGGCCAAGAGTTCCGACAAGGTGACGGGCTCACCGAGTGCATCAAGCAGCGTGAAATCCGGCGCCCGGTCCCCTACGGCCAGGCCGGGGGCGACACCAGTCGCCTCGATTTCGGCAACACCGTCAACGATGCGATTACCGATCGGCTCAGGGATTGACGCGGTAATCGCGCCAAGTTCCTCTTGTTGGGTCAGTGCGGAATCAGCTCCGGTCATCGTTGTTCTCCTATAGAATGGACTGGTGAGTCCACTCTATAAGTACGGAATGTGGACTGTCAAGTCCAGTAACTTATGAACACTGAAACCATGCACGACGAACTTGTGGCACCCCCACCACCAACCCAAAAGGGAAGAGAGCAACGACAGCGAATTGTTGACGCGGCCGCCGATCTCGTCTTTGAACGAGGTGTCACAGAGGTCAGCCTCGATGACATTCGCGAAGCCACCGGCGTCAGTAAATCACAGCTTTATCACTACTTCAACAATAAAAGTGATCTGCTCCACGCCGTGATCGAGTGTCAGCGCGAACGAGTACTGGGCAATCACCGCCCGACGTTTCAATCCCTCGAAGGCTGGGACGACCTCATGCGATGGCGGGACATGATTGTCGCGCACCAAGCTGCGCGATCGTGTCGAAACGGTTGCCCCCTCGGCAGTCTCGCCAACGGACTCGCTGAACTCGACGACGTGGCCCGGAACCAACTCAGCGGGGCATTCTCGAGTTGGGGTCGCATCATCGCCGAGGGACTGACTCGAATGGTCAAGTCTCATACACTCCGCGCCGACGCCGACCCTCAAGAGCTCGCCGTAAGCGTTTTAGCCAGTTTGCAGGGCGGATTACTGATGGCAGAAACGGCGCGAGACACTCGTCCTCTCGAGATCGCCCTCGACGCTGCGATTGCCCACCTCAAATCGTTCGCGCCTTAATCCAAATCGTCGCACTCGAGCGAGTTGATCAAGTCCATCCCTCGCTTGTAACGAGGTTCGAGGTTCGACAGACGGAACTAGTGGACGAAAGAGTCCGAGGTGTCTACATCGCTGCGTCCTGCGCAGGAAGGAAAGAAAGAATGAAGAAATTTGTTGCAGCCCTCGCCATCCCGGGGGTGCTCCTCGTTGGAGGACTGGGCCTCGGTATCACCACCGTTACTTCGGCTAGCGCCACCGAGTACGCGCACGTCGCGATGCATCACACCTGGCACGGGACCGTCACCAAGATCAACGCAAAAATGGGAACGACCAGTTCTTTTAGTCTCAAGTCCGGCGCGCACACCTACGTCGTTCACTGGGACGCGATGACACACTTCACCATGGGCACGGCAAAGAACCTTAAAGCAGGGGCTTTGGTCGCCGTTACAGGGACCTTGAAGGGCATGATTATCACGGGAACCACGCTCGACGTGTAGGCGTTTCTCAACGACCCGCTGCGACTCCTCGTCGCGGGTCGTTGAGAAACTGCACCGTGGCGGGAACCGACCGACATCGCCGATTTTGCCGTTGAAATGAACTGTGACGATTGGCTCACTGGCAACGATCACCGGCTTCGAGATCGGCGTGGCCAAGATCGAAGAAGTGTGTCATGCCGAACGTCTTTTCGGTGAGCTCGACTATCGTTTTCGGATTTCACCGCTGACATCGCCGCTCACCAGCAACTCCGTGGCGAGCAACTGACAAGGCCGCCTGGCGCGCGGCGAATCACCTCGACGACTTGATGAAAGCAATCGCCCATCGTAAGTCTCACAGGACCTCGGAGGTGAGTGATCGCTAACGGTCGTTTTTGACTGCGACCGCCAACAGATATTCGAGCGGCAATTCGATTTGGTCGGATTGAGGAACGGCTCGCTCATGGACAAATGCAGCGAGTTTTCGGTGCAGCTCGTCCCATAGTCCGATACCAATGAGTCGCTGCCGTTGATTGATAACGTGGCCCGCAGTAGCAATCAAGAAGTCAGCACCTGTGACGGCGTCTGGAAACGTTAAAGTCACCGAACGAGCAGATGAAGTGGTCAGTCGTAGGCCGCAATCACTGAGTAACGTTTGGACCACCTCTGCGCTTCCCCATCGGCTCGGCGGCTCGCTTCCGGCTGGCGGCGTCGGCACGTAATCACTCAACACCTGTCCCATCGCAGGCACCACACTCCCTGGCAACCACGACGCGAGCACTATGCGCCCGCGCGGAGCGGTTACCCGCTCGAGTTCCCGCGCCGCAGCGGCGTGGTCGTTCGCGTACATGACTCCGAACACCGAGAGCACAACGTCGTTGGACTCGTCCGGCACTGGTAAATGGTCCAATTCGCCGCGAAGCCAGCGCACAGCACTTCCTATTTGGAGAGCGCGCTGCTCAGCCACGCGCAACAGCACAGGTTCGATGTCGACGCCGACGACTTGACCCCCGCACTCGACTGCCAAGAGTGCAGCGTTGCCCGTGCCTGTAGCTACGTCAAGAACGCGGTCCGCGGGAACAATTGAAGCGGCGTCGACTACCTCACGAGCGGCGGGCAAGAGTCGCTCGGCCATCAGTGGATAGTCGCCGACTCCCCATGTCGTCATTGCGTCACTCATGTGCATTCCTCCGCGGCGGAGGCGCCCTTCATCGATTCATCGGCGGTCGAGCCTCGCTAACCAAGTTCGTCGCAGCGCCACTCGACCTGATGATTCAATCTAGTGCCAGGCCCGGTCCAGTTCTCAAAGGCTCTCAAAGGATTCACTCTCCAAGAAACCCGGCGCGATTCAACTACCAACGAACGAAGGTCGGGCTTTCAACTATTGGCTGTCGTCTCTGATGCCTCATGAGCCTACTAAGATGTCTTCTAAATTCGAGAACAGTAAGACTCGAGAACAGTAAGACGGGCGATGCACTTGGTACGCACGCTTGCTTACGCGGTGACGAGACCGCCGCGTAAGCATCGTACCGTGCGGCGAATGGTCTACCGTCATGACGCGTGCCCAAACAAACATCGAACTCCCGACACCGCTATGAAGTGCCGACGCAAATCTTGATCAAATTGCAGCACGCAAACAAAGGATTGGCGCGTAGGTGAACAGCGACTGGCGACTTTAATCAACCGACTTAGTTTGTTCCCATGCAGCCTGGAATACAGGTTCTGGGCGAAGTCGACCATCGTTTTCAACGTCAAGTACTCCCAAGGCACACATCGCTTCGATGACCGCTGCGGGATCTTCGAAATCGTCGTCTGCCAGGAGCCTGAGATCTTCGCGCGATTCCGACTGACCGCCCAATTCGAGTATCGAGTCATACAGTCGAGTTATCGGCTCGTCATTTCGCAGACCTACGGCTTCAACGAGTTCCTCGGCGCCTTCCGCCGTCACAAGGTAGCTCTGCAGACGTGACGCGATTTCTTCGCGAGAACCCCCTTGTGTCGCCATTTCGTTTGCCAACTTCGCAGCTCGATCGACCAGGAATGGCCACCCTCCCGTCGTTTTCAAGAGTTCAGCGCGTGAGCGCTCATCTTGGAATGCGCCAGGAACGTCCACAGCCCATGCCCACAACGATCGAGCGGAGTGACGTCGAAGCTCCACGACAGAACTGTTCTCGTTGTCGAGTGAGAAAGGATGCGGCCACCAGTCGAGGTTCTCGGTGGGGACGACGAGAACGACAGTTCTCGCGACGGCTTCTGCTGATTCTGCAGTCAACGCGAGTTCCACCGACGCGCTGATCGCCTCGCTCGTCGAATCAAGTACCGACACCACGACAATGTGGTCACCGGGATTTCCTTTTCGCAGATGTGTCTTAAAGGCGTTTTTCGTACGGGGTTCCCAAACGTCTATTGGGCTAGCGGCGGCGGCCTTAATGGCTTTTCCGACTTCATCAACACCGCATGCTCGCGATCCAAGAACTATGAGCAAACGATTATCCTTCGCCGCCAGAAGCTCCGCAAGTTGTGCTTCAGACAACGGTGAACGCACATGCGCAGAACTATCGATTACCCGTCTCATCTCTGCAGCCGCAAAACCAGCGGGCGGCGTTTCTGAACCTGCTTCGATTAGGGCGTCCTCAATTTGGACCGTCGTACCCAACATACGCATCACATTGGGTGAACGAAGTCGCCAACCATCAAGGACGCTGGCGAGAACACCGAGGCCGACCATCTCTTCGACGAGGCCACGAAAGTCATCTGGTCGCAGTTGAGCAAATCCGTCAGACCACCATTCGGTGCATTCGCGTCGCAGCACTTCTGTGGAGATCGGATTCTCATTTCCCGAAATCTGTGATCGATACGCTACGGCGTAGGCAATGACGCGGTAGCGAGGGTCCAGACGCAAGGTGAGTTCAAAGCGTTGTCGAACCTGATGACCAAGCGCCTCATCACCAAGCACCGCTTCCAAATCTTCGACGAGCACTTTTGCAGGAAGTTTCTCGGGTACTGGGCGACGGCGCAGCACCTTAATCAAGGCCTGTCCATAGAGCTGTAGAGCAAGTGGTTGATAGTTCGCGTTAGCCATAAGGCGCGCCGCGACGTCGTCTCCGATTTCGTACCCCAACGCCTCCAACGGTCCGTGAAGTAGATCGAAGGCAGGCTGGGGGCTCAGTGGTCCAATGACTTGTGGTCGCCCAAGGTGAGCCAAAGGCTGGTTCGGAATAGCGGCAAAACGTTGCACCTGATGTAGACCAGCAAACACAACTTTGAATCGTCTGTCAGTCGAATCCATCAACTCTCGCAAACGGGAGATATTGACGAAGCGCGCTTCGGCGTCGACATCGAAAAAATCGTCGCATTCGTCAAGGAGGAGCAGAATTCGCCGCTCCGGATCGGTCGCCAAGAATGCTCGAACCAGTTCTTCGGCGATAGCGGCCGGATCTTTACGCGCAGGTTTCCGGTCTGGTTTGCATTTCACTACGAGCGCGTCGACGACTGGTCCCCAAACGGCGTCAGGTCGCTTTGTCGCACCTATTGCCGCTCCTCTCAAATCGACGTACACGGCGACTTGATTTGGCGTCTCTTCAAAACGTCGTTCTGCCGCGTGCAAGAGAGCGGACTTCCCAAGTTGGCGACCCCCATAAATCAAGGAGGTACCGCGAGGATCCATGACTGATCTGCGCTCGTCTAGCCGCCCATAAAACATCTCGGTTGGCACCGCGCCGGCTACGTCAGGTTCATAGGGATTCACGTCAGTAAATGGCAGCGTTATTTGCATCAACGTCTCAAATATTCGCGCTCCTTTCGCCGCCAAATAGAACAGCGCTGCGTCATCGACAACGATGACCGAGCGACTCGAACTCGCATTCGATCGAAGTTCTGTAGCGAGCGAGCGACGCTCTGCGCTTGAAAGCGTTCCAAAATAAAGCACCACCACCGAACGTTCAGACGGTCTTGAGCGACCTGCGCCACCAACGTCGAGGGATCGGGTGAACTCCAACAACAAAGAAGACGTAGACGAGAACCGCTCCCCGAACCGAATGCTGGCACGAGCGCTTTTCCGGTGCGGCGAACGCCGACGAGATCAAGCCACCGTCGATCCGAGCCACCAGAGAGGGACGAAGAAGCGTCGCCATCGGCTTCGATACCGAGGATTCGAAGCGCGGGCGCCAAGGTCACTGCGCTCACGCGCGAGTTTCCCTTTGCTTTCAACTCCGTCCATGCACGCAGGCCGCTGAGCGCGACTTCAAGCTCGCCAATCGAAAGACCATTCAAGTCCGTGTCTGCAACACGACCCCCGTCGTTACCCTCAACCCGAAGACTGATCAGATCGACAAAATGACTGGGCAAACGTTGGTAGTTCTCCTATCAATTGAAGTTGCCGCGTCGCAATCGTCAAGTGCAGATCCACAGTCGGCAAGCCCAAGTGCCAACGTCGTCATTAATCCGTTTAATGGCCAAATACTGGGACAAAAGTTCAAATCCGGTGCCGTCGTGCCGTCGTTACGATGAACCCGAAGACTGGTCAGATCGACAAAGTATCGATCGCTCCGACATCGCTGATGTAGAGGCATCGGTAGTCGAGATCCGGACTCTAACGAATCGCAGTTTCGCGCGCTCTTCAACGAGAACTTTCGCCAGTTCGCGCGCTGCCAAGCCAACGACCTCATCGCGAGCACCTTTGAGGTGGTCTGGGGAGGATTCGAGATCGTCCCCGAAGGAGAGGCAAGTCGCGCTCACCAAGATGATGTTTGAGATCGAAGTGGTATCGAACCGGGCGATGCGTAGTGACTCCTGGCCATCGCACTACTTCGCCTTTCCCGAGCGGGTTCCGATCTGCACCAAGGACTACTTCAACGTCACGGCGGGTGTCATCCAGAAGCTAGTGACTCCTGCGCAAGAACGCCACACTCGGTAGGCAGCGATGGAAGCCCAGGTTGGGTACGCGGAGACCATGAGTGCTTTGAGGTAGTCGCGCAATTAGGCGACCGGACATCAAAGATATGCGTCGACTCTTTGGTGGCCGAACGACACCAAGACAAAGTTCAGGCTGAATATCAAAAAGCTTCAGACCTAGTGACGTGTGGACACTGGTCGAGCGAGGCATCATCAATGGATGACATTGCAGAAGCCTGTCTTGGTCCCATATCGATACGAATGGGAGACCGAAGCCGCCCAACTGATCTCAATCTTGCACGCGCAACTCGGAGATTCTGTTGTCCGAATCGAGCACATTGGGAGTACGGCGATTCCTGGGATGACTTCCAAAAATGTAATTGATCTACAAGTCAGCGCCATCGACCTTGAGTCGGCAGCTTCGACCTTTGAGAGCCCACTCGGTGCCCTTGGATTTCTGCAATCCCCCTATCGCACGGACCACGTGCCGGCGGGCCTTAACGACGACCCGGCCAACTGGACCAAGCGCCTATGGACACGTCGCAGCGCTACGGCGAGCAGCGTCAATCTTCACGTGAGAAGGGCGGGTTCTCCGAACGAGCGCCTTGCGTTGTTGTTCAGGGATTGGTTTCGGGCCCATCCGGCCGCAACACCAGCGTACGGCGCATTAAAGAGTCCATTGCCGCGGTTACATGCGACACAGATGGCTACGCGGAGATGAAGGATCCCGTCGTCGACCTCGTATTCGTGGTGGCCGAAGCGTGGGCTCGTCGTGCCAATTGGGAAGCGTAAGCCGCAGCCCTTCACAGCCGATCCGTTTGCCAGCGGTTGCCGACGACGATCAGTATCGGAACAGGCCCACTCACAAATTGTTGGCGTCGGGGACCCAAGTCAACAGGTATGCAGCCAAGCATCAGCGACTGCCCACTTTGCGATTGATCCCAGTTAGGGGGCGAATCTCATCGGCGCGTACGAAGTGAGACCGGGACCCGACGTGGCCATCAGGACGCACTCGTCTGTACAGGGAACCGTCTTGTTTGAACCAAATGGCTTGACGGCCGCGCGCGACTGCACGGTGAAAGTAAACACTCCCTGCCCCGTCACACTTGTCTCGCCAAACGGCTCTGCTGCGAGCTGCTTGCCACACCCAGGGGGGCCCTGCGCTTCGACGACTTTGGCACACTCGGAGAGCCAAAATTTACTCTCGGGCCAAAAGCCGCTTACGTGCACTCCTACCTTCTCACCGTTGTGTAGATCACTTGCGGGGACCACTCGTACGGTCTGCGGAAGACCAGCTATTCCCCTGGGCCCGAGTCCTCGAACGTAGTCCACTGCGATCCGGTTCTCTGACGTTGTCTTGCAGGCTGGGGCGGAATAGAAATCTCGCGACTCCGAGGTGGACAGAATCTCAACTGGCCGCCTCCAACCTGCGAACTTGATGTCGATCCGCTTGTAACTGGTAGCGAATCCGCACCAGTCCCATTCGACGACGGCAGAGGATGATTTAGTCAGAACTGCAGGACCCCGCGGACGGGGCAACGCGGGATGCCATTGATAGAGCGACTCAGAGCCATTCAATTCCGTTCCCGCCCGATTGAAGATACGAATGGTCGGTTGCCCGGAGATGAGACAATCGTGAGCCGAGATGTTCTGCAGGAATATCGCTCCTTCCGTTCCCTGAGGGGGATCGTTGGGGATGAACATGACTTGGAGTGCACTAATGGAGCATTTGGGGATAGTCGAGGCTTCTGCACGAACTCTCAGCCCGAGATGAGGAGAGACGCCAGTGACAACGATAAGTAGCGCCGACAGGAAGGCGCAACACATTGCCAATTTGATGCGAGATCTTGGTGCGCATTCTGCTGCCACTTGGTCAGCGTATATATCGACACGGCGGAACTCTCGTCGCCGTCTCAACCGGTTGGTGCGATGGACCCGACATCAACAATTTCCGACTAGCGGCTTCGGGAGAGGCCCGTCACTGGCGAAGACGACTAGGAACCGATGGCAAGGTCGTTCGCAAGTGATTTTCATCAGGTACTACGGCTTCGTAAATTCGTGGATCGTCGTCCCAGGCTGAGGGGTGGCCGGCAACGGCAACCTTCCCCTTCGAGAACCTCCTCCACCCCTTCGCGATGTGGGCAAAACGTTACGGCTACACCGACGAACTCATCAGCCACTCCATGGGCCACGCCACAGTTGCTTACACCCAACCTCCTCCGGGGCTTCACTTAGTCGAGGGCGCGCGGCAGAACGCCTTCGTTGATGCGCGGCGCACCTCGTCGTTCATGGAAAAGACTGTACTTACAGGAAAATTCTGGGCACGAAGCGCAGCGCCGACGCGGCTAGTGCTGATCTGTGAGCTTCCCGCCTCGGGCGAGTCGACACTCTCTTGTCGACTCGCCCTGGCAAGATGCGCCGTCAGGCTGGATAAGGACGAATTGGGCGACTCAGCTGGGCGGCGATTTGTGGCATGACGAATTCAGGGTCCGTGGCGAACACCAGTTGTGGGTTCTTTTCCTGGACCTCCTCGCTCATGACCAATGGGGATTTTGGAGTGGGGCCATTGCGACAGGCCGAGTCCCAAGGCCCACTCGAACATCTCCCCCTGGTCAGCGAGCGCCTCGCGGACTCAATCAAATACGGGCAAGGATGAAGCCCATCCGATAACTTCGAGAATCTCTTGCGCAATCTCCACCGGACTTCGACCATCGGTCTGGACCGCGAGTGTCCGCCCCGTCTCCTGCCCTCGCAATGCTTCCGCTTGTGCCAATGTTCGCTTCGTCTGCATCTCTCGTCTAGAACCAATCTCGCGCGTCTCGACTCGTTGCCTTAGCGTTTCATCTGTGGCAAGAAGACGAACGACCGTATAGTCAGCATTTTCGATAGCTGCGCTTATCCACGCGAGATCGGCGTCCAGATCGAGCATGACGCCACTGAGGATCAGACGTGAGTGCCCAAGTGCAGCGAAGCTCTCCCAGAGCGCCCTCAGATTTCGATAGCTCAGCGCAACCAACTCCGACAGTGATTCGGGTTGCGGATAAACACGATCCAGTTCGTCGGCATCGATCATGGCGTGGTGCACATCAGCGATCTGGAGTTGGCTTCCGAGCTCCCATGCGACAGTGCTTTTGCCAACACCGGCAGCTCCACAGATCACGAGCACGTCCATGGTGGAGACCATACCCTCACTCGACGACGCTGGCTACGAACCGATCGACAGCACAAAGCCGACCAAAGATCGATGAGACAAATCGTTGACGTCGCAACAAGTGATACAAGGGGGTACTTGCGCCCGCACCGTACGGCACTGAGCAAAGTCAAGTCAGCCGATTCGAAATCCGCCGTTTGATTGGAGAAGCTGGCCATTGACCCAACCGCCTTTGGATGAACATAAGAAGGCAACGAGATTGGCACAATCCTCAGGTTTTCCGAGTCGACCGAGCGGCGTCTCATCAAGAATTCGCGCCTCCAGGTCGGGAGTCATCCACCCAGTCTCCGTCGGACCCGGGTTGACCACATTCGCTGTGATACCCAGACCCGCGAACTCTTGCGCTGCAGCAATGGTAATTCGGTCCAATGCACCCTTGCTTGCCCCATACGGCAGATTGCCAGCTGTGTGGTCGCTAGTCAACGCGATGACACGGCCTTGGCCGGGAACACCCTTGAAACGACTGCCGAACTCTCGGATCAAGAGCCAGGACGCGCGGGCGTTTACGGCGAAATGCCGATCGAAGCTCTCAACGGTCGTTTGAAGAATTCCCGAATCGGCCGACTCGCAATGACACATCACTAGCGCCGAAATCGGTCCAAGAACTTGCTCGACGCTGTCGAACAGTGTCGGCACGGATTCGGGCTGTTCGAAGTCGGCCTCGATCACCATGCTGCGTGCACCAGTCGCAGACAGACGAGCCGCGATCTCGTCGACCGCCCCTTCGTCCGCACCCCGATGAACTCGATCGTCATAGGGAGTCCAGTAGGTGGCCGCAATGTCATAACCTTCTTGCGCCAGACGCTCAGCCACTGCGAATCCGATTCCAACGCGACGACCGACACCCGTCACCAACGCAACGGAACTGGAACCCGTATTCGTTTCTGAGTTGCTCACCGAACCAGTATGAACGATTAGTGGACGAGCAGGAAGATTTGTCCTTGCATGAGTGCCGGAGACTCAGCTGGATGGCAACCAACCATTGACGGCTGGCGAGGTCGTGTGGGAGACCTGACGTGGCTACTCCGCCCCCTCGCTCTGACTGCTGACTAATGATGGTGTTATTCGGCCGAGAGGACGTTTCGCCGCTTGAAAAAACGGACTGCAGCGTCCGTTAGGGGCATTACCAGTTGGTCCGCATGAGACCGCCGCGACATCGGCTCATTCGGGGCGCGGTACCGATCCCGTGAATTTTCGCTCCCGATCCGTCGTCGCGTGTATTGTCTTTGTAACGCTTCTTGTCTCTTGAGGTGACCCTCTAACTGAGCACTTCAGTTAACGATGGTTGAAGTCGACGAGATCGACAAATCAAATCTTCTCCGACTCGGAAAATCGCATCCAGAGCCTTCCGCATGGCAGATCTCCAGATCTGCTTCGTAGCACCCGCTAAGCGAGTCTCACCGCGGAACCCACAACAAACTCATCGTCGACATTCGTCGACATTTTCTCTACACCCGAAAGACCGCAGAGAGTTCCGCAAAGGAAGGGAGTAATGAATCAAACATCCGAAGTGATCAGGAGGGCAGCGACAACGTTTAGATCTACGCCTGCGCGTAACGCGCCCAGTATCGTCCTATTGCGCGAAGGGAATTCACGCATCTTTCTCCTCGCCTATACAACCTCGAGGCTCGGGGCAGGGGTGGTGCCAGTCGCTTTGAGTTTCGCGTTACTCAAGGACGGCGGAGTGGATCGGATTCCAATCTGTGTCGAAAGGAGTACCGCAACGACGAAGCCGACTGGTGCCAGTGCGTACGATCCGAGCCAGTCGTACGCCGCAACTCGCGACAATGAATCGTGCTTTCCCACAAAGTTACGAAGCGTGCAAGACGTCGGGTACCTCTTTGTCGTGGCTGCAATTCGGGCTGTACTAGGTAGCACCGTCATTCTCGCTACCTCGAGCGTGAGGCGGATTTACGCCAATGTGCGTGCCGACGGAGATCGCTCCGTTACCCCGATTCTCCATGGCGCTCGCGTCGATGTAACCGCCGTTGACGTTGGCGCACCACGTGGGGACGTGTCACGGTTCGGAGGAAGGCGATGACGGCGCCGATACCCATGGGCATGCGCGCCCACGAGAGCATGCACGAGTTAGAAGTGCGAGCCGACCACGCGAGACTGGTCGCGCAAGCGCGTGCAAACCCGCGACCAGGATGCGAGCGCGACCGAATTCGTCGATACCTCGCTTTCGAGCTCGTTGACAGCGGACTGCGCCTTCTCGCTTCCACCTCACCGACAGCGAAATCGTGATCCGCAGGTAAGTCGCGCTCCTTTGTATCTCAAGAAAGAGTGATCAGTGGCGGCCTGCCCGTAGACACAATTCGATCGCAGGTGTTTGGCGAATCCATAGACACAGAGTGCTTGTACCGTGATGGTCATGGAGAGAATGGCCATGTAGTCCGGGGCTGAGAAATATCGCAGAAGAGGTCTGGGTCGACTCATCCGCTGAAGCAATCGCCAGCAAACTCGAGGTAGAAGGGCTGTACCGCAAGTTCAACCGTGTGCTCAAATCCCCAGAACGACTCGACAACCGGCAGGTTGGAAATCAACGTCGACGAAGTGGCGTTGGCGTTTGGCTTGTCTTTTGGCCATGGCGTACACACATACGTCTCGCTGAAGAGAATCTCTTGAAATTGGTGGCCCTTGGACATTCGTTGAAACATGTCCCAACTCTGAACTGAACGACTACGAACTGTGGTCGAAATTTTCTTTATATGGAGCAAGAGTTTCTGGCTCACACCGTTGCTAGAAGAGCCCGGTACGTTCGACGGGGTGGCGACCGGATCTGGGGGCCAGCGCGAATACACCGATAATGTGCAGCGGATGAAGGCAATCAGATACAGCACGACCGGCGACTCAAGCGTTCTAGAACTTGTGGACCGCGACATCCGTGAGCCGGGAAAAGGCGAAGTTCGGGTCAGGATCGCCGTATCCGGCGTGAACCCGACCGACTGGAAGGCGCGCGCGAATGGGCCGGTGACCTCCCCGAAGGTTCCGAACCAGGATGGCGCGGGAACGATCGACGCGGTCGGCGCCGCTGTCGATGGCCTGATCGTCGGCGACCGTGTCTGGCTGTGGGATGTCGCCTACGGCACGACCGAG
>DASXEU010000136.1:0-2376 GCA_036489935.1 Acidimicrobiales bacterium
AATATTCAGCTCGTGCTTCAGGCGATGACCCGCGAGTCCGCTCAACCAGTAGTTGGCGTGGATCGCGTCCGGCGTGCCCGAGCAACGAAAGAGGGTCTTCACCGTGTCGGTGAACTCACCCACATAGTCAGTCAGTCCTTCGCGGTCGAGCGGAGTCGCCGGTCCCGCCGTCACGTGGTGAACGCGGAATCCCGGCTCCACGAATTCGATGTCGCGGGTGTGAGGGTTGTCGCGACGGGTATAGACATCGACCTCGTGACCGAGACGAGCAAGGGCACTCGAGAGTTCACGCACGTAGACGTTCATGCCCCCGCCATCGCCGGTCCCCGGCTGGGCTAGAGGCGACGTGTGATACGAAAGCACCGCGAGACGCGCCATAGACGGAATCCTAATGGTCCGAGTTTCTGGTTGCCCCTGATCACGAGCGGGTACCGACGCGGCGATTGGTCGAAGAGTCCTCCCGCGAGCGACACGTATTAATAGGGCGCCTCTGCTCAGGGTGAATGGCTTGCATTAGTTCTCGCGAAGGGCGCTCTTCGCCGCGACGACAAGGTAGGCAACATCGCGGCTCGGGACGAGACCGAAGTCTCGCGAATCGGTGGATCCCGCCGCGTTGTCGCCCCGGAGATCGAGCATCGAATGAGCCTTCGCCGCGCAGCGCTTGAGTAACCAGCGCGATGCGTCCCTCGGATCGCGAACGACGACGACGTCGCCCACTCGCACGGGTCGCCACCGTCGCAGCGCCGTAAGTCGTTCGCCCGGCCGATACGTCGGCATCATGGAGTACCCCTCTACCGTCACGCGGCGCGCGAAGAACTCGAGAACTCGGCTCACGGCGAAACGCTATCTCGACGGCCTGACTAGCCTGCTGAATGAAGCGTTCGAACAGGTCGGACGCGACTATTGGAAAGGCACCGTTATGACACTGCTTCATCGTCTCAATGCTCTGCTCGACGCGTCAACGACGCCACTGGTTGCCTCGGCCCACTGCGACCTTCCCTGTGGCGTCTACGACCCGGCGCAGGCTCGCATCGAAGCGCAGTCCGTGAAAGGCATTATCGAGAAGTTCAATGCGTCAACCGACGCCGACTTCAAGACGCGCGCCCTCTTCATCAAAGAAGAGCGCTGTGACCTCGTGAAGCACCACCTCTGGGTCCTCTGGACGGACTACTTCAAGCCGGACCACCTGAAGGAATACCCGAACCTCAACGACCTGTTTTGGATGGCGACGAAGACAGCGGGTGAAGCGAAGAAGAGCACCGACGTTGTCGTGGCCGACCGCTTGCTCGCCGAGATCGACGACATCGCCGAGATCTTCTGGGCGACCAAGAAGTAAGTCTCTGCTCAATAACAAATGCCCGGTCGCGCTTGCGACGGGGCATTTGTTATTAGAGAGCTACGCGAGTTCGGGGTGAGCGCTACAGTTTGCGACGAGCGGATTGGACTCGAGGTCCAGATCATCGACTGTTGATCCGCACACCTGGCACGTGCGGTAGGTGCCAGAACGGAGGCGCTCGAGCGCACGATCCACGTCGTTCAAAGTGGCTTCGATCTGGGCCACGCTCTCGTTGGTGAACTCGCTCATGCCATCAAATCTAACCCGAGGCATTTACCCGTCCCGCAGCCCCATTTTTGGGCGGAGTACGCGTCAGATCAGCCGCTTTCACGATCGCATGACTCGTGTGCTAACTCTCTAGTGAGAGGTGGAACATGGATAACGCTGGACGCGATGATCTTCTTGAGTGGAGAACCTCGAAGGCTACGAACTTCTACACCGGGGTCCCGAGTCTTGAAGCAACGCTGGCGCTACGGATGGGTTCGAGGTTCACCGACGAGTTGAAGAAGAAGTTGGATGACTTCGGACGCGTGGTGGCGACCGAGATCGAACCTGCGGTGCGGCTCATCGAACAGAATCGCGAATTTCCAAAGCTCCACTCGTACGACGAGTTCGGCCAGCACGTTGAGCGAATTGAATCCCATCCCGCTAGTGCGGATGCCTCGCGAGCAGCCTGGGCTTCTGGCATGTTGGCGACCTCTCTCAACTACGAATGCGCGTACGAGCTCGCGGCACAGTTCTTCTTGTTGTCACACGTGGGGGAGGGCGGCCAAGCCTGCCCGATTGTCTGCACCATTGGACTTCGTCGCGCCCTTGAGCACCGAGCGTCAGACGCCCTGAAGAATAAGTATCTCAGCGGCATCATGGAGACCGATGCATCGTCGGCGCTGCGCGGCTCACAGTTCCTTACCGAAATCCAGGGAGGATCGGACGTCGGAGCAATCACCACTGTCGCATCGCCGGATGATGAGATTCCGGGTGCGTGGAGAGTCACGGGTGAGAAGTGGTTTTGCTCAGTCGCGGACGCTGACCTCTTCGTC
>DASXEU010000040.1:0-12918 GCA_036489935.1 Acidimicrobiales bacterium
GCTATTCGACGACGAGCCAGCCATGACGACAATGGGGTCGCCAGACTTCGCGAACCCGTCCTGCTTCAATTGAGCCACCGCGTAGTCGCAGAGACCATCGATGTCGTTGAGCGGCGTCACGTAGATCTCTTGGATGCCCCATGAACTACGGAGTTGTCGAGCGGTCGACGTGTTGGGCGTGATCGCAACAATCGGCATTGGGGGCCGGAATCGCGAGATTGCGCGAGCCGTGAGTCCCGAGCGGGTGCAGGCAACGATGGCGACCGCGTTTTCGTCCATGGCCGCGCGCCACGCGGCGCCCGTGATGGCAGCGGTGACTCGTTGTGCCTGCGTACTCGAGGCGACGAGGTGCTGAATACCAAGTCCCGCGCCCCACTCCGCGTACGGAAAGCTCTCCTCTGCGCGGCGCACGATGCGATCCATCGTGATGACGGTGCCAACGGGGTCATCGCCGATGGCGGTCTCGCCGCTCAACATGACGGCACTTGCGCCGTCGAGCACCGCGTTCGCGACGTCGGTGACCTCCGCGCGGGTGGGGACCTGGGCGTGCGTCATTGACTCGAGCATTTGCGTGGCGACGACGACCGGGCGTGCGTAACGGATCCCGAGTCGAACGATCTCCTTTTGGAGATGCGGCACCTCTTCAATCGGCATCCGCACGCCGAGGTCCCCGCGGGCAACCATGAGCGAGTCGGAGTGCTCGATGATCTCATTGAGGTTCTCGATGCCTTCGCTCGTTTCAATCTTCGCCATGATCATGATGTCGCTGCGAGAGAGAACAGCGCGCACTGACTCCATGTCAAAGCCCGATCGAACGAACGAAACGGCGAGGATGTCAAACTCTTCATCGCGGAGTGCTTCGAGCCGCGCTCGGTCGTCTTCAGTAGGGAGACGATCGTTCATGATCGACGACGGGAGCGAGAGCCCGGGTTTACCCATGACTGCGCCGCCCGAGGTCACGAGCGCGGTCGTCCTTGGGCCAACCCCGGTGATAACGAGCGAGACGCCGCCGTCACCGATATGGACCCGGTCACCAATCTTCAGCTGTGTAAGAACATCGTTACGTTCGACGGCAATGAGCTCCGCAGTCGAGGCGAGTCCAAATCCTTCAACCAGTTCGATTTCTTCGCCGACGCCCAAGGCAACCGGCAGAGAGCCGAAGGATCCAGCCCGAATTTTCGGTCCGGGGATGTCGACCATGATGGCGAGATCCGGGGCGATGGCGCGTACCCGGCGCAGCCGCTCGATTCCCGAGGGGATATCGCCGTGAGCGAAGGACAGGCGGATCACGTCTACGCCCGCGGTGACAAGCTCCTTGAGCTTCTCATCGGAGTCTGAAGCCGGACCAATAGTGGCAACGATACGCGTGCGCCGCAAGGGATTCCCTTCGTTTCTTTGCGCAAGTCTACGAGATGGGGAACCGCCACTTGTAAGGCCACCCTTACCGCGAAGTAAGGGTGGCCCACGTGAACTGATCAACCGATGCCGCGACGACAACGTCGTCGGCGACGTTAGATGCTGAGCTCGCGTTCGATCGCGGCAAGCTCTTCGGCGGATCCCTGGACCTTCGGTCCCTTGAACCACTTGCGAGCGGAGACGGCGTACCAGGTGCCGGCAAAACCCAGCACTACCGCAACTGCAACAGGTGCGTAGTTGAACGTACTCCACGAGAACTTTCCACCGATTTGCGGCAGCATCAGGATGATGCAGATGAAGACGACCCAGACAATTGCCGTCCAACCGATGACGGGACCCCACTTGTTCAGCTTCCACGGTCCCGGGCGGAATGCGTCGCCGTTTATGCGGCGCAGAAACACGGGGATGAGATAGGCGACGTACAACCCAATCACCGCGATAGAGGTCACCGCGGCGTAGGCCGCCGGGCTCCAAAGATAGGGCACCGAAAGGATGAAAGCGCCCACGGCCCCGAACCAGGCCGAGTGGACGGGCACGTGACTGCGGCGAGAGATCTTGTGCCAAAAACTCGAAAAAGGCACGGCTCCATCCCTGGAAAAAGCGAACAACATGCGAGAGTTGGCGGTCACCGACGACATGCCGCAGAAGAACTGCGCCACGATAACGATCAAGATCAGCAGCTCGGCCGTGATTCGACCTGCGGCGAACTCAAAGATTGTCGCCCATGGCACCGTCGCGGTCGCAATGCTCGCGTAGTTCGGAAACGACACACCACCAATGACTTGAGGAAAGACGTGAGGAATGGCCGCGCTGACACCGAGCAAGAGAATGAAACCCGCGACCAGCGATACCCAAATGGAATTGACGATGCCTTTCGGTCCCGCCGTGGCGGCAGCTTGCGTCTCTTCTGTCACGTGGGCCGACGCGTCATATCCCGTGAACGTGTACTGAGCGTTCAACAGACCCACCAAGAACACGTAAAAGGGAATCGATAGTCCCGAAAGCCCGGCGAAGGCGTCCCAACCTTTATTGGCGAAGAGGAAGCTGAGGGACTGGTGGCTGTGTGAATGCGGAGCCACGAACAAGATCGAGACGATGAGCGCCACGCCGACCACGTGCCACCACACCGACACGTTGTTGAGTAGGGCCACGAGACGAATGCCGAAGGTGTTGAGTAATCCCTGAATGGCAAGGATGACGACGAGGATCGCGATGGTGTGGCCGCGTGATAGCCAGTACGCCTGATTAGTAAAGATCGCGAGGAACGCGGACACCGAGAACGCGGTGCCGAAGCTGATCCCCGCGGTGACTGCAACCTGTCCGAGGAGGTTGAACCACCCGGTGAACCAGGACCAAATGGGACCGCTCTTGCCTGGAGCCAGCTTCGCTGACCAGTAGTAGAGACCACCGGCCGTCGGATACGCGGAGCAGATCTCAGCCATTGAGAAGCCCGCAAAGAGCACCAGCACACCGACAATGAGCCAACCCCAGAGCATCGTTGGCGGACCACCGTGTTGGAGTCCAAACCCGTACAACGTAAGGCATCCCGAAAGGATCGAGATGATCGTGAAGGAGATGGCGAAATTGGAGAACTTGCTCATCGTCCGATTGAGCTCCTGCGCATAGCCCAATTGGTGAAGTCGCTCGGTATCCGTCAACTCCCTATTTGACGACGTGCTCAGCTGATCACTCATGCAACAATCCCCCATTGATGTCACGACATTTCGAGCGAGCATAGGGTTCGGTCACTGCATTAGCAAATAGAAAATCAAAAATCCGATCAAAAATGTGGAGGCTCAAGAACCGCGAGTCTTCACTCGCCCTCCGACGTCATTGCAATCAGCAGGTCCGCACAGAGTGCGGGAACAAAGTTGCGCCGTTGGCTGTTCGCGATCCGATGTCGCGTTGACGTGACGTCGCACCGAATCCGTCTTCGGCGCGTGTCAACGGCACGGCTACCATTGCCACCACTGAGGGTTCGAGGGGGCAAATGAGTACTTCAACACCGGGCAGGCTTTCGCGCGATGAGTTGAAGGCTCGCGTCAAGAGTGGGGATATTGACACGATCATCCTCGCGATTACCGACATGCAAGGGCGCCTTCAGGGCAAGCGCGTCGACGCCAGCTTCTTCGTCGATGACCTCATCGAAGGCGTCGTTGAAGGGTGCAGCTACCTCCTTGCGTCCGACGTTGATATGAACACCGTCGAAGGATTTGCGCTGACGTCCTGGGAGCGCGGATACGGCGATCTCGCGTTCACCCCGGACTTTTCGACAGTTCGGGCTGTCCCGTGGCACGAGAAGACCGCGATCATCTTTGCCGACGTTGAAACGACTCACGGAGAGCCGGTAAAGGTCTCGCCTCGCCAAGTGCTGCAGCATCAGGTGGAACGTCTCGGCGAGCGGGGTTGGACAGGACTCACCGGCACCGAACTCGAGTTCATCGTCTTTTCTGACACTTACGAAGAAGCGTGGGATGCCGGGTACCGCGAGCTGACGCCCGCCAACCAATACAACGTGGACTATTCGCTCATGGGCACTTCGCGGGTTGAGCCACTCCTCGGTCGCGTTCGCCGCTCGATGCGCGACGCGGGGATGGTGGTTGAATCGCTAAAGGGCGAGTGCAACTTCGGCCAACACGAGATCGCCTTTAAGTACGCGCCGCTCGTCGACAAGTGCGACGAGCACAGCCTGTTCAAGCTCGGCACGAAGGAGATCGCGGCCCAGGAAGGCGCCAGCATTACCTTCATGGCGAAGTACAACGAGCGCGAGGGTAACTCGTGTCACATCCACCTCTCCCTGCGCGACGAAAAAGACGCGCCCGTCTTTGCCGGCGATAACGCGCACGGGTTTTCCGACGTCTTTGAGCACTTCCTCGCAGGGCAAGTCGCCTACTCACGCGAGCTGTCGCTCTTCCTTGCGCCCAACATCAACAGTTACAAGCGATTCGTGGAGGGTTCCTTCGCGCCGACGGCGATGTTGTGGGGCCTTGACAATCGCACGTGCGCCTTTCGCGTCGTGGGACACGGCAACTCAATTCGCGTGGAGTGCCGGATTCCCGGCGGTGACGTCAACCCCTATCTCGCCGTCGCGGCACTTGTCGCGGCGGGACTGCGCGGTGTCGAAGAGTCACTCCCGCTCGCGCCCGCCTTTGAAGGAAATGCCTACGTCGCCGACGCACCACGAGTGCCCACCACGTTGCGTGACGCAAGCGAGCTCTTTGCTAACAGCGCGACCGCGCGTCACGCGTTTGGAGATGAGGTGGTTGACCACTACACGCACGCCGCGAACGTAGAGGTCGCTGCCTTCAACACTGCCGTCACCGATTGGGAACGTTACCGAGGATTTGAACGACTATGAGCACCACACTTGGCATTATCAACCCCGCGACCGAAAAGGAAATTGCGACCATCGCGGTCCACGATCTCGAAGAGACCAATCGCGCGATCGACCGGTCGGCCGAGGTCGCGCCGTCGTGGAAGAGTGTTACCCCCGCTGATCGAGCACGCCTTCTCCGTCGCTTCGCTGACGTCGTCGACGCGCACATCGAAGAGCTCGCGCAACTCGAAGTCGCCAACTCGGGGCACACCATTTCAAACGCACGCTGGGAGGCGGGCAACGTTCGCGACGTCCTGTTCTACTACTCGGGCGCGCCCGAACGTCACTCGGGTCGCCAGATCCCAGTCGCGGGAGGCGTCGATCTCACCTTCTATGAGCCGCTCGGGGTCGTGGGCATCATCGTGCCGTGGAACTTCCCCATGCCCATCGCCGGTTGGGGACTCGCCCCTGCCCTCGCCGCGGGTAATACCGTCGTTCTGAAGCCCGCCTCTCTCACGCCCTTGACCGCGATTCGTCTGGGCGAGCTCGCGCTCGATGCGGGCATCCCCGAGGGCGTCTTCCAGGTTGTCACCGGTGATGGATCCATGGTGGGCAACCGCTTCGTCACGCACCCGGCCATTCGGAAGGTCTGCTTCACCGGATCAAACGCGGTCGGACGTCTCATCATGCAGGGCTGTGCCGAACAGGTGAAGCGTGTGACGCTCGAGCTCGGCGGCAAGAGTCCGAACATCATCTTTGACGACGCCGACCTCGAAAAGGCCGCGGCGAGCGCGCCCTACGCGGTCTTTGACAACGCCGGACAGGACTGCTGCGCACGGTCGCGGCTGTTGGTTCAGGCGTCGGCGTACGAGCGCTTCATGGAACTCTTCGAAACAGCGGTAAAGGGCGTCAAGGTTCTCGATCCGACGAGCGACGACAGCGAAATGGGGCCACTCATCACTGCAGGACAGCGCGAGACAGTGCTCTCCTACGTGGACGAATCCGACGTTGCCTTTCGCGGTAGCGCCCCCGATGGTCCCGGTTACTGGATGGCTCCCACGGTGCTCGAAACGAATAACACGAAGAGCCGTTCGTTCCAAGAAGAGATCTTCGGGCCTGTCGTCTCGGTCGTGCGATTTACGGACGAAGCCGAGGCGGTCGCGATCGCCAACGAGAGCCCCTACGGCCTTTCGGGGTCGATATGGAGCCGCGATATCGGACGAGCGTTGCGCGTGGCACGCGGCGTCGAGACGGGAGCCCTCTCCATCAACTCGAACTCCTCGGTGCGCTACTCAACGCCCTTTGGTGGTTTCAAACAGTCAGGGCTCGGACGCGAGCTTGGGCCTGACGCGCTGCTCGGATTTAGTGAAGAAAAGAATGTATTCATCTCAACGGAGGACAATTAAATGGGACGTCTTGACAACAAAGTCGCCATCATCACCGGCGCCGCAAGCGGCATCGGTCTCGCCACGGCGAGACGCTTTAGCGCAGAGGGCGCCAAGGTTGTGGTCGCTGACCTCAACGAGAGCGTCGGCACACAGATCGCGAGCGAGATCGGCGGCACGTATGTCTCGGTGAACGTTGCGGATGAGGACAGCGTGAAGGCAATGTACGCGTCCGTCGTCGAGACGTACGGCGGCATTGACATCCTCTTTAATAACGCGGGCATCTCGCCCGATGACGACGACTCAATTCTCACGACGGGCCTTGAGGCATGGAAGCGCGTGCAGGACGTCAACCTCACGTCGGTGTACCTGTGCTGCAAGTACGGCATTCCCTACCTGCTCGAGCGCGGAGGCGGATCGATCATCAACACAGCATCCTTCGTCGCCGTCATGGGTTCGGCGACCTCGCAGGTTTCCTACACCGCATCAAAGGGCGGCGTGCTCGCGATGTCGCGCGAGCTCGGCGTGCAGTTCGCCCGTCAGGGCATCCGCGTGAACGCGCTCTGCCCGGGACCAGTCAACACTCCCCTCTTGCAGGAGCTCTTTGCGAAGGATCCAGAGCGTGCTGCTCGACGCCTCGTGCACATCCCCGCAGGTCGATTCGCCGAACCCGACGAGATCGCTGGCGCCGTGCTCTTTCTCGCGAGCGACGACTCGTCGTTCGTGAACGCGTCAACGTTTCTTGTCGACGGCGGTATCAGCGGCGCGTACGTGACGCCGCTCTAATCGGCCGACTCAGCTCGGGGTGATCGTCGACGTCAGCGTCGGCGGAATGAAGTACTCACTGAGGTACTTCTCCCCCTCGTCGCAGAGGACCGTCACGATCGCTGAGCCCTCTGGTAGTTCGTCACGCAATCGACGTGCGACCACCATGTTGGCGCCTGAGCTCGGTCCGACCAGCAGTCCAAACTCGCGCGCGAGCCTGCGCATCTCTCGCACCGCGTCATCGCTGTGCACGGCCATGACGCGATCGACCATTTCGTGATGACGCTGATAAATCGTCGGGATAAAGCCGTCGCTAATCCCTTCAATCTGGTGAAGTCCCGTATCACCGCATTGAATGGTGCACGACTCACTGGGCTCAAGGGCGACGATGAGCGCCTGAGGGTTGACCGCGCGAATCGCTTGGCCGACCCCAATGAGTGTGCCGCCGGTACCCACCCCCATGACGAAGGCATCCGGCACGGCCGCGTCGGACATCTGTTCAAGTAGCTCTGGACCAAGCCAGGTGCGGTTCTCTTCGACGTTCCACTCGGATTCGAACTGGTGGGGTGCGAAGTAACCGGGCAAGTTGCCGAGCCGACTCGCCTCGTCGAGCGCCTCGTTCACGTGAAACGTGCCGATGGATAGCATCTGCGCTCCGAACGCCAGCGAGATCGCCGCGCGTTCCGGGCTCAGGCCCTCGGGCATCACGACCAGCATCTTGTAGCCGAGCACGGCAGCGACCATGCTCATCGCGTTGCCCGTGTTGCCGCTCGACGCTTCGACGATGGTGTCACCGGGCTGGAGGAGTCCCTCGCGCTCGGCGCGCTCGATGATGTAGCGAGCCATCCGAGCCTTGATCGAACCCGAGGGGTTGAGGTACTCAAGCTTCACGAAGATGCCGTCAACCTGGATGAGCGGCGTCGAACCAATCGCGTCCAACACCGTGGCTTCGGACCGATATCTTGCCGCCATGTAAATGAACCCTTCCCCCGAAAATGTCCCGGCCCCACCCTACGCGGGGCGCTCTCACCAATGAGAGGCGACTAAGAAACTGTCATTCCGCCGTCGACCGCAACGTCGGCGCCGGTGATTGCGGACGACGCAGCCGAACACAGCCACACGATGGACGAGGCGATTTCACTCGGTTCGAGAAGTCGGCCGATTGGCTGCTGCGCGGCGAAGGACTCGACGCTTTCGAGTCCGTACACTTCCGCTGACGCTTCGAGGATCGCCGTGCGCGTCGAACCGGGGCTGACTGCGTTGGCGGTGACGCCGTACGGCGCGAGATCCATAGCGACGCCACGAATCAGTCCCACGACGGCGTGCTTCGCGGCACTGTAGGCGGCGAGATGGAACAACCCGGTATGTCCCGCCGCTGACGCCACCGCCACAATGCGCGGATGGCTGTCGCGACCGTTCGCAATCAGTACGGGCGCCGCGGCCTCGATCAAACGACGGGTGCCAAGCACGTTGACCGACCACACCGAATCCCACGCGGCGTCGCTCACTTCCCAAAGCGGCGCACCTCCGCCGAGCACGCCGGCGCACGCAACCACCGCGTCAAGCCGACCGAAGTGTCGCGTCGCGGTTTCGACCGCCAGTCCCATATCGGTGGCGCTTCGTACGTCGCCGACCAGACCGAGCACGACGTCGCCGTGACGCGCAACGACACTGTCGAGATCCGCCGGCGTGGCGAGAGCGTACGGAACGTCGGGAATGTCGCGACAGCGATCGACTGCGACGACGCGATAGTTCTCATTGACGAGCGCGTCGACGGTCGCGGCTCCGATGCCTCGCGCTGCGCCGGTCACGATGGCGACGCGACTCATCAACCGAGCTTTCGAAAGAAGTCGGGCGGTGCGATGACGTCAGTGCGGTCGAGCTCGTCGATACTCGACTTGCCGAGACCGAGCAGCGCCGAATCGATGCCTCCGCGCATGATGTCGAGCACGTTCTCTACACCGCTCTGGCCCGCAACTGCGAGTCCCCACAGATACGCGCGCCCGATCATGACCGCATTGGCGCCGAGGGCCAGCGCTTTGATCACGTCACTGCCGCGGCGCACCCCGCCGTCGAGCAGGACCTCGATCTGGTCGCCCACCGCATCGACTACCGCAGGCAGCGCCCGAAGCGGCGCTGGTGTCCCGTCGAGATTGTTGCCGCCGTGGTTGGAGACCGACAACGCAGTCGCGCCGAGATCGACGACGCGCTTCGCATCGTCGACGCGACTGACGCCCTTCACCATGAACGGACCGTCCCACTGCGAGCGCAGCCACGCGACGTCGTCCCAACTCGGCAGCGAGCTCTGCATCCATTCGTAGTAGGCGCCGAAGAATGTCGGCGGCTTCTCACCCGGTGCCGACATATTTGGCGTCGTGAGATCGGGCAGCTGGCCCGTCTTCGCGAACGACCACAACCAGCGCGGCCGAACGAGCACGTCAGGAGCCAACTTCAGCATTGCGCGAAAGTCGATGCGTTCGGGAATCGAGGGACTGCCCCAGTCGCGGCCATTGGCAAAGGACCAGTCGAGGGTCAAAATGATGCCCTTCGCGCCAGCGCTCTTCGCCCGATCAAGACGCTGGATCATGGTGTCACGATCGCCGGACCAGTACATCTGAAAGAGGACCTGGTCGCAGACGCCACAGACCTCTTCTATTGATTTGCTCGCGAATGAGCTGAGCCCCATGGCGACGCCCCGATTCGCCGCCGCCCTCGCGACCGCGACCTCGCCGTCGGGATGTACCGCCTGCACACCGGTCGGCGAGATGATGACCGGCATAGACACTGACTGACCCATGATCGTTGTCGCCATCGAGCGTTCGTTCGAGAGCCCCGCGACGTGGGGGGCAAAGCCGAGCTCGTCGAAGGACGCCAGGTTGTCGCTCGAGGAGAGTCCCTTCTCAGATCCTGCAACGAGGGCGCCATAAACCGAGGAAGGCAAACGTTTTTCGGCTCGACGCTGGGCTATCGCCACCGTCTCAAACCACGAACTCGCCATAACCCCTCCAAGACAACCCACCGCAGACTACCGGAGCGGTTTTACCTCGAAGATCTAGCGCGTACTGAGCGACACGGCGACGCGTCGAGAGTGATCGATCGACGGGTGTGGTCGAAGCGACACCGCCTTTGCGGCGAGCGCAGCTTCACCGTGTCCGTAGACGCACTCGGGGTCGGGGTCGCTCATCTCAAGACCCGTGAAGAATTTGGCCGCCATACAGCCGCCGCGACACGCGTCGTATGAACCACACGAGGTGCACGCGCCCGCGTTTCCGGGTTCGCGCAAGGAGCGAAAGAGCTCGCTCTCGCGCCACACCGGGGCGAACCCGTGCTCGCGCACGTTGCCCGCGAGAAACTCGTCGTGGATCACGAACGGGCAGGCGTAGACGTCGCCGACCGGATCGATGAGACAAACGACGCGCCCCGCGCCGCACAGGTTGAGCCCCTCGAGCGGGCTACCGAGCGCCGAGAGGTGAAAGAAGGAGTCGCCGGTTAAAACGTCGGGTCGATCGACGAGCCAGCGGTAGAGCTGGCGACCTTGCTCGAGTGTGGGGCGTAATTGGTCCCACACGTCTGCACCGCGACCTGACGGTCGAAGGCGAGACAGCCGTAGCTGCGCGCCGTATGAATCGGCGAGCGCCTGAAAGTCGTCCAGTTGCTCCACGCTTTCCTTGGTGATGACCACCGAGATTTTGAACGGACCGAAGTTCGCAGCGACGAGGTGATCCATCGCTCGTCTCGCGGCGTCGTAGCTGCCGGCACCGCGAACTCGATCGCTCGTCGCCGCATCGACACCGTCGATCGATATCTGTACGTCGAGGTAGTCAATAGATGCGAGTCGTTCGGCGACGCGACGATCGATGCGCGTACCGTTCGTCGAAAACTTGACCCCGACGCGGCGACTCACGGCATGTTCGACAAGATCGAAGAAATCGCGCCGCATCATTGGCTCGCCGCCGCCGATATTGACGTAGAAGATCTGCATGTCGGCGATCTCGTCGATCAACGCCAATGCCTCCCCGGTGGTGAGCTCCCTCGGGTCTCGACGGCCCGACGACGAGAGACAGTGCGTGCACGCGAGGTTGCACGCGTAGGTGAGCTCCCACGTCAGGCAGATTGGCGCTTCGAGTCCGCGTTCAAAGCGATCGCGCAAGGTCTCAGCCACGAAGAAGACCAGATCGATGCAGCGAAGCCAGGGCAGCGTGGTAGCGCCCGCACTCCGACGGAACGACCGTCGAGAGCGCGTCATCCACACTGGAGAAGTCGTCGAGTCGACGAACGAGCTCCACGAGTTCGCGTGATTTCAAAAAGACCAACCGACGATTGACGTGGTGGTACGCGAGAGCCCCAAAGGATTCGTCACGGAGTGAAACGTCTTCGCTCAATCGGTAGGGCTTCGACGTATCGAAGTCAGCGCTGGCCACAACCGACCCCACGTTCTAGTAGACCCCGCATAGTCCGTCGATGGAGACCTCTTCTACGAGCAACTCTTCGACGTCGTCGACCTCGTCGACCGTCGATTCTTCATAGGTCAATGTTTCTGGCGTCACGATCTCTCCTTCGACATGTCCATTCTGGCGCGCCGCTGATCTGCTTCCGTGCCAGGCGTGAAAGACTCGCCTCGTGGATGCCTTTCTGCCAGCGGCCCTCCCCCCGACGGAGGCACCGATTCCCGAGGGAACGCGCGTCACGCTTGACGAGCAGGCCACGTTTCTTGACCGAAATCTCGTGAGCGGTGGCAGTCCGTGGCGACTTCTACGCATGACGAGCTCGTCATACGCCGTCGCACAGCGATGGCGAACGAACGGTGTGGTGCGCGCTGGCGAGGAACGATTCGCGCGCACGCTGGTCCAGCAAGGATTGATCCATCCCCACTTCGACGTTCCCTTCGACGTTGAGGAGATCGACGTGGTCGTGCCGGTGTATGGGGATGTCGCGTCACTCGCAACGCTGCTTGGAATGCTGTCCGGTTTTCATATCACCGTCGTCGATGACGGGTCACGTGACGCCGCGGCAATCGCGGCGTGCGCCGACGAGTTTCACGCCACGCTCGTTCGTCTACCCAACAACCACGGTCCGGCCGCGGCTCGCAATGAAGGTGCAAAATCAAGCGAGCGAGCGTTCCTCTGGTTCATCGACGTCGACGTTGAGCTCGACGACGCGCACGACGCGGCCCAATCGCTTCGACGCGAGTTCGCCGATCCGATGGTCGCTGCGGTTGCGCCGCGAGTGCGCGGGCCAGCTGGTCCGACGAAGCGGGAGCGGTTCGAACACCACTTCGGCGCGCTCGACATGGGGAGCCGCAGCAGCCTCGTCATTCCCGGCGGTCCCGTGAGCTACGTGCCGAGCGCGTGTTTGATGGTTCGCAGGGCATCGTTCGGCGACGGATTCGATGGGTCCCTTCGGCTCGGTGAAGACGTCGATTTCGTCTGGCGCCTCTACGACCAAGGATGGCTCGTCCGCTACGACGGCGGTACCGTCGTCCACCATAGGGCTCGAACGTCGTGGCGAGCATGGCTGCGACAGCGCCATCACTACGGCGAATCGAGTGCGGAGCTCGCATCGCGCCACGGAACTCGCCTCGCACCCGTCCGCGTAGACACCTGGACGCTCGTTGCCTGGGCTTCTGTCCTCGTCGGTCAGCCGAGCTGGGGTGCTCGAGTGGTCAGCGCTGCTCGTCGTCACGCCCGCGAGAAATTCTTCGCTGAACAAGACGAGCCCGATCAGGTGGCAACGCGGGTCGTCGGGTACAACATGGCGCGCGCGGGCGGACCCTTAGCGCGCGCGGTCGTGCGCACCTTTGGCGTCGTCGTGCAGCTGAGCGCAGTGCATCCGAGGCTCAGAACCCGCGCGCTCGCGCTCTACGCAATCGGCACCTTGTGGCGTTGGCGATCCCAACGACTGGATGTGCGCGACATCCCCCTCGCGGTCGTCGACGATCTCGCATACGGCACGGGCGTCTTTCACGGTTCGTGGCGCGCGAGGACCATTCGCGCGCTGACGCCCGATATCACCAAGTCGGAGATCGGGCTGCGTGAG
>DASXEU010000064.1:0-5466 GCA_036489935.1 Acidimicrobiales bacterium
CACTTTGTCCTGACCCGCGTACTTCGGCGCCGTGCCGTGGGTCGCTTCAAAGATCCCGTGGCCCGTGACGTAGTTGATGTTGGCGCCCGGAGCGATGCCGATACCGCCGACCTGTGCCGCGAGGGCGTCGGAGAGATAGTCCCCGTTCAAGTTCGTGGTGGCGAGGACGTCGAACTCAGCTGGCCGCAGGAGTGCCTGCTGGAAGCAGATGTCCGCGATCACGTCTTTGACCAAGAGCTTGGAGCCCGGCTTGCCGTCACAGTCGTCCCAACCGACCGCGACGTCGCTGAACTCGTCGCGCACGAGTTGATAGCCCCACTTCATGAAAGCACCTTCGGTGAACTTTTGAATGTTGCCCTTGTGCACGAGCGTGACCGATTCGCGTTGGTGCGAGAGGGCGTAGTTGATTGCAGCGCGGGTGAGACGATCCGAACCAAACTTCGAGATGGGCTTGATGCCGATGCCGCTGCCGTCACGGATGTCCCAGTCAAAGGCGTCCTTCAGGAAGCTGCGCAGCTTCTCCGCTTCGGGCGTGCCCGCTTCCACTTCGAGACCGGAGTAGACGTCTTCAGTGTTTTCGCGAAAGATCACCATGTCGACGAGCTCGGGGTGCAACACCGGGCTCGGCACGCCTTGGAACCAGCGCACCGGTCGAAGGCAGACGTAGAGATCGAGAATCTGGCGCAACGCGACGTTGAGGGAGCGAAAGCCGCCGCCGATCGGCGTCGTGAGTGGTCCCTTGATCCCGATGAGGTACTCACGAAAGTCGAGCACCGTCTGATCAGGTAGCCAGTCGCCGGTCTCGTCGAAGGCCTTTTGGCCCGCGAGCACTTCTTTCCACTCGATCCTCTTGCCGTACTTTTTCGCGGCGGTGTCAAGCACTAGCTTCGCCGCCGGCCAGATGTCGACACCGGTGCCGTCGCCTTCGATGAAGGGGATAATGGGGTTGTCCGGAACGTGCAGGACGCCCTCGGCGCTCATCGTGATTTTTCCAGCCATGTTGCCCATCCTAGGTTTTTTTACGCGCCCGCCTTTTGGGCGACGTCGATGCGAAAGCCCTTACGTGAACAGGGCTTGACAGATCTCTCGCGTGGCCGTTGACCGATTCAAGGTATAGAAGTGCAGGCCGGGGACGCCCGCGTCCAGCAGCCGTTGACAGAGCTCTGTTGCGGCGCGAATGCCTTCGCCACGCACGGCCTGGGGACCTCCCGCGACGTTCGCTGCCTCAAGTCGAGCAACGAGTTCGTCGGGTACCGCAGCGCCCATGGTCGCCATACGAGCCACACCTTGCAGCGTCGTCACGGGCATGATGCCCGGCAGAACAGGCTTCTCGACCCCGAGGTCCGCGAGATCCTCAACGAGATGGATCCACTCGTCCGCCTCGAAGAAGAATTGGGTCACGGCAAAGTCGGCCGCGTCGAGCTTTCGAGCGAGGTGTCGGCGGTCGTCGGAACGGTTCGTCGAATGGGGATGGCCCTGAGGCTGGGCTCCGACCCCTACGCAGAACTGCCCCACTTCGCGAGCGAGTTCGACGAGCTCAATCGCGTATCGAAAGTCCGATGACGTCCCGTCATCGCCCTCGGGCAGGTCGCCTCCGAGGGCCATGACGTTGACGACCCCCGCATCGACGTAGTTCTTCAGAAGATCGCGCATCTCATCGCGGCGATGACCCACGCAGATGAGGTGCGCCATCGCCGTGAGCTCACCGGTTCGTTGAATTCGGGTGACGAGATCAAACGTACGTTGTCGTGACTCGCGTCCCCCTCGATACGTCACGGAGACGAACGAGGGATCAAGTACTCGCAGATCGCTCAGCGTGCGCTCAAGCACCGTCGCTTCATCATCGGACTTAGGAGGAAAGAATTCGAAGGACCGCGTCCGACCGCGTGCCAGCAGTTCGTCAATGCGCAGCGAACTAATTGGCACGGCCGAAATCGTCCTCAATCCGTTCGATGTCGTCTTCGCCAAAGTACGTGCCGTGCTGCACTTCGATGAAGACGACGGGCGTGGTGCCACGATTTTCACATCGGTGCAGCTGGCCGATCGCGATGTCGATGCTGCCACCTGCGGGGACCTCGTGCTCGACGCCATCAAGGACCACCGTCGCTACACCATTCACGATGAACCAGTGCTCGGCGCGACGCGCGTGGCGCTGATAGCTGAGTCGCTTGCCGGGGTTCACGACGATGCGCTTTACCTTGTGATCGAAGAGCTCGTCATCGAGCACCGTGAACGAACCCCACGGCCGTGCATCGTATTCCCGTCCCCGTGAGTCGTGTTCAGTCATTTAACCCTCTCCGCAGCTTGAACAGCGTTGCGTAACAGCATGGCACGGGTCATCGGACCGACGCCACCGATACGTGGCGTGATCCACCCCGCCACTTCAGCAACGTCGTCAGCAACGTCGCTGAGAAGCTTCTTACCGAGAAAGCTCGTACCCGCACCGACCACAGCGGCACCGGGCTTCACCATGTCGCGCGTGACCAGTCCGGCTCGGCCGGCCGCGGCAACGACCACGTCGGCGCTTCGCACGAGTTCGCTGAAGTCCTCGACGCCCGTGTGCACCACGGTGACCGCAGCGTTGCAGTGGGGACGCCGCATCGCCATCAAGAGCGCGAGCGGCCGACCGATCGTAAGTCCTCGCCCGATGATGACCACGTGTCGACCTTCAACGGGGACGTCGTAGGCGGCGAGGAGCTCCACGATCCCGTTCGGTGTGCACGGCAGCGGTCCCGGCGCTCCCATGACGAGACGTCCCAAGTTCGTTGGGTGCAATCCGTCAACATCCTTCTCGGGGTGAACGCGCAACAAGACCTCTTCATCGCTCATTCCCTCGGGGAGCGGAAGCTGCACGAGGATCGAGTGCACGTTGTCATCAGCGTTGAACCGATCAATCACGTCTTCTATCTCGCGCTGTGTGGCGGTGTCGGGCAGATGCACGTCGAAGGAGCGCACGCCGATCTCGGCGCACTCGGCAATCTTCATCTGGACGTAGCGCGCACTTGAGGGGTCGTTGCCGACGAGGATGGTGCCCAGTCCGGGTGTGCGGCCGATCGCGGTCAGTCGCTGCGCGCGATCCGCGAGCTCCATCTTGATGCTTTTGGCGAGGCGTTCTCCGTCGAGTAGTTCTGCGCTCATGACCGTCCTTAGTGGCGAAAGTGTCGTTCGCCGGTAAGCATCATCACGACGCCGGCTTCGTCAGCGGCCTCGATGATCTCGCCGTCTCGAACCGATCCACCGGGCTGCACGACGGCGCTCACGCCCTCGTCAGTGAGGGATGTCAGTCCGTCGGCGAAGGGGAAGAAAGCGTCTGAGGCAGCGGAAGCGCCTCGGGCAAACTCCCCGGCCTTGGACACGGCGATGCCCGCTGCGACGACGCGAGACTGCTGTCCCGCGCCGATGCCGACGGCAACCCCGTCTCGCGCAATCACGATCGCGTTCGACGTCGTGCGAGCACAGACGCGCCACGCAACGATCAAGTCTTCCAGTTGCTGCGCGCTCGGCGTGGCTTTAGTCACACAGCGCCACTCGCTCGCGGGTACGACGACTTCGTCGGCATTCTGCACCAAGGCAGTGTTGCCGAAGGTTCGAATCGAAAGCCCGAGTGGCTCGGGAGCGGGTGCGCTCAAGAGCCGCGTCGCCTTTCGACGTGACACCAGGGTGTTGATCGCCTCGTCCGAGTACCCCGCGGCGATGACCACGTCCGCTTGAGGACCCGCCGCGATGAGCGACGCCACGTCCGCGTTAACGAAGCCACCGAGCGCCACGATGCCGCCAAAGGCGCTCTGCGGGTCGGCGGCGAGCGCCTTCGAGAAGGCGTCACTGATCGAGGAGCCGAGTGCTGCACCCGAGGCGTTCGCGTGCTTGATGATTGCAACCACGTTGTGGCCGGGAAGATCGCTGTTGAGCTCGTGCACCAGTCGCCACGCCGCGTCGGCGTCAAAGAAGTTGAGGTAGGACAGGGCGCTGCCCGCGTGCTGGACGACCGCGTCCCACCACGGCGTCGTGCCCGCCAGTCGGTATCGAGCAGCGATCTGGTGAGGATTCTCGCCGTAGCGAGTGACCTCGGCGCGTTCGAGGGAGAGGTGCACGGTTGCGGGCACGACGGTGTCGGTTGCGCTCGGTTCGCCGCCAAGGACACCGCCCTGATTGAACCACGTGGCGACCTCCGCGTCGTACTGCGCCGTGTGCACGAAGGCAGCTCGGGCGAGCTCGTGTCGAGTCGAGTCGGACAATGCACCCGACGACACAATCTCCTGGAGGACCTCGTCGTACTGCTCGGGATTCGTCACGACGCCGACGTGACGATGATTCTTCGCCGCAGCGCGCACCATCGTGGGCCCACCAATGTCAATGAGCTCGATCGAGGGATTTGACGTGAACGGGTACAAGTTGCAGATAACGAGATCGATGGGCGTGATGTCGTGTTCGCTCAACGCGGCGACGTGCTCTGGCTTGGCGAGGTCGGCGAGGATGCCACCGTGAATATTCGGGTGCAACGTCTTCACGCGCCCGTCGAGCATCTCGGGGAAGCTCGTCACGGCGGCCACGTCGAGGTGTTCGATCCCGGCCTCACCGAGCGCCTTCGCGGTGCCACCCGAGGCCACGAGTTCTACGCCGTGCGCCTGGAGTCCCCTGGCAAAGTCCACAAGGCCGCTCTTGTCCCACACACTCAACAACGCTCGCATCTAGCTCTCCTCCAGGGCGCCGGCCACGCTCTCAGGCTCAAGACCGCGCGCGAGTGACGCCATCACCCTAGCGATCACTTCGGGATAGAGGGCACGCTCTACCGTCTTGATTCGCTCGTGCAGCGAGTCTTCATCGTCCTCGGGATAGACCGGTACGCGACGCTGCGCGAGGATCGGTCCGTCGTCGAGCGCCTCGGTCGCGACGTGCACGGTGCACCCCGACTCGCGCACGCCCGCCGCGATCGTCGCGGCGACCGCGTGCCAGCCCTTGAAGTCGGGCAGCAGGCTCGGGTGCGTGTTCAGTACGCGGCCGGGAAACTGTCGATGCAGTGAATCAGTGACGACGGTCCCGAAACCCGCCATGGCCACGAGATCGATGCGCTCTTCCACGAGGACGCGTGCCAGCTCTGCGCTGTAGCCGTCACGATTGAACGAAGGCCCGAAGCCACCGAACAGTTCGCGATCGACGAGGCGTGCGGGCACGCCGGCCTCGCGCGCCACGTCGAGTGCTCGACAGGGCCGATCGGACGCCACGAGGCTGATGCGGACGTCGGACTGCAGCATGGCTTCAAGGATGGTGCCAGAGCCCGACACCAGGACGCAGAGACGAACGTCGCTCAAGTCCTACATCGCCCTGACGATGTCGACCATCTTTTCGCCCGCCTCGGTGGGGTTCGCGCACACGTGCACGCCCGCTGCGGACAGGGCGTCCATCTTCGCCTGGGCGGTGCCCTTCGAACCCGAGATGATCGCGCCCGCGTGACCCATCTTGCGGCCC
>DASXEU010000093.1:0-2676 GCA_036489935.1 Acidimicrobiales bacterium
GCCGAGAAGCCACGTCTCGTAGTCATCGGGTGAGACGTTTTCTGGCAGCGTGATGGTCCCCGCCAGCGGGTGGCACTCAATGGTCGCCCCGCGACGACGTACGAGGAGTTCGGGGCTCGCGCCGACGAACCGGCGCCCATCGTCGGTCGGCAAGCTGTAGAGCGTGCAGATTGGTTCGCGCGGGCGCAGGCGCTGCGCTATCGCTGCCGCGTCGAAGGGATCGGGCGAAGTGCCGAGCACGGCCCGGGCGAGGACCACCTTGTCGATCTCCTTGCGGCGAAGAATCTCGACCGCGTGGGCAACGTGACGCGCGTACACCTCAGGCGCGGGCTGAAAGGTCACCGAGCTTGGTCGCTGGGTCTCTTGCGTCGGGGCGACCACGGCGTCGTAGAGCTCCTGCCAGGCGTCCTGCGTGCTCGTGGTCGTGAGCCACGTTTCGTCGGTCGCGAACTGCGTGAGCACGAATTCGGGCACCGAGAGGGTGCCGGTCGCGTTGCGATTGAAGGGCAACGCGCCGAATGCGACGATCCCCGTACCCGCAGGTCCATCGTCGCCACTGAGCTCGTGGCGAGCGAGGGAGGCCGTTGCACTCGTTGTGGCGCCGAGTCCTCCCGCAAGCTCGATGCGCTCGACGGCGCGACCGACCCCCACGCGCACGACGTCTGGCGTTTCCACAAGCCAACCCGAGCGCGCGCCGAGGGTACGCAGCGTCGTGGCGTCGAGTGGCTCGATGGCCCAGCGACGAAACTTCACGACGACCTCGTTGCAACGAACTGCTGACTGAGGCCGCCCATGATGCGTCGATGGTTGACGGCGCTGAACCCCGCTCGGTTCAACATGGCGACAATATCGGTGGCGGGTGGAAGGTACGCCGTCGAGGCCGGCAAGTAGCGGTACGCGTCGCGATCGGAGACGAGCGAACCAATGAGGGGAACGACCTTACGAAACCAGAATCGAAATCCGCTTCGCCAGAGACCTGACGTGGGTTCCGCGACTTCGAGCAGCGAGAGACGACCGCCCGGACGAATGACCCGCGCCATTTCCGTGAAGCTTTTTTCGAGGTCCGTAAAGTTGCGTAGCGCGTACCCGCACGTGACGCCGTCGACGCTCGCCCAACGAAACGGCAGCGCGGCGACGTCGGCCTGGATGCGCTCGCGCACGCCGAGCGCAGTGTGAAGCATGTTGTAGCTGAGGTCGCACGCGACGGGGCGGAGCCGTTGACGCGCGAGCTCGCGGGAGAAGTCACCCGTCCCGGCCGCGACGTCGAGGACCACGCTGTCGCTCGCGAGCCGCAAGTCGCTCACGGCACGCTGGCGCCACCGCTTGTCGAGTCCGAAGGTCATGAGCGTGTTCACGAGCTGATACCGCGGGGCAATCGCATCGAACATCGAGCGGACGTGTTGGGTCTTCTCGTCGCCGTGGGGCAGTGGGGTGCTCGTCAACGCCACAGCCTCACCGGTAGTAGCGAAAGACGACTTGGGCTACGCAGGAAGGCTTGGGTGCGTCGCGGACCTCGACGACGACGTCGAGGACCACTTGTATCCCGCCCGTCACTTCGTCAATGGACGCGAGGGTTGCGCCGGCGCGGATGTCGGCACCGACGGGGACGCGCGACGTGAAACGAACTTTGTTCGTGCCGTAGTTGACCCCCATGGCGACACCCCCGACACGAAGCACTCCGGTGAGCAAGACGGGCACGAGCGACAAGGTGAGATAGCCGTGGGCGATCGTGTGACCGAACGGACCAGAGGCTGCGCGCTCGGGGTCGACGTGAATCCACTGGTGGTCGCCGGTCGCCTCCGCGAACAGGTTGACCTGCTCTTGGGTGACGGCTAGGTAGTCCGAATATCCGAGGTGAGTGCCGACGAGTGCCGTGAGATCCTCAATACTGTTCACGTGCGTGGTCATGTGTACCTCCGCTCAAACCTTACCGGTCACCTTTGATTCACCGCGTTCTCGACAAACACGGCGGTAGGCTCCCATGGTGACGTACGTCTCAAATGAGCCTCATCACCGACAAATCGCGGACGGTGGTTTTCGAGCGGCACTCTTCGGTCTCCTTGACGGTCTAGTCACCAACGTCTCACTGATCTTGGGTTTTGCGGGCGCCCATCCGGGACATGCCGTCGTGCGCCTCGCTGGTCTCGCTGGCCTTGTTGCGGGCGCATTCTCCATGGGGAGCGGCGAATATCTCTCCATGCGCTCACAGAAGGAACTCTTCGAATACGAGATCGATGTCGAACGCCGTGCCCTAGAAGAAGAACCCGAGCTGGAGCGTCAAGAGCTGCGCCAGATCTTCGTCGACCGGGGAATTGACGAGGATCTCGCCGAGCGCCTTTCAACCGACTTGATGAAGAATCCGGATCTCGCGCTGCGCACCCACACCCGCGAAGAGCTCGGCATTGACCCTTCCGCGACGGGTTCACCCTGGATCGCCGCGGGTTCGTCCTTCCTCTTCTTTTCGATCGGCGCGCTCATTCCGCTGATGCCTTGGATTGTCACGTCGTTCGGCAACGTGATGTGGTGGTCGGTGGGCCTCGCGGGCGCGGCGACGCTCTTCGTCGGCGGCGCCGTTGGTCACTACACGCGACGGGGCGTGAGCTTTTCTGCGGCACGAGCCCTCGTGATCATGGCGCTCGCTTCGGTCGTCACGTACGGCGTGGGCTACCTCGTCGG
>DASXEU010000138.1:0-1610 GCA_036489935.1 Acidimicrobiales bacterium
TCCGAGAAGAGGGCTCGCACAGTCGAGCCATCGCCGACATCGTCGAGAACGCGTGGCGTGAAAGCCACCCTGACGCTCAGATCACCCGTCGCAGTGTGGGCATCAATCCTCTCCCGTCAACCCTGTGGGCTCAGGCGGTCAACGCGAGCTTCATGGCCGAGGACGACCGCAGTCCCGAACAACGCGACGCTGCCGCAATCGCCGCCTCGCTCGGTGACGAGCTGCTGGAAGCAGACGCGCTGCTCTTCGCGATTCCGCTCTACAACTTCGGAGTTTCCCAGCACTTCAAGGCGTGGGTCGACGTGGTGTTGACCGATAAGCGCTTAACCACGCCTGACGGCCCCGCACTCGCTGGTCGGCCCGGGGTCCTCGTGACCGTCCGCGGTGGCGCGTACGGCGCGGGCACTCCACGAGAAGGCTGGGATCACGCGACGAGTTGGTACCGCCGCATCCTCGAGGACGTCTGGCAGCTTGACCTCAAGGTCGTCGAGAAAGAGTTCACGCTGGTAGGCGTCAACCCGGCTCTTGACGAGTTCAAGGATCTTGCGGCGTCGATGAGTCGTGACGCTGAGTCACTCGCCCTCGAGCAGGGTCGCCACCTTGCGACAGTCAGCGCCCGCTAACTCCATAAATCCGTAATCTCGATAACCATGGTTCGAAAGGTCGCGCAAGTACGGTGAGCCCGTGGGGGCCATTACGCGCGATCGAAACGGAGCGCGGATCCAGATTGTTGGCGGTTTTGCGATCGCCGCACTCGGTGCACTCATCAGCTTCGTCAATTGGATCGCCAACGGTGGCATTCGCTATAGCTCGAATAGCGACGTACAGTCCTTCGCCGCGACATTCGCTGTCGTCACGGGTGTGGTGGCGTGGTGGTTCCTGAGCCAGATCGTGATGAGCGATGTCACGCCGCCTCTCCTCGCCCGACGAGCACTGCGCTGGCTGATGCTCGAGGAGCTGTGCTTCGCCGTTGCCTCGTTGGCATTCGTCATTGAGTTCCGACATCTCACATTCGCGTGGCCCCTCGTTGGCAACGTCCTCGTCGGGCTCGGTGCATTGCTCAGCGCAGCGGGCTTCTTTTCGATGATGCGCACGTTTCAGAACGGAACGTCGATTCCCCAATCCAGCGACGCGTGACATCGCGTCGTTCAAAAACGAACGACGCCCCGCACGTTCTTGCCTGACGCCAAATCGTCGTAGCCCTGTTGGACGTTCTCGACGGAGTACTCCTCCGTGATGAGGTCATCGACGTGAAGTTTTCCCTCGTGGTGGAGGCGCAGAAGCTTTGGCACCTGCACGCGGGGGTTGTCAGAACCAAAGATCGAACCCCGAAGATCTTGATTCATCATCGTGAACATGAAGAGATTGAGGTCGACTGCCTTCAGGTCATACGGCGCGACCGCGACGGTGACGACGGCTCCGCCCTTCGCCGTGATTGATCGAGCCTGCTCGATGAGCTCACCGGTTAAGACGCCCACCGTGATGATCGTCACGTCGCAGTTCTTGCCCCAGGTGAGTTCCGGAAGAATGTTGAACGCGGCATCCAGCGTCGTGGCGCACCCGTGCGTGGCGCCGATCTTGAGCGAGCGATCGACCTTGGACTGATCGGT
>DASXEU010000005.1:0-6750 GCA_036489935.1 Acidimicrobiales bacterium
AGCGCGGCTTTGAGCACGTCGCCCACCGTTCCCGCGAGGTGGAACGTCATCTGTTGGCGCACCTCTTCGGGCACGTCTTCCAGATCTGGCCCGTTGCGCTCGGGCAGGACAACCTCAGTGAGGCCGGCCCGGTGTGCGGCAAGAACCTTTTGCTTTACGCCACCGATGGGGAGGACGCGGCCCTGCAGTGTGACTTCACCCGTCATGCCGACCACGGGCCGCACGGGCTCACCTCGAAGGAGACTCACGATGGCGGTCGTCATGGTGACGCCCGCCGATGGACCGTCCTTCGGAACCGCGCCCGCAGGCACGTGGAGGTGAAAGCGCCGCCCCGCAAAAGCGGTCGCGTCAATGCCAAGCTCCGTCGCGTGTGAGCGAACGTATGACATGGCAATTTCCGCCGACTCCTTCATGACGTCACCCAGCTGGCCCGTCAAGGTGAGGCCTTCGGGACCCGCCGACACGCTCGCCTCGACGAACAGCACGTCCCCGCCGGCGCCCGTGACCGCGAGTCCGGTCGCGACACCGGGCACGCTGGTGCGATCAGCCGATTCGAAATAGAAGCGGGGTCGGCCAAGCCACTCGCGAACGTCGCTTGCGTCCACTGCAATGGGCGCCTCGCGTTCTCCGGACGCCAACTTCGTGGCGAGCTTTCGCAGCAATCGTCCGATCTCGCGCTCAAGCGAGCGCACGCCCGCCTCTCGGGTGTAGTCAGCGGCAATCGTTCGCAACGCGTCGTCACTGATGACGACCTCGTCGTCCCGCAGCGCCGCGCGCTCGAGCTGACGAGCAACGAGGTGATGGCGAGCGATCGAGACCTTTTCCGACTCGGTGTAGCCGTCGAGACGTATGACTTCCATGCGGTCGAGGAGTGGGCCGGGAATCGTGTCGATCACGTTGGCCGTCGCGACGAACATCACGCGCGAAAGGTCGAGGTCGACTTCGAGGTAGTGGTCACGGAACGTGTGGTTCTGCGCGGGGTCAAGGACCTCGAGGAGCGCCGACGACGGGTCGCCACGAAAGTCAGCACCGAGCTTGTCGACCTCGTCGAGGACGATGACAGGATTCATCGTGCCCGCTTCACGCAGTGCGCGGACCAAGCGGCCGGGTTGCGCGCCCACGTAGGTCCTGCGGTGGCCTCGGATCTCGGCTTCGTCGCGCACGCCACCGAGCGACACGCGCACGAACTTTCGTCCGAGCGCGGTCGCGATCGATTGCCCGAGCGACGTCTTACCAACTCCTGGGGGACCGACGAGGGCGAGAATTGCGCCCGAACCACGTCCGTCGACGGGAACGAGTCCGCGCTCGGCCTGCAACTTCTTGACCGCGAGGTGTTCGAGGATTCGCTCTTTGACGTCCTCAAGTCCGTCGTGATCGGCGTCGAGAATGCTCGCTGCTTCGCTGACGTTGAGGCGATCGTCCGACTCAACACCCCATGGAAGCTCAAGCACCGTGTCGAGCCACGTGCGGATCCATCCGGTTTCGGGACTCTGGTCGCTCGTGCGTTCGAGCTTGTCAATCTCGCGAATGACGGCGGTGCGAACGTTCTCGGGAAGATCGCGCTCGGCGATCTTCGAGCGATAGTCGTCAGGGTCCGACTCGTCGCCGTCGCCCAGTTGTCCGAGCTCTTTTTTGATCGCTTCGAGCTGACGGCGCAGAAGGAACTCGCGCTGGGTCTTCTCCATGCCCTCTTCGACGTCGGTCTTGATCCGCTCACGAAGGGTGAGGTCTGCCAACGTGTCTCGCGCCCAACCGAGCACGAGCCGTAGTCGGTCCTCGACGTCGATCGTTTCTAGGACCTGGACCTTCTGGAGGAGCGAGAGATCGGGGGAGTACCCCGCCACGTCGGCGAGCTGACCGGGCTCAGTGATCTCACGGAGCTGGGCGGCTATCTGGCGAGCCCCGCGGCTGAGCAAGATGTTCTCAAGCACTGCACGGTATTCGCGCGCGAGTTCTGAAGCGCTCGGCGTCGCCTCGCCATCAACGAGGGGCTCTGCTTCGACCCACAGCGCTTCGCCGGTTCCGGGGACACCGGTGCCGATGGAGGCGCGCTGGTCGCCGCGTACGGCGACGGCGGGCAAGCCACCCGGCAGGTCTCCTTCTTCCATGACTTCGGCGATGACTCCGACGCTCGCGTACCGGCCCTCGATGTGAGGTACGAGCAGGAGCCGCCCGCCGGCCGAGCGCGCGGCCTCAACCGCGACGCGGGCCTCATCTGATTCGAGCGCCATGGTAAAGACCATGCCTGGGAGTACTACCCCGGACTTCAGGGGCAGTAGCGGCAATGTCACTTTTGATTCAGCCACATTTCATCCTTCTGACGAGGTGGCATGCGCCACCATCCAATCCCACCGAGCTCGGGATGAAAGTGCTGGTTCCGTGCCGATGAACTCGCAATCGGGGCATTCATTATACGTGTTCCAACGACAATCCACGCGAGACAGGGTTCGTCATTGCTTCGTATAATCGCGATCATCCCCCCACAGAGGAGAGGAGTCCCATATGGCACTGGCGCCGGGCGACACTGCCCCCGACTTCACGCTGCTCACGACCCCTGATCAGAAGATCAGCCTGTCGGAGTTTGACGAACCGGTTGTGCTGATCTTCTATCCCGCGGACTGGAGTCCCGTGTGCGGTGACGAACTGACGATGTTCGAGGCGGCGAGTCGACTCTTTCATGAGCGCGGTGCGCAGCTGCTCGGTATCTCCGTCGATGGAGTCTGGAGTCATCAGGCCTTTCGGGCGGAGCACAAGATCGATTTTCCATTGCTCTCCGACTTTGAGCCCAAAGGCGAAGTCGCACGCGCCTACGGGGTCTACCGTGACGGCGAAGGAGTGTGCGATCGCGCGCTCTTCGTCATCGACCGAGACCACAAGGTGGCGTGGAGCTACGTATCGCCGATTGGCGTCAACCCTGGAGCCGATGGTGCTCTCAGGGCCGTCGAGGAGCTCTCGTGAGCGAAGCCCGACTTTCCGTTCCCGTCAGCGACGACGATCACTCGATCGGGCCAACTGACGCTCTCCTCACACTCGTCGAGTACGGCGACTACGAATGTCCGTACTGCGGACAGGCGTTTCCCATCGTCGAGCAGATCCGCCACGCCTTCGACGACTCACTGCGATTCGTCTTTCGCAATCTGCCGATCGCCGAGGCGCACCCACACGCAGAACGAGCTGCTGAGATGGCCGAAGCGGTAGCGCTCCAGGGCGAGTTCTGGGCGATACACGACACGCTGTACGAGCACCAGAGCGCGCTCGATGACGACGCGCTGTTTGGCTACGCGAAAGCAGTGGGCGCGGACCTCGACCGGGTTCGCACCGATCTCGCGGAGGGGGCGCCACGCCGGCGAGTCGAGAGCGACTTCGAGGGCGCGATCCGAAGCGGCGCCAACGGGACGCCCACGTTCTTCATCAACGGCGACCGCTACGACGGAACGTGGCGATACGAGCCATTTGCGGACTATCTCAAGTCGGTCTTGCGCGATCTCTAGTTCCGCGTTGAGCGCGACTGGACAGCGCGGCAGCGACCGGGGTGATGCCGACGGCCGGCGAGTCCAACCGTCGGCATCGAACGTTACAGAGCTGTTGGTGCGCGGTTAGATCCGTGACGTTGGCGAATACGCCACGCCCAGCCGATCGCCGCCACGCCGATTACGAGAGCGACCGCGCCGAGCACGGCGTACATGCCGTGGCCGCTCATTCCAGATCCGTGGATCACATTTGCGCCTTGGAGGATCCACACGACACCCAACACGCTCAGTACTACTCCAACAACTCCACGAATCCACACGGCATCTCCGTTTCTTCGATATCTCTACTCCACAGTGAATACCGAGAAGCGACTATGAATGTTCACGAGAGTCCTCAGGGGACTGCAATTCCTTTAGCCATCCCGCGGCGTGCGTCGCCGCCCACTTCTCGCTCACCCAGCCCTTGAAGATCGAGCGAAGTGAGCCTCGATGGGTGAGTGCCATGTAGATGTGCCCAAAGACCACCGCGAAGATGAGAAAGGCGAAGATGTCGTGCACGAAGGTTGCCCCTTGGCGCCAGGGCACAGGAAAGAATCTGAACCACTGGAGCATCGAACCGGTTGCCAGCATGACGATGATGACCGCACCGATGAAGAGCGCATTCAGTTTCTGTCCCGGATTGAACTTGTCGGCCTCAAGTGGCGTTCGCCCCATCGACTGCAGCCAGTGGATTTCATTGCGGGTCCAGTAGCTGAAGCGATGGACGTCGCGGCGCATCTGGCGGCCCCACGGTCCAAGCATCGAGATGATCACGGGCGCGGGCAACGCGAGGCCGCTCCAGAGATGAATCTGCTCGATGAGATGCCGCGGAAAGACGACGCCGAAAAACGAACCGAAGTAGAGGGGAATCGCCGTGAACATGAGGACCCCAAACAACGTGGCGTTCGCCCAGTGCGCGGAGCGCTGCACTTTGTCAAAGCGAAGAATTTTGATCGTTTCGCGTGGTGCGTGCGTGATCGTCATGGCTAGGTAAGACCTGGATTTGGATTCGTCGGACCTGTCGAGCCATCGAGCCAACCGTTGACGGCATAGCCGTTCTGCTCCCAGAAGCCGGGCTGCAATTCGTTGACGACCGTGATGGCCGACAGCCATTTGAGCGATTTGTAGCCGAACATTGGTGCGACGTAGAGGCGCACCGGGCCTCCGTGGGCGCTCGTGATCGGCGCGTCGAGCATCCGATAAGCGACGATGACGTCAGGCAAATGCGCCTGGTCGATCGACAGACTTTCTGAGTCCGCGCCGTCATAGGACTCGAAGGTCAGCGCGATCGCGCCGGGTTTCACTCCGACCAGCTTCAAGATGTGCGACAGCTGAACGCCCTCCCAGTGCACGTTCGGCACGCGCCACCCTGTCACGCACTGGAAGGTCAGATCGAGCTGCGTTGCGGGCATGGACTGTAGATCGTCCAACGTGAAGGTCTTCGGTCGTTCTACGAGTCCGCCCACCTTGAGCCGGTAGTCGCTGTCTCGGATCTTTGGGAGCTTGCCCGTAATGGTGTAGATACGGAACCGATCGCCGCCGGGCAAGATGCCACCAACCCCGGAACCGAACACGTTGCCAAGGAAGTTCTGGATGCTCGCGCCAAAGATGATGCCGAGCGCGCCAAGTCCGGTAAACCCGAGAAAGACCCGTCGACCCACCGCGACACGCTTGGCGGGTCGGGGTTCTGAGGGAGGGGGAGTGGGCGACTCCTCGGGGGATATCGTCATGCTCCGTATACCCCGCACAATGCGTTCATGTTCATTCGGTGCGATGACGCAACGATGGGAGAGAGACCGCGGTTCGCGGTTCGCGCTCCATCAGGCATCATCGCATCCCCTTCTGATCTCATCCTGTCATCGCTGGCGGTGCCTCGCACCGCACGCGACAGAAACTTCCTAAGTGCCGTCCACAACACAGTCTTCGCTCACCCGAGAAGCGTTACAGAGCGAGAGGAGCGCCTCCAAAGGGCCCGATCCTTAGCTCGGCTTGACGAGCCGTCCCCAGTCGCCCGACTTACCGCCTGACTTCTTCAGCAGCACGAGATCTTCCACGTGAGCAAACGGATCCTCGTTGAGCAAGGAGCTCACGATGCTGAGCGCGGTCATCGCGCAGGCGACCAGCGCTTCCATCTCGACGCCCGTCTGGTCGACCGTGACGATCCTCGCATGGATTTCGAGGCCCTTCGCTACCGGGACGACGTCGACCTGGACGTCAGAGATGTTGAGTGGATGACAGAGCGGGATCAGCGTGGCCGTTTGTTTGGCGGCGAGAATCCCCGCAATCCGCGATGCATGGACGGGATCGAGCTCCCCATAAGTCTGACCTGTGAGGTCGACATCAGTGACGATGAGACAGCTCGCGTGCGACGTTCGACGCGTCGGAGCCTTCTTCGAAACGTCCACCATCCGCAATTTTCCGCTTGCGTCTACGTGCGTGAAAGGCTTGGACTCTTTCATGGCTCCCCGCTACACCAACAGCCGGTCGTGGATCAAGTGATGCTTTGGGTAATTCTACCGTCGTGAATGCTCGACGTTCCCGGAGTGAGGGAAGATGAAACCTCGTGCCACCACACCGATAGCATCCAATCACGGGCCCTCCGAGGTGCTTATCGATGGGGAGCAAAGGCCATGGATCTAAAGAACGGCGAAGGTGTCGTGAGCGCTTCGTCGATCTCGACGAATGGCGAGCACAGCGTCGGACCGGTGCCCAGCTCTTCGGCAGTGTCGATTTCGGTTCGTCCGCACGCGACTCGCGAGGACGACGCGCCCGCGGCGATGCCCACTGAAGGCCCGCTCGTCGATCGATACGGTCGCGTGCACACCGATATGCGCATGTCGGTGACCGATCGATGCAATCTGCGTTGCGTGTACTGCATGGCCGAAGAAGGCATGACGTTCCTTCCACGAGCAGAAGTGCTGAGCTTCGAAGAGATCGCGCGCGTCGCGCGCGTCGCGCGTGAGCTCGGGGTCACGTCGATCCGACTCACCGGTGGCGAGCCACTTGTTCGCAGGGGCCTGACGTCGCTCGTGCAGATGCTCTCGGACATTGGCTTTGACGACCTCTCTCTCACGACGAACGGGATGCTCCTCGGAAACCTCGCCTCTCCGCTCGCCGATGCGGGGCTCACGCGGGTGAACGTGAGCTGTGACTCGCTGCGTCCTGATCGATTCTCGGCAATTCGTCGGCGGGGGGATCTCTCGACGGTGCTGGCGGCGATGGACGCCGCCGAAGCCGCCGG
>DASXEU010000031.1:0-15327 GCA_036489935.1 Acidimicrobiales bacterium
TGGTCCCAATCGCTCCCCGAGTCTCGAGGTCGAAGGTCGATTCTGCTTCCCGGCGATCGCGCAAGATGGCCCCTTCGACGAACTCCATGACATAGAAGGGGGCGTCGTTCACGTCGGGGTCGACACAGAGCCCAAGGGGCTTCGCCACGGGTATGCCCGCGGGAATCAGGGCCGTGATGATGGTGTGCTCGCGCACCATGTCGTGGGCCGTCGGGAGCACGTGGCTCGTCGGTGGGCGGCGCAGCGCGTAGGAGCGTCCGGCGGCGTCGGTCACGCGAAAGGTGAGGTTCGAGCGCCCGCCGGCGATGAGTTCGAACGTCAATGGAGCGCTCGCCCCCACGTGCGCTGACATCCATGAGGTGACGTTGGCTTCGTCGATTCCCGTTGCCGTCCCCATAGTCGCCGAGGCTAACAGCGAACTTCGTCCTCTCCTTTCGAAGACGCGCACCATTAGGCTTGCGCTTGTGAAAGATGTCACGGACGCAACCTTTGCCACCGACGTGATGGAGCGCTCGAAGAGCGTTCCCGTCGTCATTGATCTATGGGCCGAGTGGTGCGGTCCGTGTCGCACGCTCGGACCAATCATCGAGAAGGTCGTTGCTGAGACCAACGGTGCTGTCGATCTCGTCAAAGTTGACGTTGACGCCAACCCGCAGATCTCACAAGCATTTCGCGTGCAGTCGATCCCTGCGGTCTTCGCGATTCATAACGGTCAGATCGTCGATTCATTCGTGGGGGCGCTTCCTGAAGCCCAAGTGCGCGAGTTCGTCGAGCGCTTGGCACCCGGTGCTTCCGCCGTCGACCAACTCGTCAGCGCTGGCGATGAAGCGTCGCTACGCGAGGCACTCGCCCTCGATCCAAAGAACGCGGATGCGGCCATTGCACTCGGCGACTTCTTGTTTAAGGCGAGTCGTTTGGACGAAGCCGAAGCCGTGCTTGAGCCATTTTCGACAATCGTCGCCGCGAAGACCGTGCTCGCAAGGATTCGCTTGCAGCGAAGCGGGGTGAGCCTCGACGGCGACCTCGACCTCACGCTTGATCACCTGCTCGAACAGTCCGCCACCAATGACGAGCTGAAGGCCCAGCTGCTCGAAGTGCTCGATGCGCTCGGACCTGAAGATCCGCGCTACGTCTCGTATCGTCGTCGGCTCGCGAGTCGCCTCTACTAGTGCACGTGCGTCGGCCCGCGGGGCCGTTGGCGCTCGCCTTTGGTTCGCGCCACGTCGACATCACTCACCGCGCCGTCGTCATGGGTGTGCTCAACCGCACGAAGGACTCCTTCTACGAGCCCGCAGCCACCTTTGATCTCGATGCCTTCTTCGCGCGCGCCGAACAGCTCGTCGCTGACGGCGCCGACCTGCTCGATGTCGGCGGCGTGAAAGCTGGACCGGGCGAGGAGGTCAGCGAAGAGGAAGAGCTCGACCGGGTGGTGCCGGCGATCGCAGCACTGACGAAGCGATTCGACGTGCCCGTAAGCGTGGACACGTGGCGGGCGACCGTGGCCGCCGCCAGCTACGAGGCGGGCGCGTGTGTGGGCAACGACATCAGCGGCTTCGCGGACCCTGAGTATCTGGCCGCCGCGAAGCGCGCGGGTGCAACGGTCGTTGCGACACACATTCGACTACGTCCGCGGGTGGCTGACCCCGACCCGCACTACGACGACGTGACGGCGACCGTCACGAGCTTCTTGCTCGAGCGACGTCAGTGGGCCCACGACGCGGGCCTCGGTCCCGAACAGGTGATCCTCGACGCGGGACTCGACCTCGGAAAGACCGCAGCGCAGTCGCTGCAGCTGCTCCGCGACTCCGACCAGCTCGCGGACCTCGGTTCGCCGCTCCTGCTCTCCGCGTCCAACAAGACGTTTCTTGGCAAGGCGCTCAACCTCGAGATAAGAGATCGAGTGAGCGCCTCGCACGCCGCGACGGCCATTGGGATCTCACTGGGGTGTCGTATCGTGCGAGTTCATGACGTGGTAGGAACGGTCCGAGTGCGTGACGCGCTCGAGCATCTCTCGGAGGCGTCATGAGTAGTGCGACCTTGTGTGTCGTTGGCACGGACGCGACCATGGTCTACGACGCCGTGCACAACGCCGTGGCGATGGCGCTCGGTGACCTCGATCCCTCGTTCGCGTTGCAGGACTTCACCGCGAAGGACGTGACGTTGACCTCAGGGGAGTCGACGCTCCCGCGCATCATGGAAGCGCTCAACACTCCGCCGTTTCTTGTCGAGCGGCGCGTGGTGGTCGTGCGCGATGCGCAGTCACTCGTCGCTGACGAGGTGGCCGAGTTGATGCGGTGGATGGCGCAACCCGCACCCGGCACGGTGTTAATCCTTGCCGTCGTCGGGGCGAAATCGAACAAGCTCGTGAAGGCCGCCCAAGAAGTGGTGGAGGTCAACGTCGGATCCCGCGTTGCCGATCGCGTCGCGTTCGTGAAGTCGAAAATGGACGAGTACCGCGTCGTCATCGACCATGCGACGGCCCAAAAGGTCGCCGAACAAGTAGGCGACGATGTGGCGCGCGTCGACGCCTTGGCGCGAACCCTGCAGTCGATCTACGGCTCTGCGCCGCTCATTTTCACCAGAGTCGAGCCCTACCTCGGCGACGCGGGTGACGTGCCGGTCTGGGATCTCACCGACGCAATCGACGCGGGCGATGCGACCAAGGCCATTGTCGTTGCCCGTCGAATGCTTGAATCTCGCAAGCGTGCCGGCCTGCAAATCGTGTCCATGCTCCAGCGTCACTATCTCAACATGAGTGCGCTCGAGGGGAGCGAGGCGCGAACCAAAGAAGAGGCTGCGACACTCCTCGGCATCAACGCCTTTCCGGCGGGCAAATCGCTGCAGATGTCGGAGCGGCTCGGTGCCGAGCGCCTGACGACGGCGGTGCACTGGATCACCGAAGGGGATCTCGCATTGAAGGGCGGCGTGAGCTACGGAGGAAAAGATCTGGACAGTGATCTCGATGTCACCGAACTAACGGTCATCGAGGTGCTGGTCGCCCGACTCGCGCGACTCAGCTTCGGTGCGCGAAGGCGCTAGTTACGCCTCTTGGCGAAGCGCGTTGATGCGCTTCATCAGGCCGCTCTTCTTGTTCGCAGCCGTGTTCTTGTGGATGATGCCCTTGGAAGCGGCCATGTCGATGCGCTTGATCGCGAGGCGCAACGAAGTGGCCTCGTTCTCGGTACCGACCGCCGTGACAGCATTCTTCGTGCGGGTACGCAGTTCGCTCTTGACAGCCTTGTTGCGCTCGTGACGCACCACGGTCTGCTTGTTGCGCTTGATCTGGCTCTTTATATTCGCCACGAAAGACAACCTCGTTCTAAGTTGCAGCACTCCGCTGCGGGCCTATCGATGCTACCAGAGGACGCCCGAACCTCTCCACTTTGGCCAATTTGGGGGGCGATTAACCTTGGGTGACCGTGGCAAGCACTCCCTCAACTGTCGATTCGCGAAAGATCCGCAATCTCAGCATTATCGCCCACATCGACCACGGCAAGTCGACCCTCTCGGACCGGATCCTTGAGATCACCGGCGCGGTCGATCCCCGGCTCATGCGCGCCCAGTACCTCGACTCCATGGACATCGAGCGCGAGCGCGGCATCACCATCAAAGCCCAAAACGTGCGCGTTGGCTACCGCGATCACCTCATTCAGCTGATCGACACCCCCGGGCACGTCGACTTCGGCTACGAGGTCTCACGGTCACTTGCCGCCTGTGAGGGCGCGGTCCTGCTCGTCGATGCGAGCCAGGGCATTCAGGCGCAGACACTCGCCAACTGCTACCAGGCGATCGAGCACAATCTCGAGATCGTGGCCGTACTCAACAAGATCGACCTGCCCGCAGCGGACCCGGAACGCTGCAAGGACGAGCTCGAACGCGTGCTGGGTATTCCCGCGGGCGAGATTCTCTCGATCTCGGCAAAGACCGGCGAAGGTGTGCCGGAGCTCCTCGACGCGATCATCGAACGCATTCCCGCCCCCGTGGGCGATCCGAGCGTGCCACTTCGAGCCCTTGTATTCGACTCGTACTACGACCAGTATCGCGGCGTCATCAGCTCGATCCGGGTGCTTGAGGGCACCTTGCACGACGACACCCGTATTCGCATGATGCGCGCGGGCACGGATCACGAGCTCGAAGAGATCGGTATCCGCACCCCCGTCATGTTGAAGGTCTCAGTGCTCGGACCGGGCGAAGTTGGTTACGTGGTGGCGGGCATTCGTGACGTCGGTGGAGCACGCTCGGGTGAAACGATCACCGAGGCGCGCCGCGCGGCCACGGCTCCACTCGATGGCTACTTGGATCCGAAGCCCATGGTCTTTTGCGGTATCTACCCGATTGACGGCGACGACCTCGCGGCGCTGCGCGACTCGCTCGACAAGCTGAAGCTGAACGACGCCTCGATCACGTACGAGCCGGAAAACTCCCACGCGCTCGGGTTCGGTTTCCGCTGCGGATTCTTGGGCCTCTTGCACATGGAAATCGTGCGCGAGCGCTTGGAGCGCGAGTTCAATCTCGACATCATCGCGACCGCACCGTCGGTGGTCTATCGGGCCTTTCTCACCGACGGCACCGAGTTTCTCGTCGACAACCCCACCGACTTGCCTGACCCGAGTCGACTCGACCACGTCGACGAGCCGATGCTCGACGTGACCATCCTGACGCCCGCAGAGTATCTCGGGGCCGTCATGGAGCTTGGTCAGTCACGCCGTGGCGAGATGGTGAAGATGGAATACCTTTCGACCGAACGCGTGGAGCTGCGCTACCGGATTCCTTTGGCCGAAGTCGTGATCGACTTCTTTGACGCCCTGAAGAGCCGCACCAAGGGGTACGCCTCGCTCGACTACGAACCTGCGGGGTACGTCACGAGTCACGTAGTGCGCGTCGACCTCCTGATCAACCACGAACCCGTCGACGCGTTCTCGACGATCGTGCACCGCTCCAACGCCGAGTACTACGGACGAAAGATGGCCGAACGTCTGAAGGAGCTCATTCCTCGCCAGATGTTCGAAGTGCCGATTCAGGCGGCGATCGGCGGGCGGGTCATCGCGCGCGAGACCGTGAGAGCTCGTCGCAAGGATGTGCTCGCCAAGTGTTACGGCGGGGACATCACGAGAAAGCGCAAGCTCCTCGAGAAGCAAAAAGAGGGCAAGAAGCGCATGAAGAACCTCGGGCGCGTGGAAGTGCCCCAGGAGGCGTTCGTCGCCGCACTCAAGCTCGAAGAGTAGCTAGTCCAGTTGCTGGGGTCGCGGCGGCGCCGGATTCGGCCTCGCGGGTCGACGCGGCTCTAAGAGATGCGCTTCGAGCTCCTTGGGTTCGAGAGGTCGCGAGAAGAGGAAGCCCTGTACGAAGTCGACGTCGCACGCTCGAAGCAGATCCATCTGATCGAACGTCTCTACACCCTCGGCGACGGTCCGGAGTCCGAGATCGCGGCCGAGCTGAATGAACGTGCGCACGACCGCCATTGACTCCTCGGAGGTCGTAATGCTCGAGACGAAGGACTGATCAATCTTGATGCAGTCAACCGGTAGCTCGCGCAAGCTCGAGAGCGAGGAGTACCCGGTGCCGAAGTCGTCGATCGCGATGCTCACGCCGAGGCTCTTGATCGTCCCGAGATCGCGCACGACAGAGGCCATGTCGAGCATGAGCGCGGTCTCGGTGACTTCGATGCAGAGCGCGTGGCCCTCAAGACCGCTCACGGCAAGCGCTCCGCGTATCTGTTCGATCAGCGCGTGGTCGTCGAACTGTCGGCCCGACACGTTGACCGAGAGATAGAGCGGGTCGCCACGTTCGTGCCACAGCGCCAGCTGCGCGCACGCTTCGTGGAGCACCCAGGCACCGACGTCGCGGATCTGTCCGGTTCGCTCCAGGGCGGGGATGAACTCGTCGGGTCCGAGGAGGCCGAGTTTCGGGTGGTCCCAGCGCAACAGCGCCTCAACGCCGACGATGGTGAGATCGGCCAGCGCGTAGAGCGGTTGATAAAAGAGTCGAAACTGGTGATCCGAGAGCGCCGAGCGAAGGTCGAACTCGAGGGCGAGCCGATGTCCGATCGCGTCTTCCATCTTCTGATCGAAGAAGATGAACTTGTTCTTGCCCTTCGCTTTGGCTTGATAGAGAGCGACGTCGGCGTCGCGCAGCAGGACGCTCCCGGTGGGACGGTCACCGACCGCGATGCCGATGCTCGTATTGACGATAAGCGGCAGCAACGATCCGTCGAGTTCGAACGGATCACGCATCGCGTCGAGCAGGCGTTGCGCGACGACTTCAGGGGCGCCCATCGATTCACCGCCGTCGAGCAGGACCACGAACTCGTCGCCCCCCACACGCCCGATCGTGTCGACTTCGCGAAGCGCTGCCTTCATGCGCGCCGCAACGAGGACGAGCAGACGGTCGCCCGCCTCGTGGCCGAGGGAGTCGTTGACGTTTTTGAAGTCATCGAGGTCGATGAAGAGCGCCGCTCCGTACGTGCCGGCTCGACGGTTTCGAGTGAGCAGCTGTTCGGTACGGTCGAGGATGAGTGTGCGGTTGGGCAGGCCCGTCAGCATGTCGTGGGTCGCCTGAAAGTTGAGCTGTTCGGTTCGATCGTCGACGAGCCGACGGAGCCGCGCCCGGTCGGTACCGAGCATGAAAATCAGCATGGCGACCACGAGGCTGAGCACGAGACCGCCAACGAGGATGTACACGGCGTTTCGGTTAGAGAACAGTCCGCCACCGCTACTTCGCCCGAGGACGTCAACCGTCCACCCATCACCAAGCGATACCGCGATACGCGCCGCTCCCTTCGGCGCGACGCCGCTCGTGAACACGGGCTTCGTCGTGCCGTTGAAGCGCAGGTTGACGGCCATGTGGGGGTAGTTCTCGAGCGTTGACGCCAGAATGATCTTCGGTTCGACGGTAAGGGCGACGAGCGCGAGAAAGTTGCGCTGACGGCCAGCGAGCGATGTGGGCGTGACGCCGCCGCGATATATCGGCGTCTCAAAGGCCAGCTGCTTGACGCCGCCTGCGGTGTAAGGCACCACGTCACCGTCGCCATCGCTGCGCGCCGAGAGAATCAGCGGACCCTCTGATCCACTGCAGAGGTCGTAGCCCTGCGGCGGCGTATCGGACTCGGGGCGTACGATGCCCATCGCCGCGAAGCAGTAGTAGGGGCGCGTACCCGCGGGCGTCACGACGAAGGGCGTCGACGTTGTCGAGTCCTGTTCGCGCACGAACGCGGGGAGCTGCGCGGCGGTCACGTAGTAGACGACGCCGAGTTCATCCAGGTCCTTGTTGTGACCGAGGATATCGACGGCCTTGGTCCACGCGGTGAACTGTGCGCTGGTGGGTCGTTGATTGCCAAACAGAAACGATTCGACCGACGTGATGAGGTCCAGTTGATGGTGGACATAGAGCTTCAAGACGTCGGTGATCTCGGCGGAAGACGTCGTGAACGCGTGTTGCACCTTTTGATTGCCCGAGTTCGTGATGGCGACTGCGCCGTATATTGACGTCGCTGCACCGAGCATGAAGAGGGCGGTGACGGCGAGGAACCACCGTCGATACGGGTGGCGGGTCCGTTGGCCGAGGCGCGCCCAGGACGAAGTTTTCGTCGTCAGGATTCCCTGTGTTGACACTTCGCTAGGAACCCCGACAACCCATCGCTATCAGTGTCTCAATCGTGAGACAACAGAAGGTCAGTGTTTCGTCAACGTCATCCCATTTTCCAATAGGAAGTTGAATTAATACCCGGTCGTACCGTCGATCATTTCGCGGATGAGATCCGCGTGACCGCAGTGTCGGGCGTATTCCTCGATCATGTGGAGGTAAATCCAGCGCAGATCGACTTCGCGACCGCGACGGGGCTTCTTCGCGATCTCGTCGGGCGAATGGCCGGCTGCGAGCGCGCTCGACGCCGAGACGACGTGCTGGTAGAGGTCGAAGACGGTCTCGGCGGCGTCGCTCTCGAGGTCGTTGAAATCAGCGTCGTTGTCGCCGGCGGTCACGTAGTAGGCGGCGGTGTCGGCGCCGGTGAAGACCGTCTCGAACCAGAGCTGTTCGACGTAGGTCATGTGACGAACGATTCCGAGGAGCGAGAGCGAAGAGCTCGCAAAGGGTCGGGTCTTTAGCTGTGCGACGCTCAGTCCGTCGCACTTCACGAGCAACGTCGCACGGTAAAAGTCGAGCCAGGCGTTGAGCTGGAGGCGCTCGTCCCCGGAGTTGGGCACGTGCTGACGTTCGGGGGCATGGAAGGTGTCCACGGCGTTACTTTACGCACGGCGCGTCGGAATGGTTAGCACTCGGTAAAATCGAGTGCTAACAAGGAGAGCAATGGCCCGGCGAGTGAAGTCCCCACCCCAGCCCATCAGCGACCTCGACGCGCGCAAGGCGACCATCCTTGAGGCGGTCGTGGTCGAGCACATTGACACGGCCCAGCCCGTCGGCTCGAGCTCTGTGGCGGCGACCTCGGATCTCGCCGTCTCCCCGGCGACCGTGCGCACCGAAATGGTCGCCCTCGAGCGCGAGGGCTACCTCGCCCAGCCCCACACCTCGGCCGGCCGGGTGCCGACCGACAAGGGATATCGCTACTTCGTCGATCACCTCGAGGCGGGCGTCCTCGGCCCGGCCCAGCAGCGCCAGATCCGCGAGTTCTTCGCCCACGTTCGCGGCGAAGTCGAAGACGTCTTGGAACAGACGTCGTTGCTGCTCAGCCGGCTCACCAACTACACCTCGGTTGTCGTCGGCTCGGGGAGCGGTCACGCGTCGATTCTCTCCGTGCAGCTGGTCAACCTCGACGCGCGTCACCACCTGCTGGTGACCGTCTTTTCTGATGGATCGGTGACGAAACACAGCGTGCTCGCGAGCTACGAGGCGACGCCCGTCGAAGTCCGCGAAGCGTCGCGCCAATTGAACGCACTGCTCATTGGCACGACGTTCGAGACCAAGGTGCAGGTGCCCAGTCGCGCCGACACGGTCGCCAAGCTCGTCCGCGAGGCGGTGTCGGTATTGCGAGCAGAACAGCCGACGTTTGAGGGCGAACAGGTCTATATCGGTGGATCCTCTCGCGTGGCCGAGGTCTTTGAGGGCGTCGAGACCGTGCGCAAGGTACTCAGCATCTTGGAGCAAGAGCTGCTCGTCGTGACGCTCGTTGAGGACATTCTCGACAAGGGCGTCTCGGTCGCGATTGGTTCGGAGCACGGGTACGAACCACTGTCGTCGTGCGCCGTCATTGTGGCACCGGTCTCGCTCGACGGCGAGAATGTTGGCGCCGTGGGGCTGCTTGGCCCCACGCGCATGAAGTACCGCGAGGTAATGGCCGCCGCGGAAGCCGTGTCGAAGCACTTGACCGCACATTTTGGGGGCGACGAACGTGGCTAATACCAACCTCTACGAGATTCTTGAGGTCGACTCGAACTGCACGCCTGAGGAGCTGAAGACCTCCTACCGGCGCTTGGCGCGTAAATACCATCCTGATGCCAATACCGATGATCCAATGGCCGAGACCCGATTCAAAGAGGTCTCCCAGGCCTACGAGATTCTCTCGGACCCCGAGCGTCGCGCCAACTACGACCGGTTCGGGTCGGATGTGGGCGCGGGCGCGGGCGGCAACCCCTTCGGTGCTGGTTCGGTGCAGGACATCTTTGACATGTTCTTTGGGGGCGTCGCGGGCGGCCAGGCTCGTCGCGGTCCCCAGCCCGGCCCGGACGCCGAGGTCTCGATCGACATCACCTTGGAAGAGGCGGCCTTTGGTGCGGCGCGCGAAGTCACGGTCACCTTGCCCCAACGCTGTGCCACGTGTGACGGTTCGGGCTGCGCGCCCGGCACCTCACCCATCACCTGCGAGGAGTGTCAGGGCAGTGGCGAGGTGCGCCGGGTTCGAAACTCCATTCTTGGCCAGATGGTCACGTCTCAGACCTGTCCGCGCTGTCAGGGAATGGGTTCGCGCATCGAAAAGCCGTGCCTTGACTGCCACGGCGACGGCCGTCGTCCCCAGAGCGTGACCCTAAGCGCCCACATACCCGCTGGCGTGGAAGACGGCTCGACGATGCGTCTCGCCAACCGAGGTCCTGCCGGTCTACGCGGCGGTCCGAATGGACGACTCTTTGTGCACCTGCGCGTGGAGAGTGACCCGCGATTTGAGCGCCACGGCGACGATCTGCATCACGAAGCGCACATTGCCTTCAGTCAAGCGGTCCTCGGCGCGGCGATCTCCGTACCTACGCTGAAGGACGACGTCGCGATCGACGTCGAACCGGGGAGCGCCAACGGCACAGTGCACCGGCTTCGCCACGAGGGCGTTGAGCACTTGCACGGCCGAGGTCGCGGCGACCTCTACGTTCATCTCGTCATTGACGTGCCTACGGCACTCGACGACGAGTCCGAGCAGCTGCTGCGCACGTGGGCAGAGCACCGCAACGAAGTGGTTAGCGAACCCCAGGGCGGTTTCTTTCACCGCCGCAAGGCGAAGAAGTGACCTATCTCGAGTGGCCACGACGCGTGGCCGCCGTCGGACAGTTTCGCGTCGACAACGTTGAAACACCGAATCTCGACGCGGCGAGCGCGCACCATCTTCGTAAGGTCCTCCGCGCGCGACACGGCGAAGAGATTGTCGTGACGAACGGCAACGGCTCGTGGGCGATCTGCGTCGTCGACAGCGAGGGATTGACGCGAGTGAGCAATGTGCACCTCGACCCTGAGCCGCCCGCGACGTCCCTCTACCTCTCTCCCTTGAAGGGTGACCATGGGGACTGGGCCGTCGTGAAGGCGACCGAAGTTGGCGTGCGACGGATTGTGCCGCTCATGAGCCAGCGCGGGGTCGTGAAGATGAAGGGCGACAGCCGTGAGAAGGTCCTTGCGCGCTGGCGCCGCCTCGTCACCGAAGCCGCCGGTCAGTGCCGGCGCACGTACGACGTCATTGTGGACGATCCCATCGCCGTCGCGAACGTGCCGGGCGACGTGGCCGTCTGCGACCTCGGTGCGTCAGGGGATTGGCGTGGTCTTTCGAGCGTCGCCGTCGGTCCCGAGGGCGGTTGGGCACCTGACGAATGGGACTCGGCTCATCGACGCGTGGGACTCGGTCCGACCGTTTTGCGCGCCGAAACGGCCGGGGTGCTGGGCGCCGCATTGCTTGCGTTTCAGGCTGGTGGGTGGGGATTTACGCTGAACGGCGTAGGAAATGGGTAATGATGAGAGCACTAGATGAGTGACTGCCTCTTTTGTCAAATAGTCGCGGGCCAAGTTCCCGCGAAGGTGGCGGCCGAGTCCGACAACTCGTTGGCCTTCTACGACATCGCCCCGCAAGCGCCGGTTCACGTCCTGGTGGTGCCGAAACGTCACTACACGAGCGTGAATGACGTCACGACGAAACATCCTGAGGTCTTTGACGACCTCATGTTCCTCGCACAAGAAGTCGCGAAAGTCGAGGGCGTCAAAGAGAGTGGCTATCGATTGGTCTTTAACGTCGGCGAAGACGGCCTCCAGACGGTGGGTCATCTGCACGTCCACGTCCTCGGTGGGCGCCGCATGACCTGGCCCCCGGGATGACCTCAGAAGCGAGAGCCGACGAGGCCCTCACGACGACGACGTACGTGGCAAACACCCACCTGATGGCGGGGCTGCTCGGGGCGCGTGACGAGCACTTGCGTGTCGTCGAGCGCTCGTTTCCGAACTCCAAGATCCGCGTGCAAGGCAATCAGATCTCGGTCACCGGACCTGACGCCGCGACGGTGCTTCGGCTCTTCGATGAACTCGTGCTGGTCCTCGAGAGCGGTCAGACCCTCGACCCGACGAAGGTCGCGCGCACCATCGACATGGTCGCGGACGACCTGCGCCCGAGTGAAGTGCTGCGTCACGAGGTCGTTCGAGGCGCGAAGGGTAAGACCATCCGGCCCTCGACGGCCGGTCAAAAGCGCTACACCGACGCCATCGATACCAACATCATCACCTTTGGGGTCGGACCCGCAGGCACCGGCAAGAGCTATCTCGCCGTCGCGCAAGCAGTCCAGGCCCTGCACCGACGCCAGGTCCAACGCATCGTGCTCACCCGACCGGCCGTGGAGGCGGGGGAGAATCTCGGTTTCTTGCCCGGCGACCTCATGGCCAAGGTTGACCCGTACCTCCGCCCGCTCTACGACGCCCTCTACGACATGGTGGGAGCCGATGGGGCCCAGCGCTTGATCGGCAACGGCACCATTGAAGTGGCGCCGCTCGCCTTCATGCGCGGGCGCACGCTCAATGACTCGTTCATCATTCTCGACGAGGCGCAGAACACCACCCCTGAGCAGATGAAGATGTTCTTGACGCGCATCGGCTTTAACTCCAAAGCGGTCGTCACGGGCGACGTCACTCAGATCGACCTCAATGGCAAGCGCAGCGGCATGCTCGATATCGAGCGCATCCTTGCGGGCGTCGAGGGCGTCAGCTTCGTTCACCTTGGCACGAAGGACGTCGTTCGCCATCGCATCGTGGCCGACATCGTGGCGGCGTACGAACGCTCGACATGAGTATTGATATTTACGCTGCCGACGAGCAGCACGATCATGACATCAACCTCGAGCGCTGGGTGGCGCTCGCGCACGGGGCCCTCACCGACGAAGGCGTCCGCGGGGCGGCCGAGGTTTCGCTCATCTTCACTGACGAGCCGACGATCGCTGATCTCAACCAGCAGTTCATGGGCCGCTCCGGTCCGACTGACGTGCTGAGCTTTCCCATCGACGCCGAACCCGAGCCCTCGGGGCGAGTGCCCGACGCCGGCGGTGCCGGACCCGGCGAGCCGCCGATGCCCGAGATTCCCCAGCTGGTCGGTGACATCGTGATCTGTCCGGCGGTGGCGGCGCGCAACGCGGTCGACCACGAAGTGAGCTTCGACGACGAAGTGGCCCTGCTCGTGGTGCACGGTGTACTGCACCTGCGCGGATGGGACCACGTCATTGACGAAGAGGGCGAACGGATGGAGGCGCGCGAACGCGAACTGCTCGCTCGCCACTACCGCGCCACGCCATCGTGATCGCAGCCGCCTGGCGAACGAGCGACACCTACCTCACGCTCGCCGTCTTCATCTTGTTGATGCTGTCGGGATTCTTCGCGATGGCCGAGACTTCCCTCACCCGCATGAACAAGTCGCGGGCTCGTTCGCTGCGCGACGAAGGCCGCCACGGTGCGAAGGCACTCGTGAGCCTCACCGAGGCTCCCGAGAAGTTCTTGAATCCGCTCCTGCTCCTCGTCCTCGTCTGTCAGCTGGTCTCAGCGACGATGGTCGGTGTGCTTGCCGGTCACCTGTTCGGTGCGGCGGGCGTCTTCGTCGCAACCGCGGGGGAAGTCATCGTCATCTTCGTCGCTTTCGAAGCGATCCCGAAGAACTTTGCGGTTCAGCACCCTGACGAGGCGGCGCTCACGAGCGCGCCTGTCGTCGGACGCATACTGCGGTTCTGGCCAATCCGTTGGATCTCGGTCGTGCTCCTCGCCGTTGCCGACAGTGTCATCTCGCTCTTTGGAGGGAACGAGGAGAGGCCGCGCATGACCGAGTCTGAAGTGCTCGCGATGGCCGACGTCGCTCACGAGGATCGAGCGATTGAGTCCGATGAGCGCAACTTCATCCACTCGGTCATCGAGTTTGGCGACACCATTGTTCGAGAGGTGATGATTCCACGCATCGACATCGTCGGCATCGACGCGTCGTCCACGATCCGCGAAGCGCTCGACCTCGCGATCGAGAGCGGACGCTCGCGCCTGCCCGTGCTGGGTCAAGGGATCGACGACGTCGTGGGCATGGTGAATCTGCGTCACCTGGCCGGACTCGTGATCAACGGCGAGGAGTCGTCGCACGTGCGCGCGCACATGGGCGTCGCGCACTTCGTCCCCGAAACGAAGCGCGTCGCCTCGCTCTTGCGCGAGATTCGTCACGTGAAGAGTCACCTCTTCATCGTCGTCGATGAGTACGGCGGTACGGCGGGAGTCGTGACGCTGGAGGACATCTTGGAAGAGCTCGTGGGCGAGATCACGGACGAGTCGGATCCGGTCGACGACGATGCGGAACGCACCGTCGAAGGGGGTATTGAGTTGAGCGGGCGTCTTAATATCGACGACGCGAACGACGAGTACGGCCTGGCGCTGCCCAAGGACGGCTGGGACACCGTCGGGGGATTGGTGCTCGACTTAAAGGGCGGCGTCCCTGACGTTGGCGATGTTTTGACGACGGAGCGCTACCGTCTCACGGTGACACGAATGGATGGACGTCGAATTGAAGAGGTGCTCGTCGAGCCGATCGGGGGTGGCGCGTGAGTCGCGCGGGCTTCGTCGCGGTCCTCGGACGTCCGAACGTTGGCAAGTCAACGCTCGTCAATCAGCTCGTCGGGACCAAGGTCACGATCACGGCCGCCTCACCCAATACGACGCGGCACGCGGTGCGCGGCATCCTCACCGAGAACGACATTCAAGTGGTGCTCGTCGACACGCCGGGTCTGCATCGTCCCCGCACCACGCTCGGGGGTCGACTGAACGAAACCGCGCGCTCCGCGGCCGATGGCGTCGACGTCATCCTCGCCGTGGTCGACGCGTCGGCGGCGATCGGACCAGGCGACCGGCACGTTATCGAGACCATGCTCGCCCAGGGGCGACCTCGCGGCGGTCCCGCGCTCGTCGTGGTGGTGAACAAGATCGACCGACCCGGACGTGAAGCCGTCGCCGCCCAACTGCTCGAAGTGTCTGCCGCGGTGGAAGAGGTCGCACGCGAGAATGGGCGGATCAGTCTCGCGGCCGATATCGAATACTTTCCGGTCTCTGCAAAGACCGGCGAAGGAACCCAGGCGCTCATGGCGTATCTGCTCGACAAGATGCCCGAATCACCGTTCCTTTTTCCCGACGAGGAAGTCTCTGACGTCACCGAGGCGACGTGGATCGCGGAGCTCGTGCGAGAGCAACTCGTTCGCAAGACAAAGCAAGAGCTCCCGCACTCGATTCACTGCCGAGTGAGCGAGTTCGAATGGCCGCACGTCACCGTCGAGATTCTGGTCGAGCGCGAGAGTCAAAAGGGCATGGTCATCGGCAAGGGTGGCCAGTTGCTGAAAGACGTGGGCATCGCGGCGCGGCGCCAGCTGCCCGAAGGGCTCTACCTCGAGCTACGAGTCCGCGTCGAGCCGGGATGGCAGAAGCGGGACGACGTCCTCGACCGGTTCGGCTACTAGCGCGTCATCCTTCGGGTGGCGCAGGTCGCGTACGCCGAGCGCAATGACGCCGACGGCGATCACGACGGCCGCAACACCGAGTGCGTCCGTCGTGAAACCAACGTATTTGAGACCGCTTAACAGGACCGCGCCCATGATGACGCGACGAAGCAGCAGTCCATTGGAGCGAGAC
>DASXEU010000045.1:0-6231 GCA_036489935.1 Acidimicrobiales bacterium
AGTTGACGAAGAGCCGCTGCTCTTCGCGGGCCTCTACGAGTACTGGCGTGACGCCGCCGTCACGAATGCCGATCTCCTCGCGACCTGCACCATCATCACGACCTCGCCGAGTGAGGACATGGATCTTCACGATCGTATGCCTGTCGTGCTGAACCCCGACGACGTTGAGACGTGGATCAACATCGTCGAGCACGGACCTGACGAACGTCGGCTGCTGTTACGCCCCGCACCCGCGGGCACGCTCACGCACCACGGCGTCAACACGGCTGTTGGTTCGGTAAAGAACGACGGACCCGAGCTGGCTGAACCAGTCGAACTGATCGAACGAGTCGAACCGCAGTCACTGTTTTGACGAGAGCCTTCCCGTACGGCGAGCGCACGAGAAGCATGCCGATAATCTGAGTCAATGTCGCTTCGACTTCGCCCGTATCGAACGAACGATGAGTCAGCAGCCGTCGCGATACACGAGTCGATGCTGCCTGAGCACTTTCACTTCTTGCTCGGCTGGGAGTCGGGCATGTCGTGGTCTGCGTTTCTCTCGTCAATCGAAGACCAGCGACGCGGCAGACATCTTTCGCAATATCAAGTGCGCGGTCGTCAGCTCGTTGCCGACGTCGACGGCGAGGTCATCGGCAGGGTGTCGCTTCGATACGAACTCAACGAGTTTCTCTCTGAGCGTGGTGGTCACATTGGCTACGGTGTGGCACCGGCGCACCGCCGGAAGGGTTATGCGACGGAGATCTTGCGCCAGGCGCTCGTGGTCATTCGCGCCGAAGGCGTTGATGCCGTGCTCGTGACGTGCGACGAAGATAACGTCGCGTCGGCCCGAACGATTGAGCGAAACGGCGGCGTCTTCGACTCGATATCTCCGCCAAGCTGCGGCGAAGTGGAAACCGTTCGTCGCTACTGGATACATTGAGGAATTCGACCCCAGACGGCCGAAAACCCCGAGTGACCAGTGAGCCGAAACTCACCCGCCCCTCGGGGTTTCCGAGGCACGCCAATTATGTTCCGTGTCGGACAGAACATCTTTGACGGCAGGCACTTCACGTCATCGCCAGTTCCGTGTAACGGACCGAACTCCGCTACCCGTTGGAAGGAATCCGTTCCTCTTGCGAGGCCCCTCATCCCCCCACTTCCTTCTTACCTTGCGGTTCGTTGGATCGTTGGCAGGTGCTACGTGAACTACGAGTGATACTGTGCCAGACTTTTTTCTCCGCACCAAGGCCGAAGAGGGAAATCACAAACTTATAAACAGATTTGGGACACTTATCCACCAAATTTGGCGCGAGCGGTTTACATACCAACCACTTAATCGCATCTTTTCCACAGCGCCGAGTCGTTTTTCGGATCGCTTAGCGTGGCGCTAGCGGGCTCCATTCGCGAACTACGAATCTGTAGTTCGCTCCAACCACCGCCCGTGCGCATGGCACCAGCCCCACACGACTGGCGCCGAACTTGGACGCATCAATATTACCTGCGATGCAGCGCGATGATGCGCTGCTTCGTCGACTTCTACGTCCGGCCACTTCACCATTGTTGACTCCATCGAGATCCACGCGACGTTGCCCTTCGCGCATCGACGATCTATCTCTTCGAAGTACGCGATGCGCTCGCTAGGCGTGAAATAAAACGCGCTCCATGTATTCATCACAATCGTCATCACGTCGTTGTCAATTAGTGAGAACGCGTCCTCTATGCATTCCATCGCGCTTCCGCGCAGCATGGTGGCGTGCGGCCACGACGGACGTGCATCAACAATTGCGTCCAATCGTTCGTGGCGGCGTCGCTGTTCGGGCCACAAGCACGCCTTCAACCACAAGCGATCTGCTTCGTTGTCGAGATCGAGCGGTTGGGGGTCAATGCCAATGCGTGTGCGCACGCGCGGCATGACGCCAGATCGGTCAACGGGCGAGAGGTCCTCGCACACGAGTGTCAAAGGGTGTCCGTCGTCAGCTGTTCGTACGGGGAACTTGTCGAAGTGAAGATTGATGCCCGCAGATGCCCCGACCTCGATGAGATTGATCTCGTCGAGGTCATCGGCAATATCGCGCACCACGGCTTGAATGACGGCGCTGCGACCCGGTTCGTTGGTCTGCGTGGAGCGCCAGAGCTGACCCCGCACGATGTCGGGATTCGACCGTATGACGTCGATCACCCGCCGCGCCGCGCCCTCGCAATCTTCGAGACTGCCGTGACGCGCCTCGTCGTAGATCGGGCCGAGCACGTCGTGACCGGTGAGCGCCGCGAGATGCAACGCCGCGAGCACGAGCATCGGATTGCGTTGTTCGTGACGCACGCTCGCGAGCATTTCGAGAGCGAGCGAGTCGCTCTCGAGCTCGCGCAACAGCGCAGTGTAGAACGGAAGTCGGTCGTAGTCTTCTGGAGCGAGAGCAAAGTGATAGCGCTTTCGCGCGTCATCGAGATCTAGCGCTTCGCCCAAGGTATTTCCGATATTAGGTTCGCTCAAACATCGAAACGTGCACTGCCCGTGACGATTTGTCGCCCCTAATGCAACGGCGTTTACTGTTTGGGCGACGACGAACTCACGAATCGGCTGAAGACCACGATGTTTGACTCGTAGTGGCCGGTCTCATGATCGAATGTGCCTCCACATGTGACCAGTTGCAAGGATCGCGTGCCGTGCGAACCGTAGACGAGTTGATCAGGAAAAGCTGTTTTGGAGTATTGGACAACTTTGGTCACTGCGAAGTGGGTAACGATGCCGTCCGCCAGCTTTACGGTGATCGCGTCGCCCGCCTTGAGGTTCTTTATGTAGAAGAACGTCCCGGGCCCCGTGAACGAGTCGACGTGCCCGAGGATGACGGCCGATCCGACCTCTCCCGGGGTAGGACCGTCGTCGTACCAGCCAACGATGTGCGTATTGGTCGGCACCATCACTTGGTGATCCGCTTGCAAGCCCAAGACGCCAACGACCGTGTTGATCGTGAGGGACGGAATGATCAGGCGCAGAGGTCGCGAGCGCGCAATGGTTGGCGCCCGCTTACTCTGCGCCTGTCTCGGCATCGACACGGTGTGCGACAGCACGACCACGCTCGGACCAGTGGTCCTCATTGTGCCCGCGAGCGCGACGACAGCGACGGCAAGCGCCGCACCCGCGATGCTCCAACACACCCACTGACGACGTCGCGTACGTGCGCCTGGAGTCTCGTTCGTCATCGCCGTGTCAGCGACGACGACGCTCGCGAAGTGCGATCGACGTTGCTCCCGCGGCGATGGTGATGGCGCCAAGACCGATTAGGCCCAGTGGTGAGAAGCCCGATCCAGCGGTGCCGCCCTCGCCCGTCGCAGGTGCGCCTACCGGAACGATGGTGACCGTCGAACCTGGGGTGGTAGTCGCAGTCGTCGTCCCCTTGCGACCCTTTTTCGTGACCGGGTGCGTTGTGCCCGTGGAAGCCGTGCCTGTGGAAGCCGTGCCTGTAGAAGCCGTGCCCGCGGGCTTGGTTGTGGTGGTGACCCCAACCACCGGCGTTGTGGCCACTGTTGTCGTGGTCGTCCCGGACGTAGCAGCACAGGTCGGAACGGTGATGATGTTGTCGTTCAGTGTGACCGCTCCGGTCTGAGCCAAAAGTCGGCCGTTGACGCTCGCTCCCGAGTTCAGCGTCACCGAAGCGAGAGCGAGAATTGTTCCGACGAAGGACGTCGTGCTCCCTAGCGTGGCCGAACTGCCGACCTGCCAATAGACGTTGCAGGCTTGCGCTCCCCCTTCGAGCACAACGGATGAGCCAGAAGCGGTCGTCAACGTCGAACCGGCCTGGAAGACGAAGACCGCGCTGGCGTCACCCCCGGCATTCAAGGTGACAGGACCCGTGAGTTGCATGGCCGACGCCGCCTCGTACACGCCCGGACTCAACGTCGTGCCACCGATGTCCCCACCTGCGACTGTCGTAAAGGGTGTCTCGCCCGCCGCCACGCCATAGGCCGCGGTCGCGGACGTCTGGGCAGCGAGCGAAGTCGCGTCAGCGGCGCCCGTCGTTCCAGAGACGAGGCCAGGAGGAAAGCCCGTAATGGAGGTTCCCGGGGAGAGCCCGATGTTGCCCGTGATGACCGAGCTTCCTGTATTCGTGATCGTTGTACCCGCAACAACCGCGTACGGCGTTGCCCCACCCAGATTGATCGCCGTCGCTGCGGCAAAGGCAGGGCTGCCCGCGAAGCCGACGAAGGTGACGACGCCAAGTATTCCAATCGCGAGCCCCTTCGTACTGCGACGACTTCTCAAGAGTCCGCGCTGTTCAGTGAGGTGGCGGGGGGACGTCCCCGCAGATAAACCATGAGTGGTTGATGCAGGGATCGTACGCATACGACACACAGCTCTCGAGACCGAATTAAGTTCAATCTCGACGAGGCTGAAAACCGGTACCTAAGTAGTAATTATACAGCACAATTACATTTTTTGCATTCACGTAATTTCAACCGAAGGCCCTTTGGCACCGCATGATTCCGCACAAAGTCCCTATATTTACTGAAAGTTACGTGCGTCCTCCGATCCGGCATGAGGTTTTTTGAGAGAAACTTGAGCGGCTCCGATGAGGATAAATGATATTTTTCTCACTCTCTCCCCAATTCGCAAACAACTCTTCAGGCGGCGTTGCATCGTCACTGGAAAGGTTGCCACTCTACGGATGTCGCATCACCGCTGCACGGGTCGCGCTAGCCCTCGACTCCGTGCTCGGCGTCGTGTCGACGGCGCTGACGTCGCATCGTGAGACGAAGCTGCGCGACGCGACCTATACCGACCGCTACCACCACGATCGCCCCCGAGAGCGCCGCGACGAGGAGCGCGACGGCAATGGGCATGCGTCCGCTGACCGAGAAGAAGTCGATTCGCACATCACGTGTGTTCTGAGCGATGAAGTCAATAAGCGCTACGCCAAAAATGATGGCCACGACCACGCTGACCCATGCCGCCGACATTCTCGTGTGCCGAAAGTGTTCCCGACCCTGATGGGGACTGAGGCTTCGGTCAGCCCGCGACGCGTCGCCCGCGTGGGGCTGCAGTTCGTCTTCGTCTGACTTGTGGTCATCGTTTTCGCTCACGTCAACCTCGGTCTCTCTCGTGGCGTCAACCCAACTTGAGCACGTCTCCCTGAGGCCGCCCCGTCAGGCGAACGATACCCCACTCACGTTTTACGAATGCTGAGGAGACACAATCCGTTCGAGGTGGCTATAGACAACCACGTTGGAGAGATAGTGCCCGGTCGCATGATCGAACACGCCCCCACACGTCACCAGCTGAAGTGAGCGGCTCGTGCCGTGAGCACCGTAGACGAGTGGATCGGGAAATGCAGTCTTCAAATACTGCACGACTTCGGTCACCACAAATCGGGCGCGCGCGCCGTCTGCGAGTGTGAGATCGAGAGAGTCTCCCGCCTTCACCGTCTTCAAGTCGAAGAAGACACCGGGCCCGAGGTACGAATCAACGTGGCCGAGAATGACCGCCGAGCCCACTTGCCCTGGGGTCACGCCGTAGCGGTACCAGCCCACGACGCGAGTGGTCGTCGGCACCTCAACCTCACCATCCGCCTGCAGCCCGAGCTCGCCCACGCTCGTGTCAACACCAATCGAGGGAATTGAGAGCGCGACGGGTCGTGATCTTGGCACGTTCAAAAACGTCGGTACGGAGCTCGCGGGCTGACTCGGCGCAATCGACAGCACTTGGACCGCAGGCGTCTGCGTCGCTGACCTTGGCGCCCACAGCATCAGCGCTCCTGCGCCAAGCGCGATGATGGCAATGGTCCAGTACACCCACTCGCGCACTGCGCCGCGCAAGTGGGTGATCGCAACCATGGGAATGCTCTCAGCCATGCTGGATCCGACGCGAGCGAATGGCGAGAGACCCCGCACATAGCGCAAGCAGCAACGCTCCAAAAACCATCACGAGCTGCAGATTGGACCCCGCCATTCCTCCAAAGCCTGTCTGCGGCGCACCCACCGGAATCGTCGAGCCACTCACGGATGCGGAGCTCGTTGTGGATTTTGCGTGCGGCGCGGCAGAGGAGTGCACTGACGAACTCTCCTTCACCCGCGGATGCACGATCTTGCTAACCCCGCTCGATGTCGACGGCGTCACGCTCAACGCGGGCAGGCGAAGGCTGCCTGAAGAGATCGATGGCAACGTGAGTGCGGGCAACGCCAGTGTGGGCAACGGAGTAAACGAAGGCGTTAGCGCGGATGGTGATGTCAGCTGGGGAAGCGAGATCCCGTTGAGCG
>DASXEU010000072.1:0-3195 GCA_036489935.1 Acidimicrobiales bacterium
CGGCGGCACCCACCACGACGACGGGAAACGGCGCTCGCGCGAAGAGTAAGCCGAGTGCGACGGCGAGTCCCGCCAAACGATGATCGAGCACGATGTGTGTCTTCGTGACGAGACCTTCGGCGACGACGAGCGCGCTCAGCAACGAGATGGGGATCAGAGCGTTAATGCGCTGCAAGCGCGGGTGCGCGAGCCACGCCTCAGGTATGTAGTAGCCGAGCAGCTTGATGGCGAAGCAGAGTACGCACGTCGCCGCAAGCACCGTCCACGACGTGGCGGCGCTCATCGCTCGGCCCAGCCAAACACGAAGGCGACGAGCACGCTCGCGATGATGGGAAGGCCCGCGGGGAGCCACGGCGTCACGAGCAGCGCGAAGACCATCGACGAGGCGGCCACCACGCGAAGAAAGTTGCTCGTGAGTCTCGGCCAGAGGAGGCCGAGGAACGCGGCCGGTACGGCAGCGTCGAGCCCCCAGGCAGCGGGATTCCCGAGCGCCTTTGCTCCGAACGCCCCGACCAGCGTGAAGATGTTCCAGAAGAGAAACACTCCGACACCGGTCAGCCAAAAGCCCTGTCGCACGGCACGAATGCCCCGCGGCACCTGGGTGAGGGCGACCCCCGTCGACTCGTCGATCGTCAGGTGTGCGGCCGCGACCCGACGGAACCCCTTCACGCGTAGGCGCGGGGCCATCTGAAGGCCGTAGAGCGTGTTCCTCGTGCTGAGCATCGCCGCGACGGCGATCGCGCTCAGCGCGGATCCGCCCGCCGCCATAACGCCGACCGCTGCAAATTGGCTCGCCCCGGTAAAGGCGACTAGAGAAAAAAGGCACGTTTGCAGGACACTGAACCCAGCAGACACCCCGGCGGCGCCGAAGGCGACACCGTAGGACCCGACGGTCAGCGCCACGCTGAGGGCATCACGGAACGTCTCACGAGGCGCTGTGGGCACCTCTTCGTCACGCATCCGAACATTCTGACCGAGCCTGGTGAGGGCCATCGCGACCAGTCGCCGCGCTACTCATCTCCGCGAGCACTACTGTGGCCTTTAAGACACGTCGAAGGAGATGATCGTGTTTCTTGGAGATATTTTTGGGCCGGACCTCATCGTCGTGGTCATCATCGTCGCCGTACTCATCTTTGGGGGCGCCGCGATACCGAAGTTGGCTCGAAACCTCGGCAGCGCGAAGACTGAATTCGAAAAGGGCCTAAAGGACGGCAAGAACTCGGGAGCCACACAGGCGACCGACGCAAGCGAGACGAAGGCGCCCGAGTCCGACAAATAGTTCAGTGGACATCATTGAACTGGCCGACCGCCTCTGGCGCGGCGAAGACCCCACGCAGAAGAGCAATCCGCTGGGTCAAATCGGCCACCTCGCCGAAATAACCGACGGAGTCGCCTTTTTGCCGAACTTCGGCAACTGCAGCATTTTCGCGACTGATGACGGCCTCGTCATGGTGGACACCGGTTCGATCATGACCGCCGAACATGTGTACCGCGAAGTCCGCTCGTGGAGCGATCAACCGCTGCGCAACGCGATCTACTCCCACGGCCATATCGATCACGTCTTTGGCGTTGGCCCCTTCGACGAGGAAGCGGCGACCAATGGCTGGCGCGCTCCGCACGTGATCGCGCACCGTCACCTCCCCCAGCGTTTTGAGCGCTACGTGATGACTGCGGGCTACAACCAGGTCATCAACCGGCGACAGTTCGCCGTCGCCGCGCTCGAGTGGCCCCTTGAGTATCGATTTCCCGACGAAACATATGAAACGACACATGAACTCCACGTCGGATCGAGCACGTTTCGTCTCCAGCACGAAAAAGGCGAGACGGACGACGCGACGGTGACGTGGTTCCCCGAGCGCCGCGTCCTCTGCTCGGGCGATCTCTTCATTTGGAACAGCCCCAACGCGGGCAACCCCCAGAAAGTCCAGCGCTATCCGCTGGAATGGGCCCACGCCCTTCGACGCATGGCGTCCCTCGATGCAGAGTTTCTCCTGCCCGGACACGGGCTTCCCGTCTTTGGACGTGCGCGGATCGCCCAGGCTCTCGGCGAGACCGCCGACTATTTGGAGAGCCTGGTCGAACAGACGCTCGCCCTCATGAATCAAGGCGCGCGTCTCGCTGACACTATTTCGAGCGTCGTCGTCCCACGTCATCTTGCTGACCGTCCGTACCTTCAGCCGTTCTACGACGAGCCGGAGTTCATCGTGCGCAACATTTGGCGGTTGTACGGCGGATGGTGGGACGGGAACCCTGCACACTTACGTCCCGCGAATGACCGCTCGCTCGCTCGCGAGGTTGCGGACATGGCGGGCGGCGCGACCAGACTCGCCGAACGTGCAGAAGAGCTGCTCGAAAGTGGGGCCGACGAGGAACTTCGACTCGCGGGGCATCTTGCGGAGATGGCGTGGCTCGCCACACCCGCCGACGAGGGAGTGCAACGCGTGCGCCAACGAGTGTTCGCCGCACTCGCAATGAAGGCAACGTCGACAATGTCGCGTGGCGTTTTTCGCTGGGCCGAGCGAGAGACGACCGGCGAAATCGTCTAAGAACATCCGTCAAAATCCGCGCCGACATTGGGCGATCGACGCGCTCGACGAATTCAAGACACTATAAAAAATGACTAAGGTTTTCCCTGTGGAACCCTCTACCCTGCCCCCACAGGGAGTCTCAGTCCGCACGCGCCGTTGGCGTCGTGTTCGACGTATTGTTGCGCTCCCGGTTGCCGCCCTCGCGCTTGCGGGATGCACCGTTCCGACTTTCGGCGCCGCCCCCGGGGCTACCTCGAGCTCGCGGTCCGTGTATCACCTCTGGCAGGGTTTCTCCATCGGGGCCGTCATCGTTGGTGGCATCACGACCGTTCTCATTATTTGGGCTGTTTTTCGCTACCGCCGCCGCGGCGACAACATCCCCAAGCAGTCTCAGTACCACGTTCCTTTGGAGCTGACCTACACAATCATCCCGGTCCTCATCGTGCTCGGGCTGTTCGCCGCGACCATGGTGGTCGAGAATAAGGAAGTCTCCAACCCTAAGACTGCAGTCACCATCGATGTGAATGCCTTCCAATGGGGCTGGAAGTTCACGTACCCCGGCCACGACGTTGTCGTCATTGGTCAGACCACCCAGGATCCCGAGATGGTGATGCCCGCGAACGAGAACGTGCACATCAACCTGACGTCCTCAGACGTCATTCACGGC
>DASXEU010000094.1:0-11686 GCA_036489935.1 Acidimicrobiales bacterium
CGGTAGACGAGGGGGATCGCGGCGACGCCCACCACGATGATGATCTTCACGAGCGAACGCGGCGTCCAGAACGATAAGACGGCGATCGTCGCGATGATGGCGGGGAAGGCGAGAAAGACGTACATCCCCGTCGAGAGGATCGTGTCGAATCGTCCGCGCCGGTAGGCGGCGAGCATGCCGAGCGGGGCGCCAACTCCGAAGCCGATGAGCATCGAGCCGAGGCTCACCTCGATCGAGACCCGTGAGCCGTAGACGATGCGAGAGAAGATGTCGCGACCGAGGTCGTCGGTGCCGAGCAAGTGGTGGAGCGAAGGACCGACGTTGACCGCGCTGTAGTTCTGCGTGAGAGGATTCGGGAGCGGCAGCACGTTAGCGAAGATTGCGCCGAATGCGTTGAGGGCAAGCCAGCCGACGCAGATCCAGAACAGCACGCCGAGGCGCTTCTTGCGCTCAGGCAGACTCTGCACCGCGACCTCTTCAACGAGCTCGTTGACGAAGAAATTACTCACGGACGATCCTCGGGTCGACGAAGCAGGTCAGCAGATCGCAGGCGAAGTTGATGAGGATGACGCCGACCGAGACCACGAGCACAATGCCCTGGACGACGAGGTAGTCGCTTTTTCCGATGGAGGCGAGGAGCTGGTATCCGAGCCCCGGGATGCTCAACAGGTACTGGACAATGAAGCCGCTCGCGAGGAGACCGCCGATGTTGACGCCCGCCGTGCCGAGCAGCGCCACCGAGGAGGGTCGGAGTGCGTGGCGCCACATGATGCGACGCTGGCTGATGCCCTTCGAGCGGGCCATCGTGATGAACTCCTCTTGCAGTGTCGCGATGAGGTCGCTGCGCAGCACTCGGTAGTAGACGACGAAGCTGCCTATAGCGAGTGTGATCGCGGGCAACGACAGACTTTCGAGGTTGGCGATCCAGTCGGTGCCCAATGTGACGTACGACGAGACGCCCGTGTGGGGCACCCCGAGCTTGATGGCGATGACGAGTACGAGGACCACGATGAGGACGAAGGAGGGGATGGAGAGCAGCGTGAAGCTCCCCGCACTCAAAACTCGGTCGAGCACCCCATCGGGTTTGCGGGCGCTTCGCATCGCCGTTGGGAGGGCGAAGGCAAAGGCGAGGATCTGGCTGAGCACGATTATCTCGACGTCGATGGGGAGCGCCTCTTTGATGGTGCTCCAGACCGACGTACCAGAGATGAAGGACGTCCCGAGGTTGCCGTGCAGGATGTTCTTCATCCAGACGAAATACTGCTCGATGACGGGCTTGTTGAGCCCGAGGAGCTTATAGAGCTTGATCCGGTTCTCGGGACTGTCGCCGGTGCCGAGAATGACCGTCGCGGGATCCCCGGGCAACAGGTGGATGAGGTAGAAGGCTCCGACGGTGATGACAAAGACGATGCCGATCAGCATGATCAGCCGCTTCAATAAATACCGGGCCAAGTTTCCCCCTCGGAGACCTGTCTATGGACACTACTGAACGCGGGCTCGCGAACTTGGCACAGGGGGAAAAACGGGGTTCATGTGACAGCCCACAAGTACCGTGGTCACGTGAAAAGGATCGCGGTCACGGGAGGGATCGGTGCTGGGAAAACGGCGGTCACCGATAGACTTTCTTCCCTCGGTTTTTCAGTTGTCGACGCCGACGAGGCTGCTCGGCGCGTGGTCGAAAAGGGCCAACCAGCGTGGCGTGCCCTGCAAGACGCGTTCGGGACCGCCGTGCTGACCCCCGAGGGCAACATCGACAGAAAGTTCTTAGCGGACGTGGTCTTTCACGACACCAGCGCGCTGCGCCGGTTAAATCACATCACCCATGGTTACGTTGGCGACGAGCTTGTCGCCGGTGCGGCGGCAGCCGCCGGCGAGACCGTCTTTATCGCCATACCCCTCTATCGCCCTGAGCATCGTGCAGCGCTGGGACTCAACGAGGTGTGGGCGGTGCTCGCCGGTCCCGACACTGCAGTGGAGCGGCTCACATCGCTTCGCGGTTTCGACAGCGAGGATGCACGTGCCCGACTCGCCGTACAGGAGAGCAACGACGACCGCGCGGCGCTTGCCGATCGCGTCATCTGGAATGAGGGAAGCCTTGAGGAGCTGTACGCGCAGGTCGATGAGGCACTCGAAGATCAGGCGCACCCGTGACCGACTTTCTCGTTGAATCTCTTTTCCAACCCGCGGGCGACCAACCCACGGCGATTGAGAAGCTGACTCAGGGCGTCGAGGACGGCCTGCGGTATCAGACACTCGAGGGCATCACCGGGAGCGGCAAGACAGCAACCATTGCGTGGCTCGTGGAACGAGTTCAGCGCCCGACGCTCATCCTCGAGCCCAACAAGTCGCTCGCCGCGCAATTGGCATCAGAGCTGCGTGAGATGTTGCCCACGAATCGGGTGGAGTTCTTCGTCTCGTACTACGACTACTACCAGCCCGAGGCGTATATTCCGCGCACAGACACCTACATCGAAAAAGACAGCTCCATCAACGAGGAGATCGATCGCTTGCGCCACGCCGCGACCTCGTCGCTGCTCACGCACCGCGACACCATCGTCGTCGCCTCCGTGTCGGCGATCTACGGACTCGGCTCGCCCCTCGAATATCGCGAACGGATGCTGCCCCTCGAAGTCGGAGAGCGCTTCGAACAGCGCGGACTGCTTCGCCGATTAGTAGAGATGCAGTACACCCGCAACGAGCTCGTACTCGACCGGGGCACGTTCCGCATGAAGGGCGACACGCTCGAAGTGCAGCCCGCCTACAGCAACGAAGCGGTGCGCGTGTCGTTCTTCGACGACGTCATCGAGGAGATCTCGTTCTTCAATCCGGTCACCCAGGAGAGTCGGGGCAAGGTCAACGAGTTCACGCTGTTTGCGGCGTCGCATTACGCCACGAGCCTGAAGACGTTGCAGCGAGCGTGTGGCACGATTGAGATCGAGCTGCAAGAACAGTTGGCGTTGTTCCAGTCCGAGGGCAAGCTCCTCGAGGCACAGCGTCTTCGTTCGCGCACCGAACACGATCTCGAAATGCTGGAGCAAACCGGCGTCTGTTCGGGCATTGAGAACTATTCCGCGCACCTCGACGGGCGCAAGCCCGGTGAGCGGCCATTCACGCTGCTCGACTACTTTCCCTCAGACTTTCTCGTCGTCATCGACGAATCACACGTGGCGGTGCCCCAGGTGCGGGGCCAGTACGCGGGAGACCAGGCGAGGAAGATCACGCTCGTTGAGCACGGCTTTCGCCTGCCGAGCGCGCGCGACAACCGCCCGCTCAACTTCGACGAGTTCATGGAGCTCGTGCCCCAGATGGTGTTTGTCTCGGCGACCCCGGGGCCCTACGAGATCGAGCACTCCGATCAGATCGTGGAGCAGGTGATTCGTCCGACAGGTCTCCTCGACCCCGTGGTCACGGTTGTGCCGACAAATAACCAGATCGATGACCTGCGCCTCCGTCTTGACGCGGTCGTGGAGCGCGGAGAGCGCGCACTGATCACCACGCTCACGAAGCGCATGGCGGAGGACCTGACGACGTTCCTCACGAAGGCCGGCTACAAGGTGCAGTACTTACACAGTGACATTGACACGATTCAGCGCATCGAGATCCTGCGATCACTTCGTCTCGGGGAGTTCGACATTCTCGTCGGCATCAACCTATTGCGCGAGGGGTTGGACCTGCCCGAAGTGTCGTTGGTCGCGATCCTCGACGCGGACAAGGAAGGCTTCCTTCGTTCGCGCAGCGCCCTCACCCAGACGATCGGTCGCGCCGCGCGCAATGCGAACGGCGAAGCGATCCTCTACGCCGATCGGATGACCGATTCGATGCGCGCCTCTATCTCGTTGACTGAGCGTCGTCGCCAGGTGCAGATCGCCTACAACGAAGAGCACGGCATCGAGCCAAAGACGGTGACGAAGAACGTCGCTGACATCTTGAATCGTTTGCGAAGCGAGTCGCCGCGCGAGGTAACCGCGAAGCAGCACGGCATCTCCTCGCTCGAGGAGTTCCTGCCGGACGACCTGAGCCTCGAGATCGCTCGTGTCGAAGAGGCGATGCTGAAGTCGGCGAGCGAGCTGCGCTTCGAAGAGGCCGCCGTGTTGCGTGATGCGCTCCAGACACTGCAGCGCCAAATGGTGGTGCCCGCGAAGAGCCTGACCGATGATGCCGAACCGGTAGATTCCCCCTATGTCTAAGTCGATTCGGATCCAGGGTGCAAAGGTCCACAACCTGAAAAACCTGTCCGTCGAGATCCCGCGCGACCAGTTAGTGGTCTTTACGGGGCTCTCGGGCTCGGGCAAATCCTCACTGGCCTTTGACACCATCTACGCAGAGGGCCAACGCCGGTACGTGGAGAGCCTCTCCGCGTACGCTCGCCAGTTCCTCGGTCAGATGGACAAGCCCGACGTCGAATTCATCGAAGGCCTGTCGCCCGCGATCTCGATCGACCAGAAGACGGCGTCGCGCAATCCACGTTCGACCGTCGGCACCATCACCGAGATCCACGACTACTTGCGTCTGCTCTTCGCTCGCATTGGCGTGCCGTACTGCCCCAACTGCGGCAACCGCATCACGAGCCAGACGCCCCAGCAGATCGTCGATCAGGTGCTGGAACACCCCGACGGCGAGCGCTTCCTCGTGCTCGCGACGGTCGTCGAAGGCCGAAAGGGAGAGTACAGCACGCTCCTCAACGAGCTCGCCGGACAGGGTTTCTCTCGCGTGCGCGTCGACGGCGTCGTGATGGAGCTCGCCGAGCGTGACTCGCTCACCCTCGCGCGCTACGAGCAGCACACAATTGACGTGGTGCTCGACCGACTGACGGTGAAGTCGTCTAACCGCCAACGTCTCACCGAATCGGTAGAAGCCGCCCTCAAGCTCACGAAGGGCGTTGTCAAGTTCCTCTTCCTCGACCCCGACGAGATGGTGCAGTTCTCTGAGAAGATGGCGTGCAGTGACTGTGGCATCAGCTTCAGCGAGCTCGCACCTCGTGACTTCTCCTTCAATTCGCCCTACGGCGCCTGTCCCGTGTGCACCGGCTTGGGCACGCGATTCGAAGTCGCGCCCGATCTCGTCGTGCCGGACGAGACGCTGACGCTCGCCGAAGGAGCACTCGCACCGTGGGCCGGAGCCCGGTTCAAGTACTTCGAGCGTCTCATCGAGGGCATCGCCACGCTCGGCAGCTTTTCGGTCGACACGCCGTGGAAGAAGCTGAAGGCGAAGGACCGCAAGCTCATCCTTTACGGCGTCGAGAAGAAAGCGATCCCCGTGAAGTACCGCAACCGGTACGGACGGGTGCGCACCTACGAAACGACCTACAACGGCATCGTGGACTGGCTCGAGCGTAAACGCAACGACGCCGACGGCGACTGGTCGCGCGAGCAGGCCGAACAGTACATGCGTGAGGTCGAGTGCACCACGTGTCACGGTCAGCGGCTGAAGCCCGAGGTGTTGGCGGTGCGCGTGCACGACCACAACATCGCCCAGGTGAACTCGCTCACCATCGACGAAGCGATCGACTACTTCGCGAAGCTCAAGCTGACCAAGCGCGAAGAGGCGATTGCCCACCAAGTCATCAAAGAGATCGTCGAGCGACTGACCTTTCTTCTCGACGTCGGACTCGACTACCTCACCCTGAGTCGCGCGTCCGCGTCGCTCTCGGGCGGCGAGGCCCAGCGCATCCGACTCGCGAGCCAGATCGGCAGCTACCTCGTTGGCGTGCTCTACGTGCTCGACGAACCTTCAATCGGTCTGCACCAGCGGGACAATCGTCGACTGATCGCGACGCTCGAGCGCCTGCGCGACCTCGGCAACTCCGTGATCGTGGTCGAACACGACGAGGAGACCATTCGATTGGCTGACTTCGTGCTCGACATCGGACCAGGAGCGGGCGAGTTCGGCGGCGAGGTTGTCCACGCCGGTTCCTACGAGGCGCTGTTGCAGAATGAGCACTCGCTCACCGGTCAGTACCTCTCGGGGAAGAAGTCCATTGCGGTACCCACCGAACGGCGAAAGGGTGACGGGAAGAAGCTCACGATCAAGGGCGCGCGGGCGAACAACCTGCAGAACGTCACCGTCGATATGCCCCTCGGCGATTTCGTCGCGGTGACTGGCGTCTCGGGCTCGGGAAAGTCCTCACTCATCAACGCCATTCTCCTGGCCTCATTAGAGCGTCAGATCAACCGCGCGAAGACGACGGTCGCTGAGCACGACACCATCCTCGGTGTGAAGAACCTCGACAAGGTCGTCGCGGTCGACCAGCAGCCGATCGGGCGCACGCCCCGGTCAAACGCGGCAACGTACACGGGCGTGTTCGACAAGATTCGCAAGCTCTTCGCGGAGACTCAGGAGGCGCGCATCCGCGGCTACCTGCCCGGTCGGTTCTCCTTCAACGTGAAGGGCGGGCGATGCGAGGCCTGCGCCGGCGACGGCACGATCAAGATTGAGATGCACTTCCTGCCCGATGTCTACGTCAACTGCGACGTCTGTGACGGTGCTCGATACAACCGCGAGACCCTGGAGATCCTCTATCGAGGTAAGTCGATTGCCGACGTGCTCGACATGTCGATCGCGGACGCGCTCGAATTCTTCGAGCGCCAGCCGCTCATCTTGCGCCACGTGCAGAGCCTCTTCGACGTGGGGCTCGGCTACGTGCGCTTGGGACAGCCCGCACCGACGCTCTCGGGCGGCGAGGCCCAGCGCGTGAAGCTCGCTACCGAGCTCGCGCGACGCCCGACCGGCCACACCCTCTACGTGCTCGACGAGCCGACCACCGGGCTGCACTTCGAAGACGTGAACCGACTCCTGCAGGTGCTGCACCGCCTGGTCGATCAGGGCAATACCGTCCTCGTGATCGAGCACAACCTCGACGTCATCAAAACAGCGGACTGGGTCATCGACTTGGGTCCCGAAGGGGGACGCCGCGGCGGGCTCGTCGTGGGTGAAGGCACGCCCGAGACGATCGCGTCGTTGGAGACCGCGACGGGAACAGTTCTTAAAGAGGTGCTCGCCGGCCACGGTCGAGCCTGATGCTCGAGAAGCCCTCAGGCATACCCCGACAGAGCGGGTGCTATCTCTTTCGCAACGCGGCGGGAACCATCATCTACGTCGGCAAGGCGCGCGTGCTCGCCCAACGTCTCTCGAGCTACTTCCAGCGCGAGGCGGCGCTCAGCCAGAAGACGCAGCTGCTTATGACGGACGCGACGTCGGTCGAGTGGATCGTCACGCCGAATGAGCTCGACGCGTTGATTCTCGAGAACGAGCTGATCAAGGACAACCAGCCGCGCTACAACATGCGCCTGAAGGACGACAAGAGCTTTCCGTTCGTGGCGCTCGATGCACGCACGCCATTTCCTGCGCCCTACATCACGCGCGCGTCGCACGTGCGAGGCGTTCGCTACTTTGGTCCCTTCGGCGACGTGCGCGCGCTGCGCGTGACGATGGACGAGCTGTTGCAGGCCTTTCCGCTGCGCTCGTGCTCGAAGCACAAGTACCTCTACCAGGAGCGGATCGGTCGCCCCTGTTTGCTCTATGACATCGGCAAGTGCTCAGGACCCTGCGTTGGTCACATCGACAAGGACGGCTACGCGCAGCTCGTGCAGTCCTGGGCGCGGTTTTTCGAAGGCGACGTGCGCCAGCTTCGTGATCTGCTTCGTCATCAGATGCGCGAAGCGTCCGAGCGCCAGCACTACGAGGCGGCGGCGAAGGCGCGCGACGGCCTCGAGGCGCTCGAACGTGCGGCGAGTGCGCAGAGCGTGGTGCTCGACGATCATTCGAACCTCGACGTGATCGCCATTGCGAGCGAGGGGAGTCGGGCTGCGCTCGTGCGTTTTCGTGTCCGATTCGGGCGCGTGATCGGTCGCAGTGTGCACCTCGTCGATCGATCCATGGACGAGGACGACGAGGAGATCCTTGAGAACGTGATGACCGATCTCTACTTCGACGCCGAGTCGGTGCCGGGCGTGGTCGTGGTCCAGAGCGAGGACCTGGCGACGCCGCTCGTGACGGCCTATCTCACGAGCGTGCGCGAACGACCGGTCGAGGTGACCTTCGCCCAACGTGGAAAGCGCCGTCGCGTGGTCGAGATGGCGGCGAGCGACGCGCAGTCGGTCATCGAGCGCGATTCGCTGCGACGTCAGGCTGACCACAACGTGCGATCCCGGGCCCTGCAAGAGCTCGGCGCGGCACTCGGTCTGGAGCAGCCGCCTTATCGCGTTGAGTGCTTCGACATGAGCCACCTCCAGGGAACCAACTACGTCGGCTCGATGGTCGTATTCGAAGATGCGCTGCCGATCAAGCGCGATTATCGGCACTTCAACGTCCGCGAAGTGCTTGGGAACGATGACGTCGGCGCGATGGAAGAGGTGGTGCGCCGCCGTCTGTCGCACTGGGAAGAACACCAGGGCAGCTCCAAGTTTCGTCGCGCGGACCTCATCATCATCGACGGCGGGCTCCCCCAGCTGCACGCCGCCGAAAAGGCGGCTCGATCGCTCGGGCTCCTCGGACTCGTCGAGTTCACGGCGCTCGCGAAACGAGAAGAGCTGCTCTACCGGCCCGGAAGCTCCGTGCCGATCGCGCTCGAACGAGGCTCGGAGTCGCTCTACCTCGTCCAGCGCATCCGAGACGAGGCGCACCGCTTCGCCATCACGTTTCACCGCTCGAAGCGTGGGCGTTCGATGGTCGCCTCGTCACTCGAGGGCGTCGAGGGCCTCGGTCCCGCGCGTCGCGATCGATTACTGGGGACCTTCGGGTCACTCAACGCACTGCGCCAAGCGACGCTCGATGAGTTGGAGGCGCTCGCGTGGCTGCCGAGTGACGTCGCGACGAGGCTCTACGATCATTTACGTGCGCCGACGGCGCCTCGACCCACGAAGGGCAGCGACGATGAGTGATGTACTGCTGGTCACGGGCATGTCGGGGGCCGGGCGCTCGACCGTCTCTGCGGCGCTCGAGGACCTCGGGTGGTTCGTCATCGACAATCTCCCGCTTGAACTCGTCGTGAGTGCGGGCGAGCTCGCCTCAGCTGGTACCCGCGAGTACGTGGGCGTTGCATTCATCGTCGGTCGAGCGGCTGGACTCGAACCCGAGACGCTGCTCCAGGTGGAGCGCGACCTGAAGAGCGCCCACGAAGACGCGAAGATCCTGTTTCTCGACGCACCGGACGACGTCTTGATTCGTCGCTTCGAAGGAAACCGTCGCCGTCATCCCCTGCAGGCTTCGACACTCGCTGATTCGATTGCGGGGGAGCGCGAACTGCTCGCGCCGCTGCGTGACGCCGCCGACCTCGTGATCGACACCGGTTCGATCAACACCAACCAGCTGCGCCGGCGTATCGTCGAGATGTTCACCGACGTCGACTCCCTCGGATCGCTGCGCGTCTCTCTCGTCAGCTTCGGGTACACCTACGGCATCCCGCGCGACGTAGATCTCGTCTTTGACTGTCGATTTCTACCCAACCCCTATTGGCTCGAGGAGCTTCGACCGCTGACAGGGCTCGACCAGCCCGTCGCCGACTACGTGCTCGACCAGGAGCCCGCTCAGCACTTCTTGAATGACGTGGTGGGGCTTCTCACCTGGCAGATCCCCGCTTTCGCTCTCGAAGGCAAGTCGTATCTCTCGATCGCGATCGGCTGCACCGGTGGTCGTCACCGCAGCGTGGCGATCGCCGAGGAGATCCGTCGACGCCTCGATCTCGAGCACGCCGTGTTTCACCGCGATATCGCCCGATGAAGTTCGTCGCCGTCGGCGGAGGTCACGGGACTGCCGTGTCGCTTCGCGCCTTGAAGCGTCTCTCCGCGAACGTGACGGGCGTCGTGTCAGTCGCCGACGATGGAGGGTCGACGGGTCGTCTGCGCGCAATGCTCAACGTGGCGGCGGTCGGGGACATCCGCAAGTGCCTCGTCGCTCTCGCGGATCCGGAGAATCCACTGACGGCGTCCTTCGAGCACCGCTTTACGGTGGGCGAGCTCAGCGGACACGCGGTCGGGAACCTACTGCTCGTCGGACTCATCGACGCGACAGGCGACCTCGAAGAGTCAGTGAGGGCCCTCGCCCAGGTGATGGGTGTGACTGGCACCATCGTGCCCGCGAGTTCCGTCGGAGTGGTCCTCGTCGCGACCACCGAAGACGGCGAGACCAGAGGACAGACGGAAGTGGCGCGCACCTCGGCGATTCGGCGCATCAGCGTCGAGCCGGAGAGGCCGGCCGCGCCGATCGCTGCGGTCGAGGCGATCGAGCGGGCCGATGTCGTCGTGATCGGGCCCGGTTCGCTCTTTACGAGCGTCATCGCCGCCTGCGTGATACCTGGCATCACGCAGGCACTCGCGGGCACAACCGCGAAGAAGGTCTACGTCGCCAACTTGCACGCGGAACTACCCGAGACCCAAGGATTCACACTTCAAGATCACTTGGACGCCCTTGAACGCCACGGCGTCAACGTCGATGTGGTGCTCGTCGACGAGGGCTCCTCGTTCGCGAAGGACCCCTCGAGCGTCGAACAACGGGTCGTCGACCTCGCGGGCAGCAATGGCCTCGTGCACGATGTGCAAAAATTGGCGGTGGCCATCTTTGAGGCTGCGCCGGAGAATCAATAAAAAGGAGACACCAGTGGCAACACGGGTCGCGATTAATGGGTTTGGACGCATCGGTCGAGGTTTCTTGCGGGCTGCGCTCGACGACGCGAGCGTCGAGATCGTGGCGATAAATGACCTGGTGCCGACGGCGACGAACGCCCATCTCCTGCGCCACGACTCAACCCAGGGCCTCCTCAACGTGCCTGTAACCGTGGGGGAGAGCGCGCTGCACGTCGGAGAGCGCACCATCAAGGTCTTCGCCGAGCGAGACCCCGCCGCGCTGCCCTGGGGCGATCTCGACGTTGACGTCGTCATTGAATCGACCGGTATCTTCACGTCGCGTGAGGCCGCAGGAAAGCACCTCACCGCCGGCGCCAAGCGTGTCATCATCTCTGCACCCTCTGGCGACGCGGATGCGACCTTTGTGATGGGCGTGAACGAGGACACCTTTGATGCGGCGACGGACCTCGTCATCTCGAACGCCTCGTGCACGACGAACTGCTTCGTGCCCATGGTGAAGGTGCTCGACGACGCTTTCGGTGTGGAGGCGGGTCTCATGACGACGGTCCACGCCTACACGAACGACCAGAACCTGCTCGACCTTGCCCACAAGGACCTGCGCCGCGCACGTGCGGCCGCCGTCAACATCGTCCCGACCGCGACGGGTGCGGCGCGCGCGACGAGCCTGGTGCTGAGCTCGATGAAGGGCAAGCTCGACGGCACGTCGCTGCGCGTGCCCATCCCGGTCGGGAGCATCACGGACTTCACGGCAGTGCTGCCCACCACGACCGTTGAAGCCGTCAACGAGGCCTTTCGTGCCGCCGCCTCAGGCGCGCTGTCGGGTTACCTCGTCTACACCGACGAGCCGATCGTGTCCTCGGACATTGTTGGCAGTCCCGCCTCGTGCACGTTCGACTCGCTCATGACCATGGTTCAGCCGATTGACGACGCGAAGTGCCTCGTCAAGGTGTTTGGCTGGTACGACAACGAGTGGGGATACTCCAACCGTCTGGTCGACCTCGCGCGCTACGTGGCGCGCTGATCGTGGCGTGGTCGCTACCCACGATTGAGCGATGGGAGAGCCTGAAGGGTAAGCGCGTGCTTGTGCGCGTCGACTTCAACGCGCC
>DASXEU010000124.1:0-5468 GCA_036489935.1 Acidimicrobiales bacterium
GGTCCGCTCGGCCACTGACTCGGCTCGTGACCAAAGATGAGCTGAGCCCCCTCGGCCTCGAGATCGCGCAGTCGAGAGAAGACGGAGAGCTGCGCCGCACCATCAAATGGAGTCGGTGGCAAGGTCGAGGTCTCGAGCGACGCACGCAGATAACAGGAGTCCCCACAGAGCACGAGAGTTGTTCCCGCGTCGGTGAGAATTCGCAGGGACTGGTGTCCGGGCGTGTGTCCCGACGTTGGGACAACGACGACTCGCCCGTCGTTGAAGATGTCCCACTCTCCGTCGAGGAGCTGCCGGGGCCGTTCGTGATCGACGTCCGCTGGCATGTAGATCTCACCCTTAAGGTCCGCAACGGCCGCCAACCACTCCGCGCGCTGGACGACGAGCTCGGCCTCGCGAAGCAGCACACTGCCCCCGACGTGGTCGAAGTGCATGTGGCTGAGAACGAGATAGTCAACATCACCCGGATCGATACCGCACGACGCAAGGCGCGCGTCGAGCGTCGTTCCTGCCGGCAATTCGCAGGCAAAGTTCCACGTGGCGACATCTCGGTATCGCTCCGATTCATGATCGGCGAAGTCAGGATGCAATCCGGCATCGAAGACGACGACGGATCCAGCGTGCTCGATCAGGTACGACGGAATCGGCACACGAGTTCTGCCGGCGACGCCGTCCATCAGTCCACTCGTGTCCATCTCCAACCAACCACAACAGAATCCTCGAATACGCATCACACTGTTTTATCGCTTATGAAGATAATTTGACGACTTCGACGACGCTATTAAGAGTCTTTTCGTGACGTCACCATTTGAATGGTTGGGGGGAACTTTGTTCCAGGAGACCATCATGACCAACGAAAACCCTCCCCGATCGAACACTTCGGTGATCGACTCACTGGTCGGCGAGACCAACAGATTCTTTGCCCCACCGTGGATTCGACTCGGCGCGCGACTGTTCGCCTCATCGCTCGACTCGAAGCTGGCGGCGGGTCAGCACCCCGCGACGACTCACTTCCTCGCCGCTCGAGCTCAACGGCTCGCCTCGGCTCACTACCGCCGCGGACTCGCCGACTCGTGGCTGGACCTGCTCATCGAGGTTCGCCGTCCGCGTCGACCCTTTGACCCCGTCGTGCCGCTCGTTCGTAACCGCGTACTCGCCGCCGAAGCTCACATTCGCGCGCTTGCCGACGCGCTGGTGAGTCCGCTGCCGACCGTCCGCGGTCTCGCGATGGCGATCGAAACGCTGCGCGATGGAGCCGGGCCGCTCTTTAATCCGAGCAGCCCGTTGCAGCTAGGGAGCTCTATTGAAGCTATCCTCGCTCAGTTAGATCCGCTGACGTCAGCCCCCAGCTTCTAACGATTGGGTGCGGAGCCGCGCATGATAGGCGTTGCAGAAGTCGCGTCGGCTGGCCGTTGGGCGTCGCGCGCAAAAGCCCGATTTTAACTCTGGATTCTGACTGCGCCTCAATAACGGAGCTCTCGTGTAGAAGAATCGTGGTATCAGTTGTCACGCCGTCTCCCCGTGTGGACCTAAAAGGTTCGAATAGTGTCTCGCCGGATCTGGGCCTTGGCCGTCGTCATCACCGTGCTGTTCGTGGTGGTCGCTGGACAATCACTCTGGGTGCAGTGGTTCCACGCAGCTGCACTGAACGCGTCACCACTCAATCCGCGTAACAACGTCACGAATGTTCAGTATCCGCGAGGGGAAATACTCGCCGACAACGGCTTGGTCCTCGCCGAATCGCAGCCGACGCACAACTCTGTAACTCCCTACAAGCGCGTGTACCCCGAGGGTTCTCTCTTCGCGGGCGTCGTCGGTTGGACGTCGACCGAGTACGGGGAGTGGGCGCTCGAGGCTCAGTACAACAGCGTGCTCTCTGCGCACAGTCTCCCCGCACAAAGTCTCGAGCAAGTGCTCGCTCCTACGGAGGGGGAAGACTCGGTCACCCTGACGCTCTCGCCCGCGCTGCAGAAGCTGGCTCAGGCCGAGCTCGGCAGCGATGACGGTTCGGTGGTCGCGATCGTGCCGAGCACTGGAAACCTCCTCACGCTGTACTCCAACCCGACCTACAACCCGACACCGTTCACCTCAGCCAGTCGGGGCGTCCAAACCGCGGCGTGGCTGAAGGACAACAAGAAAGATGCTCACGGATACCCGCCGCTCGGACTTGTCGCCACGCAACAGACAATCTTTCCGGGCTCGACCTTCAAAGTCATCACCACAGCGGGCGTCGTCGCCTACAAGCCGGCGCTCCTCAACAAGTCCTACCCTCAAATGGTCTTCACCAAACTTCCCGATTCGAATAAATTGCTCTACAACGACGGCGATACGCCGTGCGGGGGCACGGTCGCTGAGATGTTGCCCGCATCGTGTGACCCCGGCTACGCGTTGCTCGGCATCGATCTTGGAGCCCAGGATTTGACGGCAGAGGCGAACGCCTTTGGTTACAACGAAGTCCCACCGATCGACCTGCCCGGCGCCGTCGCCTCGTTCTTCCCGGCCGAGTCCACCCTCGCGGCGAATCCCCCGTTCCTCGCGTACTCCGCGATCGGTCAAGAAGACGTGAGTGCCACAGCGCTGCAAAATGCGCTCGTCGCGGCGGGTGTCGCCAACAAGGGTGTCGTCATGACCCCTCACCTCATGTCCGAAATCACGGGACCGGACGGTGCCGTAGTCCAGCGCTACAAAGACACAGCATGGAAGACACCGCTCACTGCGTCGCAAGCCGCTCAGATCGTCCCGCTCATGCACGCCGTGGTCACCAGCGGAACTGCGTACGGCATATTTTTGCCTCAGGATGATGTTGCCGCAAAAACCGGTACCGCGCAGATTGGCAACAACCTGACGAACGACACGGACGACTGGATGATTGCCTTCGCGCCCGCAACCAATCCGACGATCGCCATCGCCGTCAGTGTTCCTTTCCAGGCCTACAGCGCGACGGGCGCTACCGTCGCGGGTCCCATCATGAAATGCATGATCGAAGGGGCGCTCGCTCTCCAAGCGGGTCTGCCTGCAACCGGCACGTCGACTACGTGTCCGACCCCTCCGGGCGACACATTCACCACGCCAGCGACCTCAACGACCTCAACGACCACCACCACGACGGCCAAACCTGCCGGCTGAGCATTCACACCCGGTTGTACGACAGCTCTCAGGCACCTAACAGTTTCTTCACGTCCGCCTCACACGCCCCTTACGTACGCTGAGGTTGTTCTTGAAGGGAGAACCTCATGAGTATTAAGAAATTGCGCACCCTGGCGGCACTCACAGCGTTGACGGCGCTCGGAGTGAGCGTGCCAACAGTTGCGGCCTACGGCGACACCACGACGACGACATCGACAACGACGACGGCCCCGGTGTCGACTTCGGTCAGCGCCTCGATCTCGGCGTGGAAGGCGTTCCACGCACAATGGAAGGCCTATGTTGACGGCCTGAAGGCAATCAATTCGACGTATCGTGCGGCGAGAGCGACGGCTCGTGCTGCGTACTTTGAGGCACTGTCGACGGCAACGACCCCGGTCGAACGCCAGGCCGCGCGCGCGACGTTCCTTGCCTCGCTCGAGACTGCGCTCAACGCGCGAGTGGCAGCGATCACCGCCGCAGGCGACCCGCCCGCGCCACCTTCGAACTACAACGGCACCGCGTACGTGCTCGGCATCCAGGCGGCCAACGTCGCGTTTCGCGCAACGGTGTCAACGGCACAGAGCACTCTCGCAGCATCCCTCGCTGCGGCGACCACGTCCTGGCAGCGTCAGCAGGCGCGTCTCGCCTACCAAGCGGTGATCGGTAACGCGATCATTGTGCGCGCCAACGCGCTCGAAGCCCTCGGACCTCCTCCCACGAACCCGGGCCAACCGTCGTAACTCGGTTCGTCACAAAAAGGGGCGCTCCTCGTGAGCGCCCCTTTTTTGTGTGTTCGACGCGACCTAACCTTGGCCTATGCCGTTCGACGCCAAGGTGCTCACCGTCTCGGACTCGGTCGCGGCGGGCACCCGAGAGGACCGCTCCGGTGAGGTACTCGTCGAGCTGCTCACGGAGCGCGGCTTTCGCGTCATTGGTCGCGCGACCGTCGCCGACGGTGCGAGCAACGTCGCGGGCGCGCTTCTAGAACTCGCCGCAGACTTCCACGGACTCGTGGTGACAACGGGTGGCACCGGATTTTCGCCGACCGACCAGACGCCTGAAGGAACAAGCCGCGTGCTTGAACGTCACGCGCCAGGACTGAGCGAAGCGATGCGGGCAGTTAGTCCGCTCGGCCGCCTCTCTCGAGGAGTGGCGGGCACCGTTGGTCAGGCCCTCATCATCAATCTGCCGGGCTCGCCGAACGGCGCACGAGAGAACTTCGACGCGGTGAGTGACGTAATTGAGCACATCCTCGATCTCTTAGGTGGCGGACAGCCCCACTAGGGTTTTCAGCGCTCGCCAGGTCCGCTCGCGCCGGTGACCATCTCGAAGGCAGTCCACATCGCGGCGTAACGACCACCGAGTTCAACGAGCTCATCGTGCGAGCCGCTCTCGGCGATCTGGCCTTGATGCAGCACCGCGATGCGATCGGCGCCCCTCGCCGTCTGGAGGCGGTGGGCGATGATGATCGTCGTGCGTCCGCGCGAGACTTCCTGCATGGCAGCCGACACGCGCGCTTCGGTCGAGAGATCGAGGTTCGACGTCGCTTCATCCAGCAGCAGAATCGCGGGATCCACGAGTTCGGCTCGAGCGAGCGCGATGAGCTGGCGTTGGCCCGATGAGAGCGACCGTCCTCGCTCGCTCAAGATGTGGTGGTAACCGCCCGCGAGCTCCGCAATGAAATCGTGTGCGCCAACGGCGCGGGCCGCCCGCTCGACACGAGCATCGTCGGCGTCGGGCCGACCGTAGGCAATGTTGTCGCGCACGGATCCCGAAAAGAGGAATGCCTCTTGCGGCACGTAGCCGAGCTGACGGCGAAAGGAGCGCACGTCGAGCGAGCGAAGATCGTGGCCATCAATGCGAACACTCCCCTCATCGGGATCGTAGAAGCGCGCGAGCAGCTTCATGATGGTTGACTTGCCCGCTCCGGTCTCGCCGACGAGCGCCACCGTCTCGCCGGGAGCAATCCGTAATTCGATACCGCGTAACGCTTCGGGCGGTCGACGCAACTCCGCGTCTGGTGAATTGAGAAGGCGCGGATCCGCTGGCCCGCGCCGAGGCTTCTTGCCTGACCGCTCGGGGCGCTTCTCCACGGTGGGATAGGAGAAGCGAACGTCCGAGAGCACGATGTCGCCGCGTAGTCGTCCGATGTCTTGTGGGCTCGCCGGTTCCGGTGTGCGGGTTTCGAGCTGCATGAGGTCGGAGATTCGATTCACCGACACCCGGGTCTGCTGCCACGAACCAAAGACCTGCGACAGGCTCTGGATTGGCGAGAAGAACATGTCGATGTAGAGCACGAAGGCAATCAGTGCGCCCGACGTGAGATGTCCGGTCGTGACGAG